>NZ_JASDDB010000001.1:271556-737095 GCF_030407615.1 Pseudoalteromonas sp. APC 3355 | reverse complement strand
CGGGTCATTAGCTCAGTTGGTAGAGCAGTTGACTTTTAATCAATTGGTCGATGGTTCAAATCCATCATGACCCACCACTCTCTAATACTTTCCTTTATATTCTTTTTTAATTTCCCACTTTATTTTTTATAAACAGCCTTACTAGTTTGCTGTTATTTGCTTTCATATTCTCGTATAATTCGCCCTAATTAATGCACTGTAGATAAGTGGTCGAGAACATGAGTCTAGCTCAAACTATTATGCCTGAAGGTTATATTTTCCCCCCTAAGCCAGCACCGTTAACACAAGACGAGCAAGGCGAATATAAAGCGCGTATAAAACAATTACTAAAAGATAAAAATGCAGTACTTGTTGCCCATTATTATACCGATCCTGAAATTCAAGCACTTGCTGAAGAAACCGGCGGCTGCGTTGCCGACTCGCTAGAAATGGCGCGTTTTGGCGCACGTCACGACGCAGATATGATTATTGTTGCTGGCGTAAAATTTATGGGCGAAACAGCCAAAATTTTAACGCCAAATAAAACGGTTGTTATGCCAACGCTTGAAGCAACATGTTCGTTAGATATTGGTTGCCCGATAGACGAGTTCTCTGCGTTTTGCGATCAGCACCCAGATCGTAAAGTCGTTGTATATGCAAACACGTCTACGGCTGTTAAAGCACGTGCAGATTGGATTGTAACTTCATCATGTGCACTTGAAATAGTAGAGCACCTCGATGAGCAAGGCGAAAAAATCATTTGGGGCCCAGATAAGCACCTTGGTAGTTATATTCAAAAAAATACCGGTGCTGATATGCTTATGTGGAATGGCGCATGTATTGTACATGACGAGTTTAAAACAAAAGCACTTAAAGACATGAAAGCGCTACACCCAGATGCAGGCGTATTAGTTCATCCTGAGTCACCAGCAGAAATAGTTGCTCTTGCCGATTCGGTTGGATCTACGAGCCAATTAATCAAAGCAGCGCAAACAATGGACAATAAAAAGTTTATTGTAGCAACTGATCGCGGCATCTTTTATAAAATGCAGCAACTATGTCCAGATAAAGAGTTTTTTGCGGCTCCTACGGCAGGTGAGGGCGCTTCATGTAAAAGTTGCGCACATTGCCCTTGGATGGCAATGAATGGCTTAAAAGCGATTGAGGAAGCCCTCATAAGTCCTAAAGGCAAAGAAGTATTCGTTGATATGGATTTACGCGAAGGCGCACTTAAATCCTTAAATCGCATGCTTGAGTTTACTGCGAGCATGGCTAAATAACTTTTAAATTATAAATTAAAAACGGTTAAGTCTTAGATTTAGCCGTTTTTTTGTGCCTATAGGTATGTGTTGCTTGATTAATAAGCATTTAAAGGCCCAAATTTAAAAATGCCTTGCACCTTGAGGGTCTATTTCATACTATAGCGCGCTGTTGCATTACACAATTGCAGCACCGTGGAGGGATGGCTGAGTGGCTGAAGGCGCACGCCTGGAAAGTGTGTTTAGGTTTATCCCTAACGAGGGTTCGAATCCCTCTTCCTCCACCATTATTCAATATTAGGACGTCTCAGGACGTCCTTTTTTGTGCCTGTAACAAATATAAATCAATGACTTGGCGTTTCATGGCGTCCTATAGCATCCCACCAAAGCTTAAAGCTTTAGTATCTTTTATGGTATTCCTTTAATAAAATGCCATAATAAGGAATACTAAATTAGAGTGGAGTTAATTTATTATGGCAAGAGCAGCTAAGCAGCTTACCGATACAGCGTTAAAAAAAGCAAAAACAGAAGATAAAGATCTTATTTTATCGGATGGCAACGGTCTACAAGTAAAAGTTAGAAAGAGTGGTTCAAAGCTCTGGAACTTTAACTACTACCATCCAATTACAAAAAAGCGTATTAACATGGGGTTAGGCAAGTATCCCGATATATCTATTGTTAATGCTAGAAAGCTCGCGCAGGAAGCTCGAGAACTAGTTGCTTTAGGGACTGATCCAAAAGAGCATAGAGATGAAACCTTAGCTTTTAAACGGGCTCAAGAAGAGTTAACTCTCAATAAAGTAGCTTTAGAGTGGTTTGAGGTTAAAAAGCCTGATTTTACGCAAGCTCATGGCGAAGATATTTGGCGATCGTTAAATAACCATATACTGCCGGTTATTGGTAAATACCCTATTGGCAAAATTAACGCACCACAAGTAATAAAAATATTAAGGCCTATAGAGGCTAAAGGTACTCTAGAAACAGTTAAGCGTTTGAGCCAACGATTAAACCAAGTGATGACCTATGCAGTTAATAGTGGTTATATTCAAGCTAATCCGCTTGCTGGAATAAAAGAAACATTTAAAAAGCCGCAAAAACAAAACATGCCTTCGTTAAAACCAGAAGAGCTGCCTGAATTGATGCAAACGCTTGCAACGGCGTCAATTAAACGAGTAACCCGCTTTTTGATTGAATGGCAGTTACATACTCTTACCCGCCCAGGTGAAGCGGCCGGTACTCGTTGGGATGAAATTGATTTTGAGAATAAACTATGGATTATCCCAGCTGAACGAATGAAAAAGCGCAGAGAGCATGCCATTCCTCTATCAAATCAAGCTATAGAGTTATTAGAATCAATAAAACCAATTTCAGGGCATAGAGACTTTATTTTTCCGTCAGACAGAAACCCGAGAACTCATATCAACAATGAGACAGCTAATATGGCTCTAAAACGCATGGGGTTTGAAGGCCGCTTAGTAAGCCATGGCTTGCGCTCGCTTGGCAGCACTACATTAAATGAGCATGAGTTTAATCCAGATATAATAGAAGCCGCATTGGCGCATGTAGATAAAAACCAGGTTCGCTCTGCTTATAACAGAGCTGATTACATAGAAAAACGTAGAGAGCTAATGAATTGGTGGAGCGACCATATAGACAAAGCATCTCAAGGATTATTATCTATATCAGGTACAAAGCATCTATCGAAGGTAATTTAGTGTTTTATTTTTACAGTTAGTACTATATAAGAGTTGATGTTTATGGAATCGTATAGCCTTATTTTATTTTGTATCTGTATTATCTTTTATGGTTTGCTGATATTTATTACTCATCAAAAGCAAAAAAATGAATTTAGACAGTATCAATTAGACCAAGAAGAAAAAGAATTACATCTAACGAGATTAAATGAGTTAGAAATTGAGCTTCGAACTCTAATTGATAAATTAGCGCAGAGTGGAGGAAGTATTCTGTTGTTGAGAGAGGAGTGCAATTTTAAAATAATATACAAAGCATCAAACAAAATACTCTTAGATTTCCAATATGATTTATCTCAGAATGAATTTTTAATTATATCGATTTTTCTAAAAAACTATCGTTATTACAAAGATCGTTATGTAACTAAAGCTTGGCTGCTAGATAAAATAAGAGAAACTATACTCGATAGGTATAGTGGAACTAGACGCTGTCCTTTAGGGGAATATATTGAAAATTAAGAGGTCTGCTGCAGTACTGTGTTGTGAGCAAAGAAAGCTATTTTAATACAAATCATTCAATCACTTAGTGAAGCAATGAGCTGGTTAGAAAGGGAGTTAAGTTGGGATGTGCCTGCGACAGAGCTAAGACATTTAACTGGTAGAATTGGGGAGCTTTACGCTGCACTAATTACGAATGGACGTATGGCAACAGAGGTTAACCAGGCGGGCTATGATGTACAGGCGAGCGTATATCAGTTAAAACAACAGGTAGGATGCATACAGGCAGCCATATTAGCTTTAATACTAATACGTTAGAATTGGTCGATCGTATAATTATTTTAAGAATCAATACAGACGAAATGCAAGTTGAAACTTTGTTAGATATGCCAGTTGAGCAAGCTAGATTACTAATGAGTGATGCAGCAACGGGTAAAAGCTGTATTACAATGTAACTCATTAGGTGTCTAGCAAACTATAGGAAGACCAATAAATCCACCGACAAAACCACGTATATTACTAAATGTAAAAGAAGCAACATGGAAGAACTACAAATTGCTGGAGCTTGAAAACGGCACAATTGAAGTATTTTTAAATAATGAGCTTGTAACACCAAGTAAGCCTTACTTACGTGATATTGCTAAAGAGTTAGGGGTTTCAATTTTAAATGGCAACGGAAATCCATTTAATACGCGTCAGCTGGGAGCCTTGTTGATTAAAGAGCTAAGCGTATAGTTATAAAAATGCGGATAAAAAGAAAACGAAAAGATCTAAAACAAGTGTTTGGGTTGTATCCGGAGGTAAGGTATCGCCAAGATAAGTCTATATGTTGTGTTTAATATGCTTATTAAATAAGTACTCAACTTTATCAGGGGTCATTTTAGTTCCCCGGCATGATGGTATTTTATTTTCAATAAATAGTGTTGATAAATCATCTAATGGCCAAGGTGACTTAGCATTAACTAGAATTTTATAAAGCTCAGTGGACGCTTTTAAAAATTCACGTGAGTAAGTAGTCGCCCAACTACCTGAGCCATGATTCGTTGGTAGATACTCTCCTTGATATTTCTTACACTCCTTTAGAAGTCTGTTAACCACATTTACTTTCTTTTTTGGTATAAACACTTGTCGCACTTATATTCACCATGCACCTGTCATTATATCTCAATAGTATATCGTATTCTCCATTTGCTAAAAATACAAAAAGTGGCAAAATAAAACAAAAGTCCGTTGAACATAAATAATAACTTTAGATATATACAGACGCCCCCAAATTAGCATCAGTTTTAACAAGGAGCTAGTTTATGAATAAAGCTGAAGTACACCGTAATAAAGTCCAAGAAATCATCTGCGGCAAGACTTAACCTACATTGTGTATGTAGCTTACAAAGTTCATTCTGGCTTTGTTAGACATTGGAGTAAGCTATATTGGTTAGGAATATTTTTAATGTGATGTAGGGCTATAAGGATAAAAATGAAACAACTAAATACCTACGATAGCAGAGATGAAGCTGAAAAAGCTGTCTCGCTAATAACTGGCGAAAAGCGCTTAGCTAGTGAGCGTGATGGAACAGAAATTATCTATAACCTATTTGGAGAAGCTACCTGGGGTAACTTATATAAATTGAATATGTTCAACTTACCTGAATTACAAAAGCTAGTAGAACTGAAGAATAAAACTCAAGCTTACGATCAGTTTAGACATAAAGAAATCATTTCAATGCTAAGATATGCAGCTAAGTCGTTCGACTTACAAATTCCTGAGCATTGGCTTTGAATTGACTCTAGTTCTTTACCTTATAGGACCTAGTTATCAACTATGTAACGCTGAAACTATAGATAGATTTTATTATCTATTGCCCAATTTTGGGCCTCTTTTAATGATGAAAACCTTTCTGGGTAGGGTTTACCACCTTTAATAATACCAAACTGTTTAGTATCTTCATTTTCTAATATAAGAATGTCTGTGCCTGGCCAGCGGAAACCATTTTTACCTGGGATCATCATCAGTTCAGAACAATCTTGCCCGACCTTTATTTCTCCCTCATATTTTCATGTTTCAAAACACCGAGATATCTAATGTTTTTTTGATCAAACATTTCACACGTAGCTGCAGGGAAATCTAGAGAGTACGTTCTAATAAATTCCCACCCCAAATGCGGAATGCCAGGTTTGTTCCAAATCCTTTTACTCATATTTACAACTTCAAATTAATATAAAAAACATCTATTTAGTAATTATACCACTAGAAAACTGGAGGCATACAATATGGTGTCTATGATAGCTACTTTACAAAAAGCTCAAAATTAATCTCTTTATTGGCATATTCTTCCATTTCAATGTCAGTCATACACAAAGGGCAATCTTTAATGTCAAAACGATTTTTATCGAGTTTATCAATATTATAAGAGCTAACATTATTACGAATATAACCAAACATGCCTGAGACCAAGGCATGTAGAAGAATAAATTGGTTGATTTGGTAAAAAGCTCTCTCTTGTTTATTCATTATATTTTTGTCAGTAAGTAGGGTGGTTATTCGGGAATCGAAAACCTGTATGCAATTAATTACAATAATTAAATGCTCTACTAACTTTTGGTCTTGTGGCACAGATTCTTCAATAAACTTTTCTACGCGTTTAAATGCCTGCTCAGGTATGTTGGGCTTAACCTTTAATTCAAATACTTCGTTTCCCTGATGAAGCTTTTCTAACAGCTGTATTAAAGACTTCATATAATCACATAGCTCTGCCAAAGCTATCGGCATGAAAGCTTTAGCTGCATTTCTTTTTCTTTGCATGTTGTAATGTTCAGCTATTTTAGAACTATGGACAATTAGCAATGTGGATAGGAAGGCAATAATTGCTGCATTAAATGTTTGCCATTCTTTCCATGTTGAAATGGCTGGCTGCCAGCCATTATCTATAGGGATAATAATCATCAAACAAACATAAATCCCAAGTAGAATGCATATGAAAACTTTAAATATTTTACTCTGTAAAACAGACTCAATTGCTGCAAACATATTGACTTATCACCATAATTGTTATTTTTATTGGATTTCTATCTAGGTTTAACTTCAAACTGGGCTAGGTTTAATCCTTCACCTCTAATATCTGTAAATCTTCGATCTGATAAAGCGCAGATATGAAAATCAATTTTATCTCCAGTTTGTCTGATGCTTAGCTTATCTCTATTTGAAACAAGGTAATCTCGGGGAACTTTTAAAAAGTGAAAGTTTTTGTAATCTGGCTCAGCTAGAAGTAACTTTAATTCGTTTTGCTCAGAGCTTAAGAAATCGATAGGAATTGTGAAGAACCAGATATCTTTATCTGTATAATATTTTGAAGCTCTAAAGCTTTGATAAGATTCTTCAGGGACATTATTTGAAAGCCACTGCTTAGCCTCTTGTGCAGTGTTTAATGAGTTACTAGTAGTCATTGAGTTGCGTATTGGTTGACTCAGATTGCCACGCATCAAAATTTTAGCGGTAATAATTGCAGTGTTATTTTCATAGCCTAATTTAGCAAGTGCATTGACTTTGTGCTTTACTGTTTCAGGAGACCAAAAGAACCATTCATTTGAATCAAAGTATTCAGCGATATCGTCTGATTTATTTTGATAAACATTTCCTGCCACTAGTCCGAGTTGTAAATTAATGTTTGATTCCGCTAACCCATAATGGACTAGATCTTTAACTAACCTTGAAAAAACTATATTTCTATAGTTTTCACAAGTAAATAACTTATAACGGCCTTCAGGAATTTTATGATGTTCTAAAAGCTCAGAGATTTTAACCCCCGGTGAGTCAAAATAGGATTTTGCCTCAAGTACTATCATTGAATTAGTACCCGGCTTAAAGGCCAGCAAATCAATCTCTGGTCTTGGAATGGAATGCTTTCCGATTGCACGTTTTTCTTCTTTAGTTAAGTTAACCTTGAATGACTGCCTCACCCAATAGCCTTCATGCTCTAGAAGTGTTTTTATAATACCTTCGAAAAGCTCCATTTTATTATCCTCTAAGCAACCATGCCCCTAATTATTTTCTCTAAATAAACGTCCTTTCCATCTTCCATAAATACCACATTGGCATCTTCTAGTTCGTCTTTAGATAAACTGACATTCAATAAATCGTTAAACGACGTGCCAGAGAGTATAAATGAGCTAAGGTTTAGGTTGTCTTGCTCGTAGTTTTTGATCTCTTTGTATAAGCCAAACTTACCGCTGTTTAAATCAATTTGGCGTATACCTTTAGGGTCAATCAAACTAAGCCATTGCTCGCCCGTTGCGTCGTCCACCAGCCATAATAAAAAGTCAGGATAAAAGTTCTCTGCTAGCGCAAACCCTAAACCTTTGGCTTTAGTATCAGCATTACGAAGTAGGTATATACTCTTGTCACCTATAACCTCTTGGCCTCGTTTAGAATCAACAAATTCCTGTAACTCTGTTACAAACTGTATCTCACTTGGTGCATCAAATGCCATTGGGCGCATTTTTAATGGTAAGCCTGCGTCTTTGTCTATCGACATTAGCGGGTAGTACAAGTGTTTATCAAACGTCACAGCAACAACCCCTGGGGCTTCCCATTTTTTAGCTTCACCAACATCGCCACTAGCAACTATTTTTTGTAACTCTTCTAAACGTTTTGAGTACTCAAACCCGTCATCACTTTCATCTATTTCAAAATTATAAACTTTGAGCATACCTGGATCGTCTTCATGAACATGAGTCACTTCAAAAAACTGGCCCTCATAGGCATTTTTTAAGGCCTTGTAAAACCTATCTGTATAATCTTCTAGCAAACGGATCATAATATCCTCTTGCTTTCGGATATCACTATAGAGCTTTATCTCAAGATCTTGCGCTGGTATAAGCAAGGTATACCAAGAGCTGCCTACATCCGTTTTTCCTAAGCAAAAGTCTTCTAAACGCTTTTTGTCGAGCCTTAAATTACTCCAGCCTCGTTGCAGTTTAAAATCTTGAAGTGCTAAATAAATACGCTCAAAGTCAAACGCTGCTATCACCTTATAATCTATGTTTCTTGGTATGCGATCAGATGCTGGCGTTTTATCACCCGTATCAGTAGTACTCAATGCCTCAAGTTTTGGATATAAATCAAGTTTGATGTGAGGCGTTTTAATTTTGCCCTTAAACTCTGCTGGCACTTCGTATAAATTAGGGAAATGTACGCGTTTAAAGCCTTTCTTTTGGTTATCTTTATAACCGTCTTTCAGTTTTAAAGTCTTCAGCTTTGTTTTTGGTAAACTTGGTCTAGTTTCAAAGTCTAGTTCAAGAATTTCATCGCTTGGCGTAATGCCTTCAGCTTCAAGGTACTGTTTAAACGTCGCCATGTAATCTGCACGCACACCAAAAATATTCAGTGTTTCAAGTTTTTCTAGGTGCAAACCTTTAGGTCTTTGTGCCGGTGTACTGCGTTTTAAAGAATAATCTTTACCTTTTAAGCGCACACCACGGCCAAATAACTGAATTATTTGTGAGCCTTCGCCACGGCCAATGTTAAGCAAGCCCATTGTTGATACGCGCCAGCTAGACCACCCCTCGGTAAACTTACGAGAGCCAATTAAAATGTTTAGCTTAGAATCTTTATCATTGATGGTGTTAAATAAAGTTTTAGCAAAGTCATCGGTTATATAATCAAATGACTGCTCCTCATCTAGCGCCTTATACAGCTTAGAAGAGTCACCAACATTTATCAGGCCAAACGGCTCCGATGTACCTACACGTAGTGCCAACTCACCTTTGCTGCCTTTTAAATTAACAACAATTAAACGCTGGCCAGTATAAGTGGTATTAAACAACCGGTTTAAAATATCTAAATAGATTTGCGACTCGTCTTTGCCTGTACCCATTAGCGGCGTAAAGCGGTTATGAAAAATATTACGTTCTTTGGTATCGAGTATTCGTGCTTTATTGGCAACTAGGTCCTTAATCCACGCTTTTGCTTGGTTTTCATTATTTAAAAACCACGCTAAAAACTTAACCACTTGCTGAATATCAGAATCTTCTTTAGAAACCGAGCTCCCCACAAAAACCCAAAGCGGGTTTTCAATATTAAACTCATTTAGCTGCTCTTCGCTTTTACTATACAAAAACTGCTGCTGATAAAAGCTTAACAAACAAGCAGTAAAGTATTCATAGCGGCGCTCTTCACTTTTATCATCGCCTAAGTTGAGTATTAACGACTCTTTACCGTAGCCATCTTCATAAAAAAATTTATATGAGTAATCAAACAGTACAGACTTACCATACACTTCTCGTGTTGCTTGAATACGTGCTTCGCGCAGCTCTGCATAATCTAGCTCAAGCTTAGCTAATTGGTCTTCGTCTAGTTTGTTTAACGCAGTTGTTTCAAAAAGCATTTTAGCTTTTTTCTTTTGAATGTCTGTTTTTACAGCTTCAACGGTTTTACCGTCAGCGACAGCTTGACCAAAGGTTGCCGAGTACTCAAACGCAAATCCGTCTTTTGTTAAGGTGTCTCTGCGTCTCATCCAAGCACCTGCAGCCGTACCTGTACCTTTGTGGCCTTCATCAATAAGTACCAGGTTATTACCTTCAAAGGCTTCTACTGCAACAGTTTTATCACCCATATCATCGGCAAGCTTATTAATATCAATAACTTCTATTGTGCCTCTGAATGGCGTATTCCCGTTTTTGTCAAACAGCCTTACATGGTCAAAGCCTGAATCATGTAACTCTTTTAAATGCTGTGCGGATAGGCGCTCATCCGGGGTTAGTAATATTATTTTATCAGGATAGTTGTGCGAGTTACCTGCTTGATAGTAATGTAAATACTGTAAAATATTTACATGTAGCAGCAGTGTTTTACCTGAGCCAGTGGCATTCCAAAAAGCAAGCTTGTTTAGCTCGTCTAAAATATAGCCTTGAAAGTTATCAGCGGCTTTTTGTTCTTTATTAAATACAGCAAGCTCCTGGTTTAAGCCATCAAGTAGTAACTGCTTTTTATTAAAGTAAAAGTCTAAATAAATTTCCGTAAACAGCAGAGACAAATACTGAAAATACTTCATATTCATCACAGTGTCTTCTTTACGATTACGGTGCTCGGTAATTTGCTGCCAATGATTAACAATATTTAAGTCATACCGCCTTAAATCATCACTATTAATAAGCTCAGCGTTAAAGTAGTTGTTACATAATTCATGAAAGTAATTACTTTGCCCATCATCATGAATGCCTTCAAAGCGGTCTTCACCCAAACGAGACTTTAACCCTTGCAGTGTACCATCAGTAAAAAAACGATACATAAATCGGTTTAACACCAGTTGTTGATGAAAACTGAGCTTTTTATTAGTTTTCTTTTTAGTTGCTTTACCTATAGCCATAGCTTTACTCCTTACGCTAATTCGTCAGGAGCAAACATCTGCTCTAAAAATTCAGGTTCGATTTGGCGTAGCTTCAGTGTCCTTGTACTTTCAACACCATCAGCACCTTCATCTGTGAAAGCTGTAGGTAAGTTATGATCGCCATTTACGTAAATCACATCAAAAGTTTTTTGCTTGGCAAATAAATCAAAGCGGTTAGCAAATTTAGTAAAGTCATCATATTGAATTTTTTCGCAGTCACGCCATAACACTAACGCGCGTTCACCTGAGGGGAGTGTACCTTCAATACGCACATAACCTTTATCTAGGTTTGATTCAATGGTACTAACGTGTAGGCCAATTAAATAGTTAAAGGTTTCAACTAAATCTATATTCTTTTCTTGGCTAGCTCCAGCTGAATCTTCGGCAATAGACATTTTGTATTCAAAAGGGTTAATAAAACTATCCGTACTTAAAAGTGACGATTTACTTTCCATCTCTAGCATGTATTTTACTAAGTATTCATTTTGAACATTTTCATTAGAGACACTAAAAAGATCGGCTGTAGATAATGGTTTTTGTAAAGCAATATTGTTGAGAGTATCTTCATATCCTTCAATTTTGATAACTTTATATATACTCGAAAGTCCATTTTCGTTAGAGGTCGGCTTACCTGCCTTCCAAGATGGCGTGAATGTTAGCTTTTGAACTCTAGGCTTGATCACAGTGTCAAAGTATTCGCCTTGTTCCACAAGTATGAATCGTAGCTCAGGGTTAGTTGTTCGTCGCAAGTTCATTGATGCATGAGCTGTTGTTCCGGAACCTGCAAAAAAATCTAATATGGTTTTAGTTTCATTACCTTTCCCAATACAAGCCAGAATAGAATTTTGCACCAAGCCGACAGCTTTGGGGAAGTCAAATGGCTTCTCATTAAATAGTTCTTTTAATTCTGCTGCACCGTAGTTTGCAGAAGCATATTCTTTCTTATCCCACCAACTTGTTGGTAACGCATTGGCATCCATTCGAGTCTTAAAGTCTATGCTTATTTTCCCTTCTTTATCTCTTCTAACTCTATGTTCGTCATATTCTTGAGATACTCTTACATGGCCTCTCTGCCAATTTTTTTCTATTTTTTTATTGTCTTCAAATTTATCTGGGTATATAAAAACTTCACCGTCAGCAAGCTCTTCTAATAAATCGTACTGTTGAAGTGAATCGTTCCACTTCATTTGCGGAATTCTAATATTATCCTCAGGCGTAACTATAATAGGATAATAAAGTTTAGGCCTGTCACTTCTCTTATCATTACTCCCTGCACGAATGAAATTCATCCATGAAAATCGACCTTTCTCATCTTCTAGCGGATATCTTGCTAGCTTGTTCTCATCATATCCAATTGATGCTGGTAATGCATTTTCTGAATTACCATAAAACATAGCGTATTCATGAACAGGTGAAAATTTCCCTTTTGTTTTACGGCTTTGAGGGTTTACTTTGACCGTACCAATGCCTACTTCTTTTGGGAATAACTCATTCATTAATAGTCTTAAAGGTGCAACTTCTTCATCATCAATAGCTACACTAACTAGGCTATTAGGCTTCATTAAATTTTTCGCTAAAACCAAACGATTAAGCATGAGACTCAACCAGCTAGAATCTTTATACCCATTTTTGTAAAGAATGGCTGAAGCATCTGTGTTATATGGTGGATCAATATAAATTCCATCAATATTCTGGTGATATTTTTTTTGTAAGAAGGATAGAGCTTGGTAGTTATCACCGTGAATTAGAGTGCCGTTGACCCGCTCTTCTATGTTTTCAATATTATTTAATACGTTAGCTTTAAAACTTGAGTCAAAAAGAGAAGTATCTACTGTCAGATATTTATTTTCATTTAAGAATTGAATAGTTCGGTTGCGATCGTCTTTAATCAACCCTAACTCTTGCCATTGAGACCATTGCTTATTATTTTCAATTACATGTTGTAAATCTTCATCTGAAAGGTGATCTAGTGTAATTAATAAGTGAGACTCAACGGCAAACTTTTTCTTAACCCATAGTTTTTTCTGAAAATCTTCAAGCTGCGACAAAAAGTCAATAAGTTCTATAGAAATACTTCTCAAACACTGGATCATTCTAAGTTGCTTTTCTATGTCGGAAAATACATCGGCATTTTGTAAATTGTCAAGCTTCATAACTTCATTTTTGATATAAAAATCAAGTTCATTTTTTAGAAATACATTTAAATTTTGATGAATAAAATAGTCAGATGTATTACTTTGACAATAAGTAACAAGGTGCTTCTCTAATAATGTTCTATTAGGACTACTTTCTACAGGTGCACGAGTTGTTAAGTCGACCCAGTTATTGTGAACTCGAGGATCAGAAAAAATAACTTCTAACGCTTGGGCTATCTGAGTTTCCTGTTTAGATCCTTTTTTCAGTGCTTTATACTCAAATTGAAGAATAAGTTCTTCAAAAACCTGAGCTTCTCCATCAATTAGAACCTCTTTTTTGACAACATCAACAGGTCTATAGTCTTTTTCATATTCTTCCCCATTTTCATCAATGAGAATTCGTGCATGCGGCTCTATTAAAACAAAGCGTCTATCTGCGTCGTTGTCTTTTCGGTTATCTTTAGCGGTATCAGCGGCTAATAATTTAAAGCTAACTTTGCGACCATCATCCAGTTTAAATGAGTAGTTTGCGAAGTTCTCACCGCTTTTTATGTAATATTGGTCTTTGTTAGCCCAATGCAGCATCACTTCTTCACCAGCATAGGGGATAGCATAGGTGTCGCCTTTATATCGGCGTTTGCTTACAAAGTCACCACTGTCGTAGTAGCGAGAAAAAAACGAAAGTAAGTGGGTGAACACTGCATTTTCATGCTCATTAGCGCCTTGCGATGTAGCAATAATTTGCTGGCGTAAGTCTTTTACTTTGGGGCTGTCTTCAGGATTGAAGCCCGCATCTTCTGCTGCCTTTATAGCTGAAGTGAGTTGCTTCTCAAGCTCTTCTTTATTGGCATTGCCAGCTGTTGCTAATGCATCACTTATTTTTTGTTTAAGTGTGTTTTCCAGGTAGTTATTTATTTCATCAGCTTTTGCATTAAGAATACGGTAGATACCAAAATCCAGCTCTGGTCTGTCTATCTGAAAAATCTCTTTTAATTTTTTCACTAATTCGTTGTACTTGCTCATATTGGGTTTTGCTCTTTAATTTTTTACTAACTGTCAATTGGTTCGGTGCTTCTACTTTAATACTCTAAAAGCCGGTTAAACCACTGACCAGCGCACCGTAAATAGTTCTTTAGTTTCTGTTTTTTGCTTCATGCGTTCTTCTAACGCAGCAATAAGTACATCGCGCTTTTCTGCAATTTCATCCTCAACATCCCATATTTCAGCGCGTTGCTGTCGTTGTTTACGCTCTAAATCCTTTAGTTGTTTTTGCATTTGTTGTTGCTCTTCTACAGATGTAGCATGGCGGCTTTCTCTTTTAAGCGACTTTATTTGGTTTTTGGTATCAACAAGGGCTTGCTCTGCTGCAAGTACCTTATCGTCCGCCCACTTTTCAAGCTTATCTCTTTCTTCTTGAAAGTATTGGTTATTCAAATCCATTGCTTCTGCAAGTTTGGCATCAAGTTGCCTTGCTTGGGTTTCAATGAGCTTTTCAGGAATAGTAGATTCAATACTACTCCCACTTGTAGCACCAACATTAAACAGCGCTTTACACGCCTCAGCATCAATCAACTGGCCTTTATCGGTAATACCCGTAAAGACTAAGTGCTCTTCTGTTTGAAAAGCTTCTATTCTTAGCAAGTTTAATGATAGCCAGCCTGACTGTCCTTGCAGTTTTTCTGCTACCGATACCTTTGTAGGGTGGTTTTGATAGTCAAATATTATCTCACTCTTAGGCGTGTCAGTCACTCTTGCATTATCGATTACATACTCTCCTAGGGGGTGTGTAATACGGTATTTGTGCGCATGACAGTCAATAGCTTGTTGAGCTGTGTTTTCAGGTTGTGTGCCTTTACGAATAAGTTGGTACTTACCTTGAGCTTGTTCGGCTACTTGGTTGGTTAACGTAAAGGTATAGTCTTGCTCGTTAAAGTAAGCCTGCTCTTGTAGCTGATGCTGAGTAACAGCCCAAAACCATCTAGATACTTTATCTAAGCGCTCGTTTGCTTGGTCTAGCTTTACTTTGAGTAAATCATGTATATCTTCATCAAAATGCTCTAGTAACGCCTCTTGTGTTTGCTGCATTTTAACGTTGATATCGGCTTCAAGTTCTTTTTGTAATGCCTCAAAAGCCGCTTCAATTTCTGCTGGCGAGCGACACTCTTGATAAATTTGCTGAATACGCTTTTCAAAGTCTAAGCCACTTTCTAGGCTACCTAATACAGAGTCAGATGCGCCAAATACGCCATCAAATAACGTAAACTTGTGAGTGAGCAACTCTAGTACTCGTTGATCTGCATAGTTACGCTGATTCATGAAGTTAATCACAACTACATCAAATTTTTGGCCGTAACGATGGCAACGGCCTATGCGTTGCTCTACGCGCTGTGGGTTCCAGGGTAAATCATAATTTATAAGTAATGAACAAAATTGTAAGTTAACACCTTCTGCGGCAGCTTCTGTTGCAATCATTACTTCGGCGCTATCTCTAAAGTGCTCAATTAATGCTGTTCTTCTGTCTACTTGTGGGGAGCCGGTGACTACATCTGAACCTGCGTGTTTATCGCGCCATGATTTATATACTTCGGTTGCTTCAGTGTGTGTATTGGAACCACTAAATGTGACTATTTTGTCTTTAAAACCATGCTGTGCAAGGAACGTTGCAAGATAGGCTTGTGTTCTTTTGGATTCTGTAAATATGATAACTTTTTGGGCCGCGCCCATTTCAGCCATTTGAGAAAAACCAAGCTCTAAGGCTTGTAATAGGGCCTTTGCTTTTTCATCATTTTGGATTCCTTCAGCTTGTGAGATAAAACCTTCAAGTTCCTTTATTTCATTCTCTAAGCGTTTATCATCAATAACTTCTTTCGCTGCGTCTTCATCAAGCAACTCATCGATATCTTCTTCGTCTAAGTAGTCAGTTTCTAAATCGTCATCTTCAATGATGGTGCGCAGCAAATCATCTTCGTGATTATCTCGTTGCTCTTTCAGCTGTTCTAGGCGGCGCTTCATGACTTGAAGTGTGTTCAATACAGCATGAGAGCTTGAGGCAAGCAGCTTGCGTAATATCAGACCTGTTAAGTGCTTTTGTCGTTTAGGTAATGCGTAGCTGTCGTCTTTTTCAATAAACGTTGAAACAGCATCGTATAAGGCTTGTTCTTGATCTGATGGAGTGAAAGGAACGGTTAACGCTTTACGTTGAGTATACTTTACATATTCAAGTACTTGTTTACGTAGTGTGCGTTTAACAAAGCCTGCGAGACGCTCTTTGAGCTCTTGTTGGTCACTATCGCCTTGCATAAATTGTTTTCTGAATGCTTTGTCATCACCAAAAATATGCTCATCTATTAACGTAGACATGCCGTAAAGCTCCATAAGGGAGTTTTGAAGTGGTGTTGCTGTAAGTAAAAGTTTCTTTCTTCCAAATAAAGCACGCTTTAACGCTTGGCCCATTTTGTTACTTTCGCGGTGAGCATTACGAAGTTTATGCGCTTCGTCTATAACTACAAGATCCCACATTTGCCCGACTAGCTTATCTTCTAGCCTTGCAGCGTAGTGATAGGACATTATTACGACTTGCTTATTATTTAGCGGGTTATATATGCCTGATTTTTGCAGTTGATTATAAGTCTTAGCATCGAGTATTTGTGATGGTAGGTTAAACTTATCTTGAAGCTCCTGTGCCCATTGACGGCGCAGTGATGCAGGACAAATAATAAGTAGTTTACGTTTGCGCTCGGCCCAGTATTGGCAAAGTACTAAACCTGCTTCAATGGTTTTACCTAAGCCTACTTCATCTGCTAGCACTACACCTTTATTTAAAGGGTTATCTAGCGCAAATAAGGCAGCTTCAATTTGGTGTGGATTTAAATCAACACTTGCATCGAATAATGATTGTGAAAGCCTGTCTACGCCATTATTGGCATGAAGAATTGATAATTCATGTGCAAAGTATTTTGCATGATAGGGGGTTATTCCATTACTCATATTTATTCCTTATAACCTGGCGCAATAGATAAGTTTTCTGCATCGCAAACAGATTGTTTGTTCTGTAGCCACAATTGGTACTCATTACTATCTAAACATGCTTCAGCAGTGCAGTCTACGTTCCATTGTCTAAGCAAGTAACCCAATAGAGCTGCTCTTACTTCTAATTTTAATTGCCCGTTTTCCATCGCATAATCAAGCTCTATTGCTTTTGGGTATTTTAGCTTTGGATGCGGGGTTAAAATTATATCGTAAATGGTGTGCCATTGGGTGTCTTTATCTGCTGATTCTTCAGGTTTAGTAAGTGGTTGAAGTATTTTTGGACATTCAATACGGGTAGTAACAAAATCTCTGAACTGTTGCTTGGTTCTATCAAATGCGCGTACATGCCAGCGAGTACCATTATTTACAATAGAGTGGGGTACCAATAGCTTTGAAGTAGTGCCTGAAGTTAGTGATGTATATTGGCACTCAATAGCGAGCTTAGACGTAATAGCACGCATAAGAGTCGCGATTACTTCACTATTTGGGTGTATCAAGCGCGTTGCATCTTGGCAGTAACTACTAGGCTGAATATTACTTGATAAGCCATCACCAAAACCACGGCATAAAGCGCTGAGAATACTCTCAGCGTTATGTTCGAACAAAGGTTTAAAGCTGTCTAACCGGTGGTAGCTTTTGGTTGTATGACTTAATACTAGGTTTTGAGGTGCAAGTTCTTTATAGGATGAAAAATCACGGGTACACGCGGCTAAGCCAGTTTTAAATCGTTGAATTAAATCAGCTCTTGCAACTTGGCCAAAGTACTGCAGGTTAAAGTCAATGAACGCTAGGCGTTCCCTCTGCGCATGTGTGAGTGCATCCAATGCGATATTAGTCATAAATATACTAAGTCATTATTTTGTAGTAACTATATCAGGGAAAGTTAAAGATGCAATCAAAATGAGTTAATCTTATTTTGTATTTTGCCACGTTCGTGCGGAGGTTTTACCCAGTAGACCTGTCATAACTCCTGGCGCGCGAGTTGCGTCTTTTTTACGATTGTGTTTTTTAACGTGTTTCCAGTTTGATTTACGGTTTTTGTTAGCTAATTTTTTTAATAGATAGCTTTTGATAAATGGGTATTTGTTAAGCATTTTTAAAAGTTCTTCTTTAGAATTAATACAACCTTTATTTGCTTCACTAGCTAATATATTTGCTTGTTCTAAGAGTTGCTTTTCTGTTAGTTTTGCCATTTTTAATGCTATTTATATATCAATGGATAATGGGCGTCGCCCCATAGCTCATTAGGGTGATCCATCATTATATCGATTATGTATGGAATGAGTTGCGATAAAAACTGTACAGCATCTTTGAGTTGCTCTCTGTTGGCACTACTGTTCCAAGTAGCTCCCCCATGTATCAATTGATTTCTTAGGGTATAGAGTCGTTGTAACACGATGGAGGTTAACTTTGCCGTTTCCTTATTTGCCAAAGCTACGTTAGCCACGCGTTTTGCATCGTTGAAACGTTGTTTGTATTCTTGCTCTTCGATTTGGCCGTTATGAAACTGCCAAAACGGTTGAAATACAAATTGATTGCTTAAAAGGATGCGAATACTTTTTGGAAATTCATGCCATAGCAAATTATAGATTCGATTTTGTGAGTCGAGAGTATCAAGCTTTTCTAGAAAGTGGCTAAACGACTGTGTTTCATTGAAGTTTAAGCATTCAGTGTCTTGGGCATAAGCAGCATTAAAAGAAACCCACAGAAAAATAAACTGGCAATCTAAATCATCATGGCATTGCTCAGATTTGTTTAACCAGCTAAGGGCTCGATGCACTCTTAATGCTAAGCCCTCAGGGAAGTTATCTCGTAGTTTTCTTTGTTTATCTTTTAATTGTTCATGAAGCATATTTTTAGCCTTGTAAATCCTTTTAATAAGGCTAACTTACTGCTTAATCATGATTAAATCTACATTTGTTAGTTAAATTTCATCTCTTTTCCCAATTTTTTCACTTATCCATTCTTCAACTTCACTTTCTACCCAGGCTACAGAGTTACCACCTAGCTCTACCTTCATTGGAAATCCACCAGCGCTCATAAAGCGATAAACAGTTGAACGGCTTAAGCCTGTGATATGTAAAACTTCTTTTAATTTGATTAAACGCATGGGATTTCTCCGGTTAGGTTATTAGTACATATCCTTTCCGGTGGTAGTAATTTTTTACTGAGGCGAAACAAAAACGTTAAACATATACATCACTATTTTGCATAAACCATTAAGAGGGCATAACAATGCAAAATAACAAGTCACTATACGAATTTGATCACCCAGTAAGTGATGAACAAATACTTGAAGCTGCTGCTTACATAATCGCTCAAAAGCAATTTAGGCATGGGGCTTTAACATGTCCGAAAGACAGTGAAGAATATTTAAGGCATAAGCTGGCGTTGGTTGAGCATGAGGTGTTTGCCGTCCTGTTCTTAGATAGCCAAAACCGCATACTTGAATATAAAGAGTTATTTAGGGGGACTATTAACGCCGCAAGCGTATACCCACGGGAAGTAGTTAAAGAAGTATTAGCGCTAAATGCAGCATCTGTAATACTTGCGCACAACCATCCTTCAGGCGTAAGTACACCATCTCAAGCTGACAAGCTTATTACTAACAAATTACAGCAGGCGCTTAACCTAATTGATGTATCGATAGTCGATCACATCATTATTGGTGAAACCAGTTATTCATTTGCTGAGCATGGCTTAATTTAAAGGGGGTAGGGTATGGCGATTAAAATAGGGCAAGTGCCAGGACTAAACGTGCCAGAGTCACTGTTTGATGTGATTGTAAATGCCATCACTAAACAAGGTGAATCGATAGGGAATGCGAGTGAGTTAACTATTAATTTTCGTGATAAAGATTATAGCGCAGCAGCTGGGGGCTTTCACCCAGTCGAGGTTAGGCTAGAAAAACGCGGTATTTTTTGGGAGCTTGTATACATTACTGATTTTTCATACCAGGACCGACCTGACTCTGAATTAGTAAAGGAGATTGATGTTTGCTTTGTGATTAAACGCGTGTATCACATGCTGGTGGGCTGGTTAAGTGAACGAGAGGGCAAGGAGCTTTTAACTTTATTTGTGACTAACTTTGTTGAGTATTACAACACAGGCTGCTACCAGGTCACTATTTCAACAGAATAAGGAGTTGGCTATGGCTGAAGTACAGGCGATTAAGGACCTTGATACAGTAAAGTTAATTAGTTATTTGCTTGAAAAGCGGTGTTCTAAACAGATGAGCCATATTTGGAATATAGGTTTGAACTTGGCTTTGCGCATATCTGATTTGTTGTCTGTTAAATTTACGGATATTCAAAACGACAGGTTACTTATATTTGAAAGTAAAACAGGCAAGCTTGCAGAGATTAAGCTAAATCAAAAAGCATTAGCGTTTATCCATGAAGTACGAATCACTCACCCCAACCATGTTTACTTATTTCAATCGTATCGAAATCAACAAGCTAAAAGTTCAGTACCACGGCCTTTATCTCGAAGGGCTGTAACAAGAGCATTTGCGTTAGTGGGTGAAGAGCTTAATTTAAAACTAGGCACTCACTCAATGCGTAAAACCCGAGGTTACCACCTCTACCATAAAACCCAAGACATCGCGCGTGTAATGAAGATGCTTCGCCATAGCTCGGAAGCAACAACACTGCGTTACATTGGCATAACCCAGGAGGAAATCGATAAAGACTTTGAGGAGTTAGAGCTATAAATTTATTACATATGATAGGAGTAAGTTTGTTATGTCGTTAGAAAAAGCCGTTGCATGCGGTGCAGTAGGAAATGAAGTTTCTAAACAAATAACCGGTAGTTCTGAGCCATCACTCAGTAGAACAGCCATTGCTGTGAGCTCTGGTGCTGTAGCTGGCGCTACAGTATCCGGTGCAGTTGTTGTTGGCCTTGGGGTGGCGTCTGCGCCAGTTACGGTGCCTTTGGCTGTTGCTAGTGGTTTGTTAGCCGGGGTCGCGAGCTTATTTGATTAGAAGTAAACAAAGAACGCATTTTTGCAGTGCGTTCTTTTTTTGCTTTTGTAGTGTAAATAGTGCTTCTCGTAATGCTATTTTGGGAACTTACCATCCCTTATATACTAAGGGTTTTAGCTTATTAAGCTAGTTGAAGGTCTCAAAAGCGCGTTAGAACAAGTTATGAGAAGCACAGGTCTTAATTAGAATATCACCTCTGACTATAACCAAAACAACGCTGCCCTGAACCATATTGTTTAGTATTGAGCTTTGCTAGGTAACTCAGTCGATAATACAGAGCATGATAGT
The DNA here is from genome assembly GCF_030407615.1 of Pseudoalteromonas sp. APC 3355. NCBI lineage: Bacteria > Pseudomonadati > Pseudomonadota > Gammaproteobacteria > Alteromonadales > Pseudoalteromonadaceae > Pseudoalteromonas > Pseudoalteromonas sp. APC 3355. Next base: position 715,851 of record NZ_JASDDB010000001.1, on the reverse strand, counting down.
CATGAGTAAAATTAGAGCTCTTAGCATCAAGATAGTAATGTGCATTTTGAGGCAAGTGAACTAATTCCATTGTTTCACCTACTGGTATGCTCAACGCACTCGCCCAGGCCTTTACTATTCGAGTAAACAGGTTATCACTCTCTGCATTTATTTTACCTGTACAGTGAAACCGGTCCTTATTGAAAAACAGTACACAATGATAATGCTGGTGGTGAGCAGTGTTCTGCTCCCTAGCCCAAATATACCTAATATTGCATGGGTGTGGCGTTTTACCCGCACGAGCTTTACGTTTTGTATCGGCTTTAATTTGTGACTCAAGAGAGGCAATAAACCGAGTACACACTTTGTTGCTATTTAGATTAATCGTATTTGAATGTGTAGGTAGCCTTAAATCAATTCTGACTGCAAACGTTCTTTTATGTTCAGTGCATGCAGCAAGCATGACTTTTTCAATAGCATCTAAATAGGGAATAACTAACGGTTGTTTTTCTTTTGCTAATACGCCGTACTCATTATACAAAGGACATTTAATTATTTGGTACTGTGTTGGGTTGTTCATACTCTTTCTCCTGGTATGTATTAGTTCATATCAGGTGTATGAGTTGTAATTTTTTAATATTTAGTAATTGAATAATATCTAAGGAATTAAAATCTCTATAAATACTACCAAACCGAAACTAGTTTTGAAAAAGTAACGAAGTATCAACAGGCTATTTATTCGATCACGTCACATACGAGCTTTGCTCTTAATTATTTCTGCTCTAAAGTTACGACTCGATTAATCTAAATTGAGAGCTATGATATCTATATTTTTGCTCTAAATGCTATTCTTACTTTAGGAGTAGGATTGTTTGTATTCATGTACAAAAAAAGATTCCTGTTAAAGACAATAACATCAGCTTTCATATTATCGATTTTAGATATGTAGTTTCTGTAGGCTTTAACTCGAAAGGGAGTTGATTTTTTAAAGTAATCATATGTAATAAACAATAGGCAATTTACATAAACATTTATAAATGAAGTGATAAAACTACTTAGACGATATAAATTCGAATTCATGTGAAAGATATCGGTTGTTCCAAATAGTGAATTGCTAACATCAAGTATAGATAGATGTTGTTTTGGGTTTTTATAACTGAGAATTTTTTTTATGCCCTTTATAGTAAGTAGAGTCAAGGAGCTTCGAAAGTTATCAATAGAACTCTCGGGTTGATCAGCTAAATATGATTTAACTAACTCAAATGAAAGCCCTGAAAAATGGGCATTTAGGTAAACATCAAAAAGCACTTTGTACCGAATATTAAAGCTGTCTGGTAACCAATTACAAATGCTACTTACATAGTCTCCAATTTTAACCTCTTTTGGACTTAATAATAAGTTAAAGTCTAATGCAGTTGCCTTCAGCTCATCTAAACTATCGTAATTAGGTATTGATAAATTGTATGCAGATGGCCTTTTTGTAATAAGTCGATTTTCCTCATGAGCAAATAACTTATTTTTCTTGAAAGTACATCCAGTTGTAGATTGTTGAATTTTTTTTGATTTTACAAGGTGCGCAATAGCTGTTTTTACTTCTACATTTTTTAACTTACAGGCTTTAGCAATAACAGGTACAGAAAGGTTTTCGACGAATCCAAATTCATCTTTGCTTAAACACAAAAAACACCATACTATTTTAACTGGGACTCTAAAGTTTTCGGCTTCTATTTTTACAAGCATTTCGCTCGAAATTAATTTACTAATTTCGCTGGGTGCATCGTAGATAAAATTATATGAGCTTTTAGGCCTTTCTGGATTAGACTGTCCAACTTTATGTTCTGAGATGGCTTCGATATTTAGTAGTTCACCTACAACTATATTGAATTTGTTGTATGGGCACCCTCGTTTAATGAAGTCAGTTTTAGATAATTGATCTCCAATAGCCTTATCCAAAATCAAGCGAATTAACACCCATTTTGAATACGCTGATAGACCTGTGGATACAGTAAAAAACTCATTCATTTAATTACTTCTCATTTGCTCAGCCAGGACTTATCTATAGTAAAGCAGGCTTATATTGAAATGCAATAACAGGGTGTTATTTTGTTTTAGTTATTTTTTGACTAAATTGGAGGTTTTTTAGAGGTTTTTAGTGTTTAACTAAAAGTCTAATTAAAGGTTTATTTATATTTTAAAGGGGATTTAAATTAGTTCTTGTAATTTATTACTAAACTAATAGTTAATAGGCTTTACGTTGTAATCTCTTTTGTGGATATTAGAGCAACAAATATAAGGAAAAAGAGCTTATGGTAGATTGGATTGATAGGAAGAATATTTTTAAATGGGTCGAAGAAGATAATGAAGCTTTTCTAGTTTGGTTAGCTTATCGGCTTGAAGTTAGCACCAGTGATTTAATGGCAGAAGGGAGTGATTTAAAACCTTATATAAGAAAAATAATTAGGAGCAACTTTTCAAATGATGATAGTCAAGAAGTTGCATATAGAAGACTTTATAAAGATTGGAAAAACCATGAAAAGGTATTGAAAAATAGCAATAATAAGATATGTAAAGTACAACTGGAAATATCTAAATCAGCGCGTGATAAACTAAAGGCGCTTAGTGACGCGGATGAAATATCCCAATCTAAATATATTGAAAAGCTAATAAATTACGCTAGTAAAAATCCTAAGTTGATTTCTAAAGATACAAAAGTGCAAGAGCAATACGAACTTAAAAAGAGAACTTTTGATGATATCAGTGAGATTAAAGCTATGAAGGAAGACATATCATCTATAGATGCTAAGGTTACTAGATTATTAGATGCTTGGGAGGAGTAGGGCAAGCTGAACTTTCTCTAGGCCGCCTTGGTTATTTTTAAAAATAAATAACTTTTAGTATGCCTATTGGTATTCCTTGTGTTTACTTTTGCCGGTATTTATATTGTTAATCAGTGTGTTATTATTTTTTTAAGAATCCCTCTTCCTCCACCATTATTCTTAGAGCCCAGTTATTAATATCGAAAGGTAACAATAACTGGGTTTTTTAATGCCTTCAGTATGACTAATTATTTACTAAGCAAAGTGTCGATAACATGCCGACAAGTTCATGTTTTTCGATTGGTTTTGAAACGTAACCATCAAATAACTGCCTGTATATTTCTTTTTGTTCTGTAAAAACATTAGCAGTTAATGCAATAACAATTTGTTCGCTATTAAGCGCCTTAATTTTTTTACATGCCTGAAGACCATCCATTTTTGGCATTTGAATGTCCATAAAAATAATGTCTGGTTTGTGTAACTCGTATAATGAAATCGCTTCTAAACCATTGTTGGCAATAATAATGGTGGCTTTAGTTGGTTCAAGCATCGCAGCTGCAACAAGCTGATTTATTTTATTATCTTCAGCTAATAAAATAATTTTTCCAGATAGGTCAGGAAACTCAATATTTTTGGTTGTTAATGTGCTGTCATCCACCTGCGCTTGTTTTAATGGTAAGTACACATAAAACTGACTCCCTGAACCTAACTGGCTTGTTACTTTAATTTCGCCATTCATCAGGCCTATTAATGATTTAGTGATGGGTAAGCCAAGGCCCGTACCACCATATTCACGCGTGGTTGATTGCTCAGCTTGTTCAAAGCGCTCAAACAATCGATCAATTGCTTGCTCAGAAATTCCAATCCCCGTGTCTGATATACAACAACATATTCTGCTTTCCTCAGTTAACCTAAAGGTTACTGTAACGCCACCTTGAGATGTAAACTTAATCGCGTTAGATATTAAGTTTAAAAATACCTGCCTGAGTCTAACTGGGTCGCCCACCCAATGCGTGTGCTCAATATCAATCACAAATTTAAGGTAAATGTGTTTATCTGTTGCTTGCACACCTAAGTCTGACTCTAAGTGATGAATAAGTTCAAAAAAGTCAAAAGGCTTATGCTCTAATGAAAGCTTGCCGGCCTCTATTTTAGAAAAATCAAGAATATCGTTAATAATGGTGGTGAGTGCTCGAGTTGAATACAGTGATTTTTTTAAATACTCTTTTGATTTTTCATTAAGCGGTTGTTCTTGTAATAGTTGTAATGTGCCAAGTATACCGTTCATCGGGGTTCGTATTTCGTGGCTCATATTTGCTAAAAACTCAGACTTTGCTTGCGATGCTTGCTCAGCAAGTTCTTTTGAGTGACCAAGGGCTTGCTCGTGGTCAATTTGTTCTGTTAAATCGTAAGCTATGCCTAAGTAGCCAACGGTGTCTCCTTCGTTATTTAACAACGAGGTGACACTTAAATTAACTTGTGTTTGCGCGCCTGTAGAAGAAATGTATGTCCATTGATTAATATCAGGCTCTGTTGCTGTTGCTTTTAAGATAAATACTTCAAAACCAGGGGTGACAGGTTTATTTAATTCAGCACTAAGTAGTTTAGCCTTTTTTATAATTTCTTCTTTTAAATGAAATATGCTTGGGTTTTTAATACCAATAACATCTTGCGCTTTGTAGCCTAATAACTTTTCTGAGGCGGGATTAAATAGAGTGATTAAGCCGTTTGTGTCGGTCGCTATAATTGAATAACTAGCACTGTTTAAAATACTTTGTTGGAGCATGCTCATATCGGCTATTTCTTGCGTACGTTGTTTGACTTCGCTTTCTAGTTTTAAATTTGCTTGCTGCAATGCGAGTTTATTTTTTTTAGCTTTGATAATTCTTCGTTGTGTTCTTTGTGCTTTACGGTAAAAAAATAGCTGAACTATCAAAATAATAAACATACAAACAAGAGTATAAAAAATGCCATTTGCTATAGCTTGATACTTACTGGGTAAATGCAGTGTTTTAATAAACGCATCTGAGGCGCTAAGTGTGATTTCCCATGTTCTTCCCATCACTTTAATAACTTTAGTTGACTGATATTTATCAGCTTCGCTTTGAGCACCATAACTAAAAAAGTCAACGTTAGCGTTTTTACCTATATCGCTAATTACTAATCTGTTTTCATCAGTTTGCGATAGAGAGTCCAAAATATTATTTATTAATAAAGGGGCGTAAGTCCATCCGATTAACTGCTCTAAACGTTGGTTTTTATCCGTAGGAATAATAATATTTTTATAAACTGGTAGTAAAATTACAAAGCCTTGGAGCGAATTTTTATTAGCTTGGACTAATGTAATTGGCGCCGACAATTGAACTTGATTATTAATTGCAGAATTTAATGCAGCTTCTTTGCGTGTACTTTCCGACGCTATATCGAGTCCTAGAGCCTGTAAATTACTTTGTTCAGGAAATATATACTGAATAATAAAGTGCTCATTATTTTCTCTCGTTAGTTTATTCACTTTAAACATTTGGTTAGGGCGATCGTATTTTGCAGCTTGTAAAAATTGCGCTAAGTTTTTGGCATCTACTTTTCTTATAAAGCCAATACCGCTTGCTCCAGGGAACTCTTGTGCGTAGTTGCGACTGTTAGAGTAATCTGAAATTGTTTGGTAGCTTAAGTTATTGATGCCAATACCGTGTATAAACCCCTTTAAACCGTACAATCCATATTTATATAAGTCGAATCGGTTAGTTACACCTGTTGAGAGCGATGCAAGACGGTAGTTAAGGGCTCGGTTTATTTTATTACTAACAGCATTTTGATGTGAAACGTGTGCAAAATAGGTTAATACAACACCACAAATGAAAAAAATAGCATGAGTAAGCACCGAGATTAATAATCTTTTACTAACCGGCCGTCCTGAAAACATTAACTCATCCTTTATTATGGATATACCAAGCGTGTATCTGTTTTATGATCGAAATAAATATAGCACCTATTATTCAAGACACAACTTTGTTATTAATTGGAATGTATATATTTTATAGAGGTTTAGAGTAGGGGGAGTCTAAAAAGTTGATTTTAAGCCTCAAGATAAAATTAAAGTGCATATAAATATAATAATTTATAAATTCTGCATCACTTTATAGATACCAACAAAAGTAGTAGCAAAAGGCGCTGGTTTTTGTGCTTATTGATTTTTAGAAGAAATTAGCTGCTCATAACTTTACTTAGGTAAGTTTAAATCAAGTAAAATTCAATTAATATCATGATGCTTTTTTAAATAAAATTAGCGACTTAGATACGAGTGAGCAAGAGGTAATCTTTACCAATTTTTACAATTCATCCGAAATAAAACAAACTATTACTATTTTATAATATAAAAATTAAAACATTATAAATTTATATTGTTCTATATTTACTAGCATGAAAGAAAGGTAATTACTTGAAATGTAATTACCCTATGACATGTTTGCCGTGTAGGTCAAAAAGCATACATATCCCTATGTGCTGCACAGTAACAAACTTAAAAAACAAGATAACGGAGATAACTATGGCTCACCGAGTATCTAAATTACTTGCGGCAACAGGCGCTGTATTAACATGTATTTCTATTCCTTCGTATGCTGCTGTTAATGGGCTGACAGAACAAGATGAATTTAATATAAAACTTAGATCAATTTATTTTGACCGTGACTACGATAACGACGCAAGTGACGATTCAACTTTTGCTCAAGGTATAGAGCTCAATTACACATCGGGTTATATAAACGATTTATTGAGTGTGGGTGTATCGACTTACACTGTAATGAATATTAACTCTACAGGTTCTGCCGCAGGTAATATTTTACCAGCAGGTAATGAGAGTGGTGGAGTAGACGATAGCTTTTCTAAATTTGGTCAATATTTTTTAGATTTTAAATTGGGCAAAAACGGTCACGTTAAAGTAGGTGGGCAAAAAACCAAAAGCATGCTTTTAAAAAGCTCAGGCAGCCGTGCTATTCCTAATACTTTTAGAGGTGTTTTTGGCGACTATAAAATCGGCAACACTAAATTATATGGTTACGTATACGACAAATGGAGCCGTCGACATGATGAAAAATGGGAAGACTTTTCTACCGATCAATCGGCACTTGGCGCCATTAGCGTAATTTGGGGCGTAGGTGCTACGCATAAAAAAGACGATGTAACATTAGAGGCTGAATATTTAAATTCCCACAATTATCTAAGTAAAATGGGATTAAAAATCAGTTATGACATTAAACTTGAGCAAAGTAAGTTAACCCTTTCAACTGGCATATTTACCTCACAAGATGATGGCGATTTATTTGTAACAGGCGCAGAGGGCGGTGATTTAGATGATGAGGATGCACCTGGTGCTTTAACAGGTTTAACTAAAAGTGAAAACGATGGATTTGCCTATTACTTGGATGCTGATTGGAAAAAAGATATTTGGAGTGTAGGTGCGGCATTTACTAAGGTAAGTGATGCTTGGATTGAAGATAACTTTAGTGGCGATCATGGTACAAACCCATTTCCAACTCGCTCATTGATTGGTGCCGATTTAACAAATCAAAACGAGGCAACGTGGCAGGCACGTTTTGGCATTGATTTAAAAGCAGTATCGCCAGGTTTAACAACAAAATTTTACTACACAAGCGGTAGCGATGCTGAAAACTCTGCGCTGGGTAAGTTAGCTGGCACAGCTGACGAAAAATATTGGGCTGTAGATACGCGCTATAAAGTTGAGAAAATAAAAGGCTTAAGTTTGCGCTGGTTATTTGTAGATTATACAACCGAAAAATCAGGCAGCGTTGATGGTGTTAAAGGCGACAGAGCCGACCACCGAGTTTATTTAGATTACACTATTAAATTTTGACATGACTTTTAATAAGCCAATGCAAATTTATACATTGGTTTTATTTCCTTTATTAATTACCACTATGATAAAACTAACAAATAGATAATAAAAATAAAGCTAATATATGTTTTCTCTTCAACAGTGGCAATCGCAGGGCCAATTCACTCATATTTCTGGCCATCAAATATTTACAAAAATAGCTGGTGATATAACTAAGCCTGCGCTGCTTTTAATACATGGCTTTCCAAGTGCTAGCTGGGATTGGGAAGGTATGTGGCAAACGCTTAGTGAACATTATTTTGTAATTACGCTCGATATGCTAGGTTTTGGTTTGTCAGATAAACCAATAAACGCTACTTATAAAATTACCGAACAAGCCGACTTATATACCCAATTTTTAAAAACGTTAAATATTAATGATGTACATATTTTAGCTCATGACTATGGCGATACAGTGGCTCAAGAGTTATTAGCAAGGCAAGTGGTTAGCCAAAGTGACTTTAAAATAAACAGCGTGTGTTTTTTAAATGGTGGGTTATTTCCTGGGGTGCATAAACCATTATTTATACAAAAGCTTTTACTTTCAAAGCTAGGTTGGATAGTGCCAAAATTAATGAATAAACAAAAATTTGCCAATAATTTAGTTACTATTTTTAGTAAAAGTACACCTCCTTCAAAACAAGTGGTAGACACACTTTGGGAGTTGCTAATTTATAAAGATGGTTTAGCCGTTATGCCTAAACTCATTAGTTATATAAAGCAGAGGCAGCAAAACAGAGAACGCTGGGTTGGTGCCATCATAAATAGCAATATACCACTTACGTTTATAGCAGGCGCAGAAGATCCCATCTCTGGTAAGCACATGATTGAGCATTATAAAAAGCTTATTCCCAATGCGCGCGTACAAGAGTTTGTAGAGCTTGGGCATTATCCGCAAGTAGAAAATCCAGATGCAATTACGCAGGCTTACTTGGCATTTAGAAATTAACTATTAGTACAATTTAGATTTTTATAGAAGCTAAAATTTTAGCTATTTTTTCTTTTGATTCATAACTGATAGGCGCTAAAGGGCTTCTTACCGTTGCGTGTATTGGTAATCCCAAAAGGCTGAGTGCTTCTTTAATATTTGCATGAGGGCTGTTTACTGACTTTATTAGTGGTTTAGGACTACGAATTAAAATATTAAGCAGTGAGTTTTGCACACTTACTGAAATATTTAAATTATTAGCAATCGGTAATACAGATTTTAATACTGTACGATGTTTATTTATCTCTTTAGTGTTATTTAGATTTAAATCTTCAAAAAATGCAGCAGCCTGCATGGGTAAAATAGTTGCTATAGGACAAATTGCACCCGCAGCACCATGGGCAGCTATATGTTCGTACACCAAAGTTAATCCGCTAAAGTAACGAGTATCAGGCAATTTATTTAAAACGGTGCGCGCTGTTGCTAGATGTAATGAGCTATCTTTAATACCTATAATATTTTTAATACTTAGCAGTTTTATTAATTGTTGGTTTGAAAAATAATGCCCTGTAATCTGAGGGAAATAATAAAAAAGGATAGGTGAAGTTGAATGCTGCGCTATGTTCTCAATCGCTTTTAAGTAGTTTTCAAAGCTTGATTTATAGTAAGGAGTTAATAACAGTAATATATAACTCGAGTAACCTTTATAAGCAGTAATTTTTTCAATTGCTTGCGCGCTACTGTATGCGTTTACGCCTATGATAAGTGGCTTTTTATTTTGCACTTTATTGTAAGTGTACTGAACAATTTTAAGTTGTTCTTGATCAGAAAAATAAGGGAGTTCACCACCACTACCTAAAATTGTTAAGCCGTGTATATCTGTATCTAGGTAATAACCTAAACATTTATCAAACCCTTTAAAATCGATACTCTCATCTTCTAAAAGGGGAGTGTGGATCACTGGGTATATTCCATTTTTTATAGTCATATTGATATCCAACTAAATATTAGCTCCTAAAATTATTAGGAGCTAAGTGATTTTATATACTTAAATCAAGTAAGTTATAATCTTTAATCTCTTGTTTTGCCTGATCATCCCAATCAAAGGTTTTATTGGCTTCAACAAAAGGTTGATATTGATAAGGTGTTTCGTCAGGGAAGTGCTGTTTTCTAGCATCTATTGCATAGCCAAGTACTTTTGATCTCTGCTCAATAAGTGACTCATCGTAAACTTTAGCTTCACAGTGCATTCCAGAGCCCATGACACCTAATACAGATGAACGTTTATGGAACCCAAAGTTAATAGTAACGCGAGGCTCAAATCCAGAGTTAGCGAATGAACCATGCAAAAGCTGTCTATTACAAATAACAACATCACCGGGATTACAAATTAAAGGCACCATTCCAATTAAGCGCTCACTGCCTGCTTCGGCAACCATTTTTTTAATATCAACCCTACCAACCTTATGACTTTTAGGTAAAACCCACACACCATTTACAGCAGTACTGCCAAAAACTTGCGCCATAAAGTTAAAGCCGTGTATGTCTTGATCAAAATTTTCATTTTCCCAATGAGTATCACCATCTTGGTGCCATGAGACGGCAGCGCCTACGCCAGGATCTTTAATAAAAAGACATTCATGAAATGGTGCAAAATCTTTACCATTTATTGCCTCGGCCACTTTTAATAATTGAGGGTGCGCGTACGTTCTTAAGCATGACTCAGAAAACTGCAGTGAGCCAAGCAATACAAAAGGCGAAAACGCAGGCAGATCGTCAGCAGCTTCAGGTTCAAATAATTTTACTTGGTGTCGGCCATTAGCGATTGCGGTTCCGCCAAGTGGATCTCCAAGTGATTTTGACCAAATTAAATTAGGTGCTTGATTATCAGCACCTAACGCTGGTTTTCCATCTGCGGTTGTTTTTCCATACGGTTCTAAAGGGAAGGTTTTTTTTAATTGGGCTAGTTCTATTTCTATCTCGGCGAGCTCTTTTTTATCAATTACGTTTTCGAATATATAAAAGCCGTATTCTTGGTATTGGCTTTTAATGTTTTGTGCTAAATCACCATATTCATCAAACTCAATAGGGCCTCTATTATTCATAGCTAAAGCATTTTTTTCGCCATTAAGTAAATATTCTCGCATTTCATTGGCATTTTCACCGTAATGTGAGGCGCATGCATCAATCGATCTTGTTATACTTTTAGTCATAATGTGTCCTTAACGTATTTCACAGTTTTTATTGCAAGTAAAACTTAACCTACAATAAAAACTGTGGTCAAGCTGTTTTTCTATGGAGAAAATAAATGGAGCAACTAAATATCGCTCGGGGTAATAAAAAAAGACAAGAAAACAAAGAGTTGAGAAAGGTTGATATACTAAAGCATGCCCGAAATCTTATTGCCTCTAAAGGCTTTGATGCGTTTACATTAAGCGAATTAGCCAATGTTGCAGGTGTTTCAATACCAACTATTCATAATTTATTTGGTAAAAAGCATGATATCTTCAAAGTGCTGGTCGAAGAAATGGTCATTCGCATTGAAAAAGTTATACTACAGCCCGACATGACAAACCCAATAGAAGCCGCTATTGCGTTTATAGATAACTTACTCGAATTATTTAAAAAAGATGAAGCGTTTTACCGAGCTGCGTTTGTTGCTGGTGAGCGTAGTAATTTATTTGAACATAAACAACCGACAGGCATTTTTAGTCAATCGCTAAAAATAGCAGAGCAGCTATGTATTTCAGCTAAAGAAAAAGGCTTTTTGAATGGTCTTGTTGATAGTAAATGGTTAGCAAAGCAGCTGTTTGGTTGTCAGCGACTAGCTCGCCAAGATTGGGTTAACGGGTATATTGATTTACAGCAGTACAAAAACCAAGTGCTGATAGGTATGTTTATTACTTTTAGTGCTGATGCAACAGATGAGTATAAAGTTGAATTGTTAAATAAAATTGATTCACTGACATAAACGTATAAAAATGCGGCCTACTTTACAGTGGCCGCGTTTTAAATTTAGTAATTAGGTTTAATATTTTTTCTTCGGTGCTCTTAATTGTTTTTCAAACTCATCTGAAAACAATATCGTGCCGTCGTCTTCCTCAGTAGGAAAGGCAGCAATAAGTAAATCATCCTCTTCAAGGCCTGGTGTCCAGCGACTAAACCAGTCTGCAAGTGGAATTGCTTTAGCGCTGCAGCCAGCCCATTCGCCAGTTGCCCATGCTTCTGCAAATTCACGAGTTGGCCAAACTGGCACGCAGTCGTCATCTTCGTTGGCAAGCATAACGCAGCCATCATCGTCGTTTAAAATCCATACTTGTTTAAATTGTTGTACGGTTTCGAACATATAGGCTAGGCGTTTTTTTGCCCCAAGCCCTAAAATTACTGCTTGTTCTTCGCTTAAATTTGGCGTTGTCATAATTAGCTCACTCTTAATTACTATATCTCAATTATATGCACACAAGTATATCGAGTTATATGACAGAGTGTTGAAAAGTTGCTATTTAATTTCAGCAATGCAGATCTAATTTGTATATTGAACAGTATAAGTCACAACTAATTTGAGCGATCATTCAAAATAGGCTTGAATGTTTGTAAAAAGGCCACATTGTAGTAAGCATATACTTAATGAAGGATTGAAAAATGACTACTGATCTACTTGCTCCGTTTAAACTAAATAATACGATTGAGCTTAAAAATCGCGTACTTATGGCACCATTAACGCGTTGTATGGCTGACGATAACTTAGTGCCAACACAAGATATGGTTGAATATTATGCTCGCCGTGCCGAAACCGGTTTAATTATTAGCGAAGCAACTATTATTCGTCCAGATGCGCAAGGTTACCCAAATACACCGGGTTTATTTACCAGTGAGCAAATTCAAGGTTGGAAAAAAGTAACTGATGCAGTGCACGCTAATGGCGGCAAAATGTTTGCACAGCTTTGGCATGTTGGCCGTGTTGCACATCCTCACTTTTTTGATGGTGATGTACTGGCACCATCGGCAATTGGCGTTGAAGGCTCTGTACCTCGTATGCGTGAGCTTACATATATCACACCAAAAGCAGCGACTATAGATGACATTAAGGGCCTTGTAGCTGATTACGCAAAGGCGGCAGAAAATGCGATTGAAGCGGGTTTTGACGGGGTAGAAATTCACGGTGCTAACGGGTATTTGATTGACCAGTTTTTACATTACGCTGCAAATACACGCAGCGACGAATACGGTCAAACGCCTGAAAATATGTCGCGTTTTGCACTAGAAGTAACCGATGCAGTTATCGCCGCTGTAGGTAATGAGCGTACTGCTTTACGTGTTACACCGGGTGCTTATTTTAATATGAGCGAAGATAACCGTGATAAAGCGGTATTTGATTACTTATTACCAGAGCTTGAGAAGAGAGATTTAGCATACTTACACGGTGGTATTTTTGACGACAGTACAACGTTTGAATCGCTTGAAGGTAAAACAACGTCTGAATTTTTACGTGCAGGCTACAAAGGTACATTAGTAGGCGTAGGCAGCTATAGTTTTGAGTCAGCAAAAGAGGCAATTAACGATGCTAAGTTTGATTTAATCGCTATTGGTCGCCCACTTATCGCAAACCCAGATTACATTAGCAAAATTGCAAACGGTGAAGAGTTAGTACCTTACAGCGATGAAATGCTAGCTGAATTAAAGTAACAGCTAAGTATTATATTTAGTTATTAAGGCACCTTAAGCTAAACCTTTGGGTGTCTTTTTTTGTACATATTCCCGCCATAAATCTTCCATATTTGTTTAACCTTCATGTAAATAAAGTTCATCCTCGTTGTCATATTTAAAATTCATACTGTCCGCGTTTTCATATTTCATAATTAAAACTAAACGGGACAACAATGTACGCTTTAAAAAACAAATCGCTATTAAGCATGGCAGTTGCTATGGCGGTATCAACATCTACTTATGCTAACGACAACACCATAGAAGAAGTAACCGTGGTTGCTAAACCAACGAGCTACGCTAACAATGTTATTGAGCCTGCAATGCTTGAGCAACAAAGTTCGGTATCGAGCATATTATCGGTTATTGATAATTTACCAGGTATTAGCATAAACGAAGGTGATGCATTTGGTGGCGACGATTGGTCTACTACAATCACTATGCGTGGTTTTAGTATTGATGGAAACCAACAACAATTAGGTATGACCGTTGATGGCATTCCCAATGGTGGCTCTAATTACGGCGGTGGTGCTAAAGCTAACCGTTACTTGGAGAGTGAAAATTTAGCAACAGTAGAAGTAGGTCAAGGTACGTCTGATATTAAGTCGGCTTCACTTGAAGCACTAGGCGGGACATTTAACTTTGTAAGTAAAGACCCAAGCCTTGAAAAAGGCACTACCTTTGCTTATACATCAGGCAGTCACGATGCCACGCGTTATTATATTAAACACGAAACAGGCACTGTTTTTAATAACACACAAGCGTACGTAAGTTACTCGCAAACAGATACAAGCCGCTGGATTGGTTCAGGCAGTAATGGGGGCAAAGACAACCAACACGCTGAGCTTAAGTTTGTATCTAATTTTGACGATTTAACGCTCACTGGTCGTTTATCTTACGATGATGTAAGCGAGACAAACTATAACAGCGTAAGCCTTGAGCAGTTTGAACAAACACCCGATTGGGATCAGCTAACATGGAATTGGACGGGAGTTCCGCACTTTGACCAAATGTTTGCAGAAGGTTGGGGAACGCTTCGTGAAAATACCTTAGGCTATTTAAAATTTGAATACGCGATTTCGCCAACTTCATTATTAACTGTTAGCCCTTATTATCATAAAAATTCAGGTCGCGGCGATTGGATCCCACCTTATTTAACAACGCCTGTTGATGAAAATGGCGACCCAACAACCGAGGGTGGCACTAATGCAGGCTCTTATGGTTTTGCTGATAGTGAAGGCAACCCGCTTGCACCCAATGCCGATTGTACGCAAAGTTTGAGCTGGCCATGGGAGTCGGGTCCTGGTTTAAATCCTGCGTGTTACGATGCAACAGCAACGCCGGTTATGTCTTACCGCCATACGCATTACAACAAAGATCGTTTAGGTGTAACGGCAAATTACCAAGCTACATTTGGTGATCACGATATCGAAGCGGGCTTTTGGTATGAGCAAAGTGAGCGTGATGAATCGCGTGATTGGCACAAAGTAATTGACGCGCGTATTTATCATCACTTTGATAGCACGCCTTACTGGACACAATACAAAAACACTTTTGATACCGATACATTCAAATGGTACTTACAAGACTCGATTAATTTTGGTGACTTAACATTAAATATTGGTGCAAAACAGTATTTAGTTGAATTACAAAAGTATGACCACTTTGCTAACGAAAGATCAGATAAAGTAGATAGCGACTCAGACGTGTTATTTAGTGGTGGTGTATTGTATCAGCTAAATAACAGCACAGAATTATTTGCTAGTTACAGCGAGAATTTTTCAGCAATAAAAGACGGTGTACTGGAGCGAGATAGCTCAACACTTACAAACATAGAGCCAGAAACTGCCGACAACATCGACTTTGGTGTACGTTACCAAGCCGACAGATTAACCCTTACAGCAACGGCTTACAGTGTTAAGTTTGATAACCGCATTACCTTTATTGCCCCTGGTAGTGGCACAGATGGGATTGATTACACCATTGGTACAAATGGCTCGTACGTAAATGTAGGGGGTATTGACTCAAATGGCCTTGAGCTTGCAGCAAGCTATATGTTAACACCAAGCTGGAGCGTGTACTCGTCGTATACTAATAGCAGTTCTGAGTATTCATCCGATGATCCAAATGCATACGATTCACAGGGTGTAATATTAAGAGATGGAAGTGGTAATGAGGTAGCACCGAGCTTTAGAAAAGGCGACAGCATAATCGATTCATCAGAAGATTTATTTGTGGTATCTACCGATTACTTTAGCGATGGCTTTCGTGTTGGTTTATCGGCTAAATACACCGGTGAGCGCTTAGGTGCATGGCAAGACGAAGACACTCGCACGCGTAATAAAGTAGACGGCTACACCGTACTTGATTTTAATGCAGGTTATTCAACTGACGTAGATGCAGGTCCGTTTAAAGCCATTGACGTATCGTTTGTTGTTTATAACGTTACTGACAAAAGCTACTTAGCAGGTGGTACCGGTAACGGCGCTACTTACTACATTGGTGCGCCTCGCACCGCAGCAGTTACATTTACCGCTGACTTTTAATTAAGTTTTAGTAATTGAATTAAAATAAAGCCCATCATTGATGGGCTTTATTATATCAAAGGGCGCAAAACGCGATGAAAACGATTTTAAAAGTAACACTATTTAGCTTAAGTGTATTAGCGAGTAACTTTGCAACAGCTGCGCAAAATGTAGTGCTGGTAACGCTTGATGGAGTACGCTGGCAAGAAGTATTTAATGGGGCTGATAATAGCTTAATTAATAATACTGATTTTGTTAAAAAGCCAGAGCAATTAAAGACCCAGTTTTGGGCAAAAACAGCAAATGAGCGCCAGCAATTACTAATGCCTTTTTTAACGCAAGTAGTGGCTAAAAAAGGCATTATAATTGGCGATAGAGCTAACGGCTCTACTATGTCGGTAAGTAACCCGTGGTATTTTTCATACCCTGGTTATAACGAAATACTCACCGGTGAAGTTGACGAAAATATAAATAGTAATAACAAAGTGCTTAACCCAAATAAAACTATTTTAGAGCGTTTAGATAAGTTACCTGAGTTTAAAGATAGCACAGCCTTATTTGGTAGTTGGGATGTATTCCCATACATTGTAAATACTAAGCGCAGTAACGTGTATGTAAATGCAGGTTTTATGTCAATTGAAGAGAATTTATTCACAGATGCGCCACTGTTAAATGCTCTACAAAACGAAATCCCCAGTCCTTGGTATAACGTACGACTAGACAGTTTTACATATCGCTTTGCTAAAGCGTATATGTTGGCTAAAAAGCCTAAGTTGTTAGTGATAAGCTTAGGCGAAACCGATGACTTTGCGCATGATGGTCATTACGATCAATACCTTAAATCGGCAAGGCAAAGTGACGCGTTTATAAAAGACTTATGGGCAACCATTCAAACTACAGCGGGTTATAAAAATAACACCACACTAATTATTACTACTGATCACGGCCGTGGCAATAATGCCAACGATTGGCAACATCACAGCTCTAAACGTGCACTTGCTGAGCTAGAGTTAGGTGAAAATACCTACCCAGAAGGAATTATCGGCTCTGAACATATTTGGCTTGCGGCCATTGGCCCCGCAATAAAAGGTAGTGGCTTAATTAAAACTAAAAATGAGCTTAAACAAGCGCAAATAGCGGCGACCGTTTTAAAGGCGCTTGGGCAGAACCCAAATGAAATAAATTCAAATATGGCGCCTGCTATTAGCGAGATTTTAAAATGAAGAACCTATTAAAAACATTAACCCTAATTGCCTTGGTGTTGAGTTTGGTTATTAGTACAGGTGTTACTGCCGCGCCATCTAAAATTCTATTTGGTTCGTGTGGGCATCAAGATAAAAAGATACCCATATTTAATGCAATTAACAAAGAGAAAGGCGATTTGTTTATATTTTTGGGTGACAATATCTACGGCGATACCAACGATATGGATGTACTTGCCGATAAGTATCAACGTTTAGGGGCAAAGCCTGGTTTTAAAACGTTAAAAGCGCAAACGCCTATTATTGCTATGTGGGATGACCACGATTATGGCCAAAACGATGCAGGTAGAGAGTATCCGCACAAAGAGCTATCACGTCAAATTATGCTTAATTTTTGGGATGAACCTGTAAACTCAGCGCGTCGCACTCGCCCTGATGGAATTTATACCTCGTACATGTATGGTGAAAATGAGCAAACCATACAAGTAATAATGCCTGATTTACGTTGGAATCGTGATTCGCTAAACCATGTAAGCGAGCTTGAATACTACGCTAAACGTAAGTTAAATAACCAAGGCCCGTATAGTCCTAGTGAAGTGAAGGGCGCATCAATGCTAGGTGAAGCCCAGTGGCAATGGCTTGAACAAGAGCTTAAAAAGCCTGCTGCAATAAAATTGATTGCCTCAAGCTTACAGCTTTTACCTGACTTTACAGGTTGGGAGTCATGGGCAAACTTTCCTGAAGATAGAAACCGTTTATTTGCATTGATTAAAAAGCATAAGGTAAATGGGGTAGTGATCATCAGCGGCGATACGCACTGGGGTGAAATATCAAAGTATCAGCAAAACCTTGATTACCCATTGATTGAGATGACCAGCTCAGGCTTAACTGAAAAATGGAAAGACGTAAGCCCTAACAAGCACCGAGTAGGGAATTTTACTCATAACGTAAATTACGGTGATTTAAGCATAGACTGGCAGCAAACTGATCCCACTATTTCACTTAAATTAAAAGGCATTGATGGCCAAGTAATAATGCAAAGTGACTTTAGTTTATCAAGTATTAGCCCTTATAAATAACATTACTCTATAAACAAAAACGCACAGTGATCAAAATTAATGCTGTGCGTTTAAATTACTTGCTAACTCTCTGATTTATTAATATCAATTACCTGTTTGAGCTACCCCTAATATTGAAAATATCTTACACTGGTTTTATCTCAAGCAAGGTCAGTGTTATATGCTAAATATTATTCAATCAAACCGCATGGAAGCCCTGCAAGCGCAGTTCCACCAGCTGTTAAAAATAAACCCATTGCAAAGCCCGTTCGACAAAGAAGTGGTGCTAGTGCAATCGCCGGGTATGTCGCAGTGGTTAAAAATAGGTTTGAGCGAAAACTTAGGGGTCGCAGCGCAGGTAGATTTTCCGCTGCCGTCGAGCTTTATTTGGCAGTTGTATCAGCAATTACTGCCAAATGTTCCTAAAGAGTCGGCATTTAATAAGCCCAACCTTGCTTGGAAACTGTTTGCAATTTTACCAACCTGCATTGATGAACCGCTTTATTTGCCGCTAAAAACCTATTTAGAGGGCGATATTGACGGGCAAAAAACCTTTGCGCTATGCGAAAAAATAGCCGATGTGTACGACCAATATTTAATGTACCGACCGCATTGGATAGCCACATGGGATAGCGGCAAAGATGAGCTTGATGACGTAGATGTAGCCATTGCCCCATGGCAACCTGACTTATGGCGACGCATTGTAAAGCTAAGCCAAGAACTTGGGCAAAGCCAATTTCATCGCGCTAACATGCAAGGGCAATTACTTGCAGCACTTGAGACGATGGACAATAGCTTACTGCCACAACGCATTAGTTTATTTGGTATATCGGCGATTGCCAGCTCCCAGCTTGAGGTGTTTGAAGCGCTGAGTAAAAAAACCGAGGTTATATTATTCTTTTTTAACCCAAGTGAGCACTACTGGGGCGATATCATAGATGAAAAAACAGCAGCTAAAATAAGCGCTAAATACGCCAAAATGCCGCTGGTGGAAGCGCAACAAAAAAAACAAACCAATCCAGATGAAGAATACTACTTTATTGGTAATCCGTTGTTATCGTCGTGGGGTAAATTAGGCCGCGACTATTTTGAACAACTTGTACAGTTAGATGCCCGTTGGATTGATGGTTTTATTGATGTGTTTGACGACACCTTACTAGGGCAAGTACAAAGTGAGATTTATCAACTTGCGTTTAAGGGGGAGTCTCTTACCGATAACAAAGAGTGGTTTATAAACGACGAAGGTAAATTACCAATCAGCGCAACCGACACCAGCATTACGCTCAGCGATTGCCATACACCGCTTAGAGAAGTTGAGCGCTTGCACGACTACTTACTTAACTTATTTAATCAAAACCCAACGCTTACCCCCAAAGACATAATTGTCATGATGCCCGATGTAGGCACTTACAGCCCTTATATTGAAGCCGTATTTGGCGGGGCACAAGGCAGCCGCTTTATTCCTTACGCATTGGCCGATTTAGCCATAGAGCAAGAAAAGCCTGTCCTTAGTTCATTTGCGAGTTTAGCTAACTTACCGTTTTCGCGCTTTGGTGTATCGGATATTCTCGATTTATTACAAGTGACGCAAATAGCCGAAAAATTTGGGCTTGAAGCACACGAATACGAGCAAATTCAATACTGGCTTGAACGTGTAGGTGTTAAATGGGGTATAAACGCAGCGCATAAAAGCAGCTTTGATTTACCCGCTATCGATTTAAATACCTGGCAACATGGGCTCAACCGTTTACTGCTTGGTATAGCCATGCGCGACGAGCAATGCCCGTTTAACGGTATTTACAGCGCTGATGAAGTAGAAGGCATGGCGCTTGATACTCTCAATAAGCTCGTGCACTTTATTGATGTACTGCAAAGCTTTAAAGAGCAGCTAACGCCTGATGACACGCTCACTAATAAAGCGCATATTTTAAGCGAGCTATTAAACGCTATATACGAAAGTGAAAGCGACGACAGCTGGGATTTATTAGTACTTCAAAACGTGCTCGAAGAGTTACAAAAACACCACGACAACGGCGATTACAGTAAAGCGGTTTCGCAGCGTATTGTTAGTTACTTAGTTAAACAAGGCATTCAAGAAAAAGGCGTAGGGCAGCGGTTTTTAGTTGGGCAAGTCAATTTTTGTACGCTTATGCCCATGCGCGCCGTGCCATTTAAAGTGGTATGTATGCTGGGGTTAAACGATGCCGACTACCCACGTAACGTACAACCTATTGGTTTTGACTTAGTGCCTTATTCTAAAAAGCAAAAAGGTGACCGATCACGTAAATTAGATGACCGCTACTTATTTTTAGAAGCGCTATTGAGTGCCCGCGACAACTTATACATGAGTTACATTGGTCGCTCGTGTTTTGATAACCAACCGCGCATGCCATCAACGCTTGTAAGTGAGCTGTTAGAATATATTGGGCGTAGTTTTGTATTAAACGAAAAGAGTGAAAAAACGCTGCCCGCATGTCTAATTAATCAGCAGCATTTACAGCCCTTTAATAGCCATTACTATTTAGCCGATGAGCAAACCAATACTGTGCTGAGCAACCACAGTTACAATCCAATTTGGCTACCAAGTGAGTCAATTAAACCAGAGCCGGTTATTGCGCTTGATGTGACTGTGCCAGATCAGCTAGATCTCGATGTGTTTATTAGAAGTGTGTGCAGCGCACAAGAGAGCTTTTATCAACAAACACTAGGCTTACGCCTGCCACAATTTAACGAAGTAGCAAAAGACGAAGAACCCTTTAGCCTAGATGCGCTGCGCCGTTATTTTTACCTTGATGAAATACTTAAAGCCAATATAAACGAGCAACCAATAAGTACCGAACAAATACTGCAGCGAGGTGAGTTACCTCAAGCCAATGTAGGCAGCCTCATATTTGAGAGTATGGAGCACCGAGTTGATGCGCTTGCAGGTCAAGTTAAAGAGCACATTAAAGGCGGGAAAAGTGAGCCGATAGAAGTTTTGCTTACCATTGAAGGCACCAAAATAGAGGGCTGGCTCAATCATGTGTATTTGCAAAAACAAGTGTTTTATCGCAGTGCGAGTATTAAAGCGAAAGATTTAATTAAAGGCTTTATTTATCACCTCGCAGCGCAAAGTATGGATCAACAAATAGAAACATTGTTACTTGGGCTTGATAAGCAGATTACCTTCGCGCCAATTAATAAAGCTGATGCCGATGCATTGTTACTTGATTGGTTTGAGTTATACAAAGCGCTGCGCGCAGAGCCTGTGCCATTTTTTCCGGTAAGTGGTTATGAATACGTTGAAAGCGGCGGCGATATAACAAAAGCAATGAGCAAATTTAGCCCGCAATACATAGGGCGAGGCGAGGGCGAAAATCCGTATATTCGCTTAACGGTGCAATCGCTAAACGACTGCCAAGAAGAATTTATAAAATGGAGTGATAAATTGCTCACGCCTTTATTTGAACACGCAAAGGAGAGTGACCATGCAAGCGCTTAATCCTCTTACTATGCCGCTCATTGGTCAAAGTTTAATAGAAGCCAGTGCGGGTACTGGTAAAACTTATACCATTACGGGGCTGTATTTACGTTACTTATTAGGTATGCAAATAGAAGGTGAGTTAAATACGCCGCTCAGTGTTGAGCAAATTTTGGTAGTAACCTTTACCGACGCTGCCACTCAAGAAATTAAAGACCGCGTACGTAGCCGAATTATTGCTGCGCGCGACGCATTGCTTGGGCAAGACCCAAACGACGAACTCATTGAAGGCGTAATTGCCAAAATTGATGATAAGCACCGCGCGTTTGATTTACTCGATGCAGCTGCTAAATCAATGGACGAAGCCGCTATTTTTACTATTCATGGCTTTTGTCAGCGGATGCTAAAGCAACATGCGTTTGAGTCGGGTGTGGCGTTTAATCTCGAATTTATTTTAGATGAGCGCGACATATTACTCGAAACTATTAAAGATTTTTGGCGTGCGTTTGTATACCCACTTAATAAAGAACGCACCGATGCTATTTTAGATGTATTTGCCGCACCAGAGTCTTTATTTGCTCAAGTGGCGAGCATTTTAAACAAAGCTAATGCGCACATTACACCACAAATAAATTTAGATGATGTATGGAAAGCCCGTGACGAGTACATAACCCGTGTGCCTGCATTTAAAAAAGCGGTGTTAGAGCAAGAGTTTATCGGTGCTATTAAAGGCTCGGGTTTAAGCGGGTCCAAAACGCCAGCACGAAAAGGCAGCCTTGGTGCGCTTGAAGCATTTTGTTTAGGCGGCGATTTGTTTTTTGAATTTGGCACTAGCAAGTATTCGTTTGAAGTGTGGAGTACAGAAAACTTAAGCGATGTGAGCAATTATAAAAAAAATCAGCCATTATTTGTGCATCCATTACTGAGTCAGTTTGACGAGCTTGCCGCCCTTAACAACACCATAAACCAAGGGCTCAAAATAGCGGTTGTACAACATGCAGCACGCTGGGTAAAAGCCGCAATAGTTAAGCGCAAGCAAGAGCAAAGCGTTATCACCCCAGATGACTTATTGACCAATTTACACAGTGCGCTTAATAACGAGCAAGGCGACGTACTAGCGCAAAAAATTGCGCAGTTATTTCCGGTTGCCATGATTGATGAATTCCAAGATACCGATCCGATTCAGTACGGTATTTTTAGTAAAATTTATGGGCAACAAAATACCACGCTTGCCATGATAGGCGACCCTAAACAAGCTATTTATGGCTTTAGGGGCGCAGATATTTTTACGTATATTGGCGCAAAAGAAGCTGTACAGACTGAACAGCAATTTACGCTGGGGACTAACTTTCGCTCAAGCACCGATATAGTCAATAGCGTTAATAGTTTATTTGGCAAACACGCTAACAGCTTTATTTATAACGATGCCATACCGTTTAACGCAGTAGCTGCTAAAGGTAAAAAAGCGGAAGACTCTTTTTTAATTGATGGCAAAGCCGCGACCGCATTCGAATTTAATGTATTTGTGGATGAAGCCGCCGATGAAAAGAACAAACCAACTAACAAAGGTGTAGGGCAAGCGCATTTAGCCACTCACTTTGCTAATAAAATAGTCACCCTGCTTGAAAAAGCAAAACAGGGGGATGCGTGCATTGGCAGTAACCCTGTAAGCGCTGCCGATATTTGTATATTAGTGCGCGACCGTGTTGAAGCGCAAATAATGAAAAAAGCGCTAGATGATGCCAAAATAGCCAGCGTGTATTTATCGCGCGAGAGCGTTTTTAGCCAAGAGCTTAGCCATCACCTACTTAACTTTTTAACGGCGCTGCATGGTCAATATGACGAGTCATTGCTGCGCGGTGTTTTAGCGGGTCCACTATTTTGTTTAAGTTATAACGAAATACATGCACTCGCCGATGATGAAAATAAATGGCAAGACTACTTAAACTTTTTTGCACAACTTAGCCACATTTGGAACAAGCAAGGCGCTATGGCAATGCTTGAGCGTTTAATGAGCCATAACCAGCTTAGCGCTAAATGGCAAGGGCTGGGATATAACGTTGAGCGTTGGCTGACAGACTTTAGGCACTTGGGCGAAATACTTCAGCAAAAACAAATAGAGCTTGAAGGTACGCTACGTTTACTGCGATGGTTTGCACAAAAGGTAAGCCAACAAGACGGTGAAACAGTACAAGTTCGCCTAGAAAGTGACGCCAACCTAGTTAAAATTGTCACTATGCATGCCTCAAAGGGGCTTGAATACCCTCTGGTATTTATGCCGTTTGCCAGTGGCTATCGCGAAACAAAAGAAGCGCTTTATCATAATAATGGCAAGCTAGTTTACGATTTAAGTAAAGACGAAGATGCCCTTCAAAAAGCAGAACAAGAACACCTAGCTGAAGATTTACGCCTGCTTTATGTAGCACTTACTCGCGCCGTACATTTTTGTGCGCTTGGTGTTTATAACATAGGGCAAGGACAAAGTAGCCGCTTGGCTATGCAAAGTAGTGCACTTGGGCATGTTTTATTTGCAGGGCTTGAACTTGCCAGTAGCCAAACATGGCGTACGCATTTAAGTGAGTTTTGCGACGCTAACAGCGCGATGAGCTATCAGCAATTTACCTCACAAACATTATTAGAGCAGGGAACACTTTGTTTTAATAACAGTGAAAGTGCGCAGCAAACGTTAAGTGTTAATAAAGTAACGGCAAATATTGAGCGTAACTGGCGAGCAACTAGCTTTAGTGCATTGAGCTTTAAAAAGCACAGCGACCAATTAGCCCCAGGGCGAAGTGATGAAGATCACGAAAAAGACGAGTTTGCAGTGCAAGAGGACGAACTACCATCACCTTATAGCTTTCCTAAAGGGGCAAAGCCCGGTAGCTGTTTACACGAAATATTTGAACAAATAGATTTTACTAGCCCAATAGTTCACCCAACCAATACTGAGCAAAACTTATCTGAGGTAGTTAAGCGCAGCCTTGAAAAATACCACATAGGTGAGCAATGGCGAGAAGTGGCTGAAAAATGGGTGCTTGATGTTCTTACGTGCCCCCTAGATAACAGCTCTCAAGAAAACAGCCTTCTTTCATTGGGTGTGCTTACACCCAATGATTGCCTAGTCGAAATGGAATTTAATTTACCACTTGAGAGCTTAAGTGCACCAAAGCTAAACGAAATGCTAATTAAACATTTTGGCTTTACGCAAAGTAAGCTTGAATTTTCGCACGTAAAGGGCTTGTTAAAAGGCTTTGTCGATTTAATATTTTGCTACCAAGGCAAATATTATATTTTAGATTATAAGTCTAATTATTTAGGCAGTACGCCAGCTGATTACGAAGGCGATATGCTTGAGCAAGCGATGAGCAGTCATCAGTATCATTTACAGTATTTAATTTACACCGTAGCACTGCATCGTTTATTAAAACAACGCATAGCTGATTACTCAATAGAAACCCATTTAGGCGGCGTGTATTACACGTTTTTACGAGGAATGCCGGCAGGGCAAGGCGTGTACTTTAAAAAGCTAACTGTAGAGCAAGTGATTATTTTAGATGGCTTATTTAGCCAAGGAGCCATGCTATGAGCGATTTAAATGAGCAACCTGGCTTGTTTGACGATATAGACGAGACACTTAATAATGAAGCCGTAGAGCCTCTTACTTCAAAAAATGTAGCACAAGATTCCTCATTAGAGGACATTGTGTTAAATAATACGATTATCGAAGTCCCGTTACTTGAGTATTTATTAGCGCAAAATCGACTGCGTGTGGTTGATGTTAAACTCGCAGAATTACTGTGTGCTAATGACATTGAGCAAACTCACAATGAACTATTTTATATTATTTTATTGCTGTGCTTATCGCAGCAAAGCCAGCATAGCTGCCTAACCTTGAATGAGGTTGACTGGAGTAATCCTTTTAACTTGCGCAAAAGCGACTTTAATAAACTCGATGGCAATGTACCCAGTACGCTAAGCCCGTTTAGTGATGACTTTAATGTACATACAGCGCTTAGTTATTTACAAAACCATGAAAGCGTGGGCGAAAATAAACCACTGCAACTGTTTAAAGAGCGACTTTATTTTGCGCGCCTTGCCGGTTATGAGCAAACACTCGCAGATAGACTATTAAGCATGAGCGAGCGAAAGCTCAATATTAATAATGAAATATTGGCAGAACTTTTAAATACCTATTTTCCTGCTGATTCTGCAATTGAAACTGATTGGCAAAAAGTGGCGTGTGCGATTGCTGCCACCAAAGGCTTTAGCGTGATCACGGGTGGTCCTGGTACCGGTAAAACTACCACAGTGACTAAGTTGTTGGCTATTTTGCAGTCACTTTATAAAACCGCGTCGCTTAGCATTAAGCTGGTGGCACCGACTGGTAAAGCCGCTGCACGTTTAAGTGAGTCTATTTTGGGCGCTAAAAATAAGCTCACAACGATTCCTGATGATATAAAAACGCTGATACCGCAAAGCGCTCAAACTATTCATCGCTTATTGGGCGTAAAACCGTTTACTAATAAATTCAGACATAACAAAAGCAATCCGCTGCATTTAGATGTGCTGATTATTGACGAAGCCAGTATGGTCGATTTATCGCTGATGGCTAAATTAATAGAAGCACTGCCTACGCATGCGCGATTAATACTCCTAGGTGATAAAGATCAGCTTGCCTCGGTAGATACCGGCAGCGTGATGAGTGATTTATGCCAAGGTTTAACACTTGGGCAAACGCCACGCTACTCGCAAGCACGCTGTGATGAGCTAAATAGCTTATGTTTTAATAATGAGCCTAAGCTCGTAGCGCAAAGCGTGAGTGAATTTAAACTCGCAGATTGCGTTGCCTTTTTACAGCACAGTTATCGATTTGATGCACAAAGCGGCATTGGCCAACTCGCACTTGCGGTAAACACAAATAACACCGGTATTTTAAATTACGTTGAGCAAGAAAGTACTGAAGGGCGTTTTAACGATGTAATTTTAGATTACGACTTTGTAGCAAAACCAATTGAAAAGCTCGTTAAAAGTGCAGCAAGTCATTATGCAAAATACCTTAACTTAATTGCCCAAGGTGCAGATGTTGCACAGGTGCATGCTGCTTTTGCTAGTTATCAGCTTTTAGCTGCGGTACGAGAGGGCGATTACGGCGTGCATAGCTTAAATCAGCGAATAGAGCGCGTATTGCAACAGCAAGGTTTAATAACAGTGAGCCCTAATACTCATCATTATACAGGCATGCCCATTATGGTGAGCCAAAACGATTACCAGCTTAAGTTATTTAATGGCGATATTGGTATTTTAATGCCCGATGAAAGTAATCAGCTCAAAGCCATATTTATCGACGAGCAAGGTAACCAGCGAGCATTTTCGCCTGCACGCTTGCCGGCGCACGATAAAGTATACGTAATGACTATTCATAAGTCACAAGGCTCAGAATTTAGCTACACCGCTATGGTACTGCCACCGCTAAAACAAGCGCGCATGGGTATTAACAGGCAATTAGTGTATACGGGAATAACCCGCGCTAAAAATAAGTTTGAGCTGGTGGCTGACAAAAAAGTACTGCAACTTGCAATGAATAAAAGCGTATCAAGAGCATCTGGTTTATATGAAAGGTTACAATTTTAAGCTTGATTTGAATTTTTTATTAATAATTTAGCTTCAAACTGCTTGTTATTTATCGCGTTATTATAAATGTCTTCTATACTAAAATTAATTTTATATTGAATGTATTTGGGCGTGTTGATCTTTGGTGGGTGAATTTACAGCAGTGTGTTTGTTTTTTAGGCAAGGCAGAGCCTATGTAGTGTGGTATTCCCCATAAATAGGCGATAATGTAGTATAAATACCAAACATACGCTGCCCATTGGGTTCTTTCTAGGGACGATTAACTCTTTGTTGCCTACATGGATGTAGGTAAGGGGCGTGAGCAGGACGCGGAAGCTTTGCTCGGTTTTTACTTAGCCCACTAGGTTACAAACCTCGCGCCGTGATTTAATCGCCCCTAGATTGAACAAATTTCAATCTACAAAGGTCAACACGCCCTAGTAAGGACATTAATGTTTTTTTCTAAAAATAAGCAAAATGAAATAGCCTCTTTAAAAGCAGAACTCTATCCGTTACAACAAGTGTGGGAAGGGCTCTACCGAGAGATGTTAGTTGTTAATATTCTTTATGATGGGCGTATTTCTCATGCCAATGATTTATTTTTGCAAAAGCTTGGCTATGACGAAGATACGTTAACTAATAATCCTTTTAATGACTTTATTACTGAGCAATCACGCCAATCTAAAGATTTTGCAAGCTTACAACAAGCAATTAAAGCCGAAGGCCATTGGGGGGGGACATTACAAATTACCCGTTTTGATGGCGAAGCAGAGTGGCTACGCTTAATTGTACACCCGGTGAAAGGTGAGCAAGATCAGCTTCTTTATTTTTCTATATTCGCGAGTGATTTAACCAAAACAATTACAGCCTCCCGTGAGCAAAGCGACACTATTAAAGCAATATATCGCTCTATGGCAGTAATTGAATTTGATTTAGAAGGCCATGTTTTAAAGGCAAATGAGCAGTTCTTATCAGCAATGGGTTATCAAGAAAGTGA
The DNA here is from genome assembly GCF_030407615.1 of Pseudoalteromonas sp. APC 3355. NCBI lineage: Bacteria > Pseudomonadati > Pseudomonadota > Gammaproteobacteria > Alteromonadales > Pseudoalteromonadaceae > Pseudoalteromonas > Pseudoalteromonas sp. APC 3355. The sequence continues at coordinate 687,678 of NZ_JASDDB010000001.1, read as the reverse complement.
ATTAATAGGAAAACACCATCGCACATTTTGTGAAGCTTCAGAGTATAATTCCCAAGAGTATCAACAGTTTTGGGCTAAATTAAGAGAAGGACAGTTTATAGCGGAGCGCTTTAAGCGTGTTGATAAATATGGCAATGTTGTATGGTTAGAAGCGTCATATAACCCAATCTCAAATGACGCGAATGAGCTTTATAAAGTAATGAAGTTTGCAACAGTTATTACAGAGCAAGTAAATCAAGAAATTGCGATATCTCAGGCTGCCGAAATTGCTTATAGCACCTCAACCCAAACTGATAAAAAAGCAGAGCAAGGCGCGAGCGTTATACAAGATACGGTTGCAGTAATGACCGAGCTGGCTATTAACATGGAGCAAGCTGCAAGTGAAATTTCAGCGCTTGATCAGCAGTCGCAACAAATATCGAGTATTGTACAAAGTATTAGTAGTATTGCAGAGCAAACCAATTTATTAGCACTAAATGCCGCAATTGAAGCGGCTAGAGCTGGCGAGCAAGGGCGAGGCTTTGCTGTGGTTGCAGACGAGGTTCGATTACTTGCATCGCGTACCTCAAAAGCAACAGAAGAAATTGTAGAAGTTGTGCAGCGTAATCAATCACAGACACAAAATACGGTGGCTGTAATAGAAAAAGGTAAAGAAAAAGCAGAGCAAGGTTTAGCATTATCTAAAGAGTCGGGTGATGTGATGCAGGAAATTCAGCAAGGCGCACAAGAAGTTGTTAATGCGATTGGGCAATTTACTAGTGAACTCAAAGCTAACGGCTAGATTAGTTACGTCCTTATTCTAAAGCGGGCACCTTTACCGGTACCCGCTCAACCTACCCCCCTCAATATTACTCTCGAAACACCCCTGATAATTTTAAATTTAACAACTATTCTTTATTAACCCATTAAATAACAAGTAATAAGTTTTCTCATTCCTATAAATGATAATAAATTGTTGCATTTTTGTTCTTTGTTCCTAATACTGGTGAACGCCAAGGCTGACAAGCCCTAGTATGAATACCTTAAATGATAATAAAATATTACGTACACAACATTAAGGAATTGTATGAACAACACTAAGCGCACACACACATTAATTAAACCAAGTCACCTAATTGGTGCTGGTCTTGCTATGCTAATGAGCTTTTCTGCTGCGAGTAAAGACTACAAAATTATATTAATTCACGGGTTACAAACTTCGCAAATAACCAATAAGTCGGGTAGTGATGTAATTAATGACGGTGAAACATATTGGCAATCGTACTGGAATAATCGTGCAGATGAGCGAATTGATTGGCCTGCTTATGAACGTATTGAAGATAAAATTGCTACCGATTGGGTGTGGCCAAAGTTAAAGCAAATTTCACGCTCTAATTTATGCAGTGATGGCTGTGTATTTGTAACACATTCAACAGGCGACTTAGTTGCACGCCATATTATTGATAACCAAGAAAACTGGTTAGAAAACGCAGGCTTACAGCCGCTTAATATTGTTGCGACGTTTGATTTAGCAGGCGCGGGCGGTGGAAGTGAGCTGGCTGATGTAGCAGTTAGTGCTTTAACTGGCGCATCATGGAACTTTGCGGTCGATGCAGCACTCAAATGGTGGCTAGGGAGCGATGTAACCGAAGCTGTTGGTGTATTACACGATTTAAAAGTAAATAATGCCCGTAAAATATCGCCATTTCCTGATGCACGTACACCTAGGTTACGCTTTGTGGCAGATGGTAATGCCTATTTAGGTTTAACAGGTGGGTTTTTAAAAGGTAATGATGATTCGGTTGTAGCATCGCACTCTTCATGTGGTGCAAGTTCGGCTGGCTCGTTTGGAAGTTGTAGCAGCAGTATTGATACAGATGGCCATTTAAAATCGCAAGGTGACGCTGTCAGTAGCTTTATGCCAAATCATTATCCAATGATGATGAGTGACAGTTATAGCCATAACGAAATACATAACGCGCAGCGTAAAGGTAATGTCACAATAGCCATGAATAACGTAAATGTTGAAGGTAATAACCTAGGGTTTAATACGTTTGATAAAACTACAGGTAGTTGGTTTTGGAAAAAACAATATCGTTATATTAAGGATTCAAATAATTTAAGCGCATCAGCACTTATTTATAATGTGATTCCATAACATAGAAGGCGTGTAGTTATACCAATCTGCATAAATCTTTGATCAATTTAACGAATTAAATTCCACTATAACGTCGTTAAAATTTTTTCATTTAGAACAACTAGATACAAAAATTTTTGCCTAGTTCTAGCGTAATTTTCTTAACGTTAAATTGACCCCATATATAAGCAGATTGGTATTAAAAACTATACCCCTTATAAAAGATTGAAATATAAAAATGAAAAAATTTTATGTCGTTGCTTTAATTATTAGCACTATTTTATTCTCGCTATGGTTTACAGGTAAAAATGATGCTCATAAAGCTGCTGAGCCAATAAAACCACAGGTTAAACACAGCGCGAACGCAGCTGACTTATCGCCTGTAAAAGTGATCCCTATAGATGTGCCTAAAGCTAAAAAACCACAATCAAAGAAGCAAATTGCGTTTAATGAAGACCTAACAAAAGCAGCGCAGCAAGTGGTGATGCAATACGAAAGTGCACTTAAGTTTCCTCCTTATTCCCAACCTTTAAGTCCTTTAGATGAAGATCGATTAAAGCCAAATCAATTTTATCCTGTGTCGAGCCCCATAGGTGAAAGCGGCGATACTTTAACAGTCAGTCTCAAACAATATCGTTTTGTATATCCAGAAGAAATAATAATAAAGGTAAGCGCTCAAGGGCTTGGTAAAGTGGTCGTTGAACTTGCAAATACTGATACAAAAGAAGTATTAAATACCCACATGGGCAATGCGCGTGAAGGTGAGGCAATTATTACATTTAAAGAAGATGAAGATTACCCTCGTAGTTTGCAAGTGTATGTACAGGGCGATGTTGACGGTAAAAAAGTACCTGTAGTTGCGCAAATTCAATATATGCCGCCAAGTGCTACTTTAACAGGTTTTGAAATTGCTTATGCTCAAAATGAAAACATGATTATGCCAGCTAATTTAACGGTGATAAAAAGTGGTTTGTATCGTGTTAGGGCGAATTTATATAGTGGTGATACACCACTTGCTCATTTGGTATCTAAGGAACGCTTAACACAAGGGAGTCAAACCGTAGACTTAAAAGCTCATTGGTCAGTATTACCTAAGGGCGTTACCGATATGCGCTTAAGTGACTTTGTAATAGAAAGAATGTCGCCAAGCCCGGGTGAGCGTAACAGCTTTGGGAATAGTGAAATAAGCCATTTTGATATAAACGATTTTTCGTACGACAGTTTACAGCAGTTGCCGTATCAGACTAATGCACAAGAAAAGTTAAGTTTGGAGTTTTTACAAGGCCTAGCTGAGAGTTAAAAAGACAACGCAATGCTAAATTGGTAAATTTAAGGGGGTTGTACATAAATACAACCCCCTTAAATTTGTTAGCTTAGATTTATAGTAACTACACTTGGCGCTTCTTGTTCATCAAGCTCATTAGTAACAGGCACTTTAGGAATGTCTGGCTTATCAAGAGCTATATCGCCACCATCAATGACTTCACCTGTTTGTAAGTTTTTAAAATCAAACAAATCAGCATCAGCTAAGTGTGAAGGCACGACGTTTTGCATTGCTGTAAAAATACTCTCAATACGACCTGGATGCTCAGCATCCCATTTAGCGAGCATTGCTTTTGTATGTTTACGCTGTAGGTTTTCTTGCGAACCACATAGGTTACACGGAATAATTGGATAACCTTGTGCAAATGCGTATTGGCTTATATCGCTTTCTTTACAGTATGCCAGTGGGCGAATAACCATATGCTCGCCGTTATCACTCATTAATTTAGCCGGCATACTTTTTAGTTTTCCACCGTAAAACATATTTAAAAACAACGTTTCAATCATGTCGTCACGATGGTGGCCAAGGGCTATTTTAGTTGCGCCTAACTCATTTGCTGTGCGGTACAAAATACCACGACGCAGTCGTGAGCAAAGTGAACAGGTTGTTTTACCTTCAGGAATAATATCAGTAACAATACTGTAGGTATCTTCTTCTACAATTTTATATTCAACATTTAATTTATCAAGATACTGAGGTAAAACGTGCTCAGGAAAACCTGGTTGTTTTTGATCTAGGTTTACAACAACGAGATCAAACTTTATAGGTGCTACACGTTTTAAATGTTGAAGCATTTCAAGCATTGTGTAGCTGTCTTTGCCACCTGATAAACACACCATTATGCGGTCACCTTCTTCAATCATATTGAAGTCCATAACGGCTTGACCAGTTTGGCGACGTAAACGCTTTTGTAGCTTATTTAAGTTAAATTGAGCTTTAGCTTGATCTGAGTGTGACAATTACGCCCCCTAGTAAAACAATACAGCAAAGTTATTTGCTAAAAATAAAGGGGCGTATTATACCCAAACCACCTGAATATGCGAGTTTAGGATGTAATTAAACACGGTATTTTTAGCAAGTAACATCCAGTTTGTTACTTGCTAAATTTTTAATTAATCTAGTTTCTTTGCCATCGGGCTTACGTAACCATCGGGCTTGAGTGCTAGTACATCGCAGTCAAGGCTATCAATTACATGCTCTGCTGTATTACCTACTAAAGCGGCACTTAAGCCTGTACGACCAACGGTACCTATAACTACTAATTCACTATTTAACCGCTTAGCTACATCAGGGATTACATCCTCTGGTAGGCCTTCTTCAATAAAACATTGCTCTTGGCTTAAATTAAACTCAGCAGCAAGTGCATTGGTTGATTCAATGTGGTGTTTTTTAACTGATTCGTTATAAAGTCCAGGGTTAAACTCAGGAATTTCGATTGCTATATTTATGGGCGTTGCAGGATAAGCATTAACTAAATTAAGCTTTGCGTTGGCAAGTTCACATAAAAATTGTGCGTCTTTAATTACCCGTTTATTAAGTGCTACATGTTCTTCGTTTTCACTAACCGCATTCACAGCAGCTAAAACATTTCCGTTTGCTGGCCATGCCATTTCTTTAACAAACAACACCGGGGCAGGGCATTTTCGTACTAAATGCCAGTCGGTAGGGGTGAAAATAACGGATTTAAGTGCACCATGTTGATGTGTGCCTTTAATTACTAAATCGTACTTTTGATCAATTACGGTATCGATTATGGCTTCATAAGGACGGTTATGCCAAACCACTTGGGTGTCAATATTTATATCTTTGTAAGGTGAAATCATATCGTTAAGCCATAGCTGGCGATCTTTTAGTACGGCATCACGCATTGCTTCGCGTTCATCGCCAGATAGCATCGTTGTCATTTCATAAGAGAAGTCGTAAACCGTCATAAAGGCGGTAATACTTGCGCCAGATTTTTTGGCTAAGTCTATTGAACGTGATAAACCGTGTTGATCGTCTTTGGTAGGGTCAATAACCGCAATAATGCGTTTAATAGTGTTCATATGCTACTCCATTTGCCTAACGGGTGTACAATTAGTGTAACGCAAATATAAAACAGTTAAAGGGGTAGCATATAAATTGTTGTTCTAAATCAAACTATAAATTTAATTTTATTTAGAGGAACAGGATCTAATTACTTTGGTTTATTTCCATATTACTTTCTTCTTTTACCCCTTCAGTGGGGCTAAAAAAGCTAACATTAGGTAATAAATTGTACAAATTATTATCAACAACAGAAAATATAAAGTTCTTTTGTCCATCATCTAAAAATTTAACTAAACTTTTATATTTATTTTCAGAATAAACCGACATATCAACATCAATGAAATGATTGTTTTTGATATAGATGCACTTAATATAATCATCGTCGATTAGCTCGTCAGGGACATTCGCTTTAACTCTAATACCGCCTTTTGCATTTATAATACTATTATCCGATATATAAATATCCCCCCAATTGAAAGGTACATTTACACTGCTTGATTTATTTGGGTAGACATTAAGTGCGAATTTACCAATATTTACAAACGTATTACCAGTTACTTTTACATCGGAGTAGTAAACTAATTCAATGGCAGTTTCTTTCATATTTTTAAAGGTATTATTTTTAATTAATGCTTTTGAAACAGGCTTTCGCGAAGCAAGTTTAAGACCTCCTTTTATATTTTCAAAAATATTGTTTGCGAAAGTAATATCTTCTGTACCACCATAATCTGCACTCCATGGATAGGTTGTACTAACTTGTGTAATATTGTGAAAGTAGTTATGTTGAACCACAACACGATAGGAGTTAATTGGACTTAAATCAGTTGATCTACGCGATGATACGACTCTCAACGCTGCATCACCAAAATCAAAAAACTGGTTGTGGGACACAGATATATCAGACGACCCGGCAATCAGTACACCTTGCTCCCCCCAAGCATAATTCTCAGTATCCTTTGTTAATCCAATGAAACTAAAACCTTTTATACTTACAAAACTAGAAGTATAGAGGGTTAACAGATATTCGCCGTCGAAATTGTTACACTTTTTGAATATTACGCCTTTAGCTGCTGAGATTGTAACTTGGTTAATATTAGATATAGCGATAGTAGAGCAAATATCATATACACCAGGTATTTTAATCATGGCTTCGCCGCCATCAGGAGTACTTTGAATTAGTGCTTGCAATGCTTGGGAATCGTCTATCTCGTCATTTGGGATCATTTTTGCAGGGCTATAAAAACTAAATGTAGTGAAAATAAAAAGAGTAAAAAAACACAGGAAATTAAACATAATGAGTTTCCTTTTGGGAGTTAGATTTAAGTATAGACTTTTTCTCTTGCATAAAAGTTTTTATTGAAAATAATTAATGAGACTTACTTAACTAAAGATTTTAAGTAAGCTTGAAATAAGAGCTTTGAGAAGTATTAGGCCCATAATTGAACTAATTATGGGCCTATAAAATTTGAGAGATATTGAATTGCTGACTTTAGCGAGGCTTAACGATTGCCGCCGTTTTAGCTAAGGCATCATTATCTAAAATTGTAATAAATTTACCTTCAACTTTAATTAAGTCGGCTTTTTGAAAACGGCTTAATAAACGGCTAATGGTCTCTACGGTAAGGCCTAAGTAGTTACCTATTTCACCGCGAGTCATGGTAAATCTAAATTCTTTGCGTGAAAAACCACGTTCACCAAAACGCTCTGATAAGTTATAAATAAAACTAGCTAAGCGTTCTTCTGCTGATTTTTTATTGAGTAATAACAGCATTTCTTGATCGTATGTAATTTCGCTGCTCATTAAACGCATAATTTGTTGACGAAGTTTTGGTAATTTACCAGCAAGTTCGTCAAGGGTATCGAATGGTATTTCGCACACCATTGATGTTTCAAGTGCTTGTGAAAAACTTTGGTGCGCCATTTTGCTTATTGCGTCAAAGCCTACTAAGTCACCCGCTAAATGAAACCCGGTTATTTGCTCATCACCTTGCTCTGATAATGTGTACGATTTAAATGAGCCAGAGCGTACAGCATAAATAGCCTGTAAAGGCGCGCCTGATTCAAATAGATAATCGCCTTTATGGAGTGGTTTTTTTCGCTCAATAATTTCGTCTAGCTTATCCATTTCTTGGCCATTGAGTGAAAATGGCAAGCACAATTGACTAATACTGCAGTTATTACAGCTAATAGCACAATTACCTTTAGCGCGACTTTGAGAGAAATCCATAATTTAATCCGTTTAAATTTTTATACACACGACTGCAAAATAACCATAAAAGGTTAATACTGCGAATAGCTTATTGTATCAGCTTGTCAGTTGCAATTATCAATAAGTAGATACCATACCAGATTATAACACTGCCCAATACAATTCGGGTCCAAGGGTGGTTAATAATACTATTTAGTTTTTGTGCGGTAACGCCTAACGTGATCATTGCGGGAAAAGTACCCAAAGCAAAACAAAGCATCACTAAAGCACCGTCTAGGGCACTTGGGCTAGTCATCGCCCATGTAAGTGCTGAGTAAACAAGTCCACATGGAAGCCATCCCCACAAAGCACCGTAACCTAGGGCTTTAAAAGGTGAGTTAATAGGCATTAAGTATTTATTTAGCTTAACAATGTGTTGCCACACTAAGGTTTTACCAATTTTTTCTAACCATTGCAACGTAGGGCCCAAGCGCATTATATACACGCCGACTAGGAGCATAAAAATAGCTGCAATGAATGAAAGTGCTAAAGAAAAAGATGTGTTTTGCCTAGCAAATTGGCTGCTAATACCAGCAACAAGTGCACCTGCGGCCATGTAGCTCAGTGCACGCCCGCTATTATAGGCAAATGAATAGGTGAATGTTTTGCGTTTATCACTTGCCAGTTGTAATGAGCTTGCAATACCGCCGCACATGGCAATGCAATGACCGCTACCTATTAGCCCCATTAAAAATGCGCTGGTGTAAAGAGGGTCAATCATTACTTTTGTTATGTTGCTCTTTGTCATCTTCAAACAAAATACTATGACCTTGCTTATTTAAATCCGAAAACTGCTCACTTTTTACGGCCCAGAAAAACACGCCAATAGCAATAATGACAAACAAAATGGCAATGGGGATCAAAATGTAAATTATGCTCATAACTTTAATAGCCTTAGTGAATTACTAATCACAATAATTGAGCTGGCAGACATGCCAATAACAGCCATCCACGGAGCAACTAAGCCCAGTGCTGCCAATGGTAATATGGACGCATTATACAATAAAGACAGCGCAAGGTTTTGCTTAATAATACGTCTGGTTTGTTTTGCCACATTGAGTAAATGATCAATTGAAGCTAAATCGCTATTAAGGAGCACTACATCGGCGCTATTTTTTGATATGTCAGCACCGGTTTCCATTGCAATGGATAAATGCGCACTTGCAAATACAGGGCTGTCGTTTACGCCATCGCCGACCATTGCTACAACTTCATTTTGTGACGCCCATTGTTCAACGGCTGTTTGTTTATCTTGTGGCGAACACCCAGATTGCACACTTTCAAGGTTGAGTTGCTTAGCTACTTTTTGCCCAGCATCTGATGCGTCACCGGTTAACATATGACACGTTAAATTTTGCGATTGAAGTGAGCCTATAAGCTTTTGAGCATCCTTTTTTACTTTATCAATAAAGTAAAAACGAGCAACAACCTGCTTATTTATATATAAGCTTGCTTGTGCATTTGATTTTTTGCTATCAAACCAACCACTTTTACCAATAGCATAATGATTAGTTGCATCTTGTGCGCTAATTCCCAGACCTGGATGCACTTCAACGTTATTAAGATTGTGGTGAGCAGGAGTAATTTCATCAAATGCGCTGGCGATAGGGTGCTCAGAATAACGCTCTAACATAGCTGCCATATCTAGCACTTGCGCTTTTGTGTATTGCTTATCGAGTATATCTACTTCATCAAGGCTAAATTTACCTTGAGTAAGTGTACCTGTTTTATCAAAGGCAAATAACGTAATTTGTGAGAGTGTTTCGAGCACATGCGCTTGTTTTATTAATACGCCTTTACGGGTCAAGGTTGCAACCGCGCATGTAAGTGCGGTTGGTATGGCTAAACTCAGGGCGCATGGGCAGGTAGCAACTAAAACCGAAATGGTGATCCAAAATGCGTGTTCAGGGTCAATTTGGTACCAGCCAATAGCTGTAAGTGAAGCAAATATAAGCAGGCACGCTATAAACCATTGCGCAACTTTATCTGTAATTTCAACTAGTTTAGGGCGTTTAGTTAATGCGTTGTGTTGCAAGCGGATAATTTGATTTAAAAGCGTATTTTGGCCAATTTTATTAATTTTTATTTCAATAACGCCGTCGTGGTTAACGCAACCGGCGTAGACATTGTGGCCGATAAATTTTGTAACGGGTTGGTGTTCGCCCGTCATCATTGATTCATCAACCGTAGTTTTACCCTTTATAAGCTCGCCGTCGGCAGGGATTGTTTCACCCGCTTTAATGAGTACTACGTCATTAAGTTTTAGTTTTTTGGCTGCAATTATAAGTTCTTCACCACTTTCGTTAATGGTGCGGGCTGTTAATGGCAATAATTTTTGTAAGTTGGCAGTAAATTCGCTCGCTTTTAAACGTGCTCTAAATTCAAGATACTTACCTAATAAAAGTAAAAAGGTAAACATGCATACAGATTCAAAATATACTTCGCCGACTTGCATAAATGTGGCGTAACAACTTGCGCCAAACGCACCAAAAATAGCCAGCGATACGGGTAAATCCATATTGAGCTGTTTTGCTTTTAAGCCATTTATGGCGTTGGTTAAAAAGGGCAGTGCGCTATATAAAATAACCGGAGAGGCAAGTACTAAGCTGATCCATCTAAAATACTGCTCAAAATTGCTGTCCATCCCTGAGAACATGCCAAAGTACATGGCAAACGCAAACATCATGACTTGCATGGTCATTAAGCCTGCAACACCTAAGCGGCGAATATAGGCTTTGGCAGTTTGTTGCTTTTGTTGAGCTTCAATATCTGATTGAAATGGGTAGGCTTTATAACCAATTTTGACTAAGGAAGTAATAATTTCACTCAATGGGGTGCTGGTTTTATCCCATTGGATCATCGCGCGGTTGGTGGATGTATTTACATCAACCCGTTTTACAGTCTTTAAGTTTAAGAGTTGTTTTTCGATAAGCCATGCACACGCTGCGCAAGTTATACCTTCAACACTCAACAATACCTCTGAGATATTATCGTTAGTGGCTATAAATTCATCTTGAATGTCTTCGTTGTCATAACTTTTTATAAATGCGAGTTGCTCAGGTACCAGTTGCTCAACCTTGCCTGCGCGAACAGTTCGGTATTTATAATAATCAGTCATACCTTGATCAACAATATTTTGCGCAACTGCTTGGCAGCCAATGCAACACATTGGCTGGGCTATATCGTCAATTATAACGTTTGCGCTAAATCCGTTTGGCACACTTTCAAGGCAATGAAAGCAAGAGTGAGACATAGTAATGATTACTTATAGTTAGGAGTAACTAAAACGGTTTCAGCCGTCGGTAGAACAATGTTTTCTTTTAGTTTCCAGCTGCCATCAATTGGCTCAATAAATACAGAGTATGCACCTGGCGTATACTTATCAAGTAATGCAGTAAATTCTTGATTGGCATTAGGTGTAAGTGTGGCCTCAAAGTCATGCGCTTTAATAGTACGGTGGTAAAACGAAAGTTTTAAAACATGCACGTTGCTACTGTCACCTTTTGTAAACTTAAAGCTTACACGCTCGTTGGTTACATTTAATTCGCCATGTAAATAAAGTGCTTTTGCTTTTTCAAACTTAGTCAGTTCTAAGTTTATTGCTTTGCCTTTTTTGTAGTAGTCGTCAACAACCATATCTGGGCCGTTACCTATTGCTGTAATAAATAAGCTAATACAGCCAATAATGGCAACTAACGGAAAAAAGATTAAAAACCAAGGCCAAAAATTTTTATACCACGGAGTAGGTTGCATAGTGTCTCTAAAATTAGTTTAGGAAGCGTTATTTTATAGGAATTATACGTAAAAGACTAAAAAAAAGCCTCCGACTGGAGGCTTTTTTGATCTGGATTAATCTATTGAATTAAATAAATTAATTTATAAACATTTTATTAACCGCGTGCTTATTTATCTTGCGATAAACTGTAAACGTAGGCTGTTAATAAGTGAATCTTATCTTCACCTAAAATGTCTTTCCAAGCAGGCATTACACCAGCACGGCCGTGGTTAAGTGTTTCTTCAACAGCACGTTGAGAACCACCGTATAACCAAATGTTATCAGTCAGGTTAGGCGCGCCAAATGGTAGGTTATGTGCAACCGACCCTTTACCGTCAGCACCGTGACATGCAGCACACATAGCAAACTTAGCTTTACCTGCGGCAGCATCTTTTTGGTTAACAGTACGGCCAGAAAGGCTCAGCACATGTGCAGTCATTTCTTTAACGCCTTGCTCACCAAGAGCATCGCCCCAAGCTGGCATTGCAGCTATACGACCATTAAGCAGTGTTTCTCTAATTTTGTCTGGTGTACCGCCATATAACCAATCTTTATCAGTTAGGTTAGGGAAGCCGGTTCCACCACGTGCATCAGAGCCATGACATTGCGCACAGTTTTGTGAGAATAAACGCTGACCAATTTCGATGGCTAATTGACCATCTGTTTGTTCATGTTTGTCACCATTTTCTAGAGCAACTTGCTGCGCTGCGTCACCTTCAAACTTAGAATTAACTAAATCTAAAACCGGCACTTGTGCAAGTCGATTAAAAATAGGACCAAAGCGTTCTTCTGCAGCTTCATACTCTTTATCAAGTTTAACAAAACGACCTTCTGCTTTGGCCTCTGCAACTGCTTTTTTAGATTCAGCTAAAGACGTAATACCTTGGTTAGAGCTAGTCCATTTACCTAAACCTTCCCAGTTGCCTAAACCTGGGTAAGCTGCAAGGTAATATACTGACCAAATAAAAGTTGCGAAAAACATGTAAGTCCACCATTTTGGTAGTGGATTATTTAGCTCTTCAATGCCGTCAAATTCATGTCCACAGCTTTCACCTTCTTTTACGCCAGCATAGTTTTTTAAGTTCCAAACTAATAGGCCAAAGATGATGCATAAGCATGCAAGGGTTAATACAATAACCCAAATACTCCAAAAGCTAGTCATTTTTCAGACTCCTTTTCCTCGTTAGAGAGTGTGTTGTTATGTTTTTTTTCATCTTCGAAAATGGCATTAGCAGCGCTATCAAAACGATTTTTGCTACGCTTGCTGTATGCCCATACAACAATCACAATAAACAATACTAAAATTACCAGAGTCAAAATGCCTCTGTATGTTCCGTAATCCATAATAATTTACTTCAAGTGGGTACCAAGTTGCTGTAAATACGCGATTAGAGCTTGGATTTCTGTTGCGCCTTCGCCGTTATTCATAGCGTTAACTTTTTCAACATCAGCTTTAAGTTCTTCGTCGCTGCCATAACCTAGGCCCGGGTGTTTAGGGTTTTCTGGGTTAATAGCAAAAGTATCACGGAAAATTTGTAGTTTTTTCAGAGTCAGGCTTGTATCTACCTTATCCTCTGCTAACCAAGGAAAACCTGGCATATTCGACTCAGGAACCACAGCACGTGGGTCAACTAAGTGAGCATAATGCCAATCGTCCGAGTAACGTTTACCAACGCGAGCAAGGTCAGGACCAGTACGTTTAGAACCCCATTGGAAAGGGTGATCCCATACTGATTCGCCCGCTACAGAGTAGTGACCGTAACGCTCAACTTCATCACGAAAAGGGCGGATCATTTGTGAGTGACAGTTATAACAACCTTCACGTACATATATGTCACGGCCTTCCATTTCTAAAGCATTAAGAGGGCGTAGGCCTTCTACTGGTTTAGTTGTGTCGTCTTGGAACATTAGCGGAGTAATTTCCACTAATGCACCAAAGCTGATAGCAAAAACAGTCAGAATAGCCATAAGGCCAACGTTCTTTTCTACTATTTCATGTTTGTTTTGTGAATTTTTATTGCTCATCATCTCACTCCGTTATGCTAATTGTGCTTGCGCGTCTAACTTCAGAGATTCTTTCTCAGCTGAAATTGTACGGAAAACGTTATAAGCCATAACTAACATGCCTGTTACGATGAATACACCGCCTACAAAACGCATAATGTAGAAAGGATGCGACGCTTCTAAAGACTGCACAAAGCTGTACATTAATGTACCGTCGGCATTTACCGCACGCCACATTAGACCTTGCATTACACCAGAGATCCACATTGCAACAATGTATAAAACAACACCTACAGTGTGTAACCAGAAGTGGGTGTTAACCAATTTAACGCTATACATACGACCTTGCGCAAATAACGCAGGAATTAAGTGGTAAATAGCACCAATTGAAATCATAGCAACCCAACCTAGTGCACCTGAGTGTACGTGGCCGATTGTCCAATCTGTGTAGTGAGATAACGCATTTACAGATTTAATTGCCATCATAGGGCCTTCGAACGTAGACATACCGTAGAAAGACAATGAAACAACTAAGAAGCGTAGTACTGGATCAGTACGCAGTTTATGCCATGCGCCTGATAGGGTCATAATACCGTTAATCATACCACCCCAAGACGGTACGAATAGGATAATAGACATAACCATACCTAAACTTTGCGTCCAATCAGGAAGTGCAGTGTAGTGAAGGTGGTGAGGACCTGCCCAGATGTATAATGAAATTAATGCCCAAAAGTGAACTACCGATAAACGGTATGAGTAAACTGGGCGACCTGCTTGTTTTGGTACAAAGTAATACATCATACCCAAGAAACCAGCAGTTAATAGGAAACCTACAGCGTTATGACCGTACCACCACTGAACCATAGCATCTACCGCACCTGCGTAGATTGAGTATGATTTAGTTAACGACACAGGCACTGCCATGCTGTTTACAATGTGTAGTACTGCAACAGTAATAATAAAACCAGCATAGAACCAGTTAGCAACATAAATGTGCGACACTTTACGCTTGATTAAAGTACCAAAGAATACAATAGCGTAAACAATCCAAACCACAGCGATTAAAATATCGATTGGCCATTCAAGTTCTGCGTATTCTTTTGAGCTAGTAATACCAAGTGGTAATGTAATTACTGCTAATACAATAACTAGCTGCCAGCCCCAAAATGAAAAGGCGGCGAGTTTGTCTGAGAAAAGACGCGTTTGACAAGTACGTTGTACGACGTAATAAGACGTCGCAAACAGTGCACTAGTACCAAATGCGAAAATTACTGCGTTCGTGTGTAACGGACGTAGTCGAGAGTAAGTTAACCATGGTGTATCAAAGTTAAGTGCTGGCCAAGCTAATTGGGCAGCAATCAGAACCCCAATACTCATGCCAACGATGCCCCAAATCACTGTCATAATAGCGAATTGGCGTACAACCTTATAGTTATACTCAGTTTGTGATGCTACTGTTTGGCTCATTTTCTGGCTTCCGCTGCAATAAATGCGTTTAGAAATGAATTACCCACTATTAAAAGTGGGGCCTACTATTTTTCTCAAGCGTGTTACCTAAAACTTTCAATACATGAAAACTTCAGAAAAAAAACTTGAGAAACCCTTATTTTTTGCGGGTGAAATGATAAATTTTTTGGCCTAAAAAAGATAGGTCAATTACATAAAATTATGACATCAATCAAATTTTGTGAGCTTGTTGTTTATTTTTTGATACAGTTTGTGCCTAATTTGGTCTAATAGTAACACTCGGACTTGTTATTTACAGTCACGATTATTAGTATTTGCTTTTCTTTAGTGCGAAATTGTTATGCTTATATATAGGTTAAGTTTATTCACTGTGGTGTTTTTTTTATTAACAGCGTGTGATTTTTCTAAAAATACAGATGAAAAATTTCTTAAAAACGCCCAGTGCGAAGCCAATTTACCGTGTACTTTTTCAAATGATGTTAAAGTATGGTTAAGCGAGAAAAACCTTTCCCCCGAAACCCCATTTACTATCTTTAGTGACTTACCTGCAAACGTTACAATTGAAGATGCCAAGCTTAAAGGCATCACTATGTACATGGGTTACATTCCCCAAAAATTTAAAAAACATAATGATGTTTGGCAAAGTAATACTATGGTTGGTATTTGTTCAGAGCAAAATATGCTTTGGAATTTAGAACTAACCGTTAAAGATAATGCCACCTCTGTAATACAAACACTCAATTACTCATTTTACGTAACGTATTAAAGTTGCGACAACAAACTCTTGTATACAGCTTACATTTTTGATGTGAGTTCGTTTTCTTATACATACGATTATTTGAGTGACAAGATCAATAAAATTGCCTTTTTAGGTTTTAATACTGACAAAACTTCAATAGTGAATAAGTGCTCTCAAAAAGTTCAACTTTAATTACGACTGAATAAAAAATCTAATCAAAAAACCTTCCAAAGAGGCTAAATAAGACTATTTAAGCACCAAGTATGCATAAATATGGTTATTAATTAACATTTAGTTTTGCGGTTTTAATAATGTGCTGTGATTAAGTTGTTAATTTGTCTGTTTTTGGTACATAGTTCAATTAATTACATTTGATTACAAAGTGAATCACTTTGGTTTCAGGTGTGTTTCTAATGTTTCCTTATCTTTTCAAGATGTTGTTTTTAAAGTGTATTTATTAATTAACACTGAAACATAATGTAACCTATGTACCTACTATGGTTATTCCATTTTATTTCTTGATATAAATTGAGCTGCCGTTAAGTTTTCGTTCAGTTAAAGGCGCCTAAGTTGCCCACCTGACTCACTATTCTAATAAAAAGTGAGCATTACCAATAAAGGTAAATTTCCAACAAGTAGGGTTCTTTCATGAAAAAATCAACTCTTGGTTTAGCTGTAATCGCAGCATTTCCAATGTTCTCAAGTGTGCAAGTTCTTGCTGCTGAAGACTCAGCACAAGCAATCGAAAAAATTCAAGTAACGGGTTCTCGCATTAAGCGCGCAGATATGGAAACCGCTAGCCCAGTTACTATTATCGGTGCTGACGATATTGCTGCTTCAGGCGCAGTATCAGTAGATTCTGTACTACAAAAAATGACCGCTACAGGCGGCGCAATGACAAACCCAGGTATCAATAATGGTTCTGGTGGTAATGCATCAATTGATTTACGTGGTTTAGGTTCACAACGTACTTTAGTACTTGTAAACGGCCGCCGTATGATCAACTCAGGTACAGGCGCAGCTTCTACAGTTGATTTAAATACTATCCCAGTATCTATGATCAAGCATATTGAAGTACTTAAAGATGGCGCATCTGCTGTTTATGGTACTGATGCTGTTGCGGGTGTTGTAAATATTATCTTAAAAGATAACTTTGAAGGCCTAGACCTTAATGTTAAATCAGCAATCACTACTGAAGGTGACGCAGATGAAACGTCTTTTGATATTACAATGGGTGGTAACTTCGGTCGTGGTAACGTTGTAATCGGTTTGCAGTATACAGACCGTGGCGATGCTTCTCAGGCTGATCGTAGCTTTTCTGATTGTCCATTAACTGAAGATGGCGATGGCAGTGCTCCATACTGTTCTGGTTCTTCTTATACTCCTAATGGCCATGTTTGGTCAGGTGATGAATCTTTACAAGGTCAAGCTGATAATGGTTGGCACGACTTTGGTACTAGTGATGCTTACAACTATTCGCAATCTAGCTACTTATACACGCCAATGCGTCGTTTAAACCTTACAGGTATTGGTAGTTTTGATTTAACTGATGACACGCGTTTATACTCTGAATTTACATACTCAAAACGTTGGTCAGAGCAGCAATTAGCACCTCAACCAGTATGGTTCGACTTTGACTACGCTGAGTGGATGGGTGATTCTTTAATCGACCAAAATATTAATTACGGTGATGAAGTTTCTTACGGCCGTCGTATGGTTGACACTGGTACACGTGATTCATCTCAAGTAGTTGATACAGTTCGTTCTGTTATCGGTGCTGCAGGTTATTTAGATAACGGTTTAGAGTGGGATACATCAGTAATTTTTGGTCGTAATGACTCAGTAGATCGCTTAAGCAACCTTCACAATATGGGTTCAATTCAAAGCGAAATTGAAGCTGGTAACTTTAACCCACTTTCACAAGCTTCATGGTCAAGCAGTAGATTTAGTGATTATGTTTACACTGAGCAAAACTCAGGCGGCAGTCAATTATTTATGATTACAGCTGCGCTTTCTGGTGAGTTAATGGAAGTACCTGCGGGCTTTGTAGGTTTTGCTGCAGGTCTTGAACGCCGTGAAGAAAAAGCGTGGTACACACCAGATTCGATCACTTCACAAGGTCTTGCAAATGACCCACGCGTTGATGCAACAAGCGGTCGTTTTGATGTAAACGAAGCATACCTTGAGCTGGCTATTCCTTTAGTTGCAGATGCTTATCTTGCACAAAATGTAGAATTAAGCGCTGCGATCCGTGCTTTTGATTACAGCACATTTGGTTCTGATGAAACGTGGAAACTTGGTTTAACTTGGCGTGTAAACGACGAATTAATGCTTCGTGGTGTTCGTTCTACAGCTTTCCGTGCTCCTACAGTCGCTGAGCTATACTCAGGTGATTCTCCATCTTATGAGCAAGTTAGCTTCACCGGTGCACAAGATCAGGCTGAAGTAACCGTTGGTGGTAATGACCAATTAACACCTGAATTAGCTGATACAGTTACCGTTGGTGTAGTTTACGAACCAGAATGGTTTGAAGGTTTCTCAATGACGTTAGATTACTACGACATTGAAATCGAAAACGCTATTGCTACAGTAAACAACCAATACATTGTTGATTCATGTCTTGCAACAGATGGCTCTTTAGCGAATCAATCAACAGCACTTTGTAGTTCAGCAAATATCGATTTTAACCAAAGTACAGGTCGTATCGCGTTTAATAACCAACTACAAAACGTAGGTTATGAGCAAACAAAAGGTTATGACTTAAACTTAAATTACAAATTTGATTTAGCAGACCTTGCTTGGAATACGTCATTAGATGTTACTTACCTTGACGAGTACACTGTTGATGTTATTGAATCAAGCATTGATTACGCTGGTTTAATTACTTCTGGTATAGGTGGTTATGCTGACGTAAAAGCAAACTTTGAGCTAGATGTTAAAGGTGATGCTTGGTCTGCTAACTACAAAGCACGTTACATTGCAGGAATGGATAGCTACAGCTGTTTAGGTAAAGAATCTACATGTTATGCACCAACAACACCATCTGTTGTTTACCATGATGTGAGCGGTTCTTACTTTATCAGTGACATGGTTTCGTTAACTGCGGGTGTAAATAACTTATTCGATAAGCAACCACCATACTACTCAGGTAACAACGATTCTAATACTGACCCGTACACATATGATGTACTTGGCCGTCGTGTATTTGCTGGTGTAAACGTTAAATTTTAACTAGCACATTAATCTTATTAAGGCTCAGTATTTACTGAGCCTTTTTTATTGAACAAAATAAAGGAGACAAGTACACTAAAACGATATTTTAGAAGGAGAACTGATTGTTAAAACAAGATGAAAACTTATCTTTTGTCATTGAACCAGAACTAACTCCTCGTTCTGAACAGCGCATAGATCTGTATTTTTCTATCCCTAATGAAATGGGGATTAATCCGCAAACACTTACCGAAGAATCTTATTTTAATAACCACTTTAAATCACACTTAGCGTATAACGCTAACAATATACATTTGCCTTTAGTGCGAAGCCGTTTTGTTAGTAAAAACAAAGGTGAGCAACAAGATTACCGGCAAAACCTTAATTTATTTTGTTACCAAGTACGTTTAGCCCTTGATGCCGATATAAAAGACGCGTTAAAAATTGATGAAGCCGAAGACTTTTATAAACGTGCTAACGAGGTATATGAGCAAAGCGAAGGGCTTTTAAAAAAGCTGCGTCGCTACACACCAGATGACGAAAAACTACTGCCATTTTTTACCAATGCTGATAACTATTTAAGTTGGCATGTTGAGCAATCTTTTTTAAAGCTTTTAGATGAAGGCCCACGTAGTAGCGATTATGCAAAAGAGCGTAACGATTTACTGCAGTTTTGTAAAAGCGAAAATACGTATCGAGCAGAGAAAAGCTACAACTCTGAAACCACTATGCAAGACGCAAATCGAATAACAAATAAAATGCGCTTGTTACAACGCTTAATTGAGCACGGCGTAATATTACAGCGTCAAACGCGGTTTCTTAACAGCTACCTTAAACGATTAGTTAAAGGCACTGTAACAGCTGTTATCATGGCATTTGTGATGGTTGTGATACTTAATGCCCGCTCAACGTTTACGGAAGTCACCGCGACGCTTATTTTAATTTTAGGGGTTATTTACGGGCTACGTGAAATATTTAAAGAGGATATTACACGTATGATTTGGCGAGCCATTGTACAAGGGCGACCTAAGTGGCGATTTAGTTTTAAAAATAGTATTACCAAAGACAAAGTAGCGAGTCAGTTAATTTGGCTTGAATACATGCGCTTTAAAAAAATACCTAAAGAAGTGAAATCTATTTTTTCAAAACGTCGTCAACAAAATAAACAAGCTGCGCAGTGGTTACACTTTGCAAGTGAGACACGTGTTAGTGCGAAAGAATTTTTGCCCGGCTACGATACACTACAGCACACGCTACAATTTAATCTTGCACCATTTGCACGTTATTTAAAACGTGGTGAAGGGAAGCTATATCATTTAGACAGTAATAAAATTTCTAAGCAGGCTGTAGAAAGGCGTTATCAATTAAACATGGTACTTGTTCTAACTGAGGAAGATAAAACACTCTATCAACGCTATAAAATAACGTTAAATCGCAGTAAAATCGTTAATATTGAGCTTATCTACTCCAAAAAATGAGTTATATTAATTTAAAAAGGGGCTGATACAATCAGCCCCTAATATTTGGTCAGTTTATTTATTAGCTAAGCCATGTTTGCTATATAAAGTTACTTTGTCTGATACTAGTGTGATCTCGATATTTTTTGCTTCATCGCCCCATATACAGTTAGTATGCAGTGTTTTTTCAACACAGTTATCAGCACTGCCTAAAATAGTTTCAACTTCAGTCTTATCCATGCCTACTTTAATTTTTTCATAATTTTCAAGACTTACCTTAGAACAAGCCGCAAGGCTTAATGTAGCTGCGATGATAAGGAGTTTTTTCATTGTTATATCCTACTTAATATTAATGTTTGAATTTTCTGATCTGGACAATCATGCCCATTCGTGGATGGTCAAAGTAATGTACTTCACCACTAATTACACGTCTAAACTGAGAAAAACGGGCTGACTCTATATCGCCGTTTTCTAGCTTTTGGCTAATATCAAAATTAGCTGTTATGTATAAATAATGTCGTAAATGTATTTTAAATAAACCGTCTAGTTCCCATTCTGCTTTTGATTGATCTGGGTCGTTAAATAGCGCCGGTTGTGAATTCAATAAACTTACAAAATCAGGATTTGAATAGCTAGGTGTTACATTGGGTTCATTTTTAAGATGCTTACCCGCTATTAAATGTATGCTTGGGGCGCGTGACTTGCTTGCACCTTCAAAGCGCCAGCCAGTATGTAGAATAGGTGTTAAGCCTTTGCGGTCTAGTTGCCTATACTGCGCTTTGAATTGCAGCTGTTGCGGCGCTAATAAATAGGTTTGCTGCATATCATCTTTAGCGGGTGCTAAAGGCGTTACAGGTAGCTCATCGTAGCTTTGTAGGTAGTTAATACTGTTGTCACATACACCCGATTGCGGGTTTGAATTAACTAATGAATCAGTAAAAGTGCGTTTTTGAAAACGCTCATCGCCATCTATGCAGGCCTGCATTGCTTGTTCAGTGTAAAGAGGGGTCAGTAAGTCTAACGTATTTTTATCTTCGATAGCTTTGTGCTTAAGGCTAAAGTCTTCTTGTAAATACGGGGCAGGGCGCTGTTTAAATACAAGCACCTCAACCTCAAACCAGCGTTCTGCAAATGCAGTGCTGCTAAATAAGCAGCATAAAACAATAAGCGATTTTTTTAGCAACATTAATGGCTAACCTTTTTTTCGAAATCTGCAATCATTGCAGTGACCATTTTTAAGCGTTCGCGGGCATTTGCCTCACTAATTGCAAAGCGCAGTTTATTTGCGCCATCCATTTTGTACACCTTAGGCGCACTTTGTATCAAGCCAATGATGAAGCTAGGGTTAACCTTGGTATCTTGGCTAAACTCAAAGTAACCACCTTTTGGGTTTGCCTCAATTTTAGTTATACCTAAATTACTAGCCTTCATTTTTAATAATTGTAGGCTAAATAGGTTTTTAGCCGCATCAGGTAGTAAACCAAAGCGGTCTATTAGTTCTACCTGAAGTTCATCCATATCATCAAGGTTAGCACAACTTGCAATGCGCTTATACATACCCAAGCGTGCATTAACATCGTGTATGTAGTCATCAGGTAATAATGCAGCCAGCTTTAAATCTACTTCGGTTTGTTTTTGAAGTAGGTTTTCAAGCGTTGGCTCTTTACCTTCACGCAGCGCATTTACTGCTTGTTCGAGCATTTCCATATATAAACTAAAGCCGATGGTTTGCATTTGGCCTGATTGATCATCGCCAAGTAGCTCACCCGCACCACGAATTTCTAAGTCGTGTGTAGCGAGGGCAAAGCCTGCACCTAAATCCTCTAATGATTCAATTGCTTGTAAGCGTTTACTCGCATCTTTAGAAAGCGCTTTAGGATCACCTGTTAGTAAGTAGGCATACGCTTGATGGTGGCTTCGACCAACTCGTCCACGTAATTGGTGTAACTGGGCAAGGCCGAGTTTGTCTGCTCTGTCCATGATAATGGTATTAGCCGTAGGCACATCAATACCGGTTTCGATAATCGTGGTACATACCAGCACGTTGTATTTTTGATGGTAAAAGTCAGTCATTATTTGCTCAAGCTCTTGCTCGCGCATTTGGCCATGGGCTGTAGTCACACTGGCTTCAGGTACCCATTCACTAATTTCTTGTGCAACACGCTCAATAGTTTCTACGTTGTTATGTAAAAAGTAAACTTGGCCACCGCGTTTAATTTCTCGCAGTACCGCTTCGCGTATTAGTTCTACTTCGCGTTGGCGTACAAAAGTTTTAACCGCTAAGCGTTTAGCAGGCGGCGTTGCGATAATTGATAAATCGCGCATGCCGCTCATGGCCATGTTGAGTGTACGCGGTATTGGCGTTGCAGTCAGTGTGAGTATGTCTACATCAGCGCGCAGTGCTTTAATTTTCTCTTTTTGGCGAACACCAAAGCGATGTTCTTCATCAACAATTAATAAGCCTAAATCGTTAAATTTAATGTCTTGCTGAATAAGTTTATGCGTGCCAATAACTATATCGAGCTTACCATTGGCCATTTTTTCAAGTGTGTCTTTTTGCTCTTTAGTGGAGTTAAAGCGCGAAAGCACACCTACTTCAATAGGAAAATCAGCAAAACGGTCTTTAAAGTTTTCATAGTGTTGTTGAGCCAGCAGGGTAGTTGGTACTAAAATGGCTACCTGTTTATCATCGTTAACTGCTACAAAAGCAGCGCGCATGGCCACTTCTGTTTTACCAAAGCCTACGTCACCACACACTAAGCGGTCCATGGCTTGTTTTGATTGCATATCACCTAATACGGCTTCAATGGCGTTGCGCTGATCGTCTGTTTCTTCAAACGGGAAGCTATCGCTAAATTGACGATATGCAGGGGCGTCTAGAGTAAATTTATTACCAGGCTTTGCTTGGCGCTGAGCATAAATGTCGAGTAATTCAGCGGCGACATCGCGAACTTTTTCAGCCGCACGTTTTTTTGCTTTTTCCCATGCATCTGAGCCAAGCTTATGCAGCGGGGCGCTGGCTTCTTCACCGCCAGAGTAACGACTAAGCATATGCAATGCAGATACTGGCACGTAAAGTTTAGCTTCACTTGCGTAAGTAATTGTTACAAATTCAGTAACTACACCTGCAGCATCAATTGTTTGCAACCCCTGATAACGGCCAACACCATGATCGAGATGCACAACAGGTTGACCTTCTTTAAGCTCGGCTAAATTACGGATTAGCGCATCTTGGCTGGCTTCGTACTTGTGCTTGCGGCGTCTGCGCTGAGATACTTTTATGCCAAGTAGTTCTTGCTCGGTAATAATGGAAAGGCTTGGTTTAGTGCCAAGTACTACACTTTGCTCGAGCGGGCTTACTATTAAGCCTACATCACTTGCACTTTTTATAAATTGTTCGAGTGTTTCAAATTCTTTAAATTTTAAACCGCTTGGCTTTAAAATGCTCAGCAATGATTCGCGACGACCGTCCGATTCAACACTGAGTAATATGCGGCCTTTTTTCTTTTTTTGCTCTGCTACATAATTTATAAACGCGCCATAAGGTTCATGCTGTTTATGATCAATTCGAATGGCTGGCAGCTCGCTAACGCTTAAGTTTTTATTACCTGCTTTAGTGCCAAGCTTTGCAAGGGATAATCTAATACGTGCAAAATTGCCTAAATTAGAAAATAGCTCTTCAATTGGCTGATAAAGCGCATTAGGTTCAAGTAATGGGCGAAGTGGGTCAACTCTGCGGTTTTCATAGCGTACATTTACATCGTGCCAAAAGTTATCTGCCGCGTGCTCTAAATCACCCAGCTGCATAACGGTTGTTGTATCTGGCAGGTAGTCAAAAATAGTCGCGAGCTTTTCAAAAAATAATGGCATGTAGTATTCAATACCTGCAGGCCAGTTACCTTTGCTTACTTGCATGTATACTGAATCTTGCTGCGAGCTTGCGCCAAATTTTTCACGGTAGCTTATTCTAAAACGTTCAATATCAGCGTCGTTAGTAGGAAATTCATGCGCTGGAAGTAGCTCAATTTTATCTACTTTTTCATCAGAGCGCTGTGTTTCTACATCAAATAAGCGAATGGTATCGAGTTCGTCATCAAAAAAGTCGAGTCTAAATGGGTGTGGGCTACCCATTGGGTATAAGTCAACGATTGAGCCGCGTATAGCATATTCGCCGTGCTCCATTACTTGTTGAACATTTAAATAACCAGCTTGCTCTAAGTTATCACGAAAGTTATGAGTGTCTAGTTTGTCGCCTACTTTAAAGTTTATTGTTGAACCGTAAATAAATGAGGCCGGGGCTGTGCGCAACATTAAAGTAGATACAGGCACAATTAACACACTTTGTTGTTCTTTTTTTAAGGTGTTTAAAGTGGCCAAACGGGCTGAAATAATATCTTGATGGGGAGAAAAATGATCGTATGGCAGAGTTTCCCAATCAGGAAATACCATGACTGGGTTATCGGGTAATAAATATTCTAATTCTGTTTCAAGGCGCAGTGCACTTGGTGTATCAGGCGTAACAATTAAGACTAAGTTATCTTGTTGTTTAACGCCTTCAGCAATAGCAATACTTAAACCACTTCCGCTTAGCTGGCCCCATTGAATTTTATCTTTATGAGATTTTACCCAAGGCAAGGCTGCCCATTGCTCAAACGCCATTTATTACTCCATTTATAGTTGGCTCTTAGCAAGTAAGAGCCATCTTGAGTTAAGGTTACTTAGTCTCGGTATATTTTTGTTAGGTCTTTATAGTGATCAATTCTTCGGTCACGTAAGAAAGGCCAGATACGTCTTACGTTTTCTGAGCGTTTTTGATCAATTTCTACTACTAAAATTTGCTCATCAGTATTATTAGCCTCTGCTAATAGTTCACCTTGTGGGCCTGCAATAAACGAATTGCCCCAAAACGAAATACCTTCGCTTTGCTCACTAGGGTCACTTTCATGGCCAACGCGGTTACAGCTAATTACCGGCACGCCATTGGCAACAGCATGGGCACGCTGGCTAATAACCCACGCATCTTTTTGACGAGTTTGCTCAGCCGAATCGTCGTTAGGATCCCAACCGATAGCGGTTGGGTAAATTAATACCTCAGCGCCAGCCATTGCCATTAAACGTGCAGCTTCAGGAAACCATTGATCCCAACATACTAGCACGCCTAATTTACCCACAGAGGTTTGAATAGGCTCAAAACCGATATCACCTGGGGTAAAGTAAAATTTTTCGTAAAAACCTGGATCATCAGGAATATGCATTTTGCGGTATTTACCTGCAATACTGCCGTCTTGCTCTAATACAACCGCAGTATTGTGATAAAGGCCCGTAGCGCGTTTTTCAAATAAAGACGCGACAATAACAATGCTTAGCTCTTTAGCAAGCTCACCTAAGGCATTACTGCTAGGGCCTGGAATGGTTTCGGCTAAATCAAATACGTCAACATTTTCGGTTTGGCAAAAATAGAGGCTTCGGTGTAGCTCTTGGAGTACAACCAGTTTTGCACCTTTTTGAGCGGCTTCACGAATGGCACTTATTGATTTTGCCATATTGTCCTGAGCGTTATCGGTATTGCTTTGTTGCACTAACGCAACGGTTAATTTTGCAGGGCTTGTCATTGTGCTGCTCCAGCTAAAAATCCACGAGGTAATTGCATTGTAATACAGTGCAGGCTGCCAAATTGTTCAATAATTGGTTGGCAATTTACGCCAATAATAGTGTGTTGTGGGTATGCTTTTTGAACTTGCGCAAGAGCACGCTCATCATTGGCATCATTATACGTTGGCACAAGCACAGCATTATTAATAATTAAGTAGTTAGCGTAGGTAGCCGGTAAGCGTGTTTGCTCATCGTCGAAAGCGGCTTTTGGCCACGGTAACTCAATTAAGTTATATGGGGTGTTATCGGCAGTTTTAAAGGTTTTTAGTTGTTTTTCCATCGCATCAAGTGCGCTAAAGTGCTCATCAGTTTTATCGTCACACTGCACATATACAAGGGTATTATTTGGTGCAAAACGCACTAAGGTATCAATGTGGCTGTCGGTGTCATCGCCCGCTAAATAGCCATGTTCAACCCATAAAAAACTCGTCGCGCCTAAGTGCTCTTTCAAAAGTGCTTCAATATCATTTGGGTTTAAATCAGGGTTACGGTTTTTATTAAGCAAACATTCGCTGGTTGTTAGCAACACACCGTGCTCGTTTATTTCAATACCGCCACCTTCAAGTACCATATCGAGCGCTTGATATTGGTTGTTTGTGCTACTTAGCTCTTTTACCAAAGTACGATTAATTTGATTGTCTAATGCGCTTTCAAACTTATTGCCCCAACCATTAAAAGTAAAATCATATACTTTTAGTTGCTCTGGTGAATCAATTGCGGCGCAAGTAAGCGGACCATGATCGCGCGCCCATGTATCGTTAGTAGGCGTTACTACAAAATGAACACGATTAAGAGAGACGTTAGCACTATTTAGTAATGCTGTAATATGCACTTTTAAGGCACTGTTATGCGCCACAATAACAAGCTGTTGCTGCGTTGTTATATGTTTAGCAAGTTCTATATATACAGGTTCTACACGCGCTAAGTTGTCGGCCCAATCGGTGTCTTTGTGAGGCCATGTAAGCATAACAGCGTCTTGCTCGGCCCATTCTGGTAAAAGTCTAAAGTTCATGAATTTTATATACTAATTAAGATGGCGCTAGTTTAGCATTTTACATAAAGATGTCAGCTAATTATCACTGTTTAGGTCGCCTTGGTTTTGATCAAGTTCTTGACGTTTTTTAAGTTGGCGGGTTTGAGCATGTAAACTCGCTCTAACAATAAGTTCTTGGTCTGTGGTTCTAATTGCGGTAAAGAGCATAGTGTATTGGTAGTGTTCGCTATCTTGTTTTTCTACTGCCACAACTTCGGTGTAACAATAAACCGCAGAGGCCTCGTGGTGCAAAAACAGTTTGGTTCTAAATGCTTGGCCAATTGAGTGTACTTCGGGTGATGTAAAACGAATACCGCCACCGCCGTAGCTATCACATTG
Source organism: Pseudoalteromonas sp. APC 3355 (assembly GCF_030407615.1). Lineage (NCBI taxonomy): Bacteria > Pseudomonadati > Pseudomonadota > Gammaproteobacteria > Alteromonadales > Pseudoalteromonadaceae > Pseudoalteromonas > Pseudoalteromonas sp. APC 3355. The sequence continues at coordinate 660,286 of NZ_JASDDB010000001.1, read as the reverse complement.
TATTGCGTTATCTTGGGCTTGTTCTGAGGCCAAAATATGGCTCATTATTAAATCTATTTTACGTGACTGCGCTTGTAAAAAAGTAGCTAGCTCTTGTGCTATATCGCCTAAGTTACGCAGTGGGCGTAACGAGCTTTGCTCAAGCTCACTTACTTCATTTGCTAATCTAAATAGTGGGGGAATGTCGTCTTCAAGCTCAAGCTGCGATTTAGGAACTTGTCCGTTTGATACGGGGAATAAATTTACTCTTATACTTTCATTAATTTGAAAGTACTGCTCAAACTCACCTAATCTTTCACTATTCATTATGTTCTCCACCACGTATTTATTTAATAGTAGCGTTGTGAGTACTAAATTGCTAGCAGATAAAATAACGCATAGCGGGCTAAATGCTTTGTTTACATTCAATTTTTAACATACTGATTATGAAAATAAATACACTAAGACATATTAGGAGTAGTTACAAAAAAGCGGCCAATGTCATCCTAACATTGGCCGCTTGGGTATTGATTCATCAGCGTGTACTTATTTAAGTAGAGCGGCTAATTCATGTAAATCTTTCACAACATGATCTGGTTTTTTAGCTAATGGGTAAAGTGCTTTACCTGGGCGTGCTATAAAAGTGGTTTGTAAGCCAGCTTCTTTTGCACCAGCAACATCCCAGCCATGGGCTGCAACCATCATTGCTTCATTTGGTGCTACGTTTAGCTTTTTAAGTACCCACTCATACGCACGTAAGTCTGGTTTGTAAATTTTAATATCTTCAATGCTGTAACGCGCATCAAAGTAAGACATTAAACCAGCGCTTTCAAACTGTGCCTTTACACCTTTGTTTGAAGAATTTGTAAGGCTTACTAACTTATAGCCCTGTGCTTTGAGTTTTGCCAGTCCTTCTTTAACATCGCTGTGTGGAGGAAGCGTTAAAAGAGGCGTAACAATAGCTGTTTTAGCTTGTTCACTTGTAATATCAATGTTGTTGTTTTGAGCAACCATAAGAAGTGACGCCACACCGATTTGCCCAAAGTCGTGATAACTACCGCTTACAGTATCTACTAATGAATGGTGCAGCATAGTTGAAAACCACAGTGGTAATAAATCTTCACGTCCGCCTAGCGCTTTACCAATAGAGGTACGCATTGACGTTAAATCAAGTAGGGTTTCGTTTACATCAAAAATAAGCACTTTAGGTTTTGCTTGTTCTTTTGGTCCATCAGCGACTGCATAACCAGATACAAGGCTTGTGCCCACAAGTAGTGAAAGAGTAAGTGTTTTTAACGATTTTAAAATAGACATTAATTATTCTCCGATTCAAGTGCTGTCATAACATCAATAGGTTCTGCGCGTAGGGTGTAATCTTCGCTTAAAAATGCGTATGTAATTACACCTTCTTGGTTTATCACATAGGTGGCCGGTAGCGGTAATTTAAAGCTTTTATCGCCGTAGTAGTGTTCAAAATCAATACCAAATTGTGTGTATAACGCTTGAATACGCTCATCAAGTGTAAACAATAAACCAAATTGCTCAGCTACTTTATTGCTCACATCGCAAAGCACGTCAAATTCAAGGTCGTTTTTTTGTGCAGTTGAGAGAGTTTCATCAGGTAGTTGTGGTGATATTGCGACTAACTGAGCACTTTGAGTTTTAAATTGTGGTAAGTAGTCGTTAAGTGCTTTTAGCTCTAAATTACAATATGGGCACCAGCCACCACGGTAAAAACTAATGATTACCGGGCCTTTTTTTAATAAATCTGCAAGCTCAATGTTTTCGCCGTTATGGTTGGCTAAGCTAAAGTTTTCTACTTTTTGACCAATTTGCAATGCATTGTCTTTAATATGCTGTGCAATTAGCTCTTCGTTTGTAGTGTTCATTAGTGCCAAAACGTCAGCCGGCAATTTGGCATCTTTTTGTACGTTATAGGCATCTATTTGCGCTTTTAAACTCATGATTGAACCTCAATAATTAGACTATTTGCAATTATAGTGTTTTATATATTTAAATAAACATTGCAATACTGAAAGCTTCATTCGAAAATATTAAACATTGAAAAGTGCACAATGGCATCTTTATGTATAATTTAAGCGACCTAGAAACATTTATAGCTGTAGTTGAAAATAAGGGCGTACTTGCTGCTGCCCGCGAGCAGCGTTTATCGCCTGCAACGGTGAGCCATCGCTTAAGTAAACTAGAGCGTGAGCTTGCTACAGTACTTGTTTTTAGAGATAGCAGGCGAGTACGGTTATCTCCCGCAGGTGAAATATTTTATACGCGTGTGGGGGCTATAATAGAAGCTCTACACGATGCTGAGCATAGTATTGGCGCGCGTAGCTCATCGGTGAGTGGTTTACTACGCGTGACCATGCCGCCTTGGGTTTTTTCAAAATACGTAATGCCTAAACTCAATGAGTTTGAGCAAGCTTACCCTGAACTAAAGCTTGATTTTTTAATAACGGATCATTTTGTAAATGTGGTTGATGACGCGCAAGATGTTGCAATTAGGGTGGGAAAATTAAATGACTCAGGATTACTTTCTCGTAAAATCGTAAACAATAGTCGCATACTGTGTGCAGCCCCTAGCTATATAGAAAAGTACGGCATGCCTGAAAATTTAACGCAATTGAGTGAACATTATTGGGTTTGCCTGCCGTGGCAACGCCAGTTAAAGCTTTTTGACGAACACAAAAAAATACATACCTTTAATGCTAAAACTCGTTTTACTATTTCAAACTCCGATAATATGACACAAGCTGCTATTGCAGGTCATGGTATTGCTATTAAGTCAAAAATAGCGATTAATGAAGATCTTAAAAACGGTATTTTGGTTGAAGTTATGCCAGGGGTAATGGCACAAGATGATGCACCGGTTTGGTTTTTACGTCCGCAAAATAGTTTAACAACCCGCAAAACTGATGTATTTTATGATTTTATGAAATCACTATTTTTGAGCTGCGAATAAGTGTTTAAATGAGCGTTTTACTCCAGTTAAAAATAAATAACCAGTAAGCTCTGCAAGCAAGGCAACAATTATGGCTGCAACAATGGCGGCTATAATAGAGTCTTTTTTCAAAATGATTTGACCTTCAAAGCGTTGCCATACTTGTTGCTTTATATCGCTCATGCCACTGATCATAGTAAATATATACGGAGATTTTTCAAACCTATTTACGGCTATCTGTGAATCTTGCTGTCGCTCGTAAAGAGTACTGATATTACTTGCCCCTTTGTTCACAATTTCATCATCAATATTTTGATAGTGTTTTATTAGCTTATTTAAATCATTATTGAAATACTTAGCTGCATCGCTTTTAAAAGGCGCAACGGCATTATTAGCTTCAATTAATTGGGCTGATAGTGCTTGGCCAAAATCGCTTACAAATGCAGGAATTTGCACTCCAAGTAGTAAACCGAATGCAAAGAAACTAAGTCGGATATAATCTAAAAGTTTACTCATTTATCTTCCTATGCATTTAAATAACCCAGAATTAACATTTGGGCTTGTTTTTATGTCAAAAACTCGTAATCTAATGGGGCGTGTTGACCTTTGTGGATTGAACCCAACGGGCAGCGCATGTTTGGCATTTATGCTGCGTTATCACCTATTTATGGGGAGTAACCACACTACATAGGCTCTGCCTTGCCTAAATACCAAACGTACTGCTGCAAATTCAACCACGAAAGGCCAACACGCCCTAATAATAAAAATAACAACAGGTGGATGTTAAGGATGACGAAAAAAGTAAAGTTCACGTCAACATTTGTTGATATTTCTAAACAGCTCAAACGTTTTGTATCGCGCATTGTTCAACCCGACGATGTAGAAGATATTGTGCAAGAAACTTTTGTAAAAAGCTATGAAGCTGATTTAAAACAAGACATCCAGTTTACCCGCAGTTATATGCTAAAAACAGCAAAACATCTAGCACTCAACCATATAGCTAAGTGGGACAATAAATTTAATGATTCGTTAGAAAACGATAACGAATTGCCCGTATTACTCAAATCAATGAAGCTCGAAGACGAATACACATCTAAAGAGCGTTTTTTACTTTTTTGTAGAGCTACTGAGCAACTAAGCTCATCGATTCGTAAATGCTTTATATTAAAAAAAGTTTACGGTATGAGCCAAAAAGAGATAGCAGACCAAATGCAGTTAAGCCAAAGCACTGTTGAAAAACACATTGCCAAAGGGTTGTTACAAACCATGTTGTACATGCGTGAACATGAGCAAATCCCTCAAACGAACCCTAAAGCTCAGGCACATCCTATATCAGTTAAGAGGGTCGCAGAATGAGTAATGTTCATCAATTTAATTCAAAAGACTTAATCTTAGAAAAGTCATGTGATTGGATAAGCGCGATTGATCGTGGTTTAACTGATGATGAAAAAGAGCAATTTAAATTATGGATGATGCAAAGCACCGCACATCAAGACTCTATATACGAGCTTGCTCAGCTTTGGGATGAGCTTTCAGTATTAAACGAATTAAGTCATTTATTTCCTCAGCGAAACAATACTAAAACATCAAAAAACAAGTGGATGTTTTCTTACTCAATTGCAGCGAGCTTATTTGCAGCGTTAATGGTATGCAGCTACTTATTAATTAACTTAGAAAATGGCTACAACCAAGAGCTTGCAAAAGTTAATTACACTAAAATTTACAAAACAAAAGTAGGTGAGCAAGCAACGTATGTATTGCCAGACGGCACCATAGTGCAGCTTAATACTAATAGCTTACTAGAAGTTGCTTATAGCAAGGGCCGCAGGCAGTTATTACTTAGTCGTGGGGAAGGGCGCTTTAATGTAGCAAAAGATGCCACGCGTCCATTTAGTGTTATGGCTGGTGATAAAAGTTTTACCGCGTTAGGCACGGTATTTAATGTACAACGCAATACTTCATCAGATTTAGAACTGGTGGTTACTGAAGGCAAAGTGATGATCACCGACCCAAGTGTAGCGGTTGATGCAAATGACTTTAAAGATTATCAACTTGCAGATAATAGCACGCAAAAAATTCGTCAAATTAATGCCAATATTGTTACCTCAGGCGAAAAAGCAGTTATTGAGCAAAGTGTTACAAAGCCAATTACGCAGCTTTCAATGAACGACGTACAGCGCGATTTGGCATGGCAAAACGGTATGCTTATTTTTAATGGAGAAGAGCTAAGCGATGCTTTAAATGAAGTAAGCCGCTATACAGCCACACGTTTTGAGCTTTCATCAGCTGAGCTTGCCAGTATTAAAGTGGCTGGAGTATTTAAAGCCGGTGACGTTGAAGGTTTACTAGAAAGTTTACAAACTAACTTTTCGATTGATCATGAGCGTTTAGGTGAGCATGTAGTAACGCTAAAACACCATACAGAATCATAAGTAGACGTTATGCAAATCAAACTAATGTTAGGTAAAGTTGCATCAATAAAGATTGAACGTAAAAAAAACATTAAAAAAAAGAAACAAACCCATAGAGGATTTTTGTTTGTCAGCTGTTTATATAAGTTGCGCAGTAACCAAACGCATTTATTGAGTGGATTTAGTGTGCTTGCACCGGCTATTTTTAGTTTAAGTGTACAAGCAGCAACTCAAACCACTGGGCAAATGGTGCAATTTGATATAAAAGCGCAGCGAGCAGACAAAGCCTTAATTGAATATGCTAAACAAACAGAGCAAACCGTGGTGTTTTCTTATGAGTTGGCAAAGCAGTATGATGCAAATTCAGTTTATGGATTTTACACTCAGCTAGATGCTCTAGAGGCATTATTAGGTGGGACTGAGCTCGATGCGGTTGTTGATCAAAATGGTTTACTGAGTATAAAACTCAAACAAATCAACAGGAATGATAACAACATGATGAAGCTTTCAGCGGTCAGTGCAGCAGTATTACCAGCTTTACTTGCAGTAAATTCGCAAGGTGTAAACGCAGCAGAAGAAGTCGCTCAAGAAAAAATTGAAAAAATTGCTATTGTCGGTAGCCGTGTAGCAGGACGTTCAGTTGAAGATTTACCCGTTCCAGTAGATATCCTAAGTGCAGAAGCGCTTGAAAATACGGGCCAAACAGAAGTTGGTCGTATGCTACAGTCTATCGCCCCTTCATTTAACTTTTCAAGCTCTGCAATTAGTGATGGTACAGATGCTTTAAGACCTGCGACACTTCGCGGTTTGGGCCCTGATCAAACATTGGTGTTAATTAACGGCAAACGTCGTCACCAAGCAAGTATTATTCATATTAATGGCTCTGTTGGGCGTGGTACCGCAGGTACTGACATGAATGCAATTCCAGCCTCTGCAATTAAACGCATTGAAGTATTACGTGATGGCGCTGCTGCTCAGTATGGTTCTGATGCAATTGCAGGTGTTATTAATATTGTACTTAAAGATGGTAGCGAAGGTGGTAAAGCGGCTATTAACTACGGTCAATATTCTGAAGGCGATGGCGAAACCATTAACCTTGATTTTAATAAAGGCTTTGCGCTAGGTGATGACGGTTATTTAAATACAACTATTAATTACCGTGACCGTGCACCGACTAACCGTGCCGGTTTACATGGCTCTTGTCAGTTTTATGGTTGTACAGAACTAAGTGACGGCACTTTACTTGCTGGTGATCCGCGTGAGCTGACAGCCGATCGTGATACCTTTAGAATTGGTGATGCTGACTCTCAGCAGTTTGGTTTAACAATTAATACCGGTTACGAGTTAGGTGATGGCGAGCTTTACGGCTTTATTACTTACTCAACACGTGAAAATGAGTCGGCTGCATTTTTCCGTCATAATGCAAATGCAGGTGGTAACCCAGTACTACAAGATAACGATGCGACGATTCCGCTAGGTTTCTTACCAAAAATCAACACAACTATCGATGATATCTCGTACAACTTTGGTTATAAAACTGAATTTGATAACGATGCAAGCCTTGATTTATCTTACACCTATGGCGAGAACAGCATTGATTACACTACAAGTGACACTATCAATGCCTCATACGCTAACTTTTTACGTTATGACCAAGGTTTAAGTGCAGCTGATATTCGTACAACTATTCCACGTGAAGCGTACGCTTACGGCATGGAATTATCATTGCAAACAATCAATATTGATTTTACGCAAAACTTTGATGATTATTCGTTAGCGATGGGTGCTGAAATACGTACTGACGAATACCGTATTTTAGAAGGTAATGAATATGCGTACCGCGATTACGACACATTAAATGGTGTAAGTATTTACAGCGGTTTAAGTGGCGGTGTTGGCTCTGAAGATGCATCGGGTGGTTCACAAGGTTTTGGTGGTTCATCACCTGCGTCTTCAGTGGATGAGTCACGTGATGTAATTTCATTTTACGTAGATGCAGAATCTTATATAATTGAAGATGTGATTTTATCTGGTGCACTTCGCTACGATAACTACAAAGGTTTTGGCGATACAGTAAACTTTAAACTTGCTGGTAACTGGTCTATTACCGACGATATTTCATTACGTGGCGCATTAAGCTCAGGATTTAGAGCGCCTTCAATGCAGCAGCTTTACTTTAATAACGTAAGCACACAATTTGTTGTTGATACTAATGGGAATTTAGTTGCAGAAGAAGTTGGTACATTTAGAAATGATTCAACACTTGCGCAAAGTTTAGGTATTCCAAAACTTAAAGAAGAAAAATCACAAAACCGTAGTTTAGGTATTGTGTATAACGTTACCGATAATATTAATGTAACCGTTGATTACTACTCGATTGATATTGACGACCGTATTGTAATTAGTGATCGCTTAGGTAAAGGGTTATCTACAAGCCTTGATGCAGCACTAAATAGTGCTGGTGCTGGCGTAGGGCAGTTTTTCTTAAATGGTGCTGATACAGAAACTCGTGGTGTTGATTTTGTAGCAACGTGGAACACTGAAGGTTTAGGTGGCACGCTTGATTTTACACTTGCAGCTAACTTTACCAAAACAGATGTTGTATCGTTGTTCTCTCCTGCTGGCTCAAGCCTTGAGACAGTAAAAGTAGAAGATATATTCTCAGCTGAAGACATCTCTATTATAGAAGAGTGGCAACCAGAGGACCGTATTAACTTAAGTGCGCTTTATCAACGTGATGATTGGACTGTTAACCTGTCACTTAATCGTTTTGGTGAATACACAGTAGAAGATGGCGGTCGTCAAACGTATGGCGCAGAAATTTTAACTGACGTTAAAGTTAACTACTTCGTTACTGAAGATTTATCAGTAAATATTGGTGCAAATAACTTGTTCGATGTTTACCCAGATAAAAATGAAATAGGTAACTCTCGCTCAGGTACTATTGTGGATGCTAGTGGCAACACAGTAATAAGTAGCTCAGGTGTGTTTGACTACTCACGTCGTTCGGCTCCGTTTGGATTTAACGGTGCTTACTACTACGTAGGTGCAGAATACCGTTTTTAATTAATAACCTCCCTTTTGTTATTTAACTCAAAGGGCCGTAAGGCCCTTTTTTTGGTTTTAGCTTGGGCTGATTTTATTTAGAAATCAAACTTATTGGATAATCATCGTATTGCTTAATATTATTCATTACATTCATTAAAGTATTATGTGTACTGTTTTCGTCTGCGGTTATAAGTACCGAACTTATTTCATATTCAGCCGCGAACATAGCTAAATTAGTCGCAACTTGCTCTAAATCAATTAACCTCCCAGAAAAATATACTCCGTTACTTTCATCAATTTTAAATAAAGCATTTTTAACAGGCTTATCTATTTGAGGGCTGTCGAGTGGTCGGTTTAATTCAATAGCCACAGGTTTTACAAAAGATGTAGTTACAATAAAGAAAATTAGTAATATGAACACTATGTCTAACATCGGGGTCATATCTACATCAGCATTATTTTGTAGTTTGGTTAGTTTTTTCATATTGGACCTTATTTTTAATTAAATGCTGCGGCGCCACAGCAAGGTTTTAGGTACCTATTAACAAAATTAGCACAGCAAAAATAAAGCGTGGTTAAATAAATATTCTAATAACATTAAATATTTGTACTAATTATGTATTAAAATGTGGTGAAATAAGGCGGTGTTTATACCGTTCTGCTTATATATGGGGTCTATTTAGCATCGTTATAATGTAATGCAATTTGTTAAATTGCTTAAAAAACTATGTAGATTGGTATTAGAGGCAATAAAAAACCCAGCTCGAGGCTGGGTTCTAGTTATGCGCTATGTCAGCTTAATGCTTTTGCATACGGCTCATTTCTGCATGGCAGCTTTGCATTGTTAATAATGTTTTAGCCAGTGCAGCTTCGCAGTCAGCTGGTTGCGGTTTATCCATTGCTGCTTTAATTTCTTCAAGGGTTTTATCTTCTACCTCTTCGAGCTCTTTTACATACGTGCTGTCGTTGTGTGAGGTGAAAGTAGTCAATAGGGCTGTGTACGCACGTCGTGCTTCAACTGCGAAAGATGAGCCATCTTCGCGTTCGCCTTTTTCATTAATTGCATATGGCTGCAAGCGCTCAACACTCACTTTTCGGGCATCTATCATACGCTGAAAAAGTGCACCAATAGCAGGGTCTTCAACTTTTTCCTGTGCTTTTTGATAAAAATCGATGCCGCTGTTCATAACTTGAATGATGTCAGTAATATGATTTACTTCTGATCCTTGATGGGTGTTCATAATGACCTCTTTAATTAAATGAATGTATAGTTCAATTTAATAAAAGCAATGTATGTTCCACGTTTCAATAGTTATGTAGTCATTTGATTTTATTGGTTTAATTTTATTTTAGTAAGATGCTAAGTTAACAGGCAGAAAATTAACCTAGCAATTTTTACATTATATTGTGTAATAAAGTTATTTTAGCTCTTCAGCTACTTCAGCTACTTTTTGACGTAACCAAATGTGACTCGCATCGCGATGTAACAGTGGGCTCCAAATCATATCAAGCTCAAAAGGAGGGATTGGAAATGGTGGCTCTAAGATTTTAAGCCCCGGATCATCTAAATATATATTTGCGGCTTTTGAAGGAAGGGTCGCAATTAAATTTTTCTCTTTAGCTAAATGAATTGCCACATGGTAGTTACGCGTAAAAGTGGCAATATTACGATGCTTACCAAAGTGAGCAAGTGCTTCGTCAACCCAGCCAAGTTTTTGCACATCTTTAGGGTCCATGCCTACACCTACACCAAAACCTGTTTTGCTTACCCATATATGGCGCGCTTTTAAATAGCTGTCGAGGCTAAAGTTTTCAATTATAGGATTATCGGCTTTTACTAAGCAGCAAAAACTATCTTTCCAAATACGTTTATGATGAAAAGACTGCGGTAAGTTTTCAAAACGGTTGATTGCCATATCTACTTTACCGTTTTCTACATCATGAAAGGTGACATCACTTGGTGTGAGTATATCTAAAGTAGTATCGGGGGCTTCTTCGTGCAATTTACTTAAAAGCTTTGGTGCTAATGTACTTGCAGCGTAATCACTGGCCATTATTCTAAACACACGCTTACTTTGGCTTGCCTCAAATTCTCGATTAGGTGCTAGAGTTTCTTCAAGGGTCATTAATATGCCACGAATAACGGGTTGTAACTCCAAAGCACGCTCGGTAGGCACCATACCATCGCTGGTACGAACTAAAATAGGGTCGTTAAATAAGTTACGAAGACGTTTAAGGCCATTACTCATTGCAGGTTGCGTTATACTCAATTGATTAGCAGCGCGTGTTACGTTGCATTCTCGCAGCAATGTATCGAGGTAAACGAGTAAATTTAAATCTATTTTACTTATATTCATTGTGTGTGTCCTTTAGCGCTTACCAGTGGTGAATAAAGCGCTGTGCTGTCGGGTATGGGTAAATATGACTTACCTGACCATTTTTTATATTTTGTTGTGCCTGCTTCCAAAAGCTAACATCTATAAGCTCAGGATGAGTGCTGAGTAAAAACTTTTTATACATAGGGTTTGGCATTACAAATGTACAAAGTTGCTCAGGAAATACGTCCTGTGGTGCAACAGAGTAACTTTGTTCATCCATTAGATAGTCGTCATAGCTCTTTGCTTTTGGTAATGCTCTAAAGTTCATATCGGTTAGATATTGAACTTCATCGTAATCGTAAAAAATAATACGTTTGTGCTTACTTACACCAAAGTTTTTTAAGAGCATATCACCAGGGAATATATTAACAGCAATCATTTCTTTTAGGGCTTGCCCATATTCTTCAATCGCGTCGGCGACACTTTCTTCATCAGCATTTTCTAAAAACAAGTTAAGAGGTGTCATGCGCCGTTCAATATACAAATGCTTGATGATCAACCAATCGCCCTCAATTATCATTGATGAGCCAATTGTTTTATGTAATTGCGCAAGTAAATTACTATCAAAACGCGCTAAAGGAAATACGACGTTAGAATACTCTATGGTATCGGCCATTCTGCCAACGCGATCATGGTTTTTTACCAGTTGATAGCGTTTTAATACGGTATCACGGCCAAAGGGTTTACTCTCACCAAATTTGTCTTTTATTACTTTAAAAACATAGCCAAATGAGGGGAGGGTAAATACCATCATCACCATACCGGGAGTCCCCGGTGCAATTGTAAACTCATCACTAGAGTGAGATAAATGATTTAAAAACTCTCGGTAAAACTCAGTTTTACCCTGCTTATGAAAACCCACTGCGTTATAGAGCTCAGCAAGTGTTTTGTTTGGCATAAGTTGATTTAAAAACCGAACAAGTGCTGAAGGTGCATGAGTCTCTACCATAAAATAAGCGCGGGCAAAGCCAAAAATAACACGCATTTGAGATGACTTAGTTAAAAGTGCATCTAAATATAATCCGTTATCTTCATCGTGTAATACAGCGATTATAAAGGGCTGAACCCCACTTTTTGAAACAACACGACCAACAATATAGGCTGCTTTATTTCGATAAAAAGGCGTGTGTAAAATATCAAAGCGCATTTGCCAAGGTTGGTGATGTGTATCGGGGGCTTGTTTATAAAAAGCTTTAACAAGGAGGCGAATATCACGCTCTAAATTTACAAATGGGGCTTTAAAATCAAAATGACTAATAATGCGTTTTATTGTTGGTTTTAGGCCATCAACTACAGGAAAGTATGTTCTATATTCTGCTTCTACAGGCACTGAAGGAGCATCTTTTAAGGTTGCCTCTACAAATATAAAGTCATTATGAAAATAGCGCCTATGGTACAGCCGGCAAAATACAGAGTTATAAAAAGTTTCGGCGAGCTCTGCTTGGGGATGAAAACATAAAAAATGCTGATATATCTTTTTAACTTCAAGCCATAGGCTTTCATCGAGTTGTTCGGTTGGGGTTTCTTTTTTTAGCGCTTGCGTGGTTTCGTTAACACGATCATCATAATAGCTGATACGCAAACGGCTGATATCATTAATTGTTTGCCAATCTTTTTTTGCAAAGGCAAGAGGGGCTTTAGCTGTTGTTTTTTGAAATAACTGATAGTGCCTTTTAAAACCCGTTAAAATTAATTCAGCAATATGGCGAGGTTGCATTCGCACTCCTTAAAAGTCCCTAGAGTTTATACTCTATTGTGTTAAGGGTATGTTATTTTAAGTTTAAAACCAAGATAAATGTTACTTACTAACTAAGAGTAACTTATTGGAATTGAGCTATCTTTTTTTCGAGAATTTTAATTTGTTTAGTCACAGCCGATACGTTTTTCTTATATGTTTTATTAATTATTTTTAGTTTTTTAGTAATGTCTTTAGTAATACGCTTTTTATCATCAATGGCTAAGATATGATTTAACCGCTCTTGTTGTTTGTATTCAGCACGCTCTTTATTACGATCAAGTATTGTTAGTTTATGGTTATTACTGCGAAGCTCTGCCTGTAAGGCCGACAGAAGCCTTTCACGCTCAAGTTCGTTTAGTTGTTTAGTGTAGTCAACCTTAGGACCAGAATACTGATTACCCGTTGTGTTAACTTTATAAGTCGTTGCTTCGTCGTCACAGGGGAGTTGAGAAAAGACAGTGCCTTTTTCTGTTACACATTTGTAGTAAGTGGTATCGCTAAAGCTAAAAAAACTGATAAGTAAAAAGCTAGAATGGAGAATATAACGAGAAGTTTTAAACATACATGTCATCCTTGGTTTTTATATCTAACAACAATATAAAACTATAACCTAGCTTGGTGGTATATCAAGCTAGGTTAGGATAACTGTTATTGGGTAAAGGTTTTGAGCTTTTTAATACTCTGTACTAAAAATGGTATATCTAAACCTTGTTCAATAGAAAAACCTTCAGCGGCGGAAATGTTTTTAAAGTTACCATCTGAATCTATTAAGGTAATCCTATCTTTTTTATAGGCTATAACAACACCCTGAGAGTAGTTCACGCCCATATCGTCTTTTTTCTTGTATAGATTAACGCCTAGCATTGTTTGCTTGGCAATAGCTTTACAATTTAAATATTGCCCAACGCTTGTTGCAATTAAATCGCTAGGTTGAATTAACCCATCTACTTTAGAAATACGTTTGTCAGAGCTGTATAAAGTTGAGGTTGCTACTACTTCTTGCTTGTTATTGGCAAGACTAAAAGCAAAAACCTGTGTTTCATCATCTCGAACAGTAGGGGTATCACTCGCTTTAATTACTCGAATAGCACTAGAGCTATGTGCTTGATCATTAATAAAGCTTAGTTCTTCAATGCCAGTTACTTCAATGCTACGGCGCTGACTTTGCCAAACTGGGAGTGTCTGCTCGGTTAAAATTGCTGCTTTATAAAAAGCGGGTAAACCATACACTAAGCTAAATAACGTATCGTCATGATTTGTTGGCTGTAAAAACTGCTCTGTTTTGTGCATGTTTTTATTCTCGGCAACAAACTTTTCGAGTTGTTGTTGAGTTTCAAATACAAATATATCTACATTGGCTTGTGTGTAGTCCTCGCATTTTTCAAGCGGGCTTGGCATTTGATAACTAATATTTTGGTTATTAATTTTTACGTTGTGTGCTTGCTCGTAGCTTTCTATATCTAGCAGATCATTTTTAGCTAACAAGCTTTTAGCAGTAGTAGGGTATGAAAGTGGCAAAACATTATCTTGTTTTGTTACGTCAAAGTTTAAATTGGCGTCAGCCCAAATATGAATACTGTGGCTAAGCGAAAAACACACGATTAAAAAAGAAATTGCGTAACGTGCAAATTTATATTGCTTTAAACGCTCTAGGTGGTGCCATGTGTAATTACTAACAAGTAGCTGAAAGCCTAAAATAACAACAACAATACCACTGGCTAAAATGGTTGTTAAAGCAGGAGAGCTTGTTAAACGATGCCACAACAATGAAATGATTTCAGGTAAGGCAGATATACTTAGGTGATAGCCTAAATTAACATACACATAAGCATCAAGAGTAAGCAATGATGCGCCTACAGTGGCTATAACAGCGGCCATGCCACGAATGTGTCGTGGGTAGGGGAATACTAAACTAAGCGGAAATACCGTCAGCACAAACGCTAAAAAGGCTATAAAACTAGTGTGGCTTAGCCAAGTAACTAGCATATAAGTAATGCCTAAAAAGCTTGTAGGTGGCGAGTCTGCAAATAAATAGCTTAAGCTAATAAGTAGGGCTAAGCCGATATTGGCAAAGGTAAACCAATGGCCCCAACTTAGCAGCTGACTCGCTTTTGATGAAAATTGATTGTGCTGCGATAAATTCATAAATTTTACTTAACCGACTGCGCGAGCGCTTTTGCAAAGTTCTCGGTTACAGCTTGTCTTTTCCCTGTTGGTACATGCTCTTTTAAGATATGCGTGATAGAATTTCCTAAACACATAAGACTTAAATCAACCGGCGCATTGTGTTTAGTTAGCACATCAATAAGCTGATCGACGATTTGTTCTACTTCTTCATTAGAGTATTTTGATAAGATTGGCATTAGTTGGTTCAATAAAATAGTTATATTCTCGTATTTTAACACTAGAGGCGTGAAAAACAAAGATGACAACAGACGTTAAAAAATTAGTCGTTCACTATGTAGACAAAAAAGACGACGATACGCAAATTCACCTTCGAAATGATGAGATGGTAATTAACGATAAAGTAGCCGTTTTTATCGAACAATTACATCATGCATACAATGGTAAACCTGGTAAAGGTTATTGTGCTTTCAGTGGTGACAAAAACAGTGTTGTAGCATCTGCAATGCAAAGTTACCGTAATGATGAGTTAGGCTTTTGGCATATGACCGAGCAAGCCTCGACGGTTTTAAAAGAAGAGCTTGATAAGTATGCATTTAGTGAAACAGGCTATTTAGTATTTTGTCATTACCAGTACGTTGCAACTGATTACATGCTAATTGCGATGATTAACATCAAAGAGCATTATTCTATGACCTCAGAGCTTGATTTAGCCGCTTCTCGTCATTTAGACATATCACGCATGCAACTTGCTGCTCGTATCGATTTAACAGCGTGGGATACACAAGCTGACGACAACCGTTATATTTCATTTATCAAAGGGCGAGCTGGACGTAAAGTTGCCGACTTTTTCTTAGACTTTTTAGGTTGTGAAGAGGGTATTGATTCAAAACAGCAAAGCCAAGTAATGCTTAGCGCAGTAGAGGATTATTTATCTGAGCAACAATTTGATAAATCAGAAAAAGACGATTTACGTAAACAAGTTTTTGACTACTGTAATGACTGTGTGACAACTGGTGAAGATGCCAGCGTAAGCGAGCTATCTGCAACGCTTACAAAAGGCGATGACAGCCCGTTTGATAGTTTTTGTAAAGAGCAAAGTTACGATCTAGAAGAAACTTTCCCTGTTGATAAAAAAACCGTAACCAGCATGGTTAAGTTCTCAGGTCTTGGAGGTGGTGTGAGTGTAAGCTTTGAACGTAAGCACTTAGGTGAGCGCGTAACTTACAACGAGGCAACTGACACGCTTGTAATTAAAGGTATTCCGCCAAACTTAAAAGATCAGTTACAACGTTTTATGGAAAGTGAAAGCGAGTAAATTTCACAAGTTAAAAGGCTGATTTAAGAGCGCGGTATTTATATCGCGCTTTTTTATACCGGTATCTAAATTCGTTGCATCGGAAAAAACCTTAAAGATTTATTTCACATAGAGAAGTGAAAGAGGAGTAAATGAGAAACACAAGCGATGGTTTACTAGCGGGGCTTTTTAAAGTTAGCAAGACTTAGACTTATTACTACCTCTAAAAGCGCAGCGTCTCTTTACCTCTTTGTGAAAAAATTACTTTTTACGGGCTTTGTGCTCGTCACGTCAACAAGTTGTGCGTCTACAGGTTAATCTTATTCGGTTTTAAATTTCGGCTGAAGTCGTGAAGCTTGCTTACGCGAGAAGCAACGCTTCTGTTTATTTAATTTCTTTGCTAATAAAACCACTTAAAGATTTATTTCAAATAGAGAAGTGAAAGAGGAGTAAATGAGAAAACACAAGCGATGGTTTACTAGCTGGGCTTTTTAAAGTTAGCAAGACTTAGCTTTTTTACTACCTCTAAAAGCGAAGCGTCTCTTAACCTCTTTGTGATAAAATTACTTTTTACGGGCTTTGTGCTCGTCACGCCAACAAGTTGTGCGTCTACAGGTTAATCTTATTCGGTTTTAAATTTCGGCTGTAGTAGTGAAGCTTGCTTACGCGAGAAGCAACGCTTCTGTTTATTTAATTTCTTTGCTAACAAAACCACTAAAAGATCTATTTCACATAGAGAAGTGAAAGAGGAGTAAATGAGAAAACACAAGCGATGGTTTACTAGCGGGGCTTATTTAAGTTAGCAAGACTTAGCTTTTTTACTACCTCTAAAAGCGCAGCGCCTCTTAACCTCTTTGTGAATAAATCGCTTATTGTGGGCGTGAAGAAACTTTAATAATTATTCAAATCATATAAACAAAAAAGCCCCGCTATTTATTAAATAGCGGGGCTTTTAAATGAATGTTAGTTATTAATCAACACTCATTGTTTTAGTCATTGCAGAGCTTGCACGACCAGCAGGTTTGATTGAACCTGCACGTAAACCACTGTCTGGAACTAGTTCACGTTTATCGTGAGCCATTGCTACAGACGTATGTTTCACTTCGCTATCAGCTACAGGAGTAGGTTGTGCCATTGGCGCACTTGCTGACCCTTGAGTAATCGCTGTTTTAACATGCGGTGCTGATTTTTCAATTTTCACTTTTGCTTCAACTTCAGCAGGCTTTTCAGTGGCTACTGGTGTTTCAACTTTAGCAGGCTCTTCAGTTGCTGCTGGTGTTTCAACTTTAGCAGGCTCTTCAGTGGCTACTGGCGTTTCAGCTTTAGCAGGCTCTTCAGTTGCTACTGGTGTTTCTACTTTAGCAGGCTCTTCAGTTGCTACTGGCGTTTCAACTTTAGCAGGCTCTTCAGTGGCTACTGGTGTTTCAACTTTAGCAGGCTCTTCAGTGGCTACTGGTGTTTCAACTTTAGCTGGTTCTTCAGTTACTACTGGCGTTTTAACTTTAGCAGGCTCTTCAGTTGCTACTGGTGTTTCAACTTTAGCAGGCTCTTCAGTTGCTACTGGCGTTTCAGCTTTAGCAGGCTCTTCAGTTGCTACTGGCGCTTCAACTTTAGTAGGTTCTTCAGTGGCTACTGGCGTTTCAACTTTAGCCGGTTCTTTAGCTTTTACTGGCTCTTCTACAGCTTCAACTTTTGCTAAGTCTTCAACCGCAACGGCTTGTTCAACTTGTTGCGAGGCATCTACCGGTGTTTCTTCTGATTTAGCTTTAAGTTCTGCTTCGTATTCTGCAGCAGCTTGATCAGCAACTGGAATAAATGCAGGGGCTTCATCAGATTTAACTTCTGCTTCACCTTCAGGGCGACGACGACGTTGACCAGATGCACGAAGATGACGAGGAGAACGACGTGAACGTGTACGTGTTTGCTCTTGTTCGTCTTCAGTAGTTGCTGTTTCATCGTTAGAATCAACAACATCAACTTTTTCTTCTTTAATATGAGCTGTTTTTTCTGCCGGAGTTTGCTTTTGCTTTTCTACAGCAGGAGCTTGCTCTTGAACTTGTGAAGTTTCAGTTACAGCCGTTTGCTCAGGTGCTTGCTCTGTTGAGTTAGCTTGCTCAGCTTTTTCATCTTGCAGACGTACTTTTTTACGTATGTTACGACGTTGACGGCGAACTTTAGGCTTTTGCTCTTTAGGCTCTGCAGCTTGTGCTGGCTTAGAATCAGTTTCTACTTCCGCCTTTGCAGGGGCTTCAGTTTTAACTTGATCTTTTTCTTGGTTTTTATGCTCTGGGCGCTTACGAGAGTTAGGATTACGACGGCGCTTGTTGCGGTTCTCGCTTCTCTCTTGAGTCTCGGTGCTTGCTGCTGAGTCAGTTTTAGCTTCCTCTTCAGCGGCTGGACGCTCATTGCGCGGCTTGTTAGTGCGTGGGTTATTATTACGACGGCGTTGATTGTTATTACGACGACGATTATCGTTACCACGACGTGCATTATTGCGCGTTTCTTGCTGCTCTTTTTCTACAGCTTCTTTTTTCTCTTCTTCAGATTCACTTGCAAATAACGACTTAAACCAATTACCAATAGCAGCTAGTAAGCCACCTTCAGTTTTAGTTTGTGCTACCGCAGCAGGCTCTACGGCTTTAGCTGGCGCTGCTTGTGGAGCAGGAGTAGAAGGCATTACCACGCCTTTTAGCATCGGCTCTTCACGGACTGGCGTACTTGGAGATTTTGACATCTCGAATACTTCAGGCTCCGGTGCAACAACTTGTCCGTAACTTACAGTTTCAAGTGTTTCGTCTTTACGTAAGCGCATAACTTCATAATGTGGTGTTTCCATATGTTGATTTGGAATAATCACTACGTCACATTTATGATGTTTTTCAATGCGGTGAACACTACGACGTTGCTCATTTAATAAATAAGCAGCAACAGCAACAGGCACTTGTGCATTTACTTGTGCTGTATTGTCTTTAATTGCTTCTTCTTCAATTAAGCGAAGAATTGAAAGTGCTATTGATTCGTTTGAACGAATAGTACCTTGGCCACTACAACGTGGACATGGGCCTTGGCTTGCTTCACCTAATGAAGGACGCAAACGCTGGCGCGACATTTCAAGTAAACCAAAGCGTGAGATTTTACCAATTTGAACGCGAGCACGGTCTGGGCGCGCTGCATCTTTTAAACGATTCTCTACTTCACGTTGATGGCGTGGAGGAGTCATATCAATAAAGTCGATTACAATTAAACCACCTAGGTCACGAAGACGTAATTGACGTGCAATTTCATCGGCCGCTTCTAAGTTTGTATTAAGTGCTGTCTCTTCAATATCGCCGCCTTTAGTTGCCTTAGACGAGTTGATATCAATAGATGTCAGTGCTTCAGTAGGGTCAATTACAATTGAACCACCAGAAGGAAGACGTACTTCACGCTGGAATGCAGACTCAATTTGGCTTTCAATTTGGTAATGTGTAAATAAAGGCGTGTCACCTTGATAAAGCTTAACACGGCTCATAAAGTCAGGACGAAAACGCTCAATGTGCGCTTTAGCTTCTTCAAAAACACGTGGTTTATCAATCAAAATTTCGCCAATGTCACGACGTAAATAGTCGCGTATTGCGCGGAAAATCACGTTGCTTTCTTGGTGAATCAAAAACGGTGCTTTAGCACTGTCGGCTGCTTGTTTAATTGCATCCCAATGTACTAATAGTGCTTTTAAATCGTAGTTAAGTTCTTCAAATGACTTACCAACACCCGCTGTACGAACTATTAAGCCCATACCTTTAGGTAGTTCTAAACGACCTAATGCTTCTTTAAGTTCAGTTCGCTCATCACCTTCAATACGACGAGAAATACCGCCAGCACGAGGGTTATTAGGCATAAGAACTAAATAGCTACCAGCAACACTGATAAATGTAGTTAACGCTGCGCCTTTTTGGCCGCGTTCTTCTTTATCAACTTGTACTATTACTTCTTGACCTTCTTTTATTACGTCGCGAATGTTAGGGCGACCATGAAAAGTGTAACCTGCAGGGAAGTAAGTACGTGCAATTTCTTTTAAAGGAAGGAAACCATGGCGGTCAGCACCATAATCAACAAATGCTGCTTCAAGAGATGGTTCAATGCGAGTGATTTTGCCTTTATAAATATTGGCTTTTTTCTGTTCGTGACCTGGGCTTTCGATATCTAAATCATAAAGGCGCTGGCCATCAACCAGTGCTACGCGCATTTCTTCTTGCTGCGTTGCATTGATTAGCATACGTTTCATATTGTTACTCTACTTATTTATGTCGCTGACATGACGATGTTTTTCTCGCCTGTTCAGTTGTCCCTGTTTTTAGAATGTGCAGCCTCACGACTGGGTCTTTAACGGAACGGCTCTGTATCTCGTATGCAGTATTTTAAATGCTGGCAAACAATAGCGATTATTACCGCTATTAAATTCTTAATGGTGCTAAAACTGTCGGCTTTTCAGCTACGTTTACAAGTTTTACCCAGAAGTCGGCCTGTCATATTAATCTTACTAAATATCATTCATATTAGGCGCGTAGGGCTCATTAAGTTGGTGAGCAATACATACTGATGTATCGCTAATATCCGTTTTAAGAGCAAAAATCGCTGCCGATGTTAATGAACGCTTATTTATTAGATTTTTTTAATTCTAAATAAGCTGCTGTACGGTACTACAATAATTGAGCTAGTGCTGAACGACGTTTTTTACGTCGTCACTATCAGACAAATTATCTGTTCATTGCTTTCTCTAGCACATTAAAAATCGCTTCATGTTCAAACTTAACCAGCAATATATTACGCGCATTGCCGTTAATTGATCGCACGTGTTAACTGAGGAGGCATAAAAGCTTTGGAAAACTTAACTCGGATCTGTATGATCGGCTACCCAGAATGTGCATCACGAATGTTTTAATGTGTTAAAAAGCACCGTTGTTATTTGCAAATACTAAATATTTGCGCTGCTGATTATCCCACTATTATTACAGTGTTAGCAACTAAATTATTTTACTTAAATTAGTGATTAGGCAATGTCAGAAAAAAACGACTTACAAGTAACTTATGTCACGATCAATGAAGACCATTTAGGTCAGCGTATTGATAACTTTCTTATTACCCATTTAAAAGGGGTGCCTAAAAGCGCTATTTATAAACTTTTGCGCAAAGGTGAGGTACGCGTTAATAAAAAGCGTATTAAGCCTGTATATAAACTACAGCTTGACGATGTGCTTCGTATTGCACCTATCAGAGTTGCTGAGCGTGAAGAGTTTGTACCATCAAAGTTAGACAAAGTAACTCGCCTAGAAAACGATATTTTATTTGAAGATAAATACCTTATCGTCATAAATAAACCTTCAGGTATGGCTGTTCATGGTGGCAGTGGTTTAAGTTATGGTTTAATTGAAGCGCTGCGCGCGCTTCGCCCAGAAGAGCGCAATCTTGAGCTAGTTCACAGGCTCGACCGCGATACATCGGGCTGTTTACTTATTGCAAAGCGCCGTTCGGTGTTAACAGCATTGCATGAACAGCTTCGTGAAAAAACCATGGAAAAAAATTACTGGGCACTTGTAGAAGGGCAGTGGGACTCTAAAACTAAAAACGTTACCGAAGGGCTGCGTAAAAATACACTTAAATCGGGTGAACGCGTAGTACGTGTAGATAACACTGAGGGCAAGCCTTCGCATACGCGTTTTAAAGTACTTGAACGTTTTAACGATTGCTCACTTGTACAAGCATCGCCTGTTACAGGCCGTACGCACCAAATTCGTGTACATACGCAATGTAAAGGTCATCCTATCGCGTGCGATGATAAATACGGTGACCAGGGGTTTGATGAATCTATGCGTAAAGTTGGGTTAAACCGATTATTTTTACATGCACACGATTTAAGTTTTTATCATCCTAAAAACGAAACAACGATGCGTATTGAAGCGCCCCTTGATAAAACGCTTAAAAATACATTACTAAAATTACGAGACGCAAAACAGTGATTGCAGTGACGCCAAGTAAAAAATATAAGCTCGTCATTTTTGATTGGGATGGCACCGTTATGGATTCAGTGACTAAAATAGTTAACTGTATTCGTAGTAGTGCTGAGTCACTTAATTTAGTGGCGCCAAGTGATTTAGCAATTAAAAATATCATTGGTATGTCGCTTGAAAAAGCAATTGATGTTTTATTTCCCGATAATGCCGCGCAGCATCAAGCGCTAATTAAGGGGTATAAACACCAATATAGTGTTGATACCACGCCAACTCCTGTATTTGATAATGCTGTTAGCGTTTTAGGTGCCTTAAAAGAGCAGGGCATTGTTTTAGCGGTTGCAACAGGTAAAGGTCGAGATGGATTAGAACGTTTGCTTGATCAAAGCCAACTTAGACATTTTTTTAGTGCAACACGTATTAGGGCCTGTTGACCTTTCAGGATTAAAATTTGCTCAATCTAGGGGCGATTTAATCGCGGCGTGAGGTTTGTAACCTAGTGGGCTAAGTAAAAACCGAGCAAAGCTTCCGCGTCCTGCTCACGCCCCTTACCTACATCCATGTAGGCAACAAAGAGTAAATCGCCCCTAGGCAGAACCCTTCGGGCAGCGCATGTTTGGCATTTATGCTGCGTTATCGCCTATTTATGGGGAATAACCACACTACATAGGCTCTGCCTTGCCTAAATACCAAACAGTCTGCTGCAAATTTAACCTCGAAAGATAAACAGGCCCTAGCGACGACGCACTGTCTAAGCCGTCTGCGGATATGCTGTATCAATTACTTAAAGAACTTGGAATAAGTGCTCAAGACGCTGTAATGATTGGTGATACCCAAATAGACATGACAATGGCAAAAGCTGCAGGCATGGATAGAATTGGCGTAACAATGGGTGTACATAACGCACAGCAGCTGAACAAGCTTAGCCCTGTTGCAACGGTAGATAATTATCTGCAATTGCAACAGGTTTTGCTTGGCTAATTTATTTAATTAGAATTTGCTTTGAGCGGTAAGCACATCAATACCAAACTCAGCCAGTAATTGGCTGAGTTTAATTAATGGTAATCCAATTAAGCTATTAGGATCGTCTCCGCTTAGTTTTTCAAATAAACAGATACCCAATCCTTCACTTTTAAAGCTGCCAGCACAGTTATAAGGCTGCTCTGCGTCGCAATAAGCACTAATTTGTGCATCACTTAGGGTTTTAAACGTCACATTAAAAGGTTCTACGCAGGTTTTTTTTGTTCCAGTTACAATATCGTAAACACAAAGCCCAGTTAAAAATGTTACAGTATTACCGCTAAATAAATTTAGTTGTTTTAGAGCATTTTGTTTATTGTGCGGTTTACCTAAAATTTGATTGTTAAACACAGCGACTTGGTCTGATCCAATTGCTAACCCTTTTTTAAAGTGTTTATTAGCTGCTGAGGCTTTTAACTCACTTAAACGCTTAACCAGTTCAGTAGGTGTTTCGCATTCAAGTGCTGATTCGTCAACGTCGGGTGAAAACGTATCAAAGGGTAAATTAAATTTTTGTAATAAAGACTGCCTAAAAGGCGAGCTTGACGCTAAAATGAGTGGAAGCTTCATGGACTGTTTTCCTACGATAATTCAGATTGAGTTAGGATAAATCAGATCCGAGAGTAAAACACGTTAAAAACCAAGTAAAAATGGTTTTTTACTTTGACTAACAAACTAACTATCTATATGATGCAGCCCCTATGCAAAAGGTGAAAATTCCCATCACTCTTCATCCAGGCAAAGCAGCGCAGCACCGTTTAAAGTATGACGGAATTGTACCGCTTGAAAAACTTACTCGTTTAGAGAAAGTTGTGCAGGAAGAAGTAGGTGAAATAGCGGTAAAAATACATTGCAAAAACGATGATCAAGGTTTCGCTGTGATTAGAGGCAATTTGTCCACACATGTTACTGTCATTTGTCAACGTTGTAATGGTGATTTAGGGTTGGATTTGGTTCAAGACTTTGCATATTCACCAGTAGGTGAAGATACAGAGTTAGATATTTTTCCTGAAGACTACGACGAAGTAGCACTTGATGAAAATGGTGAAGTTAACGTTTTTGATTTAATTGAAGACGAACTAATTTTAGCAATTCCATTAGTGGCTACCCACAACGAAGCTTCATGCAGTTATTCAGCAAAGCCTGCCAGCTTTGGTGTATTAAAGGCGGAAGATGATAAACCTAATCCATTTGATATTTTGAAACAACTTAAGAAAGATTCTTAGGAGAAGACTATGGCTGTACAAAAAAGCAAAAAGTCTCGTGCAAGACGCGGCATGCGCCGTTCACACGATGCGATCAGTGGTCCAACTTTAACTGTAGATCAAACATCTGGTGAGACTCATCGTCGTCACCATGTGACTGCAGATGGTTACTACAAAGGCGTTCAAGTAATTTCTAAATAAGAGATTACTTATATGCTGAAAGATCTAACCATAGCGTTAGATATGATGGGGGGCGATTACGGCCCCCGTTCATCTATTCCTGCTGCCGTTCATGCGGTAAACGCTCATGCCAATTTAAGTCTCATTTTATGTGGCAATGAAGACGTTATATCTAAAGAACTCGAATCCCTCGATTCTTTATCTCATCCAAGACTCATAATTCGTCACTGTAGTGAAATAGTCACTAACGCCTGCGAACCTGCAATTGCTGTACGTTCAAAAAAAGATTCATCTATGCGTGTTGCCCTTGATTTAGTTAAGTCGGGCGAAGCTCAAGCGTGTGTTAGCTCAGGTAATACCGGCGCTTTATTTTTTATGGCTCACTACGTATTAAAAATGCTGCCAGGTGTTAAACGTGCCGCACTCATTTCATCTGTTCCAACAGAAAGCCAAAACCCAGTATATTTACTCGACTTAGGTGCTAATGTGCATTGCGATGCGCAAATGCTCTATCAGTTTGGCATTATGGGCTCTGTAGTTGCTGGTCAAGCACTTGGCTGCGATAACCCTCGCGTTAGCTTATTAAATATTGGCGCTGAGGACATTAAAGGCCACGACGACATTAAACAGGCTGCACAATTAATGCAGCAAAGCCCACATATTAATTACATTGGTTACAGCGAAGGAAGTGATATTTTTTCTGGCATGGCAGATGTTATTGTATGCGAAGGGTTTGTGGGTAACGTGGCGCTTAAAACATGCGAAGGCATTGCCAAGCTTATTATGAATAAGTTTACAGCTGCGCTCGAAAAGCACCTTTTGTATAAATGTATGGCGTTTATATTGCGTCCAATAATAAAAAAACTCTATAAAAGGGTGAACCCCGACCAGTATAACGGTGCTTCTCTGGTAGGATTGCGCGGTATTGTCGTTAAAAGTCATGGAAATGCGTCAGCTAAAGCATTTCAAGCAGCAATTGATGAAGCGGTAAAAGAGGTTGAACGTCAACTTCCTGATAAAATAGCCGCTATTTTCGAAAAGACACATTCTAAAGACACGGCGGTTAATCAATAATTGATGTGCCGTGTATTTCATTATTTATTTGTTTAATTAAAAAGAGCAAAGTATGGCACAAAAAATTGCACTTCTATTCCCAGGTCAAGGCTCGCAAAGCGTTGGTATGTTACAAGAGCTACTAGAGAGTTCTGACATTGTTAAAGCAACATTTGCAGAAGCATCAGATGCACTGGGTTACGACTTAGCAGAGCTAGTTCTTAATGGCCCAGAAGAAAAATTAAATCAAACTCATCGTACACAACCTGCATTATTAACTGCAAGTGTTGCTATTTACCGTGATTGGCTTGCAGCAAACCCAGATGCAGACGTTGTTATGGCCGGTCACAGCTTAGGTGAATATTCAGCACTAGTATGTAGCGACGTACTAAGCTTGAGCGAAGCTGTTAAGCTTGTTGAAAACCGTGGTTTATACATGCAAGAAGCTGTACCTGCAGGCGTAGGTTCAATGGCTGCGATTATTGGCTTAGGCGATGAAGAAATAAAAGCGGCATGTGCTGCCTCAGCGCAAGGTGAGGTTGTATCTCCAGTTAACTACAATTCTCCTGGTCAAGTTGTTATTGCAGGGCATAAAGCGGCAGTAGATAGAGCATCACAAGCATGTAAAGATGCTGGTGCTAAACGCGCATTACCACTTTCGGTTAGCGTACCTTCACATTGTGAACTAATGAAGCCAGCAGCTGATAAGCTAGCGGTAGACTTAGCCGCTTTAACATTTAATACACCTAAGTGTGATGTAATTAATAATGTTGATGTAAAAGCTGAATCGACCGCTGATGCAATTAAAGATGCACTAGTACGTCAACTATACAGCCCAGTTCGCTGGACAGAAACAGTACAAGCCTTGGTTGCACAAGATGTAACGCAAAGCTACGAATTTGGTCCTGGTAAAGTATTAACAGGGCTTGCGAAACGAATTGATAAAGCAATGGTTTGTGGCTCAGTAAACGATGCCGCTTCAATCGCTGCAGCTAAATAAGAGTATATAAAATGTCTAATTTATTTTCTTTAGAGGGCAAAATTGTCCTAATTACTGGCGCTAGCCGTGGTATTGGTAAAGCAATTGCAACAACATTAGTTGCGCAAGGTGCAAAAGTTGCAGGTACTGCTACAAGCGAGTCAGGCGCTGCTAAAATCAGCGAGTACTTAGGTGACAATGGTAAAGGTTATGCATTAAACGTAACGGATCCTGCATCTATTGAAGCGACACTTGCCGCAATAAAAGCTGATTTTGGCGATATTGACGTACTTGTTAATAACGCAGGTATCACACGTGACAACCTATTAATGCGTATGAAAGAGACTGAGTGGGACGATATAATCGACACTAACTTAAGCTCGATTTTCCGTTTATCTAAAGCAGTACTTCGTCCAATGATGAAGAAAAAGAAAGGTCGTATTATCAATATTGGCTCAGTAGTGGGCACTATGGGTAATGCAGGGCAAGCTAACTATGCAGCGGCTAAAGCAGGCGTAATTGGTTTTTCTAAGTCACTTGCACGCGAAGTGGCATCACGTGGTATTACAGTAAACGTAGTAGCACCTGGTTTTATTCAAACTGATATGACTGATGATTTAACTGACGAGCAAAAAGCAGCAACACTTGCAAATGTTCCAGCAGGGCGTTTAGGCCAACCAGACGAAATTGCAGCTGCGGTATGTTATTTAGCATCTGACGCGGCTGCGTACGTATCAGGTGAAACTTTGCATGTAAATGGCGCGATGTACATGGTTTAATAACCATTGTACCCACATTGTTACCTAATAAAGTTAAGTAAGTTACCTCAAAAACATTGAATTATTTGTGAACTTGCTTTAAACATACTTGAAATCGCTGCGAAAATAAGCGATAAAAGACAAAACACACACTCAGAGGTTTGACCAGACAATTATTTATGGTCAAATCATTGAATCAGAGAATTATGCCGCGTAAACTACGCGGCAATCTGAAAATAACGCATCGGCGTTTTTAATAAAGGAAAGAAGAATGAGCGATATCCAAGAACGCGTAAAGAAAATTATCATTGAACAACTAGGTGTTAAAGAAGAAGAAGTTAAAAATGAATCTTCTTTCGTAGATGACCTAGGTGCAGATTCTCTTGATACTGTTGAACTAGTAATGGCTCTTGAAGAAGAGTTTGATACTGAGATCCCAGATGAAGAAGCTGAGAAGATCACTACAGTACAAACTGCTATCGATTACGTAACAGCACACGCTGAGTAATTAATCGCACGTTAAAGGCAGCATCCGCTGCCTTTAATTTTTTATATCCAAACCACCTCAAAGTTCGTGATTCAAAACTTAAGCCTCAATGCTCAATTTTAGCTAAAAATTAATTTTGATTGTGTTATGCGTTTTTAATCTATTTTGGGACTAGCACTTTGAGGTAGCTTGGGTATGATCATCCCCTTGTAAAATATCCCTTATTGGAGGCAAACCGTGGCTAAACGTCGAGTCGTCGTAACTGGCTTAGGAATGTTGACGCCGCTAGGTAATGATGTTCAATCAACCTGGCAAGGCTTATTAGATGGCAAAAGTGGCATTCAAACAATAACCCACTTTGATACATCAAAATTTGGTACTAAATTCGCTGGCTTAATAAATGACTTTGATGCAACAGCATATATGTCAGCGAAAGATACTAAAAAAATGGACTTGTTTATTCAGTACGGCATTGCAGCGGGTGTTCAAGCCTTTAAAGATTCAGGCCTTGAAATTACTGAGCAAAACGCAACACGTATAGGTGTAGCTGTGGGCTCTGGTATTGGTGGCTTAACGCTTATCGAAGAAAACCACATTAAGCTATTAAATAGTGGTCCGCGCAAGTTATCGCCATTTTATGTGCCGTCTACCATTATTAATATGATCTCAGGTCACTTATCAATGATGCATGGACTTCGTGGTCCAAATATTTCAATTGTAACTGCCTGTACTACTGGTTTGCATAATATTGGCCATGCCGCGCGCATGATTGCCTACGGTGATGCAGATGCAATGGTTGCTGGCGGTGCAGAAAAAGCCTGTACCCCAATTGGTATGGGTGGCTTTAATGCTGCACGTGCACTTTCAACTCGCAATGACGATCCACAAGCGGCTTCTCGCCCTTGGGATAAAGACCGCGATGGCTTTGTGCTTTCTGACGGTGCAGGTGTTGTTGTAGTTGAAGAGTACGAACATGCTAAAGCACGTGGCGCTAAAATTTATGCTGAGCTTGTAGGCTTTGGTATGAGCGGCGATGCGTACCACATGACATCACCACCAGAAGATGGAGCGGGTGCTGCACTTGCAATGCAAAACGCACTAAATGATGCGCAAGTAAACGCTGAGCAAATTGGTTACATTAACGCACACGGTACATCTACAAATGCAGGCGATAAAGCAGAAACTGCCGCTGTTAAGTCTATTTTTGGTAATGCAGCTAAAGATGTAATGGTAGGCTCGTCTAAATCGATGATGGGTCACTTGTTAGGTGCTGCAGGCTCGGTTGAATCGATTATTTCGATTTTATCACTGACAGATCAAAGAGTGTCGCCAACTATCAACCTTGATAACCCAGACGAAGGGTGTGACTTAGATTATATTGCTCACACTGCACGTGATGCAAAGTTAGACTTTGCACTGTGTAACTCGTTCGGTTTTGGTGGTACTAATGGCTCGTTGCTATTTAAAAAGGTATAATCTTTTTTAACAACGAATCAAATTATAAGAGCTCAGTTGTTTAACTGGGCTTTTTTTATATGCCAAATAAAATGCAAACAATAATAGCAGTAGATCAAAACAGCACTTTAAGTACGCGTGACAGAGGCTTAAATTACGGTGACGGCTTTTTTACAACGGCTAAAGTTGTTAATGGGCAAGTACAGTATTGGGCTCATCATAAAGCGCGTTTGATTGAATGCGCACAGCGCCTGGGGTTTCCTGAGCTAGATTTTAATAGCCTTGAAAATCAAATTGCTTTGCATATAAAAGCAGCATCACTCAACGTGCTTAAAATACTTGTAACGCGAGGCGAAGGCGGACGTGGCTATGGGCTGCCAAGTGAGTGTAATATTACTATTTTATTGAGCATATTAGATTACCCTAGTAATTACGAAGCGCTTGTTAAAAAGGGTGTAAATCTAGAAATAAGCCCAATTAAATTAGCAGCACAGCCTTATTTAGCGGGTCTTAAAACACTAAACCGGCTTGAGCAAGTACTAGTTAAAAAAGCAATGCAAACGCAAAACTGCGACGATGTGTTAGTGCTTGATTGCAATAACAATGTAATTGAAGCTTCTGCAGCTAATATTTTTGCGATTAAAAATAAGTGTGTGTTTACGCCATTGCTTGATGAGTGCGGAATAAAGGGCGTTTATCTACAATCGTTATGTGATAAATTGCCTGTTGAATTTAAACGCGTGAAAGTAGAAGACTTAACCCAAGCAGACGCCGTATTTGTGTGCAATAGCTTAATGGGAGCAGTACCTGTAAAACGTATTGAGCAACAGGTATTTAATACAGATGAAAGCCACGCATTACTAACTAAATTATTAGCCAAGGAGGCTGAGTGTTAAAAGTTATTTTATCGGTACTTTTTTTAGCTGTTATAACCACTGCTGTTGGTTACCAGCAATTACAAGCAACAATAAATAGCCCGTTAAAGGTAGCACAAAGCACACAATTTGAAGTTAAGCATGGCACTGGCTTTAATAAGTTATGCCAACAATGGCAAGCTAATAACTGGGTAGAAAGTTGTTGGCGTTATCAGGTAATTGCCAAGTTAGATCCCACACTTACCGACTTAAAAGCGGGGCTTTACGAGCTAACAGCCGATAGCGTTATTAATAACGTAAAAAAAATTAACCAAGGCCAGCAAATTAGCTTTAGTTTTACCATAATTGAAGGGCAAAACTTACGTGAAGTACTAAGTGCTATTAAAAAAGCTGATAATTTACAAAACGATTTAAAAACTGACGAACTAAGTACTCAAATACTGGGTAATGACACGCACTTAGAAGGCTGGTTATTCCCCGACACTTACCATTATCATAATAACGATACTGCAAGCAGTGTATTAAAACGTGCAGCACAAAAAATGCAGCAAACGTTAGATGATGCTTGGCAGCAGCGCGGTGCTAATCTACCCTATAAAACAGCATACGAAGCACTAATAATGGCTTCAATTATTGAAAAAGAAACAGGCCTTGCCAGCGAGCGTCCGTTAATTGCATCAGCGTTTGTTAATCGATTAAACACCAATATGCGCCTGCAAACCGATCCAACCGTAATATACGGGCTAGGCGCTGATTTTGATGGTGATATTAAACGTAAAGATTTGCGCGATTATACGCCTTACAATACGTATCGTATTAATGGTTTACCGCCAACACCGATTGCAATGCCATCAAAAGCCGCTATTTTAGCTGCAGTTAATCCGCCGCAAAGTGAATATGTTTACTTTGTATCAAAAGGCGATGGTAGCCACCAATTTTCAACCACGTTAAAGCAGCATAACGCAGCAGTTAAAACGTATATATTAAATAAAAAGAATTAATTGTTTATGAAACCAAAATTTATAGTAATAGAAGGGCTAGAAGGCGCGGGTAAATCAACCGCTATTTCGTTATGCCAAGACTTTTTGAACAAACAAAAAATAGACTTCATTAACGTCCGCGAACCTGGCGGCACGCCACTGGCTGAATCGCTTCGTACGCTTGTAAAAGCAGAGCACGAAGAAGAGATTGCCTTTGAAACCGAGTTGCTTATTATGTATGCAGCTCGCTCGCAGCTAATGCACAATGTTATTACCCCAGCGCTTGATAAAGGCCAATGGGTACTTGCCGATCGTCATGATTTATCGTCTCAGGCGTATCAAGGTGGCGGGCGTGGCATTAGCTCAAATACATTAGCTTCACTTTCGTCAATGGTGTTAAAAGGCTTAAAGCCAGATTTAACTATTTACCTTGATATTGACCCAGTGATAGGCCTTGAACGTGCAAAAGGGCGTGGCGAGCTTGACCGTATTGAACAAGAAGCCATTGAGTTTTTTCAGCGTACACGTATGCGTTATGTTGAACTTGCTAATGACGACAATACAATTAAAACAGTTGATGCAAACCAAAGTATTGATAAAGTACATCGCGATATTACCAATGTACTGCATTCATTTTTTGAAGGCCTAAAATAATATGCCATTGCCTTGGCTACATGATACTCAAGCACGTTTAGCGAAAAGTTATCGCGCAGAGCGTTTTCATCATGCGCAATTATTTTGTGGGCCTGTTGGCGTAGGTAAGTTTGAGTTAAGTGATGAGCTTGGGAATGCTTTGTTATGCCAAAATATAGCTATGCAGGTAGCTGCGCAAAACAGTATGCTAAAACCTTGCGGACAGTGTAAAAGCTGTTTACTTACCCTGGCTGGCACTCACCCTGACAAACGTTTAACGCAAGTCGATGGGCAAAGTATTGGTGTAGATGATATTCGTGGTATTAGTGATTTTATGAATCACTCTGCAGCGCAAAATGGCAATAAAGTCGCGATAATCGAAAATTGCGAAAAAATGACCACAGCAGCAGCTAACGCATTATTAAAAACACTTGAAGAGCCAACTAATAGCCGCTTTTTAATATTAACCACAAGCCAACCAGAACAGCTCCCTGCAACTATTTTAAGTCGATGCGCTAAAAGTGACGTAAAAATAACTAATACAGCACTTGCTCAGCAATGGTTAGAGACATTAGATATTCCTAACTATAGTTGGTTAGCACTTTTTTATAACCAACCGCTGCAAGTAAAGCATTGGCAACAGCAAGACCAGCTGAAAAATATTGATACACTGTATAAGTTTGCAACTGAGTTTAAACAAAGCCATAATTTCAAAGCGTTAGTCGATATAATAAATAAACAGCCTGAACTTGTTCGTATATTTACTTTGTTTTTAAGCGTGCAACTAAAGCAGCAATTACTGCAAGGCATGAGTTTTGACGCTTATCAAAGTGCGCAAAATGCATTAGGCGAGTTTTTACAAAATAACACACAAGTACTTGGCCTTAATTTATCGCTTGCTGTATCACGATTAGCATACACATTGCGAAATTCTTAAAAGGATTAATCATGCAAGAACTACTAGTAGACATAGACGATTTAGACGAGTTATACCGTTGTTATATGCCTTACTTAAAAAAAGGTGGCTTATTTGTACGCACTAATATGCGTTACGAAGCAGGGCATTCATTAGCGCTTAGAGTTACTTTGCCCGATGCCTTAGAAGATGACGTAGTGACAGGTAAAGTGTCGTGGATCACGCCACAAGGTGCACAAAGCTCTAATCCTCCAGGTATTGGTATTAGCTTTTTAGATGATAAAACAAACCTAAACGCTAAAATCGAAAAGCTGCTTGGGACTATGTTAAACTCAGGCGATCAAACATATACCATGTAGTTATAGGGTCGGTTTTTCATTGAGATTAACGCCGCCCTATATTGGGTTCTTTTAATTACTAACATAATAAATTAAACGAACAAATTTAAACCCTGAACATAATACAGGCCTTATAGTGATTGTAGATTCTCATTGCCATTTAGACCGTCTTGATTTTGATAAACTAGACTTAAACCTTGACCAAGTTCTTGATAAAGCGCGTGCAAAGCAAATAGAGCACTTTTTATGTGTAAGCGTAACGCTTGATCAGTTTCCAAGCATGCTTGATAAAATTAAGCATTACGACGATGTATCAGCCTCATGCGGTGTACATCCACTTGATCAAAAAGACGCCCTTAATAAACAGCAACTAATTGACTTAGCTTCACATGAAAAAGTGGTTGCTATTGGCGAAACGGGTCTTGATTACTACTATTCAAAAGATACTCACGCAGTGCAGCAAGCAAGCTTTGTTGGGCATATTGAAGTGGCTAACGAATTACAAAAGCCGTTAATTATTCATACACGTGATG
The DNA here is from genome assembly GCF_030407615.1 of Pseudoalteromonas sp. APC 3355. NCBI lineage: Bacteria > Pseudomonadati > Pseudomonadota > Gammaproteobacteria > Alteromonadales > Pseudoalteromonadaceae > Pseudoalteromonas > Pseudoalteromonas sp. APC 3355. Next base: position 626,959 of record NZ_JASDDB010000001.1, on the reverse strand, counting down.
CCCGCAGCGATACCATTAATTTAATGCGTGAGCACAAGGCCGAAAACTGCGGTGGTGTATTACATTGCTTTACCGAAGATTGGGATATGGCAAAAAAAGCCATAGACATGGGCTTTTATATTTCTATTTCGGGCATTGTTACCTTTAAAAATGCTATTGAGCTAAAAGAAGTAGTAAAGCAAATACCGCTAGATAGACTACTAATAGAAACCGACTCGCCTTATTTAGCGCCGGTACCGTATCGTGGGCAAACAAATCAGCCAGCGTACGTAGAAGATGTTGCTTATTACATTAGCGAGCTTAAAGGCATTAGCTTTAATGAACTTGCTAAAGCGACTACCGAAAACTTTTATTCTTTATTTAAATTAGCAGCTAAAGGCTAAATACATGATTACTCACACGGCAAACCTTCCTATTTTACTAATGGGGCCAATGGTGCGCCGTGCAGAGCAAGCTGGAGTCTGTATTCAGTTTGCTACCTCCAAGCCTGCAAACTGCCAAATAAACTTATTAAATGTTGAGTGTTATAGCGATCAACACACTGTTTCTTTGGGCGAACATTTATACCTGCATTTCGTTATTATAAAGCCAATAGACAACAAACTTCCTGTCGATAGCTTATTAAGCTATGAGCTTGTAATTGACGATACAGCAATCGATTTATCGCCTTGGTGCTATAGCAATCAAATAACGCCTGCATTTGTAATCCCCAACAAACTGAGTGATATTTTGCATGGCTCGTGCCGTAATGCACATCATCCAGCAAAAGACAGCTTAGTGTCTGCAAGTCACTGGCAAAATACTCAGCGCGGTAATAATAATCAAGGCGCACAATTGCTATTACTGAGCGGTGACCAGGTTTATGCCGATGATGTAGCAGGCCCCATGTTATTAGCTATTCATCAGTTAATTAAAGCCTTAGGTATTTATAAAGAGCAACCACTTGCCATTGAGCTACCGAGCGATATAAATGAGCAACTTTATAATCGCCATTTGTTTTTACCAAAAACGCCTTGGCAAAAACGCTCAAAGTTAGGTGTTGGTTACTGGCTAAAAAAAGACGAACCTCATTTTTCAAGCGTAAAAGCCTACAATCACCTTATCCACTTTGAAGAATATATAGCACTGTATTTATTAAATTTTAGTGCTGCTGCTTGGCAATGCGTTGATATAAAAAACACAACGTATTCAGGTCAAAACAAGCAAAACAAAACTATTTTTGACGCTGAAAAAACAGCACTGATTGATTATGCAAAAGGCTTAAGTGAAGTAGAGCGATTGTTTGCCAATGTATCTACATTAATGATGTTTGACGATCACGATGTAACTGATGATTGGAACCTCACCGCTGGGTGGGAGCAAGCTATAAATGAAAACCCAAGTAGTAAACGGATCATCAATAACGGCTTAATTAGTTATTGGCTTTTTCAGGGAATGGGGAACGATGCACTAAATAAAACAGGCGAGTTACTAACACCTTTTAAGCAAAGCCGTACTGCTAATAATTTATGGCAGTTTAAAGCATTTGATAAACCACTAAACGATTTTAGTTTTTGGCATTATGAGTTAACTACAACCCCTAAAGTAGTGGTGCTAGATACACGTACGCACCGCTGGCGAAATGAGCAAAACTTTAATGAGCCTTCAGGTCTACTTGATTGGGAGCGCCTCACAGAGCTTGAGGAAAGCCTATTAAGCCACGACCAAGTTATTATTGTATCGCCAGCCCCCGTGTTTGGTGTTAAATCAATAGAAGCTATTCAAGCTATGTTTAATATATGTGGCCAACCGCTTATGGTAGATGTAGAAAACTGGATGGCGCACGAAGGCTCAGCCAAAAAGCTACTCGATACTTTTAGACGAACCGACACCCCAAACGAAACGCTTATTTTATCGGGTGATGTACATTACTCATTTTGCTTTTCGGTGCAAAAGCGTTTTGGCGATCACCCCAATCGAATTTGGCAGCTTACCGCCAGCGGTATTAAAAACGAGTTCCCGCGTAAATTAATAAACATACTCGATAAACTAGATTCAATTCTATACGGCCCAAAAAGCCCTTTAAACTTTTTTACCAAACGCTGGCACATGGAAGTAGATAAACACCAAACCATAGGTGAAGGGCAAAAATACTTAGTAAGCGACTCAGCTATTAGTTTAATAACACTAGAGCAAGGGAATTTAGCCCGCTATCAACTTATACACGGTGAAGGGCATCTAACTGAGTTTGATTTAGAAGAACAGTAATTCTTAATCAATAATTAAATAAATTAAAGATCTATTTTCGGTTTTATTACTTCCTCCAAAAGCGCAGCGCCTCATACCCTCTTAGTGAAAAAGTTACTAATTAAATGCGCTGCTGTTACAGTAAAAACCAGCTAAAGATCTATTTGCACAAAGAGAAGCGAAAGAGGAGTAAATGAGAAAACAGAATGCCAATCAGAGTATAGTTTCTGCTTTATTACTACCTCTAAAAGCGTAGCGCCTCTTAGCCTCTTTGTGAAAAAATCACTTATAACAGGTACGATTGTTACGAAAGCCACGCTTAAATTATTTAATCTATTCACCAATAAATCAATTAAAGAGCTATTTGCACAAAGAGAAGCGAAAGAGGAGTAAATGAGAAAACAGAATGCCAATCAGGATATAGTTTCGGTTTTATTACTTTCTCTAAAAGCGTAGCGCCTCTTAGCCTCTTAGTGAATAAATCTCTTATTACAGGCTTTGCTTGTCACGCTAACAAGTTAACCGTAAATTTAACCTTGGCGGTAGACGCTGAACTTGCTCGCGTGAGAAGCGCAGCTTCTAATCACTCTATATTAGCTAATTACTTGGCTTTGTATTTAACCATGCTCTTTTCGGCTTCGTTTAGACGCAGGTAACTTACTACTCAATATTGCTAAACATAAAATAGTCATAAACAACATCGAGTTTGCACCCGCTTGTAAAGAGTAATCTACCAACGAATGCAGCAACATATCTGTAATTGCAATGGCACAGCCAAAAGCAACGCCCTGAAACAACGCTGTTTTACGCTTTCGCATAGTCGCTATACATAACCATAAACAATAAAGTATAAGTGAGCCCAGTGCGGCTGTAGTGGGTATACCCAGCTCTACTGCAAACTGTACGTAATCGTTATGGGCATTATCGTAGTAACCAGAATAAGGCTCAGACTGATACGCCGGAAACGCAGTATAAAATGTACCACCACCAGAGCCCAACAAAGGCTTATCTAAAATGAGGGGTATTGAATCACGTACAACTTCGTCACGGGTTTCTGATGAAATACTGGTTTCGCTTATACGCTGTTTAACTTTTTCTACATCAAATATAGCGCCAATAATAATTAAATCGATTATAAAAAAACTAACTATAAGTAGTTTAAACGCTTTAGGTTTTTGCCTGTAAATAAAAAACGCGAGCAAGCTAATAACCATTAATGCAATAAAAAATGCCGAGTTACCCATACGGCTACGGGTTAAAATTAACGCAACAATAATAATAATTAACGAAATACGTAAAATTATTTTCGAGCTTAGAAGTATTTCGGCCCAAGCCCTAAACGTTTGTTTTAATGTTTGTTTGTAATCGCTATTAGAGCGTTTTAATTCGCTAACTAAAACACCAATACCCAAACATAAGCATAAAGCTAAAAAGTTAGCCAAAAAATTAGAGTAAGTAAACGTACCAATAGCACGGTCGGTATGCTTATAACCAAATAGTGGGCTAATAATATCAGGCGATAAATTTAAATAAGTAGCATATAAAGCCTGAAACACGCCGGCACTTATAATTGCATATATTAAATTTTTAATACGCTTTTCGCTATTGCAATAAATAAGTACAAGCCAACAAAATAAAATCATAAAACTTGTTTTAATAAGCATTTGTTTAGTTTGAAACGGGTCAACACTTACGGTAAATATTTGTACTGCGGATACGCCCGCCACTATACTGAGTACAGTAAATAAGGGCCAAGAATATAAAGGTGGGTATAAAGGCTGATCGTTATTAATACTGCTGTAAACTAAATGGGTGAGAAAGGTAGCGCTAATTAAGATCCCCATTGCTAAAATTGCCCAAGGGCGGTAGCTGCCTAATGGTAAGGGCAGCAAAAATAAAATAGCGCATAGTAAAAAAAATATAAAACGATTCACAGGATTCTCAAACAAGGAGCTAAAAGGTAGGAGCTTAAAGTAATGGGTCTAAAATAAAAACGCAGCCCAAAGGCCGCGTTATTATTATTTAGATAACTGTTAGTTGCCGACTTCAGATATACCTGCATCGCCACCAGTACCGCCAGCACCTTGCGGTAGTGGGGTTGTTGGTAGGTTTACAATTACAGGGCCAGTTGGTGCTGTAGGCTCAGTTGGGCCAGCTGCAGTGGCCTCCGAAGCTATTGTGGCATCAACTCCAGCAGTAATCGCGGCAAGCGTTACTGCATCACTATCAACACCTGCAGTTACTAACGCAGCTAAAAAGTCTGAAATAAATGGACTATCTACGCCAATTGCGGCAATTACTGCATTCATTATTATATCAAGTTGTTCAGGCGAGCAAGTTCCATTAGCTATTGGGGAGTCTAAATCCAATGGAGCAGTGTTCTGACATAGTTGTTCAATAGCAGCAACTAATTTTTTTTGTAGTTCTTCAGAAGGTATATCTGCAGATGCATTATTTAAAATATTAATTAACGTATTAAGGTTATCAGTCTGTACTATTACATCATTGTCTGATTGTGCATAAACTGGAAACGTTGCAAATGCAGATACGCTAACAAATAAACTAGCAAATAAAAGTGATTTCATCTTGTGTCCCTTTAAGAAATTATCTAATTACAAAATTTTAGCGTATCGGTGCAAAAAGTAAACTCTTTATTTACGCCATTATTATTAGTTTTTAGTATTTTAGAGGGGGGCATTATTAAATTGCCCTGTACGCCATCGCAACCTAAACCTTCAAGTACCTTTAAAGTTTCAGGTTTTTCAATTAAACAAGCTAAAACTTTAATACCAAAGCCATGACAAATATTATTAACTGTTTGAATAAAAAATTGGCTTTGGGTGTTATCTAACAAATCTTGAATATAGCTACCATCTATTTTTATATATTCTATATCTAACCCTTGCAAGTATCTAAACGAGGTTAAACTAGTGCCAAAGTGTTCAACACACACACTTATGCCAATATCTTTTATTGTATCTATATGTAAAGAGGCAACATGTACGTTATAAAGTAAGCTAATTTCATGCAATTCAAAAACCAAGTTTGTTTTAATAATTGGTTTAGTGTGAGCATAGAGAGTAAGCCATTCAATAAAGTCAGTTGAATACAACGAAGCTTTACTAATATTTAATGCGAATGTATCGTCAGGGTATTGCTCTTTAACGTTTACAAAGTTACGAATTATTTTTTTGTCTAACTCTTCGGTTAAGTTAAGCTTTTCGGCCATAGCAAATAAATGGCCATTATTAACCTTTTCGCCTTCATGCGTAAAATGAGCAAACACCTCAAAGTAGCACTGCTTGTTTTGTGAGTTAGTGCGTTTAACTGGCTGCACCGAAAAACTAACTTCACCAGTAGCAATAATTGATTTAATAAGCGAACGCCACTCTTTAACACTAAACAAAGTATCTTTATCTACTTTATTTACAGCCGAATCACCAATAGTACAGCCAGTATCAAGAGCTGAAAGTACACTCCCAATAGACGAGCCTTTATCAACACTTACTAACGCTAAGTTAGCAAAACCATTTACGTGTAAACTGTTTTTCTTTTTACTAAAAGCATCATTTATATCAAGGCGTGTTCTATTTAAAAATTGCATATCGAATGGTGCTAAAGCAATAAAAGTACTACCGTTAAGTCTAAATATTTTAGAATTAGTTAAAGCACCAATTACATTTTGCAAAGTAACGCTTACATCATGTACGTGCTCGTCACCATCTCGGTAACTTACAGTTTGGTTAATATTAGCAAGTGAGGGGAGAGTAATCATCATTGCAGTGATTGGAGTATCGCTAGTAATGGCGTCAACCACTGAGTTAAAGTGATTTTCAAACGAACGGCGGTTACCCAGTCCTGTGAGTGAGTCTACATATACCTCGTCGGTAAGTGCTTGTGTTTGCTTTGTTAAAGAGTCAAAGGTGCTTTGTAGGTTCATTACCATATTATTAATGGCTTTAGTCACAGTACGTAGCTCGCGCGCAACAGGTATTTCGTCGTTTAATGTAAAGCGTTTACGCGTTACCAAGTGTGCTTGGTTTTCTACTGCTTTTAAAGGTTTAAATACAGCACGTAATATTAAATATGCTACTGCAAGCGACGCTACTAATAATAATAAAGAACCATAAAAGCTGCGTTTAGTATGTTCCCATAGCGTTAAATACGATTGCCCAACATGGCTTGTTACTTCAAGGGTTCCTGCCATAATCCAGCCATTGTTTAATTCTGATTGCATAGTAGGGGCTTTGAGCTTTACTGCTGTAATAAACCAATTAGGTACAGACTCAACGCGTTTTGGGCTTGTTAGGTTAAATACCACGTTACTATCGGCGTTAGTAAATTTTATTTGTTTGTAATAACCTGAGTCGAAAATAGCGGTTGCCATGGTTTGGGCAATCATTAAGCTATCTTCTTCAAGGTAGGGTGAAATAGAGAGCCCTAAGCTTGTTGCTGTATCTTGCGCATGGCTACCCATTTGCGTTTGTAAGTATTGGCGAGTGGTATCAACGTCAGTAATTACGCGTACAAAAAACGAAAGTACCGAAATCAATATAATAAGACCATATACTTGGGTTTTTAAACTTAATCCATTTTTAAAAAGTCGAGACATAACTCGGTGTTCCTTTATCACTTTTGGCGGGCGCAAGCTCACCTTGTTCAATTCGCTCTAGCATGGTGTTCCACGCAGAAACACCACGGCTATTTTTTACTTTATTGCCTAACCCTTTTGATTTGGCTAACCATAAACCTTGGCCATTAAAACTATATATAGGTGTTAAATCAGGGCGTTTATTAGCGGGCAGTAGTTTAGTATTAAAGTTACCTAAAACAAAGGGGATTTGATTAGGAGTTTCAATATATATCAGCACCATGTGAGGTTGATTAACTGTTTTTTGACGTACATACATTAAACGTACTTTATCTTCGGGTACGCCAAGTGCTATTAGTGTAAAGTATTTGGCAATTACGTAGTCTTCACAATCACCCATACCAACGCCTAAACTTTCAAGTGGGGTGGCCCAATAATCTTTTTGGTGCCAAAGCTCATCATCTGTTTTGTATTTAATGTGCTTATTAAAAAAGTCATTCACCAAATGGATTTTTTGCCACTCACTTTTGTCAGCCGATTCATCTATAAAACTTAGCCAGTTTTTAATGCGTTTGTGGCCCTCATCACCATACTGTTTTTGAGCGCGCGCAATTATATCGCTATTGCGTAAATGCAAAAGCATATCTTGTGCGCATACAAACAAAGACACTAATAATAAAATGCAAAACCCTAAACGCACAAATGTTCCTTTAAGTCTGTTTTTCCAAATAACCAAACAAGCTAAGCCTAGTATAGTATTGCTAGCTTTGAAAAGGTAGATCACCAAAAAGTATGAGAGTACTGAAATAGTGTGATGAAATTGAATTCGATGCAACATAAATTTAACAAAAAAACAATCAAAAAGTACTCTTTAATTATTGAGTGCATTATTGTGTTGTGTATAATAGCAATCTCACAAGGCTTGTGAAGCGCTTAAAAGGGATTCAGCTTTAGTTATCCCTTTTTTTGCTGTTAGCAAAATAATGAAAGGAATTAAAGTGAAAGTTTTAAAAGCAGTATTACCTGTAGCAGGCCTTGGTACGCGTATGTTACCAGCCACAAAAGCCATCCCTAAAGAAATGCTCCCTCTGGTAGACAAACCTTTAATCCAATATGTAGTTAACGAAGCTGTAGCCGCTGGCATAAAAGAAATAGTATTGGTTACACACGCTTCAAAAAACTCAATAGAAAATCACTTTGATACTAGCTTTGAGCTAGAAGCCACGCTAGAAGCACGTGTAAAACGTAGCCTACTAGAAGAGGTTCGCTCAATAGTGCCAACAGATGTAACCGTAATTTCTGTTCGCCAATCAGCACCACTAGGCTTAGGCCACGCGGTATTAGCAGCGCGTCCAATTGTTGGTAATAACCCATTTGCGATAATGCTACCCGATGTAATTATCGATAAATATAAATCAAATTCAAAAACTGACAATTTAAGCCAAATGATCGACCGATTCGATAAAACAGGCTTCAACCAAGTAATGGTAGAGCCAGTGCCTCAAGAGCAAGTGCATCAATATGGTGTGGTTGATTTAGCCGGTAAAAAAATAAATGCAGGCGAAAATACTGCTATTAAAAACATGGTCGAAAAACCTAATAACGACGAAGCGCCAAGTAATTTAGCTATTACAGGGCGCTATGTTGTATCTACCGCTATTTGGGATTTGCTTGAGTACACCCCACCAGGTGCGGGCGGTGAAATACAGCTTACTGATGCATTATTACAATTACGTCATTTGGAAACTCTAGAAGCATACCATCTAAGAGGTAAGTCACATGATTGTGGTTCTAAGTTAGGTTATATGCTTGCTAATGTCGAATATGCAATGCAATCGAGTCAAATGGGTCAGGAATTTACCCAACAAGTTAAAAAGCTATTTGCTGTAAGCAACTAATAAATTGAATCATTCAAATTAAGGAAAGTAATGGCTATTAAGATATTGAGCATATTTGGTACGCGTCCTGAGGCTATTAAAATGGCACCATTAGTCAAAGCATTGAATTTAACTGATGGTTTCGAGGCTAAAGTATGCGTTACCGCGCAGCATAGAGAAATGCTAGACCAAGTTTTAGACTTGTTCGAAATTGTACCAGAATACGACTTAAACATAATGAAGCCAGGCCAAAGCTTATACGATGTAACTACAAACATCCTTTTAGGTTTAAAACCTATTTTAGAAGAGTTTAAGCCAGACCTAATACTTGTTCATGGCGATACAAGTACAACACTTTCAGCAAGCCTTGCTGCATTTTATCAACAAATTCCGGTAGGGCATGTAGAAGCAGGCTTACGCACAGGTAATTTAGGGTCTCCTTGGCCAGAAGAAGGAAATCGCAAATTAACAGGTGCAATTACAAAACTTCACTTTGCACCAACCGATACTTCACAGCAAAACTTACTTAACGAAGGCGTTAATTTAAGCGACATAGTTATAACGGGTAACACCGTAATAGATGCACTATTACAAGTTGTTGATAAAGTAAAAACAGATGAAGTATTAATAAGTACACTAAAAGCAAAGTTTCCAGAATTAGACGAAAGTAAAAAGTTAATTTTAGTAACAGGCCACAGACGAGAAAGTTTTGGTGGTGGTTTTGAACGTATTTGCGAAGCACTAGCAGAAATAGCACTTGCACATCCAGAGGCGCAAGTACTTTACCCTATGCATTTAAACCCAAATGTACGTGAGCCTGTAAATCGTATTTTAAAAGACGTTAAAAACGTACAGCTTATAGAACCTCAAGACTACTTGCCATTTGTATACCTGATGAGTAAAGCCCACATAATAGTAACCGATTCAGGCGGCGTACAAGAAGAAGCACCAAGCTTAGGTAAACCTGTTTTAGTAATGCGCGATACAACAGAACGTCCAGAAGCAGTTGCTGCAGGTACAGTTAAATTAGTAGGCACCGATAAAAATCGAATTATAGATGAAGTTAAAAACCTACTAACAAATCAAGCTGATTACCAAACAATGAGCCGAGCACATAATCCATATGGTGATGGGAAAGCGTGTGAGCGTATTATTTCAAAAATTAAACAACACTTTAACGTGCAATAAAAAGTTTTTAAAGGATTTTGTAATGACAATTAAAACAGTATCAGTAGTAGGTTTAGGCTACATAGGACTACCAACAGCAGCTGTAATAGCCTCAAGAGGGATCAACGTTATTGGTTTAGATGTAAATCAAAAAGCGGTTGATACAATTAACGCTGGTGAAATACATATTGTAGAGCCTGATTTAGATATTATTGTACGCGGTGTTGTTTCTACAGGTAACTTACGAGCAACAACGGTTCCAGAAAAAGCGGATGTATTTATGGTTGCAGTACCAACACCATTTATCCATAGCGAAAGCGGTGATCATAAAGCAGATTTAAGCTACATAGAATCTGCAGCTAAAACTATTGCCCCAGTACTCGAAAAAGGCAATTTAGTCATTTTAGAATCAACCTCGCCAGTAGGTGCAACAGAGCAACTAGCACAATGGCTAAGTGAAGCTCGCCCTGATTTATCGTTCCCACAAGATAAAGGCGATGCTGCCGACATTAACGTCGCACATTGCCCTGAACGCGTATTACCAGGTTATGTACTACAAGAGCTGGTATCTAACGACCGTGTTATCGGTGGTATGAGTAAAACGTGTAGTGAAAAAGCAGTAAAATTATATGAAACATTTGTGCGTGGTGAGTGCATCGTAACAAACGCACGTACAGCTGAAATGGCAAAACTAACAGAAAACTCATTTCGTGATGTAAACATAGCATTTGCTAATGAACTATCGGTAATTTGCGACAAGCTTAAAATTAACGTGTGGGAATTAGTTAAATTAGCTAATCGCCACCCTCGCGTAAATATACTTAACCCAGGCCCGGGTGTTGGAGGACACTGTATTGCTGTTGACCCGTGGTTTATTGTTGCTAGCTGCCCAGACGAAGCAAAAATAATTAAACAAGCGCGTTTAACAAATGATGCAAAACCGCATTACGTAATAAGTAAAATAGCTAAAGCCGCTGACGAGTTTAAACGCCCAGTTATAGCGTGTTTAGGGCTTGCATTTAAAGCCGATATTGACGACTTGCGTGAAAGCCCTGCATTACAAATAGTACAAGAGCTAGCCACACAAAACGTAGGTAAAATTTTAGCAGTAGAACCTAATATACAAGAATTACCTGAAAAGCTTTCATTAAAAGGTGTAGAGCTTACAACATTAGAAACAGCATTAGAGCAAGCTAATATTATAGTAGTGCTAGTAGATCACAAACAATTTAAAGCAGCAGATAAAACAGAATTTGCCTCAAAAGTTGTTATAGACACGCGCGGGATAATGTAAGTTAAATGATGACTCCATTTGAGCTAATTAAAAGTGACTTAAGCCGTCAAACTGGCCGTTATTCAAATAATTTATTAATAAAAGATTTGTTAAACAATAATCGATCTTTTAAATATACATTTTGGTTAAGGCTTACTAGCTCCAGTAATTCGATATTAAAACTTTTTGCTCGATATATGCATACTCATCTTTCAATTAAATATCAAATTCAAATACCTAAAGAAGCAAAAATTGGCGCCGGACTTTATTTAGGGCATGCAACTGGAATCGTTATTAGCCCATCAGTAGAAATTGGAATTAACTGCAATATCAGTCAATTTGTAAATATAGGCAGCAATCACGGCAAAGCTGCCTCTATTGGTAATAATGTATACATAGGGCCTATGGTATGTATTGTAGAAAATATTGTTATAGGCAATAACGTTACTATTGGTGCTGGTGCAGTAGTGGTTAAGGATATACCTGAAAATGCAACTGCAGTAGGCAACCCATCACATGTGGTGCATCAACATGATCCCGGTCGTTATATTATGAATAAGTATTATGGATAAAAAACATATAGCACTAATTATGCCCCTCTCAACTTATGAGTGGGGTACAGAAAACTGTGGTGGGGTAGACAGTGTTTGCCAAATGTTTGCCGAATATTTGGTTAATCATTCTGACACTAGCTTTAAGTTTACTATCATTGGGCTCGATCCGCAGAGTAAAACATCCTACACAGGTGAAGTTATTAACTTAGCCGATAATGTGGATTTTATTTGGTTGCCAGCATCTAGTAAACAAACGGGTTTAAAAATTCCAGGTATTCTTTGGCAAAATTGGCATATTCGTAAATTATTAAAGTTACTTAAACCAGATTTAGTTCATACGCATTTTTGGAGTTCATTAATTGGAAGCGGCTTTACAGGTAAAACAGTAGTTACAGTTCATAGTTATAAAAAAATAGCCCGTAGAGATGTTGGCTTAGTGAATAATTTTTTATATGAAAGGGTTATTCCGCTAATTTTAAAAACACGGAGTGACTTTGTAGTTGTCGTAGGTCAGCAGTTAGAGCAAGCACTATTTGAGGATAACTTCAAATCGAAAGTAATTCATAATCCAATTGATCAAAAATATTTTGAAGCTGACTATATAAAACGTGAACGAAAAGAAATAAAGCTTGTGACCTGTGCATTATTAACACCAAGAAAGAGGCTCGAAGATTCTATCGTTTTGTTTAATAAACTAGTCAAAAGTGGTCTTGGGTCTTCTCTAATTATTATCGGGCCAGCCGCCGATAGACTATACACTGAGCAACTTAAAAAGCAGGTGACTTCTTTGGGCTTAGAAGGAAAAGTGAGCTTTTTAGGTAAGCTAAACAAAACCCAAATTGTTGAGCAATACCTTAATTCTGATTTAGGTGTTTTTACTTCTAGCGAAGAGACTTTTGGCTTAGCTCCTTTAGAGATGTTAGCTGTTGGTCTACCTCTAGTTGCCACTGAGGTTGGCATACTTGAAGATGAGAAAACTTTCTTTGAAAAAATGGGGGTTTTATATTACTCAGACTCGTTGAGCCCCGACAAAATTAATAATCTTGTTTTAAAGCATAACGTAGACTACTCGAAACGCGCTCTCGAAACTAAATTTAATATTACATGCATTTTTGAGCAATACAGTGATTTATATGTAAAAGTTATAGATGAAGTTAAATGATGCTTAAACAACTATTAAAATATGCACCTGTTCAAATATTTGCAGCAATAAGTGTTTTCGCTTTAATTAGTATTCATACGAAGCTATTAACAACTACTGAATATGGTATGTTGTCACTAATGCTGCTTACCGTTGAAATAGTAAGAGCTGTTGCTGCTCAGTGGGTCAACTCGAGCATGCTACGTCTATTACCAAGTAAAACTAAAGAGCAACACTCACGTTTTGCTGCTATAGCGTGTTCTATAATTTTGTGTTGTACCATACCTGCATTTTTTTTGGTGGTTTTAGGGCTGTATTTAACCGATTTATTAAGTTTAAATATTTTAGTTACTACATTTATACTTTTTGTAACTAAAGCGTTGTACTTATTTTATTTAGAGTTAGCACGAGTTATGGAACGCTTGAATCCGTATCGCCTCGCTGTTTTAGTTCAATCTGTATTGGCGATAATATTTACCTGGTTTTTTCTAATAATTAAAGCAGATTTATTACTGGCTCTATTTGCTTTAGCCTTAAGTAATTTTATAGCAGGTATAATTGTATTTAAAAGCTTAAAGATAAGTATAAAAGAACTTTTTTCAGTTGATGCCAATATTATTTATACATATGGAATACCATTAATGGTAAGTGGCCTCGTAGCGTCCATATCAAGTCGTTTAGATCGTTACTTTATCGCTGATTCATTGAGTTTGGCTCAAACGGGCATTTATGCGGCTATTTCGAACATTCTTTTGGGGATAGGCGCATTAATTTTCATGGTTGTTGCTTTGCCGAGCTACCCTGAACTCACAAAAAAAATTAATAACAAGACTGAATTATATAAAGCCCATAGCGAGTATTTAACACTTCTAATGTTTATTACGTTACCAGGGCTATTAGGCTTTTGTATATTAGCTCAACCGATTACTCAATTACTGCTCAGCGAAGAATATTTGTCGCAAGGAACGACTATAATTTACATATTATGTGCAGCAGTTTTCATCTTGAATGTAAAAGCGCATTATATAGATCATGGTCTTCAATTTTCATTAAGTACTAAGTATATACCGAGAATAAGTTTAATATCATTACTATTAAATTTAGTGTTATTAACGATATTAATACCAAACTATGGGTTAACCGGTGCAGCATTCTCTTTTTTAATAACCAGTTTAATATCTTTTTTTCTAAGTTTATTTGTATCACTTAAAAAAGGTTATAAATTCATCATTCCTAGACAAGTATATAAAATAATTTTCTCATCTGCTTGTATGGGCTATTTACTCGATTTTTTTTATACAAAGCAATTCTTATATATAGAAATTCCAACTTTATATTTAGCCATAAATGTATTATTCGGAATATTAATATTCTTAGTAGTAATGGTTTTATTAAACTATAAAAAATGCCGACACTGGATTCGCAATCATGAATAGCCAAACCATGTATAGAGCAATGCTTTTCGTTTTTATATCTTCTTTTATTTTAGGCGGGTATCTGCTGGAAGATTTAGGTGTTAAATATGTTTCTGATGGCGGTAGCCCTTTAGTAAAAATCCATATATATAGTTATGTTTTATTGTTTTTTACTGTATTGCTTACGCTTAAAAAAGGCATCAGTAAACCGTTAGGTAATTTAAAAGAACTAAAGAGCGCTTGGCTAATAAGTTCGCTGAGTGTTTCTATTGTTGTATTATATGGATTATATCGATTTGGTACTTCAGGTATGGCCTATTTAATAGATACAATAGTGTCTGCATTGTTGGCTATATATATTTTAAGCCAATTAACAAACGAACATAAAGACAAGCTATTAAAGCTAGTAGCTTATTTGTTATTTATTAATGCCGTAATTGCTATCTTAGAATTTATATTAGGCAAAACTTTGGTTGATGTTAGTTTTTCAAGCTTTTCACATTTTCGTTCAACTGCTCTATTAACACATCCATTAAATAATGCATTAATTACTGCCTCTTTGGCTTTATTATTATTAAATAAAACGAAGATCCCTGTCTTTATTTATTTTACAGTTATGTTAATCGCGCTATTTGCTTTTGGTGGAAGAGGAGCCGCAGGAATGTTTTTGGCCGGTTTCGTAATAATGACGCTACCAAATTCGATGCGTTTTTTTACAGCTGGCATCAAAATGTCAAAACTTAAATTTGCATTAGCGCAAGCATTTTTTTTACTCACATTGATAGTAATAATCTTAATTTTAACACTTACACCAGTGGGTGAGCGGATTATAAGTAAACTGTATATAGATGGCAGCGCACAAGCGCGTTTTGATGTTTTTATTATTTTAGAACAATTAAGTATTAGTGAATGGCTGCTAGGTGCTTCAGCTTCAATTATGAATAATATAGAGTTTTATATTGGTATTAATGTAATAGAAAACTATGTAATAGGGTGGGTAGTCAGCTTTGGTTTATTTGGCACTATTTTACTTCTTCTTTCTAGTTTTTTAATATCAATAAAAATGGTTTGGAAAAATGATATTTATATGCAAGTTTCTTTACTCGTGTTATTTGCAGTATCGTTAACAAATAATGCACTGACCACTAAAACCCCTGTCATTATGTTATTTTTTTCGTGTTTATATTTAGTTTATTCAAGGAAATATAAAAATGATGTTATATAAAATAGGTTCTTGGTTTTATAAAAACAAAACCCCACTTTTACCAAAGTTATTTAATGCTTTAATTCGTATTTTCCACAATAGTGCTGTTTTTTCAGAGTGCGAAATTGGCAGTAACACTATATTCGCTTATGGTGGAATAGGGGTAGTGATACATAAAAGATCCATTATCGGCAAAAATTGTGTCATAGGATCTAATGTTACTATTGGCGGGAAATCTAAATCGAAAAATGTTCCCATTATTGGTGATAACTGTTTTATAGCTACAGGTGCTAAAATTTTGGGAGAAGTAAAAGTTGGCAATAATTGTGTTGTTGGAGCTAATAGCGTTGTAGTTATTGGCGTCCCAGACAATAGTGTAGTAGCTGGTATACCGGGTAAAGTAATTAAATCGAACGTTAATCCAAAGGACTACTTTTAATGTTTACGAATAAAATATATCAATCAAGCCCTATTTTAGTTCAAAATGTTTTATTAAGTATTAGAGCTCTCATAAGGCAGAAACTACGTGAGAATAAAGAGTGCGCAAAGCTTACTAGTGAACTGATGACTCACGATTTTGATATTAACGCATTAAGTAGTTACCAAACTAAAATGCAAAAAAAAATAATTAATGAAGCGACCCAAAATACTGAGTTTTATAAAACGAATGCAAAAGAAATAAACGATTTTTCTTTTATAGATAAAAAAACTATTAATGAAAATAAAGACCAGTTTTTATCTTCAAAAAGAAACGGACCAATAATTAAAGGTGCAACTAGTGGGACTACAGGCTCTCCGTTGACAATCTTACAGAATATGGAGTCTGTAGTTATTGAGCAAGCATTCGTCAACAGGATGATGGCTTGGGCTGGCTTTAAGGATGGTGATAAAAGAGCATGGATAAGAGGGGATATGATTGTTCCTTTAAATCAAAAAAAAGCGCCATTTTGGCGTTACTCTTATTTTGAAAACATGATTATGCTTTCTTCATTTCATATGAGTCAGCAGCATTTATCTAGTTATATTAAAGCAATGGCTGATTTTGATGCGCAAATAATTCAAGCATACCCATCTTCAATAGTTACACTCGCAAAATACTTAGATACTAATGATTTATATTATCCGGGTGTATTGAAGTCGATAGTTACCTCATCGGAGTCTTTGGCAAAAGAAGATAAAATATTAGTCGAAAAAAGATTTAAATGTACAGTATTTGATTGGTATGGCCTTTTTGAACGTGTTGCGGCTATTGGCAGTTGTGAGCACGGTTCTTATCATATTTTAACGGATTACTCGCACGTTGAATTAATTCCGGCAGGTGAAAGCGAAGAAGGTAAGGAAAGAGCAGAAATAATAGGCACTAATTACAATAATTCACTTTACCCATTAATACGCTATAAAACGGGTGATCATGTAATTTTATCGGATAAAACTTCATGTGCTTGTGGAAGAGTATTCCCTATTGTTGAGAGTATAGAAGGTCGGGTTGGAGATTACTTAGTCGCTGAAGATGGTCAAAAGGTACATATACTAAATCATATACCTAAAGGGGTTGATGGTTTATTAGGTACTCAATTCATTCAAAAAGAGTTAATGAAAATAGAAGTTTTAGTCACTTGTAATTCAGATTTTATCGACTCTGAACGCTTAAAACTAATTACTAATATTAAAGAGCGGTTAGGCCATAAAATGGAAGTCACTATAACTGTAGTTAATGATTTTATTAGAACTAAAAATGGCAAAATGAGACAAGCTATTTGTGAATTGCAAAGGTAGCAATATGAAAATGTTACAGTTATTAAAACATACAGTTATGGAAAAAATTCGGTGCCTTTATTTAATTAAATTTAATTATAGGTACAAAGCAAATATGCAGCGTTTTAAGCAATCTACGGATAAAAAAGATATTGCTGTAATTAAGTCTGAAATTAAAGCATTGAAAAAGTATTGGGGGTGTTTTCCTTTGCAATATTTCAATCATGATTTTTACTCAGCTAACTGTACGTTGACCATCGATGAGATGAAGCAATTTATACCTAGTTATTATTTTTATAAGATTATATTTCCGCAGTATGATAACTCTAAAGCATTACTTAATATTGTAGAAGATAAAATAGTAATGGATGTGTTGTTTGATGGAATGAACTTCCCAACGGCAAATGTCATAGCTAAGAAAAAGACTCGCTATATTTTTAATTCAAAAGGTATTGCACTAAATAACGATAGTTTTGCAGAATTATTAAGCTCCTCCCATAGTGCTAAATTATTTATTAAACCTGCAAATGGGCGGGGAGGTAGTGGAATTTTAATTGCTAAAAAGCAAGACGATGTTTATAAAATTAAAGGCTCAGATTTAGAGTTAAACTTTGATTATGTTAGTAAGTTGAAAGGTGATTTTGTTATAGAAGAAGCTATTTCACAGCATTTGGATATCGAAGCCGTCTACGCTCACAGTGTAAACACTCTTAGGGTTATTACAAAAAGAAATACTCAAGGGCAAGTAGAGATAATAGCTACAACGCTAAGAATGGGGTCGAAGGGTAGTGAAATAGACAATACATCTGCAGGAGGCCTTGTTATAGGTATTGATTTACTAACCGGTCACGCTTTTAGAGATTATGCAACACATGAATATGGCTCATCCCGTTTTTATGAGCACCCAGACTCCGGTTTTAAATTTAAAGATTTAATAATTCCTAATTGGTTAAATATTCAAAATGAAATATTAGAACTTGCGAATAAAAATATAATTTTGAATTTAACCGGCTGGGATATTGCTATAACAAATAATGGAATTGTAGTGATTGAAATCAATACATTATTTGGTATTGACGGATTACAGTCCGCATTAGGGGGCTTGAAAAATAAGTTTATGGAAAATTATACAGTAAAACTGTAAGGGATTATAAAATTGAAAAGTAAAATTTTAGTCATTAGTGTTTCTAATAAAGCTAAGGGTGGTGTTGCCTCAGTAGTTACCACATTTATGAATAATGATTTTTTAAATAAAGAGCATGATATAGAGTATTTTCACTCCCACAACCCAAGTGGGTGGGGTAATAAGTACTTTTCGTTATTAATTTCGGCAATATATTTTCCTTTCTTACTATTATTTAAACGATTTAATGTTGCGCATATACATGGTTCGTTAAAAGGAAGTTTTCAGCGTAAAAGTTATTTTTTATTTTGGTTGAGACTTTTTTCCATACCAACGATTTATCAATGCCATGCAGCGCAAGTGGATAATTTTTTTTATAATTTAAATAGTAAACAAAAAAGCAGAGTAATTAATACGTTTAAAAAGTATGAATTATGCTTGTGTTTAGGATCTAGTTGGGTAAAAGAATTTGAGCGATTAACGGATAGAAATTGGAATGTTTTATTCAACCCAGTTCCTGAAATTAAATTAAATAAAGTACAACACGATACTTGCAACTTTACTTTTATGGGAGAGTTATCACAGCGTAAGGGCATTAAAGATTTGTTAAATGCTTTTGCATTGTCACCTTGCGATAATGCTCGTTTACTAATTGCAGGTAATGGCAACATTCAAGAAATCCACGATTTATGTAGCACATTAAAAATTGCAGACAAAGTTGAAGTTTTGGGCTGGATCGATAAAGAACAAAAACTGGAGCTACTATCTCGCACTGATGTCGTTGTACTACCAAGTTATGCTGAAGGCCTACCTATGAGTATTCTTGAAGCTATGTCTGTAGGTTTGCCTGTTATAACAACACCCGTAGGTGCAGTAGAAGATGCAATTACACACAATGTTCATGGCTTGTTAGTACAACCAGGTAACATAGAACAAATTTCTGATGCATTAAATGAGCTCACACATAACATAGACAAGCGAATTCAATTTGGAAAGGCTGCCAAGGGTAAGTTTTTAGAGTGTTTTAAAGATGATGTAGTAGCTAAAAGCTTATCAAATTACTACCAGAAATTAATTATAAGGGCGGAGAAATGAGTTGTCAGGTTGGTTTAATAACAAAAAAAATGTTTCTTATCGCTAAAAGTGATGATTATGCAGGACAAGACCCTTTTGATGGACTCAATAGTAAGCTATTTGAATTATTCCCTCGTTTAAAAAGGGGTCTTGTTGGGCTTGCTTGGATTCAGTTACATAAACGTTCAGCAATAAACTTAAGACCATTATGCGGGGTACCAAAAAAGCGTAATCCTAAAGGAATTGGTTTATTTATTTTAGGTTTACTGGAAGACTATAAAGCAAAGAATGAGCAAATATATTTAGATGAAGCCAAAGAACTTGCTGACTGGTTGCTTACCCAACAAAGCGATAAAACTACTTGGTTACATAGTTGTTGGGGATATCATTTTGACTGGAATGCCCGCGCTTTTTTTGTGCCAAAGGGTAAGCCCAACGTTATTACCACTATTTATGTGGCACAAGCTTTATACGCATTAAGTGAAGTGACCGGCGAAAATAAATATAGAGAACCAGCGCTTGATAGTGCTCATTTTATAGTTAAAACTTTATACAAAGAAAGTGATGATAAACAGTTTTTTGGCTACATACCAGGTGAAAATACATTTGTACATAACGCAAGTCTATGGGGCGCTGCATGGGTAGCAAAAGTGGCTACACTTACAAGAAATGAAAATTATAAGCAGCTTGCTTTAAATGCTGCGCGTCAGTCAGTAAAAGGTCAGGGAACTGATGGCTCTTGGGTTTATGGCGCTCGCCATCATCATCAATTTATAGACGGTTTTCACACAGGCTACAATTTAGAAGCATTACGCTTATTAAGTGATGCTCTAAATACAGATGAATTTGAAGAGCCTATTAAGCTAGGATTACAATATTATAAAGAGCACCTATTCGAAAAAGACGGTACTGCTAAATATTATAATAACAACCGTTATCCATTAGACATGCATAGTGTGTCGCAAGCTATTTTTACGTTATTAAAAGTAGGTAAAACAGCCGATGACTTTGCTATGGCTGAAAAAATAATAAACCGATCTATTGAAACACTGTACCTATCAAAAGAGCAGCGTTTTATTTATCAAAAAAATAAGCTTTTTACTAATAAAATAAACTACATACGTTGGACCCAAGCGTGGGTTTATTATTCATTTGCTTACTTTCATAGTCAAAAACATAGCCAAAAAATTAGTTAACAAAGTAGAAGCTGAACCACTTTTAAAACGGATATAAAAATGAAACGAATTGAATTTCTAAAAGCACCAATGGATATAGCAACAATGGAAGAAACAGTTTCTTTTATTGAAAGTAGAATAGAGAAAAAGCAATTTTTACAGCACGTGGTAGTTAATGTGGCAAAAATTGTGAACATGCAAAAAGATCCTGTTTTAGCTGATTCAGTAAGAGCGTGCGATTTAATAAATATAGATGGGATGGGCGTCGTGTTTGGGGCCCGCTTTTTAGGTCATGATGTACCAGAACGTGTTGCTGGTGTTGATTTATTCCATGAGCTATTAACAATGAGTGCAAGACGAGATTTCCCTGTGTTTTTACTCGGTGCTACCGAAGATGTAGTTACTAAAACCGTTGATAAAGTGACAGCGCAAAATCCTAATTTAATAATCGCTGGGTATAACGATGGCTATTTTTGGGATGATGAGGAAGCTGTTGTTAATAAAATACGTGAATCAGGTGCAAAGTTATTATTTGTAGCAATTACCTCACCCAAAAAAGAAAACTTTATCAATAAGTGGCAAGACAAATTAGGTGTTGATTTTGTTATGGGCGTAGGAGGTACATTTGATGTAGTAGCTGGAAAAGTTAATCGTGCACCACGGTGGATGCAAAACGCAGGCTTAGAATGGTTTTATAGAGTTATGCAAGAACCTGGCAGAATGTGGAAGCGTTACTTAATTACAAACTCTAAATTTGCATATTTACTACTTAAAGATAAATCAAAATAATAAGTATATGAATGATTAAATCCTTAGAGTACTTCAGAGCTATAGTTGTGTTTTTATAGTTGCAGGCAACATTTAATATTGAAATTATCAAAGCAAATAATTCTTTGCACTAATTATTCAGAGTATTATTTTACTTCAATACTAAAGTGCTATTAATAATGATTGCCTAAAGACATATTAGTATACGCACAAGGATGGTGTTTTATTTTGGATGATTTCAAGTTTTAATTTTAAGTATGATAATTTTTGTAATACTACTTTGTTTGTTAATTGTGGTTATGGTAAAACTTTAAAAGTGTCGTCGCCCTATGATTGGCTTAGTTATGTAAGCTAGGTTTTATAACAATGAATTTATTTTTGCTATTTAAATTTTCTCTTGATACCTCGTACAGTAAATTGCTTCAGTATAAGAGGTTAACTAGAAAGCCCTTGCTCAACTTTATAAACTTAAATTAAACATTTTCTAGTTATTTGGTATTAAAGTTTTGCCCTGATTTCTTTGTTTATCATTGCTTTTAGCTTTTTTTGTTGTTTTACATTGTTATTTTAGTAATAAAGTAATCCTTTTGTAGTGTTTTTTGTTTTTTTTGATCTTGTTTGTATATATAATGTCCTGAATTAATAATAGGAATAGTAACCTTAATAAAGGTTACTTTAAATTTGATGCATGATAATGGACTTTTTATTTTCGAGGGAAGAAATGATTAAAACATTAACAAAATTTAAAAAATTAAGCGCAATGATTGCACTTACTTTAGCTAGCTCGCAAACATTAGCAGCAGACTTAGGTGTTGCAAATAACTTTTCTGCATTTGTATTTGACGAGTTTAAGTCTCACGTAGGCCGTGCTGATGGCGCTATTGCTGCTGGCGATATTAATTTAAAAGGTGTTTACAGTGTTGGCTATAACCGCTCATCGAGCCCTAATGAATATTACTTAATCAGCGAAACAGGCATTGAATTTGAGCGCGGTCGCCAGTTTGTTGGTAGCATGCTTGCCGGTGGTGGTATTGACACCCATTGGAGTGTGCGTTGGAGCATGGAGCAAGGTTCAAGCATTAAAAGCCACCAAGATGAATCTGCATTCCCGTTTAGCTTTGATGAGCAAGAAGAATACTATAAAAGTTTAAGCTCAGAACTCAATCAGCTTGACGAAACAGGTACAACTAAATGGACGTGGGGTGGGCTTTACCTAAAAGGTGATAGTACATCTGAAACTCAAGTATTTAATGTAGATGCTGAGCGATTTGCTAAAGCTCATACTTTTAAAGTTCGTGGTATACCTAAAGGAGCTACTGTTATTTTTAATATAACAGGCGATCAAAATGTAAATGTAAGAAGTAAAAGCTTTGCTAGGTTAAGAAAGCATACTTCTAAAACTGTATTTAATTTTGTTGATGCTCAAAATCTTAATATTAAAGGTAGCCGCTGGGAAGGGGTGATTTTAGCTCCTTATGCTGATATTAAAGCCTCTTTTGGTATCGCAAAAATGCCTGTAATTGGCCAGAGTTTTCGTGGTTCGATGGCATTATTAGGTGGTGAGTTTAAAGGGAACCTACCATCTGTTGCTGAACCAATTGCTCCATTTGCAATGGAACCAAAATGGCAATGGAATTCTAGTGACTTTATGCCGCAATACAATCAAGTAATGAGCACTCCAGTTATTGTTCAGCTAAATGATGATAACAATGACGGTGTTATCAATAATAGTGATGTGGCTGATATAGTCGTTGTTACCTTTAAAAATGGAGATTACTCACACGGAGTTGTAAGAGCGCTGAGCGGTATTAATGGCACTGAGTTATGGGATTACTCTCAAGGTGCGATTATGGCTGATGCGGCATTCTCGGTGGGGGCGGCTGACTTCGACAATGATGATATAGTTGAAATTATAGCTACGAGTAGGTTTGAAGATTTTGTATCTGTGATTGATAACAATGGAGTAGCAAAAAAACAAATAGGCAAGATCAATTCTGGCTGGAGAACCACCAGTGATATAGCTATAGCAGACATAAATAACGATGGTTCTTTAGAGTTTACGCTTGGAGATGCTGTTTATAATTATGATACTGGCTCGTTATTCAATTTTAATAGGTCACCAACATCTACTATTTTTGATTCAAACAATGATGGTATTCAGGAAGTATTTACCAAAGGTGAGTTACTAGATGAAAATGGCGCTGTTCTTTGGTCATATAAGGGCGAAAATGACGTATGGTTCTCATCTGTCGCCGATCTCGATGATGATAAAAAGCCTGAGATTATATTGTCAATTCCTTCTGGTACTTTATCACAAGAAAAAAGTCGAATAGTAGTACTTGAACATAATGGTAACGTTAAGTGGGAAGTTAATACTGAGGCTAACTCAGGTGGTGGTGCACAAGCCATATCAAACTTTTTAGGTTCAACTCGTATGGGCATTGTAAACGCGGGTTACACAGCTGTTACTATGTACGATAAAGATGGGCAGTTAGTGTGGTCTGTGGCTAACGATGACGAGTGGAGTGGTAAAATAGGTGTAAGCGCTTATGACTTTAATGGCGATGGTATTGATGAAGTAATAGTTCAAGATCATCTTACTGTTAGAGTGCTTAATGGTGTTAATGGTGAAGTTTTATCAACCGTTGATAATTCAACGGCATCACTTTGGGAATATCCAATAGTAGTAGATTTAGAAGGCGATAATAACGCTGAGTTAGTTGTTGTTTCTAATAACTATGATTCTCGCTGGTCAATTAAAAACGGTGTAACTGTATATGGTGCTGCTGATAGTAGTAAACCATGGAAAAATGCGACTAGAATATGGAATCAGCATTCTTACCATCAAACTAATATATCTCAAGATGGTCAAATTCCTAAAGTCGAAAAACCTAGTTGGTTAAATAATAATACATATCGCTCAAGTACAATTAAGTAAATATTTACTTTTTATTTAAAAAGCCAATTAAGTTTTTAATTGGCTTTTTTATTGTTTATATTATTA
Source organism: Pseudoalteromonas sp. APC 3355 (assembly GCF_030407615.1). Taxonomy (NCBI): domain Bacteria; kingdom Pseudomonadati; phylum Pseudomonadota; class Gammaproteobacteria; order Alteromonadales; family Pseudoalteromonadaceae; genus Pseudoalteromonas; species Pseudoalteromonas sp. APC 3355. The sequence goes on along the minus strand of NZ_JASDDB010000001.1, from coordinate 602,612 downwards.
ACATTTTGTATTTCAAAAATAAGTAGGATTTACGTTTGTCGAAATTAAAAGCAGATCCAGCTATACGCAGTTTACTAAATCGTATGCCTAGTAATGTGCAAGATAGCTTTACTGAAGAGCAGCTAGCTCATTTAAAAGTGGCTATAGGTGCAAGGCAGTGGGGTAAGCATGCTGTGGATTGCAGAGGTGTAATTAAGTTTTTTAAATACAGATACTATTTTGTTTTACTGGCTGGTCGTAACAGAAGAGAACTTAGTAAAAAAGAGCAAAAAATAGCAACTATATCGCAGGCAATCACTATATCTATGTTTAGTTTTTTTGTTATTACAACTTTGCTGCTTATTATTTATTTAGTTAAGTCGGCTTTAGGTATTGATATATTTAGTAATTACTCTTTTGGGGTATGGGCTTGGTTTAAAGATTTGTTTAAATAAAAATAAGATGCTTCTGTTTGGAGGTGTTTATGAATGTTTGTGTAAGTTTATATTTGTTTTGTTTTGTGTAAGTTCCTCGCTACTTAAAGACATTTTACATAATATTACTATATATAAAGTCATCCTTAATGTTGAATACTTTAGTATGATACTGTAACATTTGCCGCACAGTTTTGTGGAGCTTATTTCACTTTTAAGATATCTATAGGGATACATAGTATTATGACATCTTCAAGGACGTTTAAGCCTAATGGCTCGTCTGATGCGAATTTTTATCGGTTATTCGATATTTTTGCATTGTTTTTAGCCTTTCAGTGCTCGGCTTTGTTCTATAGCTTTGAGCTCACTCCTATTTATATGGTTTCGGTTTTAACCGTTGCTTTGAGCTATTTATACTGTGCTGAAATATTCTCCGCTTATCGCTCTTGGCGTGCTGGTAAATTTAGAACTATGGTGCTTTGTGCTTGGGGCTCTTTGTTTTCTGCATTTGTCGTTTTGTTTCTTATATCGTTTGCATTTAAGTTTACTGAGTCGCTTTCTCGTATTGGTCTGGGTTTGTGGTTTTTGTTAAGCGTAACTTTTTTATATGCTTGGCGCCTTGCTGCATACTTATTTAAAAGAAGTAGACGTAAACTAGGGTTAAATTTACGCAATGTTGCCATTGTTGGGGCTACCGAGTCAGCAGTACATTTATATAACGAGATTACTAAAAATGACGAACTTGGCTTTAAGTTTTTAGGTTTTTATGATGACAGGCAACCAGAGCGACTTTTTGAAAACTCAACAAAACACGATGTTGCAGGACGAATTCAAAATGCAGTAGATGCAGCCCGTGATGGTGTAATTAGCGTTTTATATATTGCTTTACCTATGAAAGCTGATAAGCGTATAGCTGATATTTTGCGTCAACTGGGTGATACAACGGTTGATGTGCATATAATTCCTGACTTTTTAATATCTAACTTAATACATGCTCGTATTGAGCATGTTGGGGATGTTGACACATTAAGTGTGTTTGAATCACCGTTTATAGGTGCTCGTGAATTTATAAAGCGTACTGAAGATATAGTTGTTGCCTCTATTATTTTAATGCTGATTTCTCCTGTACTTGTTGCAATTGCGTTTGCTGTTAAATTTACCTCAAAAGGCCCTGTGATTTTTAAGCAAGACCGGTACGGGCTTGATGGACGTAAAATTAAAGTATGGAAGTTTCGTTCAATGAGTGTTACAGAAAACAGTGCAGTGGTAACGCAAGCCACAAAAAATGATGTGCGTATTACACCTTTAGGTGGCTTTTTACGCCGCACAAGCCTTGACGAATTACCGCAATTTATAAATGTTTTAAAAGGCGATATGTCGATAGTCGGGCCAAGGCCTCACGCGGTTGCCCATAATGAGGAATACCGTAAAAAAGTAGAGTTTTATATGTTTAGGCATAAAGCAAAGCCAGGTATAACAGGCTGGGCTCAAATTAACGGATGGCGCGGCGAAACTGATACGCTGAACAAAATGGAAAAACGTGTTGAATTTGACTTACATTATATTAAGCACTGGTCGTTATGGTTTGATATAAAAATTATTTTTATGACAATTTTTAAAGGATTTAAGAATGCGAATGCATACTAAAACACTTGCACCTATATTTGCTTTGTTAAGTGTAGGGGTCGCAGCACCTGCGGCTGCTAATTTAAAACCAGGTAGTTTTATAACTAAAGATGGCGCCGAAATTACGCCAACGTTACAAACGGGTATAAGCAGTAATAATAACTTTTTTAGTACGCCAGAAAATGAAGAGTCACGTACAATTTGGACCATTACCCCTAATATAAAGGCAGCTATTGAAGACGGCCCCGATAGTTATAACCTTGATTTAGGCACAAGTAGCTCTTTGCATAATAAGGAGAGCGTTGATAATTTTACCCAAGTAAATATTGGTGTTGGTGTACATAAAGAGTTTACCAGCCAGCATCGCCTAGATGTTAATGGTAAAGCCGACTGGCTTTATGAGCCGCGTGGCAGTGGTTTAACTGAGGGCCTTGGGGATGCAGTAAATGAGCTTGTAAAATACCAGCAGCAAAATATTACAGCACGCTATGAATATGGTGCGCAAAGCTCAAAAGCACAAGTTGCTTTAAACGCGGGTTTTTATAGTAAAAAATATCAAAATTTTAGAGCCGTGTCACAGTTTCGTGATTACGATAAATCGTTGGTTGGTATTACCGGTTATTACAATACTCAAGCTGCTACACGTACATTTTTAGAAGTTAAGCAAGAAAATTATCGTTACGATTTTTTAGCAAGTAGCGGCATATCACGTGACTCAGACGACGTAAAGGTGCTGCTTGGTATGGAGTGGGAAGCAACAGCACTTACTTCAGGTTCATTTAAATTGGGTTATCAAAATAAAGATTTTAGTGCCAATGAACGTGAGAGTTTTAGCGGTTTAAGTTGGGAAGCTGGGGTTAACTGGCAGCCACTTAGTTATTCTACCGTTCAACTTATGACTAGCCGAGCAGCAAAAGACCCATTAGTACAAGGCGATTATATTAAAGAAAGTTTTTACGGTATTAATTGGACACATAGCTGGAGCGATTATTTAAGCTCGCTTGTAGGAGTTACTTATATTGACGAGCAATACACAGGTGATATTGGCCGAAAAGATAAAACTAAGAGTGCACGCTTAGGTTTAAATTATATTGCGAGTAGATTTGGTATGGTTTCTACTTATGTCGATTTTATTGATAAAAATTCTACACAAAATGCAATTGAGTTCGATCGAGTAGTTGTAGGTGTTAATTTTACGTTTGCTTTAAAGGCTAACTAATGAAGTTTATTTTTAGTTTAACACTTCTAATATTTAGTAGTGTTAGCTTTGCGCAAACAGCGCAAAGTTATGTAATTGGTGCTGGTGATAAGGTAGAAATAAAAGTATTTGGCCAACCCGATTTAGAGGTTACTGCACTTTTGGGTAATAGTGGGGAAGTTAATTATCCTTTTTTAGGTAAAGTTAAATTAGCTGGTCTTAACACTTCTGAAGTAGAACAAGTTATAACGCAAGGTTTAAAACCTGATTATTTAGTAAATCCAAATATATATGTTCAGGTAATTGAATACCGACCTTTTTATATTCATGGTGAAGTTAAAGAGCCTGGCGCTTACCCTTATCAACCCGCAATGACGGTTAACCAGGCGATTGCGCTTGCCGGTGGTTTAACTGAGCGCGCCTCTATTGATAAAATATACATATTTAAAGAGCAAACTAAACAGCAGCAACAAAAAGGTAGTTTAAATAGCCAAATTGCAGCGGGCGATACCATAAAAATTGAACAACGGTTGTTTTAAGCAGTTTACAGGGCAGTATTTAATGAACCAAACAAATGAAAACCTAAGTAATAATGAAGAAATTATTGATTTAGGATCTTACCTTAATGTAATTAAACTCGCTAAATGGCGTATTTTAGGGTTTGCTACAGTAGTTACTTTGTTAACTATTATGGTGGCTTTGACCTTAGTGCCAAAATACATTGCAACTGCTACTTTACTTATAGAAGCTGAGCAAACTAAGGCAGTAAGCTTTGAAGAGATATACGGTCTTGATTCGACAAAAAAAGAATATTATTTGACGCAGTTTGAGGTGATTAAATCGGACAGTATTGCCCGCGAAGTAATCACTAAGCTTAATTTAAAAGCGCATACAGACTTTATAGCTAAACCGTCTGCGTTGGGTGAACTTAAAACAGCTATAAAAGAGCAACTCCCTTTTTTAAATAAAAAGGAAGAAACGGTATATGATGCACAAGAACAAGCAGAACGAGAAATGCTTGGTTTATTAGCTGTGTTTAAGTCACGTCTTTCAGTCTCGCCTATTATTAAAACTCAACTCGTTAGAGTTAGCTTTGAATCGAGCGATCCTAAACTAGCAGCGCTTGTAGCGAATACCGTTGGTGAAGTTTATATAGATAGCCAAATGCGTGCAAAAATGGGGATTACTCAACAAGCCTCTAACTGGTTAAATACGCGTTTATCGCAATTACGAATTCAACTCGATGACTCAGAAGTGCGCTTACAAAACTACAGAGAGAAGCAAAAACTAGTTGATATTGAAGGTATAGCTGGGCTCGCCACACAAGAGCTTGAGCAAATATCACAACAGTTAATTGTAGCGCGCAATGAAAAAAATAATCTTGTGAGTATAAATCGCGTAATAACTGAGTACGGCAATAATAACTTGGAGTTATTAGGGAGTATGCCTGAAATTACATCCCACAAAGTAATACAGGATGTAAAGCGCGAAGTTATATTAGTAGAGCGTAAACTCAGTGATTTAGGCGAAGTGTACGGCCCTAAACATCCGCGTATGATCTCAGCTAAAGCAGAGTTAGCAACGGTAAAAAACAATTTAAATAAGCAAATTAAGGGCCTTATTACCGGCATTGAAAAAGAGCTAAACCGCATTACTCGTACTGTTAGTGCGCTTGAGCGTGACTTAGTTAAAATTCGTGCCGAATATCAAGATATTACCCGCAAAGAAACTCAATACAACCAATTAAAACGTGAAGTAGAAACAAATCGCAGTATATTTAACACGTTTTTATCTCGCTCAAAAGAAACAGAAGTAACGAGTGATTTTAGCTCTGCTGCTGCACGTTTTACTGATAGAGCTTATGCACCAAATGATCCAGCGAAACCAAATAAAAAATTAATTGTTATTTTAGCTTTTGTGGCAAGTTTTGGTTTTGCAGTAGTTATGAGCTTTATATTTGATGCACTTAACGATACGGTTAAAACGAAAAGTGATGTTGAAAGTAAGTTAGCACAGCGTATGCTTGGGCTTTTACCGCATGTACAAACACCAAAAAATAGCGTGTTTCCGATACATGCTTATCTGGATGATAACTATAGGCGTTTTGCAGAGTCGGTACGAACGTTCAGAACTAGTTTGCTATTAACTCAGTTAGAGCGCGATCATAAAGTAATAGCCGTAACATCAAGTGCTCCGGGTGAGGGTAAAACCACAACCTCAGCTAATTTAGCTATGTCGCTTGCTCAAATGGGTAAAGTTTTATTAATTGATGCCGATTTACGCAAACCAAGTATTGCAAAGCGATTTGATATACCGGTATTTCATCCGGGGTTAAGTAATTTAATTGTAGGTACTGAGCAGTTAAGTGAGTGTGTTCATGTAGATGGGCAGTCGGGTGTTGCTATTATGCCAAGCGGGCAGATCCCAGGTAATCCATTAGAGCTTTTATCTAACACGCGCTTTAGTGAAGTACTCGATATATTAAAAACTAAGTATGACCATATAATTATAGATACACCACCAACACAGGCTGTGAGTGACGCCTTAGTTATTGCACAGAGTGTAGACTCGGTAATTTATGTTGTTAAGTCGGATATTACGCGAATTAAACCGATTAAAGCGGGTATTGAACGTCTGTTTGAATCTAAAGCTCATGTTGCAGGTATTGTGCTTAACCAAGTAGATATGAGTAAAAGTAAAGACGAGCATAGCCATGGTTATTACGACTATTATGATTACTCGCAAAAACCTGAACAACCTAATGCATAGTTAAATGCAAATATATGATTGATATTCATTCTCATATTTTGCCAGGAATAGATGATGGCGCTAAAGATTTAAGTGATTCTTTAGCGCTATTGAATGTTGCACAAAATGATGGAATAACCCATATGGTTGCCACGCCACATATACATATTGGGCGATTTAATAACTCAGCCTCGCAATTGTATAGCGAGCTTGCTAATTTAAAAGCACAGGCATTAGTAAATAATATTGGTATTAAACTAGCTGTGGCCGCTGAAGTTAGGCTTGATGTAGAGCTAATGAGTTTAGTGCTTAGTAATAAACTCCCGTTTATTGGTACACTTAATTCAGTAAATTATTTATTATTAGAACTCCCGCACTCGCATGTACCGCAAGGTTACGATAAGTTTATAAATTGGCTAGCTAAACAAAATATAAAGGTGATTATTCCTCACCCTGAGCGTAATCGCGATATTCAAGCAAATCCTTTTTATATTGAGCGTTTAAAGCAATTAGGATGTGAGTTTCAATTAACGGCTTCAAGCATTGAAGGTGCATGGGGCGAAACTGCAAAAAATATTAGTATAGATATGCTAAAAAACGGTTTAGTAACTTATGTTGCATCTGATGCTCATTCAGTTAAGCGTAGGCCTCCTATTTTAAGTAAAGCTAAGCAAATAGTGAGCGAGCTAATTGGTCAAAATGATGCACACGATTTATTTTTTACTAACCCTAAGCGTTTAACTGAGTCGTTGTTTAATGATTAATATAAATACAAACCGCCTCACACAAATTACCATACTTGCAGTTATTACATTAGTAATAGGTTATCAAAGCTTACAAAGTATGCGTGCAAATACATGGTATTTTAATGCACTCAATATTTTAAAGCAGCCTGAAAGCACAATTACTCTCAAAGATCTAAAGCTTGCAGATAGGGCAATTACATATGCAACTACGCAAGACCCTTCACAGCCACATTACTGGCAGTTAAGTGCTTACATAAAAATGCACAATCTAGCTGTAACTAGCGGCCAAAATAAGAATAAGCTTTTGGTTTATCAACAAGCGGAAAAAGATTTATTAAAATCATTAGAGTTAAGGCAAACATGGTCAGAAACGTGGATTGCACTGGCACAAGTAGTTAGTTATCAAGAAGGGCCGACAGAGCGCGTATACGAGTATATTCAGCAGGCTAAAAAATTCGGGCCGTACAAGCTTGATGTGCAGCTTGGTATTATTCAAATAGCGCTAATGAACTGGCAGCAACTCCCTCCAAAGTATAAAGCATTGTATGTTGCTGAATTAAATTTAGCCGTTAAATATGGTTATAAATTTTATCAAGTTTTTGATGTTGCTAAGCAAGTTGATGCTTTGCCTATTTTATGTCTATCGCTTAAGTTTGGCTCTCACTTTGAACCGCTTAGAACTAGCTGGATGTTTAAAAAACATTGTAACTAGGTAGGTTTCGAATGCGTTAAGTTTGTTTACGTTAAAGTGAAAACCAATTGCACAAAGAGAAGTGAATGAGGAGTAAATGAGTAGACACCAAGTAAGCTATTCACGAATCGATAGACCACTTCTCTAAAAGCGCAGCGTCTCATAACCTCTTTGTGAATAATTGTCTTATTGGTAAAAGCTGAACTGTTATTATACGGCGTAAAAAATTGCCCAGAGGTTAAAAACCTCTGGGCTATAAATTGACTCTAAATTGAGCCTAGCGTTAACTAAAACACTTTCTTGGTTCATTAGGGAGAAGAAGAAAGTACTTTAAAGTGTAGTAAAACTACTAAATAAAGCATAACTAATTTTGCCCCTTGGTTACATTTGATAACAAAGGATTAGATTAATTATGTGTAATTTGTACTTTAGTTTAACCCCAGCTTATTAATTGTGTATTCTGCACGAGATCTCGTGGTAATGAGTTTTTAATCTTATTTTTTTGCCATTTACCCAGCCCAATAGGGCAGCCACACAGGGTTAATACCACCTCACCTATTGTCTGAGTGGCTTCAGCTAAGCGTATATCTTTACCTTGAAAATAATCATTTGCTTGCTCGTTATTTAACGCGTAAATATTAGTTTTACACTCATTGCCAAATACGGTTGCAAATTCGTGGGTGAGCCTGACGCCATTTTTATGAATAATGCCAATTTGAATACCTAAGCGTGCGTACTTAATTTTATTTTGCACAGCTTCAAATCCTTGTGGAAATAACCACAGTTCTTTGTCACGCTGCATTAGGCTGCCAGGCAGGTTAGTTAACCCAAAATGCTTTTTAAGTGATTGCATAAATGCGGCACTTTGCTTTTTATCAAACTCGTTAAACGGAAATGCACCTTTTTTAACTGTTTGATTTGGATTATTACAACTTGCGTGTTTTTTAAATTTAGCAATAAAAAAGCCTTCGCTGTCGAACGTTTGCGGCCATACATGCAAATAGCCTTCACTTGTTGTTGCTTTACTTGCACCTTCAAATAAATCACTTAGCGATTGTGGGGCAATATAGTCACCAAACTCACTCAGTAAATAATCGCACACTTGCTGGTTTTCGAGCGGTGTAAGTGTGCAGGTTGAATACACTAATGTGCCACCTGGCTTTAATGCATAAAATGCGCTTTTAATTAAGTCTTTTTGGACTTGGGCTATTTGTATGTTTGATTCTATGGACCAATTTTTTAGTGCGTCGGCGTCTTTACGTACCGTGCCTTCGCCAGAGCAGGGCGCGTCTAGCAATATGCTGTCAAAGCATTCAAACATATAGTTGCCAAATATAACGCCATCAAAATGCGAGAGCGCACAGTTACCTACTCCCATGCGTTTTAATGTAGCGCTGAGTGCCTTTAAACGAGATGACGATAGCTCATTTGCAACAAGCACGCCTTGGTTATTCATAAGTGCTGCTAGCTGCGATGTTTTAGAACCCGGTGCTGATGCCATATCAAGCACGGTGTTATTTTGAGAGTCTGCGAGTTTAATACTTTGCTTTAATGCGATAGGGGGCAGCATTGAACTTGCTTCTTGTACGTACATCGCACCGCTTAGGTGTAAGTCAGTATTACCAAGGGCTAGGTTTTGTTCTTCATCGTTTGGGCGCTCTAGCCAAAAGCCTTCACTGCACCATGGGATGGGGGTTAGCAGCCAATTTTTTTCAGTGGCACGTTTTACAAATTCTTCAATGCTAATTTTTAAAGTATTAACGCGGATAGATTTTCTGAGTGGCCTGCGACACGCATTTAAAAAGTCATCTAAGTTTAGATGCGCTGGTAAATAGGTTTTTACGTCATCAATAAAGTGCTCAGGAATAAAAGTGTTGGCGTTCACGCGTTAGCTCATACTATAAAAATAAAGCGCGATAATAGCATTTATATAATGCATTTTCAGCGCTTAAAGACGTAACATCTGATTTATTGCCCTGTCGACACTTCACTGTTTTAGTCTATTCTAAAACCATTTTTATGCGACTTTAGGTTAATAGTGTCGACAATGAGCGTGTTTTTTAGCCATTTTGATAGGTTTAAGGGTTGACATGATTTTTTAATAAGCCCATAGTAACCACATTAATTGTCGACAATCTAAAAAATAACTTATGACACACACATTTTTAAACGAAGCGCCTATAACTACCGCATCAGATCAAGTATTTGTAGATATGCGCCGTGAGATTGTTGAAGGCAGTATAGTTCAAGGCAGTAAAATATCAGAGCCTGAGCTTGCCAAACGTTATGGTGTAAGCCGTGCAACGCTTAGAGAGGCGTTAAATCGCCTAGAAAGTTGCTACCTTGTTGAGCGTAAAGCTAACGTAGGTTGCCGCGTAGTTGCCCTTACCGCTGAGCGTTTGATTGAAGTTTATCAAGTTCGCAGTTCACTTGAAGGTTTGGCATGTAGGCTTGCTGCCGACAATATGGAACCCGAAGAAGTAAAAGGCTTAAAGCAATTACTTAATCAGCACCTACAAACACAGCGTGTTAAAGAGGGCGAATCTTATTATCAAGAAGCCGGCGATTTAGATTTTCATTACCGTATTATTCAAGGCAGTAAAAACGCGCATTTAATTCATTTACTGTGTAATGAACTCTATCAATTAATACGCATGTACCGTGTACAAATGGGCATGGTGGGGCCGCGTGTATCAAAAGCATTTGATGAGCATTTAGCTATTATTAACGCCATTGAAAACCACGACGGTGAACTGGCCGAAATGCTCATGAAGCGCCATATCAGTGCGTCGCAAGCAAATATTCAAACCAAATTTGATTTATTAGCTAAGCAGAAAGCATAAGCTGTTAAAAGCTAAAAGCTAAAAGCTAAAAGCTAAAAGTTAAAAGTTAAAAGCTAAAAGTTAAAAGTTAAAAGTTAAAAGTTAAAAGCTAGCAAAAGCAGTTAAACAGTCACAATTACAGATTAAAACTATAAGTTACTCCACGTAGCAACCGTTCAAAGTGAGGAGAAAGTAATGTCAGCAGGATTAAAATTTAAACACGCTATTGCCAATAACCGCCCTTTACAAGTGGTAGGTACTATTAACGCCTACACAGCGATGATGGCTGAAAAAATGGGTCACCAAGCTATTTACCTCTCAGGTGCCGGTGTTGCAAACGCTTCGTTTGGTATGCCTGATTTAGGTATGACAAGCCTTGATAACGTGCTTGAAGATATTCGTCGTATTACTGGTGCGAGCGATTTACCACTACTTGTTGATGCCGATACCGGTTGGGGTGGGGCGTTTAACATTGCACGCACAGTAAAAGAAATGACTAAAGCCGGTGCGGCGGGTTTTCATATAGAAGACCAAGTAGCGCAAAAGCGTTGCGGGCATCGTCCTAATAAAGAAATTGTAAGCCAAGGTGAAATGGTTGACCGCATTAAAGCGGCGGTTGATGCAAAAACCGATAGCGATTTTTATATTATGGCGCGTACCGATGCATTTCAAAAAGAAGGTTTAAACGCCGCGATAGACCGTGCAGCTGCCTGTGTTGAAGCCGGTGCTGACGCTATTTTTGCAGAAGCCGTACACGACCTTGCTGATTACCAAGCATTTGCAAAAGCGATCAACGTTCCAATTTTGGCAAACATTACTGAGTTTGGTCAAACACCTATTTACACAAAAGAGCAGTTAAGCGATGTAGGTGTTGAAATGGTGCTTTACCCACTCAGTGCATTTAGAGCCATGAACAAAGCAGCGCTAAACGTGTATTCAGCAATTTTAAATGAAGGTTCTCAACAAAGCCAAATCGAAAATATGCAAACGCGTTCTGAGCTTTACGATTTTTTAGATTACCACACGTACGAGAACACACTCGATAACCTTTTTTCATCAAAATCTGACAAATAAAAACTATTAAATAAGGGCGTGTTGAACGTTGGTGGTTGAATTTGCAGCAGTATGTTTGGTTTTTAGGCAAGGCAGAGCCTATGCAGTGTGGTTATTCCCCATAAATAGGCGATAACGCAGCATAAATACCAAACATGCGCTGCCCGTCGGGTTCTTTCTAGGGACGATTATCTCTTTGTTGCTCGGTTTTTACTTAGTCCACTAGGTTACAAACCTCGCGCCGCGATTTAATCGCCCCTAGATTGAACAAATTCCAATCCACAAAGTTCAATACGCCCTAAATCACACACAAATTTAAGATAGGAGAAAATCATGGTAGATAAAGCATTAGGCGGCGCAGGTTTACGCGGACAAGTGGCTGGTCAAACAGCATTGTGTACTGTTGGACAAAGTGGTTCTGGTTTAACGTATTGTGGTTACGATATTAGTGAACTTGCCGAAAAAGCGCAGTTTGAAGAAGTGTCTTTTTTACTTTCACGTGGTGAGTTACCAACCACAAGCGAATTGGCAAAATATAAAGCAAAACTAAAAAATTTACGTGGCTTACCTGATGCGCTTAAAACCGTGCTTGAAAATATTCCTAAAGACGCGCACCCAATGGATGTAATGCGCACGGGTTGCTCAATGTTGGGGAACCTTGAAATGGAGCTTGATTTTAGCCAAGCTAATGATGCAATCGACCGTATGGTTGCTGTTTTCCCAAGTATTATTTGTTACTGGTACCGCTTTACACACGATGGCGTACGCATTGAAACACAAACTGATGACGACTCAGTTGGCGCACATTTTTTAAATTTATTACACGACAAAGCACCTAGTGAATTATTTGCACAGGTAATGAATGTATCACTAATTTTGTACGCAGAGCACGAGTTTAACGCCTCTACCTTTACAGGGCGTGTGTGTGCATCAACGCTTTCTGATATTCATTCTTGCGTAACTGGTGCGATTGGTACGCTACGTGGTCCATTACATGGTGGTGCTAACGAAGCGGCAATGGATATGATTCAAGGTTTTACAAGTGCTGAGCATGCTGAGCAAGAAGTAATGGGCATGCTTGAACGTAAAGATAAAATAATGGGCTTTGGTCATGCTATTTATCGCGAGTCTGATCCACGCAATGTAATTATTAAAAAATGGTCTGAAAAACTAGCGGCAGAGGTGGGCGATACCGTGCTTTACCCTGTGTCTGTTCGTTGTGAAGAAATTATGTGGCGCGAGAAAAAACTGTTTTGTAATGCCGATTTTTTCCATGCGTCTGCTTATCACTTTATGGATATTCCAACTAAATTATTTACGCCAATATTTGTAATGAGCCGTGTTACGGGCTGGACAGCACATGTAAAAGAGCAGCGCGCTAACAACCGTATTATTCGCCCAAGTGCCGATTACACTGGGCCTGACGCACGCAGTTACACACCAATAGAGTCACGTTAAAAAATGGGTGAGCACGCATGTGCTCACTTTTTTATTGCACATAGCCACTAGCGAGTAGTTTTTCTCAAACTTTTTATTAAACACGCTAGCTGTGAGCAAACACCGTCACCAAATTAGCGAACCCTTACCATGACCATAATTAATAATACCCAATACCGTAAACCTTTACCTGACTCAAACGTCGACTATTACGATACGCAAGAAGCCGTAGATGCAATTAAGCCAGGTGCATACGCCACACTACCTTATACATCGCGTGTATTTGCCGAAAACCTAGTACGCCGATGCGACCCTGCCATGTTAACCGATGCACTTAACCAGCTAATTGAGCGCAAGCAAGATTTAGATTTTCCGTGGTATCCGGCGCGCGTGGTGTGCCACGATATTTTAGGCCAAACAGCACTTGTTGATTTAGCTGGGCTTCGTGATGCAATTGCAGCAAAAGGCGGCGATCCGGCAAAAGTGAATCCGGTAGTACCTACGCAGTTAATAGTGGATCATTCACTGGCGGTAGAGCATGCCGGTTTTGATCCTGACGCATTTGAAAAAAACCGCGCCATTGAAGACAGACGCAATGATGATCGTTTTCATTTTATAAACTGGACTAAAACTGCGTTTAAAAATATTGACGTTATTCCACCGGGTAACGGCATTATGCATCAAATTAACCTTGAAAAAATGTCGCCGGTTATTCAAAGCCGTGATGGCATTGCATTCCCAGATACACTAGTTGGCACCGACAGCCACACGCCTCATGTTGATGCGCTGGGCGTTATTGCTGTGGGTGTAGGCGGGCTTGAAGCTGAAAGCGTAATGCTGGGCCGCGCTTCTTATATTCGCTTACCTGATATTGTTGGTGTTGAGTTAACAGGTAAGCGCCAACCAGGTATTACCGCAACCGATATTGTGTTGGCTATTACTGAATTTTTACGCGAACAACGTGTTGTATCTACTTATTTAGAGTTTTACGGTGAAGGTGCAGACGCGCTTACACTTGGCGACAGAGCAACCATTTCAAACATGACACCTGAATTTGGCGCAACTGCAGCCATGTTTTATATCGATGATAAAACAATAGATTATTTGCGATTAACAGGGCGTGAAGAAGAACAAATTGCCCTTGTAGAAAACTACGCAAAAACAGCAGGTCTTTGGAGCGATAGCTTAAAAACCGCAAAATACGAACGTGTACTTAAGTTTGATTTATCAAGCGTGGGGCGCAATATAGCGGGTCCATCTAATCCGCACCGCCGTGTATCGACAAGCGATTTAGCTAAAGAAGGTATTTCGGGCATTGTTGAAAATGAAGAAGGCTTAATGCCAGACGGCGCGTGTATTATTGCGGCTATTACTAGTTGTACCAATACCAGTAACCCACGCAATGTAATTGCCGCAGCACTCCTTGCCCGTAACGCAAATGCAAAAGGCTTAACTCGTAAACCTTGGGTTAAAACCTCATTAGCACCAGGTTCAAAAGCGGTGCAATCATACCTTGAAGATGCAAACCTACTAACAGAGCTTGAGCAACTTGGCTTTGGCATTGTTGGTTTTGCGTGTACTACCTGTAATGGTATGAGCGGGGCGCTTGACCCTGTTATTCAAAAAGAAGTGATCGATCGCGATTTATACACTACAGCGGTGCTTTCGGGTAATCGCAACTTTGACGGGCGTATTCACCCTTATGCTAAGCAAGCATTTTTAGCGTCACCTCCTTTAGTTGTTGCGTACGCCATTGCAGGTACTATTCGCTTTGATATTGAAAAAGGGGTACTAGGGCAAGATCAACAAGGCAACGATATTACGCTTAAAGATTTATGGCCATCGGATGAAGAGATTGATGCAGTAATTAAGCAAAGCGTTAAGCCAGAGCAATTTAGAAAAGTATACGAGCCAATGTTTAATTTAACCGTAGATTACGGTGAAGATAACGACCCTCTTTACGACTGGCGCCCAGAAAGTACGTACATTCGTCGTCCTCCTTATTGGGAAGGTGCACTTGCGGGTGAGCGTACTATGAGTGGTATGCGTGCGCTTGCAGTTCTTGGCGATAACATTACAACGGATCATTTATCGCCATCAAACGCAATTATGGCAAGTAGTGCTGCTGGCGAATACCTGACCAAAATGAACGTGCCAGAGGAAGACTATAACTCGTACGCAACGCACCGGGGCGATCATTTAACAGCGCAGCGTGCAACATTTGCAAATCCTAAACTACTTAATGAAATGGTGCTTGATGAAAACGGCGACGTTAAGCAAGGCTCTTACGCACGCTTAGAACCACAAGGTACTAATACTCGTATGTGGGAAGCAATCGAAGCCTATATGGAGCGTAAACAACCGCTTATTATTGTAGCCGGAGCCGATTACGGACAAGGTTCGTCGCGCGATTGGGCTGCAAAAGGCGTAAGACTTGCAGGCGTTGAAGTTATTGCAGCAGAGGGCTTTGAGCGTATTCACCGTACTAACTTAATTGGTATGGGGGTTTTACCGCTTGAGTTTAAAGCAGGCACAACGCGTAAAACCCTAAAGCTGGATGGCAGTGAAACATACGATGTAACGGGCGATTTAAAACCAGGTGCGACCGTTAATTTAAGTATTACCCGTAAAGACGGTGAAGTGCTTACTGTGCCTACGAAATGTCGTATAGATACCCAAGAAGAGCTTTCTATTTACGCAGCTGGTGGTGTGTTACAACGCTTTGCTCAAGACTTTTTAGAAGCAACGCAATCTGCATAAGGTCAAGCACTATGTTTAAACCGCAAATTAAAGTGCCTGCAACCTATATGCGTGGCGGCACCAGTAAAGGTGTATTTTTTAATTTAACCGATTTGCCAAAGCCTGCTCAAGTAGCAGGCGAGGCGCGCGATAATTTATTACTGCGTGTTATTGGCAGCCCCGATCCGTATGCCAAACAAACGGATGGAATGGGCGGCGCTACATCAAGCACTAGTAAAACCGTAATCCTAAGTAAAAGTGAGCAAGCCGACCACGATGTTGATTACTTGTTTGGTCAAGTGGCGATAGATAGACCTTTTGTAGATTGGAGCGGTAACTGCGGCAACTTAACGTCAGCAGTGGGGGCTTTTGCCATTAGTAATGGTTTGGTCGATACAAGCAAAGTACCCGATAACGGTGTTGCTATTGTGCGTGTGTGGCAGGCTAATATTAAAAAAAGCATATTAGTGCATGTCCCTATGACCAATGGCGAAGTACAAGAAACCGGTGACTTTGAGCTCGATGGCGTTACATTTGCTGCAGCTGAAGTAAAACTTGAATTTATAGACCCGGCTGATGGAGATGGCGCGTTATTCCCAACAGGTAACGTAGTTGATGACTTAGAGGTTCCAGGTGTTGGTACTTTAAAAGCCACGATGATAAATGCAGGTATTCCTACTGTATTTATTAACGCCACTGATATTAATTATACCGGCACAGAGCTGCAAGACGATATAAATAACGATGTTGCAGCGCTTGAAAAGCTTGAAACCATTCGTGCTTATGGCGCTGTTAAAATGGGCTTAATCACTAACATTAGTGAAGCGCAAGCTCGCCAACATACGCCAAAGGTTGCGTTTGTTGCAGCGCCTTTAGATTACAAAGCGTCTAGCGGTAAAATGATTGAGGCTGCCAATATCAACTTATTAGTACGCGCAATGTCGATGGGTAAACTGCATCATGCCATGATGGGCACAGCTGCTGTAGCTATTGGCACTGCTGCAGCAATTGAAGGCACACTCGTAAATATAGCCGCTGGTGGCGGTGCATTGAGTGAAGTTAACTTTGGTCATCCGTCGGGCACCCTAAAAGTAGGTGCTGAGGCTAAAAATACTGCAGGTAACTGGCTAGTTACCAAAGCAAGTATGAGCCGAAGTGCACGTGTATTAATGGAAGGGATTGTAAGAGTCCCTTACTAATCACTGGTGAAGTTAAGCGCAACTAAACATTTATTTTAGTTAAGCAAACAAATTTTATAAACGTTTGCTTAGCTAAAGTAAAACCTACTCATACTCGTTAGAAATAATCCTTTTTCATTAATTTTTCGAATTATCGTCTTTTTTAGCTCTCATCCACCGCATTTACTTGAAGAATATAATTAACAAACTAGATTGTATGTAATATTCATTTAATAAAGTGAATATATTGTATCAATATGTGCTGGTTCTTTATGAGTGTCTATAGGTTATTGAATAATAGAGATGCTGATAAAGAAGTAGCTCATAGAATAAAGATAAATACTTCTATAAAACGTATAAATATGTAGCATAACTATATAGCTTAATGGTATTTTTAATGTTCTAGTAACAAAAGTTATGATTGTGTACTTTTTTGATGCTTTTTGAATATAAAAGCTTACATAAATCACTATCAACTAAACTAATTTCTGATACTCATTCCAGGCTATCAAGGAGAAATAAATGGTAAAGCGTACGATCAAATTTACACCTATTGCAGCTTCAGTTGCACTTACATTAGGCTTAACAGCATGTGGTTCTGATAACGACAGAAATATTCCTGTTACACCTGTAGAATCTTTCACTGCAACGGGCGATGCACAATTTAACATTGAAGTAACAGGTAAAGCAGTTAAAGGTTCAATGAAAAGTGCAGTAGTAACTGTAATGACTTTAGATGCATCTGGTCAAAGCGTTCCTGTTGCATTTCGCTCAGCTGCTTCAGCAGAGGCTGAGTCTTTTTCTGAAGAAGCACTATCACAAGATGCTGCAGATGCAGCGGTAGAAGCAAGTAAAATTGCCGCTAACCCTGAAGTGCTAACTGATGAAAACGGTCGTTACAGCATCTACCTAGATGATGATTTTACTGGACCTGTTTACATTACTGTTAAAACGTCTGAAGAAGGCGATGATAGCTTTTTACGTTGTGATGCTTACGTAGGTTGTGGCACTTACGATGAAGCGCCAGAAGTTGACGACGAAAATGATGGTGATACTTATATTGAGTTTGGCGAATGGTACAAAACTGACCTAGAGCTTTCAGTTGTTAAGTTTATTCCAGCTGTTGAAGCAGATACATCTGGAGCGAGCGGTTCTGCAGGCGACGATAATGTTATAGGTTCTTATAAAGCTAATGTTACTTTTTTAACATCATTAGTGGCGGCTCTTCTTCTTGACTCAGGTTCAAGTGTAGATGAAGACGCTATTGCTACAGCTAGCTTAAACACTGTTGTACAAGTAATGGGTCAAGACGCAGCACTTTTACTTTCTGCTATTATTGGCGATTTATCTAACGGCGGCGCTGTAGATTTAAGTAATGTTGATGGCGAAGAAGAACTTACTGACGGTATTTTAGCAATTGCACAGCTTTCATCTTCAATTCAAGGTTTACCTTCAATTGGTGATGTAATGAGCAGCATTAAAGCTGGTATTAAATCAGGCCAGTTTAAAGGTAATGCTGACGCTGACATTGCTGCAATAGCTACAATGTTACAAACAGCTATTACAAATACTGCAAATGTTTTTGTTGCCATTGCTACTGGTACTGAAGATGACATTAAAACTGCGTTAGAAGCCGCTTTCGCAGCAAAAACTCCAGCTCCTACTGCTGGTGAGATAGTTGCATTTGCTGCTAACTCAGCTGATGTTGCTAAAAAAGCAAAAGCTGCTAAAGATAAAGCTGTTAAAAATGGTGCAGCAACTGATGCCGGCCTTGCAGCCGCTGCAGTAAAAGTTAAAAAAGCACTAGAAGTAATTGGTTGTACTGGTGCAGAATGTACAGTTGGAGATGATTTTTATACAGCTCTAGCAGCTGCTTTAACAGTAGAAGTTACAGCTTCACAAACTGCACTTACTGCATTAGAAATGGATATTGAGACAGCTCAAAGTTCACTTGCTGATGTTCAAGCAATGGGTGGCGACGCTCTTACAGCTGATAACGCAGCTGCATTTGTAAGTGCTGTAACATTACTGAAAAATGAAGCTGCTACAGCTGATTTAACAGTTAAAGCGGATTCTATTTTTGTTAAATCACAAGGTTATGTAACTGCTGCAAAAGCGCTAGTTACTCAAAGCTCTGATTACCAACAGATTCTTGATTCTGCAACGTCTTTACAAACAGATGCATTTGATGCTGTAACTGACACAGTTGCATACGACGCTGCATTAGCTGCACTAGTAGCGGAAGCAGAAGAAGCGATTGAAACGTTTGATATTGCTCTTGCCGCAGCAAAACTAGTTGCTGAAGATACTGCAGACGTTGCTGATGAGAAAAAATCAGCAGCAGACACAGCTGAAGCAGCTTCTACAAGCGCACTTGCTAACGCAGAAGGTGCAATGGTAGATACAGCCGCAAACGCAACTGAAGCTCTTGAGCTTGCAATGACTGCTGTTACTGCTGCGTCTGACTTTGCTGCTGCTGTTGATGCACTTGAAATTGCTATTGAGCAAGCACTTGTTGCTGCTAATGCTTACCTAGACCTTGAAGGCGAAGGCGCACAAGCAATGATTGATGCGCTTACAGCTATGCAAACAGCTGCTGTAGCTCAAGGTGACCTAGCTAGCGAGCAATTTGTAACAGCTTATAACCTACAACTTGTTGCTGAAGCGGCGGTTGCTAAACTTGAAGTACTAACTTCTGTTAAAGCTACATCAGAGTCATTATCGACTATGACTGTGCTTACTAACACTGGCGGTCAAGCGGTTATCGATGCAGCAGACGTTCTTGCTGACGTAATTGATGAACTAGCTGAAATGGGTAACTCAGGTGAAGGTACTTCTACTCGTCAACCTGATTGGTCATATAACTATGACTTAGATGCGTTAGTTTTAGAATTAGAGAACGAAACTACCGGTGAAATGATCAGTGCTTCAGCTTCTTACCAAGGCGAGCAATTAGTTGTTGCTTGGGGCGCTACATTAATGGGTGAAAATGACGCAACTGTTTCACTTGTTACTGCTGATACACAAGCACAAGCACTTGAAGATTGTGTTGATTTTGCTGCAGGCACAATTGATGCTACTCAAATTGATTCATGTTTAATATTCACATTTGACGGTGCAGTAAATGCTGACACAATTGATGATGCTGAAATTATCGATACGCAAGCTTGGAACCACGTTGAAATTATGGACGGTGATTCTGGTTTCACTGGTATGCTAAACCTTACTGCAACTGAAGAATCAGATTCTTCAAGTATTACACTTGAAGGTATGTCTGGCGACTTAGACTTTAAAGTAATGGGTATGGTTGACAGTAGTGGTGATGAAGATGAAAGTACATTAGAAGTTATGGTTAAAGGTGACGCAGCAATGGGTTACACATTATCTCTAACTGGTATGGAATCTACAGGTTACACTGGTGATGTTAAAGCTATGTACAATGGCGAAATGATGTCATTTGGTACTGCTTCTAAAGTTACTAACGGTGTATCTATCACTTACATCGATGGTGATGTAGTGCCTTACACTGATGTTGATTTAATTGATTCATCTAAGTAATATTTAAACTATAAAAGGGGAAAGCAGCGCTTTTCCCTTTTTTTATAGAAAGCGATTAAATTATGAAAAAAAAAATTCTCTTGTTAGGATTTTCAACAGCTTTTATTTCTCCTCTTGCTTCCGCAGATAACCAATTTCAAATATTTACTCATTTTGACGCAGAAATTTATACTGAAGCACAACCAGTACAAGCCTTTGTAGATGATTTTGATGCACCATTAAAATCGGGTGACAGTGCGTTTACCTATAATATTTTTGAAGTGGGTGTTGGCTACGGTAATTTTAAAGTGGGTTTACAAAGTCGTTATGACTATGTTCTTAACTTTGATCCTGATACAGCTAAATATACTCATACCGAAAAGAATGATTTAGAGTTTGAAGATAGATTTTATACTTATTACCTCGATGCTAAACAAGCAACGTCTAATGGTGTATTCGTATCTTATGATTTTAAATTTTTAGATAAAAATGCATTAACAATAACACCTAAGCTTTCTGTTTTTGCCAGCTCACACTATCAAGATGCCACTGTAAATGGTGAGATTTTTAGTGATGAAGTTGAAGGTGCTGTAACTGTCGATTACAACTTTTCAAAAGATATTTTATTTAAAGAATTTACACCTTCACAAAAGCCTGAAGGGCTAGGCTATAGCCTAGATATTTTTGCCGATTGGCAAGTAAATGACGAACTTAAAGTTGGTTTTAGCGTAAAAGATTTGCTCTATAAAACACAGTACGAAGACAGCGGCTCCGTAAAAGGTCAAACTACTGAAATTCCATTTAGCGAAGATGACAACGGCGATATTATTACTCAGCCAACAGTTTCATTAAAAACATCTGCATTTGGAAATACGGTATCTCATGATTTCGAAATGGAAATGCGACTCCAAGCATTTGCCGATTACAGAATAAACGACCGATTCTCGACTCAGTTAACTTTAAAACGTTACGATAAAGACACGTTTAGCCAACTAAAAGGCCGTATTCACTTTTGGGATCATTGGCGAGTACAAGCAGGCTACGAAACAAAAAGCGAAGCATTTTTAGTTGGTATAGAAAACGAATATTTTGGTCTTAATTTACAAACTGATAGCCTAGATTTAGATAAAGCCTATCATGCGAATGTGAATTGGTACGTGAACATTAAGTTTTAAGGAATGAAGATGTTAAAACAAATTATACCTTTAGGGGTCGCTATTGCATTGGCCGGTTGTGGTTCTTCATCAGACAGTGACAGTTCAGAATCTGTTGCAGTGAGTGAAATTCCTACATCTTCTTCTGTCAGTTTTTATGTATCTAATTGGCAATCACCACAGGGCACGCTTAATGTTTTAGATAGCGATGGGGTGGTGCAAGAATCAATTGAAGTCGAAAACATCAATACTGCGAGTGTAAGTGTAACTCCACTTACTTTTAATAGTTTTGAGTTTATACCTAGCGATACAGCTCTACCTTGTCCGCGATTTACAGGGTGTGGCAGAACTGTGCGTGGTGATGTAAATGACTTAAACGCAAACCGGTTAATCGACTATCAAGAATTGACAGCCGTTACCCTTAATTACAAAGCGGATGCATTTAGTGCACCGGGTGTAAATAAGGTTTATTTATCGCCATTGAGTAAAGCAATTACAGAAGAAGGCTTTAGTGCTACGCAGGCGAGTTTATCAGCCACGCCTTTTTATCATTTAACGCACAGTAATTTAAATGCAAGTGTTGAAGCAGAAATGGTTACAAATGCCTTCACCTACGCGGCAATTTTAGCTGGTGTTGCTGATAGTTCGTTTAGTGTTGAAAGTGCTTTTAATGCATTTACTAACTTGGAGACTGACCAGCAAGCATGGCAAGATTACAGCGATTTAGCAGCGCAGTATGTTACAGATAACTTATTTAGCGACCAAGGTAATGCTTTGCTGAAAAATGTAGCTGGTCAAGTTAAGCAAACGATTGCAAGTGTAACTACATTTACAAATTGGCAGGCTCGCTCAGCAGAAGTGCAAAGCTTAGACTCAAGAGAGTTACTTGTTGATACGCGAAATATAATTGGTGTTGCAAGACTTCAAGAAAAAAGCTATTCAGATGAATTAGACGCAAAATTTACTGAGCTTGAAGGTGCGTTTGATGACGATACACAAAGAACCCTTGATGCACTTAGTAATGCTTTAAACGAAGTTATCACAAATTATTCACCACTAGCTGATGGCTCTACACCATCAGGGCAATATAAGCTTCGTGATTTAGATATTGATTACAACCAATCACCTTATACTTGGGCTATTACTGGCACATATGATGAGTTACCTATAACCATTGATTTATCAATTCCAACTTTCAGAGTAAGTGGTGTATTAGGTAATAAAATCGAAGGTGTAATGAGCGCAACGGTCACAAATGGTGCTACGGTATTAAGTGTGGATGTAAGTGAGTTGCTGATTGAGTTTGATGGCATAGATGCTCAAAGTGAATTAAACCCAGAAGCCGATACGGGTATTACACAGGTAACCACCAACGTAATTATCAATAAAGCAGCGGGTAAACTCGAAGGTGATTTATCAGTAAACTTAAATCGTTTTGTTAATTCACTAGGTGAGGAGTCAACCACGTTATCTACTTTTGATTTTAATGGTGATTACGTAAGCGACATTCAAAGCACTGCATTTCATATCACAGCAGTAGAGGCTTCGCCTTTTGTTGGTGAAGATAATGACGATTTAGCATTTACTTTTGAATTAGATTTTCCATTGAGTGGTGCAAGCGATTTTAAATTTGCGTACGTAGGCGATGTGGAAAACTTATCAGAACTTACTTCTACAGATATATTTGTTAGCATAAAAAACCGCGCGTTAGATTTACGTATCCGTGATGTTAGTGGCAACATTAATCTAATAGCAAAAGGCGAAAATGGACGTTGGTTAGATGTAAAGCAAAAGGGCCGTAATTACAGTGGCGGTTTATATTTTGGTGATACTAAACTAGCTGATGTTACTGCGGTACGTGGTATTCCTGGTGTTTTATTTCCAAATGGTGAGTTTGAGTCGTTATTTTAACCATTAGATTAAATATTTAAAAACTCAGCATATGCCTTATAGCTCAGCGCTTTTTGCGATGAGTGAAGTGTTTTTATAACTATTCGAAATCCGGTATTAGTTTTCTAGTATCGGATTTTTTAATGTTTGTTATATTAGTTAAATGCGCCTGAATCGAGGTAGTTGCCAATCCCAAGTGTAAACATCCATAGCCCCCATAAGCTGTGCTCAATAACACACACGACCGTTGAGCGGCTTTGTGCGTAGGTATACGCAAACAGTAAACCGCCCAAAAAGGCTAAGGCTACTGCAATCCAATTTGCATACACAATATGCGCCAGCGCAAATACACTCGCACTGACTACAATACGCACTGCTTTTTTTGGCATGATGCGTTTATAACGATGAAAAAAATACGTTCTGAATATTAATTCTTGAGGAATAACCGACAGTATTGGGTAGAGCACCAACAGTAAAAGCCAATCATTAAACGAGTTACGGGGAAGGGTAAACCAGTTGCCTTGATGAATAATCCCGTAAAACATGCCTGAGAACAGCGCACCTAAAAAAAAGAAGCTAAACAAACGCCTTTTAACAGCAGAAAATTGCCCAAGGCTTGTGAGTCTAAACCGTTTAAAATGAGGATCGCCTAGTAGCAACATACAACACACACTCATAAGTATAATAAGCGCAGGGATAAGCCAATTAGCTAAATGCTCGCGTAATCCAAAACCCAACAAGGGCAGCAATATAAAAATGAGGGTAAATTCAAACCAGCGGTATTGATTAGCGTTCAAGGTCGTCTCAACTTGCTTTTTTTAATAAGCTAACAAGCTAAGACGACACTTTTATGACGAGGGGCTTACTTTGCAGGTTCTTCTTCATCAGGGAGGTATTTGTACAAGGCAATAATAGTGGCAAAAATACTTACAAAGGTAATACCCATTAAACCAAATACTTTAAAGTTAACCCAAAAGTCGAGCGAAAAATTATATGCAATATAAATGTTTAGTGCTGCGATGCCAGCAGTAATTACAACCCACATTAAATTAAGCTTATCCCATAATGGTTCTGGGACAACAATGGCTTGCTTTGTATCATTAGCATTTTCGAGGATTGAGCTAAGCGCTTTTTTAACGAGGTTTTTGTTAAGTACATAACGGCTAACAAGTAACGTTAAACTCAAACCTGCATATATGAGTGTTGCTTTCCATTTAATGTATTGCTCATCATGAAGTACCAGCGTTAGCGTACCAAACACGGCAGCAATGCCAAAAAATATCCAATGACGAGTAGGCACATTTCCATGTTTAAAGTAGCTATAAGCAACTTGAATAAGCGTAGTGGCCATTAATAAACCGGTAGCCCAATAAATATCGACGAGTTTAAACACTGCAAAAAACAGTATGAGTGGAATGTATTCAATTAATGCGTGCATATACTACCTAAATTATACAAAAAAGAGTCAAAGGCTTTTTACCACATAAAGCTTAGCAACTACAAGGTTGACTTGTTGCCCTGTAACCCTTAGCCTGCGTGGCTTTATTACCAATTTGGTTTGGTATTTTTCATATCATCATATTCCCACGCTTAACCAACACTGATTTGGCGTGTATTTAGGATCCTAAAATGAATAAAGCAGAACTCGTTGCTGCCATTGCACACAAAAGTGAATTAACAAAAAAAGATTCTCAAGCGGCACTTTCAAGCTTGCAAAAAGTCATTACTAAATCGCTTTCTGAGGGCGATCAAGTTCAAATTAATGGCTTTGGTACCTTTGCGCTAAGTTATTACCCAGCGCGTACTGGGCGTAACCCACAAACAGGGGCTGCAATTGAAATAGAAGGCGCAAATAAAGCGGTTTTTAAACCTGCTAAGGCGTTAAAAGATCTGCTTTAAATTTATTTAAGGTTTTAAACCTCGTATTGATAGATAAGCTACATGAGCGCGAAGTAAATTCGCACCTACGGGTATATACTGTAGGTCAGGATTACACGTCGCGTTTAATGGCTTTAAATTACATGAGCGCGAAGTAAACGCACCAATGGGGAAATATGCTGTAGGTGAGGTTTTATACCTCGCTTTTGGTGGTGTTAAATTACATGGGCTGGAAATAAAGTCGCACTTATGTACATTATTCATAATCTCTAAATAATTTACATGGATTATAAATCCTACTTAAATTAAATCCTTTATTTTCAATTGCTTGTTATCGGCACGCATCGTGCTTTTTTGATTGTGTATTTTAAATATACCTTTTAAGAAAATAAGGAGATCTCAATGAGTACATTACAAACAAGCACACGTTTACAAGGCAAAAAAATCGCAATTTTAGCCACTGATGGATTTGAGCAAAGTGAGCTTTTATCTCCACGCAGCGCATTACTTGATGCTGGTGCGAACATCGAAATAGTATCAATTAAAGAAGGTCAAATTACTGGCTGGGATGAAGACAAGTGGGGCGATAAAGTAACAGTAGATAAACTAGTTACAAACGCGGATCCCGCTGATTATGACGCGCTTATGCTTCCTGGTGGTTTATTTAATCCAGACAGTTTACGCCAAGATAAAGATGCTAAAGCATTTATTGATGGCTTTTTCGGCGCAGAAAAAAACAAACCCGTTGCTGCTATTTGCCACGCACCGTGGTTGTTAGCTGAAATTAATAAATTGCGCGACCGTACCATTACTTCTTTTCCTAGTATTAAAAGCGATTTAATTAATGCAGGTGCTAATTGGGTTGACCAAGAAGTATGTGTAGATAAAGGTTTAGTAACAAGCCGAAGCCCAGCTGATTTAGAAGCATTTAATGCTAAATTTATTGAAGAGATTTTAGAGGGTAAACACCAAGCTCACTAATTTGCTTTTTAAAAAACAAAAAAGGGCATTTTAAATGCCCTTTTTTAATGCGTAAATTTACACTTTTTATAATGCGGTTGCCGCTTTCATTTCACTAACAAATGCTTTTAACTGCGTTGTCATTGCGTCTAAATCGTTAAGGTTAGCTTCAATAATTTTAACTACAGCAGAGCCTGAAATAGCACCTGCTGCGCCTGCATTAAGTGCCGCTTTTACATCATCTGGTGTTGAAATACCAAACCCTAAAAGAGCAGGGGCTGCATGGTATTCTTTTAATTTAGTAACAATATTACCCGCTGGCATTTGTGCTTTTGTATCGGTACCGGTAACACCTGCGCGCGATAGTAAATACGTATAACCACGACCGTAAGAGGCGCATTGGCGAAGTGTGTCGTCATCCGCATTAGGTGTTGCTATAAAAATTGGGTCTACACCGTTATCCATCGCCGATTTTCTAAATATTTTAGATTCATGCAGAGGCACGTCAGCCACTAAAATAGAGTCTACACCTACCGCTTTTGCATCTTTGTAAAATGCTTCTATGCCGCGCTTAAAAACAAGGTTTGAGTAAAGCAATAATCCAATTGGAATATCGGCGTTATACTCGCGTATCTCTTTAATAACATCAAAGCAATCTTGCGTGTTAATGTGCACATCAAGTGCGCGAATATTAGCTTTTTGAATTACAGGACCATCCGCAATCGGATCAGAAAACGGAATACCAAGCTCAAGTGCATCAGCGCCGCCGTCAATTAAGCTTTTAATAATCGCAACACTTTGCTCTTTACCTGGGTCGCCAATTGTTACAAATGGTACAAACGCACCTTGTTTTTTCTCGTTAAGCGCTGCAAACATTTTACCGTAACGATCCGTTTTTACTTGGCTCATAGCTGACCTCTTTCAGATAGTACATTGTGAACGTGTGCTAAATCTTTATCGCCACGACCACTTAAATTAATAACTAAAACGCTTTCCTCGGTTTGCTCTTCTGCATACTTAAGTGCATAAGCAAGCGCATGGCTTGATTCAAGCGCCGGAATGATCCCTTCGTTTTTAGCAAGTGATTGAAACGCATCAAGCGCTTCTGTATCTGTGATACCCACGTATTGCGCTCGACCGGTTTCGTGTAAAAATGCGTGCTGAGGACCAACCGCAGGGTAATCAAGACCCGCTGATACAGAGTAAGACTCTTCAATTTGGCCATCGTCGTTTTGCATAATGTACGTGTAAGTACCGTGTAATATGCCTTTAGTGCCTTTACAAATTGTTGCACCGTGCTCATTTGTATCAAGCCCTTTCCCAGCAGGCTCAACACCAATTAATTTAACGCCTGGCTCGTCAATAAAGTCGGTGAACATACCAATTGCGTTTGAACCACCACCAACACAGGCAATAACAGCGTCAGGTAAACGACCTTCGGCTTTAAGTACTTGTTGTTTAGCTTCTTCACCAATAACTTTTTGATACTCACGTACAATTGTTGGGAATGGGTGAGGACCAGCGGCTGTGCCTAGTAGGTAATGCGCGCCTTGATAATTAGCTGACCAGTCACGCAGGGCTTCATTTACTGCATCTTTTAATGTGCCAGAACCCGCTGTAACAGGAATAACTTCTGCGCCCATTAACTTCATTCTAAATACGTTTGGTTGCTGACGTTCAACGTCTTTTGCGCCCATATAAATTCGACATTTTAAACCCAGTAGTGCACATGCAAGCGCGGTTGCAACGCCGTGTTGGCCCGCGCCTGTTTCAGCAATTACTTGTTTTTTACCCATGCGCTTAGTAAGTAACGCTTGGCCAAGTACTTGGTTGGTTTTATGTGCGCCGCCGTGTAATAAGTCTTCACGCTTTAGATACAGTTTTACTTTTGGGTTTTTAACTAAATTGCGCGTTAAAGTAAGTGGGGTAGGACGACCCGCATACTCGTTTAATAATTTACTTAGCTCAGCCTGAAACTCAGGATCTTTTTGTGCTTTGTTAAATTCGTTTTCTAACTGCTTAAGCGCAGGGACAAGTAACTCGGGTACAAACATACCGCCAAACTCGCCAAAATAAGCTGGATTTTGCATTTTAACCTCAATAATTTCTGATGCTTGTAAAAGCATTATGTAATTTGTTAGGGCATTTTTTACCCGCAGATTCTTCAACGCCTGAGTTTAAATCAAGGCCTAAGGCACCTTTAAAAAGCGCATCTTTAATATTGTCTGGATTTAAGCCTCCAGCGAGCATAAACGGTGTAGTTGCATCATGAAGCACCGACCAATCAAATGCTTTACCTGTACCGCCAGCTTGTGTATCGCTGTGTGTATCGTAAAGGTGTCGGTCAACGCCATTTACAGGCGTTGGCAATGCATCTTTTATTGCTTGGGCTTTCCAAATCTCGCAGCCGGTAGGTAACTGTGTACGCAACTGAGCGATGTAATCGTCACTTTCTTGACCATGTAATTGAACTGCCGCCAATTTTAGCACACTTGCGTATTGAGCAACTTGATCAATTGGGGCATCTACAAACACACCCACAAAATTAAGCGGGGCACTTTGGCTTAGCTCTTTTGCGCAATCTAAATCAACATAGCGTGGCGATTTAGGATGAAAAATTAAACCACCGTAAATAGCACCGTTTTGATATGCCGCTTGTGCATCTTTGGTACGTGTTAAACCACATACTTTATTGTCACCTAAAATAACACGGCGACATGCTTGCTCTAAATCACGCTCGCCCATAAGTGAGCTGCCAATTAAAAAACCATCGCATAATGGGGCTAAACGTTTTACGTCTTGATGGGTGTAAATACCCGATTCCGAAATAACCACTTTATCTGCCGGAATAAGCTTTCGTAGTTTTTCGGTAGTGGCTAAATCGGTGCTTAAATCGCGTAAATCGCGGTTATTAATACCAATAATTTGTGCATCAAGCGCAAGTGCACGGTGTACTTCCTCTTCATTACTTACTTCGGTTAATACCGACATATTCAGAGAATCGGCAACAGCGTGCAGTGCTTTATAGCTTTCGTCATCGAGTACTGAAAGCATTAATAATATAGCGTCACCGCCATAAATACGCGCCATATATACTTGGTATTCATCTATAAAAAAGTCTTTACAGATAAGCGGTTGTTCTACTTGGCTGCGCACAAATTCAAGATAGTCAAAACTGCCTTGAAAATATTTAGCATCAGTTAACACGCTCATGCAGGTAGCGTATTTTTTATAAACCGATGTGATTTCGGTTAAATCAAATGGCTCTCTAATTAACCCTTTTGAAGGCGATGCTTTTTTACACTCTAAAATAAACTGTGTGCCTGGGGCGGCTAATGCTTTGTAAAAACTACGGCTTGTAGGCACTGCAAGATGCTTAAAGCTTTCAAGCGGGCGTGCAGCTTTACGCTCAATGAGTTCTAATTTTTTATCAGCAACAATTTTGTCTAATACATTAGCCATTACTTACCTCAATAATTGCATTTAGTGTGTTCATGGCTTGCCCTGAACTTAATAATGTTTGTACTTGCTTTGCCCCTTCTTTTAACGTTTCTGCTTTACCTGTTAGGTATAAAAGGGCAGCTACGTTAACCACAATGGCAGCATTATGTGCATCTGTGCCTTTGCCTTGTAAGATGGCAAGGCTAGCATTTGCGTTGTATTGTGGGCCTTCACCAGCGAGTTGTTCAAGTGAATAGTTTGCAAGGTCAAAGTCGCTTGGGTTTAGCGTGTACTGTGTAAGCTCGCCATTATTTAGCTCAACTACCGTTGTTGGACCGTGTAGAGCTATTTCGTCAGTGCCCGAGCCGTGAACAATCATAGCGCGCTTTGTGCCAAGGGTTTTAAGTGTTTGTGCCATTGGCATACATAACGCTTCGTTGTACACACCTAACAATTGCACATCAGGTGCTGCTGGGTTAGCAAGCGGGCCTAAAATATTAAAAATAGTGCGTGTTTTAAGCGCTGTACGCACGCCCATCGCATGGCGTACGCCACTGTGATAGTGCGGTGCAAACAAAAAGGTAAAATTGGTTTGCTCAAGGCATTTTGCTGCCTGCTCTGGGCTCATATCTATATTAATGCCCAGGGCTTTTAGTAAGTCGGCAGAGCCTGAATTACTCGATACACTGCGATTACCATGTTTTACCATGTTAATACCGGCAGCAGCGGCAACTATGGCTGCTGTTGTGCTTATATTAATTGTGTTTGAGCCATCACCGCCAGTGCCACAGCTATCGGCAAGTTGTGTACTGCTGGTAGTAAAAGCAACAGCGTTTTCGCGCATTGAGGCTGCAGCACCTGCTATTTCATCGCTTACTTCGCCTTTAATTTTAAGGCTTATTAGTAGGGCGGTTAGCTCAATCTCGCTCATGTTACCTTGCATTATTTCATCAAATAGTGCTTTGGCGTCTGCGTAGTTTAATGATTGCCCTGTAATTAGTAGTTCAATCGCGTGTTGAACATTTATGGGTTGTTCTGGTTGTGTACTCATAATGTCCTCTTTTATTTAGCGCGTGTTAAGTAGGCGACACTTTGCTGAAGTAGCATTGCGCCGTTTGGCGTCAGTATAGATTCTGGATGAAATTGGTAACCCAATGCGTTGTCATCATGATGATAAATAGCCATAGGGATATCTTCATACTGGGCAATAACCTTTATATTACCAGGCACTTTTGTTGCCATTAATGAATGGTAACGTGCTACAGGCATTGTATTGCCCATACCATCAAATACAGGATGTTCGCCTAAATTAATAATTGAAGACTTACCATGTACGGTTTCACCGGCATGACCGATTACTCCGCCGTAGCTTTGGGTTAACGCTTGTTGGCCTAAACAAATGCCTAGCATTGGGAAGTGGCCTTTAGAGAGCTCAATAAGCTCCATTAAACAGCCTGCATCGCTTGGTGTTCCAGGGCCAGGCGAAAGTACTAAGAGTACTTGGCCTTGCTCTTGGCGCATTTTATTAAAAATAACCTCAGCGCTAATGTTGTTTCTATAAACAACCAGTTCGCAGCCAAGCATCGTAAGCTCATCAACTAAGTTATATGTAAATGAGTCAAAGTTATCTAAAAAATAGATTTTAATAGGATTCGTTTTACTCATTTTATACCGCCTTATACGTAGATTTTATGGCGGTGATAACCGCTTGTGCTTTAGCGCGAGTTTCGTTTGCTTCTGAAATAGGATCTGAGTCAAACACTACACCTGCACCTGCTTGCACGTAGGCTATGTTATTTTTAACAAAAGCAGAGCGAATAACAATACAGCTATCCATTGCGCCATCACCGGTTAAGTAACCTACAGCGCCGCCATAACTGCCACGGCGTTTCCCTTCAGTTTGACGAACAAGCTCAGCAGCACGTACTTTTGGTGCACCAACAAGGGTGCCCATATTCATACACGCTTGGTAAGCGTGCAGTGCATCAAGTTCTGGTTTTAATGTGCCAACAACGCGTGAAACTAAATGCATTACCTGTGAATAGCGGTCTACTTTTAATAACTCTTTGGCAAAACGAGTACCTGCAACACTAATGCGGGCTACGTCGTTACGCGCTAAATCAACAAGCATTAAATGCTCGGCGCGCTCTTTTTGATCGTTTCTTAGTTCCAGCTCAATGCGGCTGTCTAGGTCGGGGTTTATTTGCCCGTTAGCAAATTTGCCGCGCGCTCGAGTACCAGCAATTGGGTAAACTTCTACTTGCTGATTACTTACGTCGTACTTAAGGGCAGACTCAGGAGACGCGCCAAATAATGCAAAGTCTTCATCGCGCATATAAAACATGTAAGGGCTTGGGTTTTGCTTTTTAAGCTGGCTATACGCATGTAAAGAATCAGGGCAAGGTAGTGAAAATGTACGCGACGGCACTACCTGAAAAATATCGCCATCTACAATGTTCTTTTTAAGCTTAACAACTTGCTCGCAATACGTTTCGTCGCTTATATCAACGCTTACTTCACATTCGCCACTTTGCATATCCGCACTAAATTCTGCTGCGTTATCGCACAGCGTATTTAACCGCTCAAGCTCTTTACCTACTTCAAAGCAGTTAGCGTGTACGTCTGGGCCATTAAATACATTGCCAATGAGTTCGGTTGTTTGTTTTTGATGATCAATAACAACTAAGGTTTCGGCTAAATAAAATACGTAATCTGGGCAGGTGTTTTCGCCATCAGGTACATCACTTAATTGCTCAAAGTTTGCCACCATGTCGTAGGCAAACACACCGCCTAAAAATACCGAAAACGGATTTTCGGTAGTGCTTTGAATGCTGTTAATACAGGTACGAAGAGCACTGAAGGCGTTATCGGCAACAAGCTTACTTGCTTCGTCTATATCGCTGCTGGTGTCTTGGTAGTTAAGTGTAAGCGTTGTGTCGTTTAATTGTGAATCACAGCTCTTAACATTTGCTTGTAAGTAGCTTAATAATTGCTTGCCGTTATTAGATTGTGCGCTAACAGTTACCGTTTTACCCTTACATACAATGCGCAGGGCGCTATCAACTAAAATTAAACTTTTTACACTGTCTTTAGAATCAATCTCAGCCGATTCAAGCAGTAGTGAGTTAGGCTTATCAAGTGCCGCGTATAATGCAAGAGGGCTACTAATATAGTCGCGTACTTGCGTAATGCTTGTTACTTCGCCTGGTGTGGTAGTTATATGACTAAAAATCAAACCTCATTCCCTCAAAAAATTAAACCCCGCAGTGCTTTTGCAATGCGGGGTTTGAATAACGATATCTAAATTACAAACAGATCATTACCGTCCCGCTATATCAGGCGCCACCACCAACGATGTGTAAGAGTAAGACCGTTATTCATGTTTTTCTGCCTCAAAATTTATTAAATATTTTTAACGTATACGTTTCGTAAAATTTAGTTATAAAAAAACCCGCATAGTTGCGGGTTTTGAATTTTTGCTAGACACGACAATTCATCACCCGATAATTACGAGTGCCACCACCAAATAGTGTTTAAGTTTGAATTGATCATTATTGTTAATTCTTAATGTGTCTGAAAGTGGCTACAGTAAAACGTATCTTATGCTTTTGTGTCAAGTGTTTATTTAAAACAATTTAGTCAAAAAAGTTGTTATACTTACATAAACACCAGTAACCCTTAATTTTAAGCAGTTTTCTTTTGATAAAATACGATTTACATAGCCATACTACACATTCAGACGGGCGTTTGACGGTTGAAGAATTATTGCATCGCGCTGTTGATAAAAATATTGATGTGTTTGCTATTACCGATCATGACACTGTGGCGGCTATTAAGCCTGCTCAGCAATTTATTGAAGCAGAAAACTTACCGCTTTCATTAATAACGGGTACCGAAGTGTCTACCAAATGGGAAAGCTTCGAAATTCATATTGTAGGTTTAAATATTGATATTAATAATATTGACCTTACTTCTTTATTATCGGCTCAGCAGCAAAAGCGAGAAGAGCGTGCACTAGAAATAGGCGCACGCCTTGCAAAAAATGGCTTTGATGGCATTTACGAGCAAGCTAAAGAGCTGGCAAAAGACGCGCAAATTACGCGCGCACATTTTGCACGCGCCCTTATTGAGCGCGGTGTAGCTAAAAATTTCCCGGGTGTTTTTAAAAAGTACTTAGGGCGCGGCAAAACAGGCTATGTACCTAGTTGCTGGTGCACCATGCAAACCGCTGTGGAGGCAATACATGCCGCTGGTGGTGTTGCTGTACTTGCTCACCCAAGTAGCTATCAAATGTCAAACAAGTGGCTACGCAAATTATTAGTAGAATTTAAAAGTGTAGGAGGAGACGCAATGGAAGTTGCACAACCTCAACAGGCGCCAAGCGAACGTCAATTTTTAGGTGAACTCAGCCGTGAGTACGAACTACTTTGCTCGCAAGGGTCTGATTTTCATTTTCCGACAAGCTATTTAGAGCTTGGCAAAAATTTATACTTACCGAAAGACTGCCAAGGTGTTTGGCAAGTTTGGGAAGGACAAGAAGGGGCATTAACATGAGTCAATTATTCCATATTCATCCTGATAACCCGCAACCAAGATTGATTAGTCAAGCCGTTGATATTATTAAACAAGGCGGTGTTGTTGTTTACCCAACAGATTCGGGCTATGCCATTGGCTGTAACATTGGTAATAAGCAAGCCAAAGAGCGCATAGAGCGTATTCGTGGTATTGAAAAAAACGATAATTTTACGCTAGTTTGCCGTGATTTATCGGAGCTATCTACTTATGCACGTGTAGATAACCAGCTATTTAGATTAATTAAAAATAATACGCCAGGGCCTTATACCTTTATTTTTAAAGGCACAAAAGAAGTCCCTAAGCGTCTATTAAACGACAAGAAAAAAACCATTGGCATGCGTGTAATTGAACACCCAATTGCTTGTGCGTTACTTGCCGAACTTGGCGAGCCATTAATGTCGTGTTCTTTAATTTTACCCGGGCAGCAGTTTACTGAATCAGATCCGGATGAAATATTAGAGCGATTAGATAAACACGTTGATTTAATTATTCACGGTGGCCATTTAGCCGAGCAAGCAACCACAGTAATCGACTTGTCAGAAGATGAAGTTAAAATATTGCGTGTTGGCTGTGGTGATACAAGCCCGTTTGAGTAATAACAAGTGAGCGAAAGTACTGCTGATACAAAAAGTAGTGAAAAGCCAGTGCAGCAAAAGCTGCCACTGGCTTTTTTGCATGGTAAAGCGGTTGTAGATAAACCAGAAGACTTATATATTCCGCCCGATGCGCTCGAAATAATATTAGAAACCTTTGAAGGCCCGCTCGATTTACTGCTTTATTTAATTAAAAAGCATAAACTTGATGTGCTCGATCTTTCTATTTTTAGTATTACAGAGCAGTATGTAAGTTATGTTGAAATGATGACCGAGTTTCAACTCGAACTTGCCGGTGAATATTTAGTTATGGCTGCGTTACTTGCACAAATTAAGTCGCGCTTATTACTCCCTGTTCACGAAGAGCTTGAAGAGGAAGAAGACCCTCGCGCTGAGCTTATTAAACGTCTACAAGAATATGAGTTATTTAAAAAAGCCGCCGAAAACCTCGATGATATCCCCCGTGTTGGGCGTGATATTTTTATAGCGCATGCCGCTATGCCAATAAATGAAGACATAAGTCAAAACCTCCCCGATATTGAACTTAAAGACTTAATGCTGGCGTTGAGTGATGTTATGGCGCGAGCAAAAACGTTTGAACATCATCAAATTACTGCCGAAGTACTCTCAACCCGAGAGAGAATGAGCCAAATATTACAACAGCTATCGAAAGCAAATTCAGCGGTGGTATTTAATACGCTTTTTACGCCTGATGAAGGGCGTAGTGGTGTGGTGGTTAGTTTTATAGCCATGCTTGAGCTCATTAAAGAAGGACTTGTTACTTGTTTGCAAGTAAGCCCAGAGAGCTTAATTTATGTCAGCTTGAGCGAGCAATCCACCCTATAAACTTATCTGTTTAATCCTCAACTTCTAAAAACTGACTTTAATTATCAAAGTTCTGTGCGTATACGCACGTAAAGTGTTTGTAAATGTTATTTTCATTTACGGCTATGCACTATATTGTAACGTCATAGCATTATAGGACGTTACACATGTTTAAAAATACACCTTCATCTTACGGACTTGTCGCCATTATTTTACATTGGCTCATGGCGTTGACTATTTTTGGCCTGTTTGGTTTAGGTTTATATATGGTTGAGCTTACTTATTACGATAGCTGGTATAAAGGCTCGCTCGATTTACATAAAAGCATTGGTATTACGTTTGTGGCCGTATTTTTATTTAGAATTTTATGGCGTGCTTTATCTACACAACCTAAACCCTTAGGTGAAAGTAAAGGTATGAACCAATTAGCACACACCGCGCATATTGCTATGTATATTATTTTGGCCGTTATAGTTGTTGCAGGGTATTTAATATCAACCGCAGACGGACGTCCAATAGAAGTGTTTACCTTATTTAACGTATCAGCGCTTGATTTTGCTTTTGATGACCAAGCCGATATTGCAGGAAAAGTACATTATTACGGCGCGTGCACATTAATAGGGTTTGCAGTATTGCATGCACTAGGGGCGTTAAAACATCACTTTATCGATAAAGATAAAACCTTAATCAGAATGATCAAACCATTAAAGGATGATTAAAATGAAAAAATTATTAGTAAGCACAGCCGTTTCGGCTGCAATGATGTTATCGGCAACAGGCGCTAATGCAGCTGATTATGTAATTGATACAAAAGGCGGGCACGCATCTGTTAACTTTAAAATTAAACACTTAGGTTACAGCTGGTTATATGGTCGTTTTAATACTTTTGACGGCACATTTAGTTATGATGCTAAAAACCCTGATGCATCAAAAATTATGGTAAATATTGACACCACAAGCCTTGATTCTAACCATGCAGAGCGCGATAAGCACTTACACGGTAAAGATTTTTTAAATGTGGATAAATACCCAAAAGCGACATTTAAAAGCACCAGCATTAAATTTGATGAAGATGGTGAAGAGGCCGACGTAACCGGCGAATTTACGCTGCATGGCGTAACTAAAACTATTACCTTTGAAATAGATAAAGTGGGCGAAGGTAAAGATCCGTGGGGTGGATACCGCGTAGGTTTTGAAGGCGAAACCAGCCTTAAACTTACCGACTACGGTATTGATTACAACTTAGGGCCTGCATCTACTCATGTTGATATTATTTTATCAATAGAAGGCGTTCGTAAGTAATACAGTTATTGAATATAAAAACGCTACTTACTGTGGCGTTTTTTTTGCTTAACAGAAACTCAAATTAAGCGACTTTGAATTTGTTTATTTTGTGCTATTAATACGTGACTGTAATAGCGGCCTTAAATCCTCAGGCAACCAGCGCATAAGTAAATCGTTATAAGCCTGCGTTTTTTTAATAACTTTAAGCTGCTCATTAAGAATAGCGATGTCTTTTGCGCCTTGCTCGTTTTTAGTACAACCAATAAAGCCATAACTGAGCGCTGGAGATTCGGTTAATGGACGCTGCGTTAAGTTTTCTTCAAAGTGCATTGATTTAGCTAAATAGTAATGCTCGCTTGGGTAACCCAGCAAAATATCAATTCGTTTTAGGTTAAGCATATATGTGAGGCTCGCTAGGCTATCGCGTGTGGGTCTAATTACTAAATCAATGTTTGGTGTACTGTTTATTAAAGTATCTATCTCTTGGCCGTAAGAGCGGCTCATAGAAACTCCAAGAGTTAGTTTTTTATCTTGTATTAAATTGAGTAGTGATACTTCTTTTGATTCCGCTATATTTAGCGCTTTGGCGAGCTTTTTGTGCATTGCTATTGAAGGCGAGAGGCCCGTTGTTGAGCTCTCCTCTGTGAAATAAATATGCTCTTTTCTGTAATCATTTTTATAAAGCGATAACGCACAAACATTATTTGAAGTATTAGACAGCTCTTGAATTACTTTACCTGAGGGGATAAGCATGCGGTTAAAGGTAATATTAGGAAGTTGTTTTTCAAGTAAAGAAATTATGCTTTCGTCACGGCCTTGGTGTTGATATTGACCATTTAAAATATAATAGGGTGCAAAATCGTGCGCTAGCCAGTTTATGGTTCTAGCATTGCTTATTGAGCTCAGACAGAAAAAAAGTAAGAAAGTTAAAAATATACGGAGCATTACAACAGCTACCAGTAATTATTATTGTAAAACTATTGTAACCAATAAAGAGCTAAAAAGTAAAATGCCAGCAACAAGGCTGGCATAATATCTGATCAATAATTGCAATAATAGAATGGCAATTAAAATTATGTGTTGCTTAGTTAGCTTTTAGCCACTTAACAAACTGGCGTGCATCACTCGCTTTTTGAAATAATGCATTTTTTAAACCTTGTGTATCACTGAAGATTACACGATGTTTGTTTACTGAAATTGATTGCACTGGATGTGCTATTTGGATCATAGACCCATTATATTTATAAGACATAATAAAACTCACTTTATTCTTGTTATTTATTCTGCGCTATATTTTTATAGCAAATTGCAGTCAATAAATTAACGATGTTGTGTTTAGCTTCATTACAGTGTTGACGATCTTTATGACACTTTTGCGATGATAGTAAAAAATCATCTCGGTATTATTCAAGGGGTTCTCGCCGTACAATAACTTAGCTTTCAAATATACGTTTTGCGGGGCTTACTGGATCAGGGTAAATGGTTAACCGCGGCGGTTTCTTTAAACCAGAGAGGGAAGGTAACTTATATATAAATTGTGTGCAAGCTATTTATTATAAAAATATTTATAATAAATCTTATCAACTGCTTACAAAGCCCATTTTTAGTTACCAAAGGATAAGTATGAATTACCTGATAGTGAGTGATATTTATGGTTTAACCCCTGCTTTAAGTAAGTTATCACAGGCAATTAGTTCACATTTAGTGATTGTTGACCCTTACAATAACAAGATTCAAGCTATTGAAAGTGAACAAGATAGTTATAATAATTTTATACAGCAGTGTGGCCATGATAAATACACCGACAAACTTAAAAAATGCTTTGAGAGTTTAAAAGTACCTACCACGTGTATTGCTTTTAGTGCAGGGGCAAGCGCAGCATGGCGGGCACAGTTATTAACAGGCAATACACACCTTAAAAAGTTAATTGGCTTTTATCCGTCGCAAATTCGTAATTATTTAGCGTTAGATGCAAATGTACCCTGTGAATTCATATTCCCAGCAAGTGAGAGTCACTTTAATGTTGATGAAGTTATTAAAGCTTTAAGCACCAAAGCGGGTGTTAAGTGCTATAAAACCAATTTTTTGCATGGTTTTATGAACGAGTACTCAACCAATTTTTGATGCGCAAGGGCTGGTTGAATATAGTAACTATATAAAACAGAGCAGCTATTAAAGCGTGTTTAGCTGCTTTTTATTAATATCAGGAAAATCAGTACGGGTATTATATTTTGCATACAGCGTTGTAAAAATGCTGCTGCCGGATAGTTTATCTAACTCTTTTATAAAGGTTTTAGCACTAGAGCGAGCGGGTCTACAGCATGTTTGATACTGTTTTATTATACCCGCGACAGATAAACCTTGTTTTTGTAGCTTAAGGTCGGCCTGTGCAAAAAAAGCCGCACCCGTCCAATAAACACGTTGCTGGGCGCGTTGTTTCCACATATCGGCAGAGAGCTTATTGAGTGGCTGTGTTTTAGTTTTGGTTTGCTGGCGGGCACGATCAAATCCTGCATTTAAACGTTGTACAAACTGCGGCTGGGTGATTATACCGCTGTCACGCATTATTACGTTTTGCATATAACTGGCAAAACCTTCGCTTAGCCAAAAACCGGAGTAGGGAAGTAGCGGCAAATATAAATGCGAAAGTTCATGGTATAGCGTCCAATCTTTAGTGAATGCATTTAAACTGGCGTAGCGATCTACATGTAGTTCAAGCCCATCGGGGTTATTGCGTTTAACTGTAGCCCAAGGTACAGGCTCAAAAGCAAAGTATTGCGGTTTTAAATAAATAGGCAAAGTGGTTTGTTTTAAAGGCCCCAGTGTATTTTGTGTTTTTTCAACACTTTGGTTAACCCATGTAGATACTGTGTTTTGAGCATTACTTGAGAGCGAGCTAAGGTTATGTATGACTACTTCAACGGCTAATACGTTAAAAGAGCTGATTGATAGTAGCAGTACAAAAAAGTATTTCATTAAAATGCTCCACTGTAATTTAATAACTGGTACGCTAGGGTTAACATACAAGACCAACTAAATGGATAAATAATCACGCCTAATTCTTTATTTTTTAAAATGATAGTAACTATAAAAGTACAAATACAGACACTTCTAGCTAAGCATGGTTTAATCAATTAATCGTTATTTTAAGTTAGGTTTTAGCCATGACGTATCAGCATATTCAAGTTCCTGAGCACGGCCAAAATATCACTATTGATGCACAAGGACACTGGCAAATACCGTTAGAACCTATTATTGCTTTTATTGATGGCGATGGCGTGGGGCTGGATGTTATGCCGGTGATGCGCCACGTTGTTGATAGTGCAATTGAGCATTGTTATAAAAGTGCACGGAAAATTCATTGGATGCAAGTTTATAATGGCGAGCAGGCCGCAAAGCTGTATGACGGTGATTGGTTTCCGCAAGAAACAATTAACGCGGTACGTGCCTGCAAAATTGCCATAAAAGGGCCGTTAACCACACCACTGGGTGGTGGCTTTCGATCGCTTAATGTTGCACTCAGGCAAGAAATGGATTTGTTTGTAAATATGCGTACTATAAAAGGCTTTAGCGCACTTCCTTCTCCTTTAAAAAATCCTTTTTTAACAAACATAACAGTGCTTCGTGATAGCAGCGAAGACGTGTACTCAGGTATTGAGTGGCAAGCAGGCAGTGTAGAAAGCGAAAAAATGCTCGACTTTTTATGCGAAGAAATGGGCGTAACCCGCTTAAGGTTTTCACAAGAATGCGGTATTGGTATTAAAAATATATCTAAAGAAGGCTCTGAGCGACTAATGCGCTTTGCCATTAACTATGCACTTAAAAACGATAGTGAATCATTAACGCTAGTGCATAAAGGCAATGTACTTAAATTTACCGATGGGGCATTTAAGCGTTGGGGGTATGCACTTGCACAAAGCGAATTTAATGCCACTGCACATGAAAATGGGCGTTGGCTACAAATAGAGCGAGTAAATCAAGCACCTCTAATTATTAAAGAAGTTATAGCCGACAATATGCTGCAGCAATGTTTAATGCACCCAGAGCAATTTGATGTAGTGGTGACGACTAATCAAAACGGCGACTTTTTAGCGGATATGTTGAGCGCACAAGTTGGCGGTGTTGGCATAATGCCTGCTGCAAATTTAAATAACGATGTCGCATTTTTTGAGCCTACACACGGCACGTTTGAACGTATAGCAGGGCAAAATAAAGCAAACCCCAGCAGTAGTATTTTAAGTGCGGTATTAATGCTTAAATTTATGGGATGGGACGAGGCCGCATTACTGATAGAAAATGCGTTAGAGCAAACATTTAAAAGTGGTGAAGTAACCTTTGATTTAGCGCAAGAGCAGAGCGATAACTCAAGTATTCATAACTCGACAACCTTAACTTGTACTGGCTTTGCAAAGAAGGTTATCGAGCACTTTTAAACACATTCATTATTAAGCTGCTGAGGCAGTTTTTACTCTGTGCATGCAAGGGCGGTTGGTTAACTGCGCTGCACGATGGTAAATCTCATGTGCTTGAGGTTCATCGCACTGCGTACCACTAAGCGTATCCATTAACGCAACAACAATAATTGCAGGAACCTGGCAGCAATATTCGTCTAAAACGGCTTCCGTCGTTTGTGCATCAACATGGCAAAGTGGGTGGTTTTTAAGTTGGTATGCGTTTAGCAATGTATCCACTTCTAATACATCATTTGGTTGGTGCTTTGTTTTACGGCATTTACAACCAAACTCATCAACTAAAGTAGCTAATGCTTGGTAAGTTTCAGTGGTGTTAGTTTTTGCGCATAACTGCTCTTCAATAAACTGATGTAAGTTAGCATCAATAAATAACCCGTCTTGTTGTGTAAAGCTTGATGTTGTCATAATTATTACTCTTAGTTTGTTGGCTTAACTTCACTCTAGCGCTAAGTGTATTATTAATGAAATTGTTGTTTTCAATAACTGATATTGATTTTATCAATAGTGAGTTTAAAAACTAAATAAAAATAGGAAACATATCTAAATAATACTAATTAATTTGGTGCAAAATCGGAAAGGCGTGCACAAAACTGGAACAAGGGAGCCGTTGAGGTATAGATAGAAAATCTTAGTTAATTGTTTTTAATGAGTTTTAATTATTTCATTAAGTTGGTACCAAGCTTGCTAATAAAGTAATGTAGGTACATTCC
The DNA here is from genome assembly GCF_030407615.1 of Pseudoalteromonas sp. APC 3355. NCBI lineage: Bacteria > Pseudomonadati > Pseudomonadota > Gammaproteobacteria > Alteromonadales > Pseudoalteromonadaceae > Pseudoalteromonas > Pseudoalteromonas sp. APC 3355. Next base: position 560,642 of record NZ_JASDDB010000001.1, on the reverse strand, counting down.
TATATCGACGATTTCCAAAAGTGCCATTGTATTTTCCCAAAGTTGAATACCATGGCGCTTTTTTATTTTCTCGTGTATTTTATTTAGCCATAACAATTGCAATAACAGTAGTAATGTTAGATTTTAATAAAGTAGGGAATAGCCACTAAAATAGCGCCTACAATCAAGAGCATGCTAACACTGCTCATAAAATACGGAAATACCAATAGCGACAAACCAATACAAAGCGGTACTACGGCTTTTTTTCTTCGCCCGTAAGTAAGGTAGCCAATACCTATGCCTCCAAACAAAACACTCCACGCAATTATTGATGCACTATCCATTTTTACTCCATTTGAAGTTATTGTCTAAAACCGAGCTTGTTTGAAACTCATAACACAGCATATCTGTATTTAACTTATCTATCTGCAATCGTTTTGGCAAACGCTAATAACTCACGCCTTAACCATTGGTGCGCTGGCGCATGGTGTAGCAGTGGGCTCCATATCATTTTTACCTCAATAGGCACTATTTGGAATGGCACAGGGCTGATTACTAAATCAGTATGAGAGGTTAGTAACTTAGCTTGCCTGCGCGGTAGGGTGACAATAAGTTGCTCTGATTGGCAAAGCAGGCTTGCAACCATATAGTGGCGAGTAAAAACTCGTATTTTACGGGTTTGTTCTAGTTGCCAAAGCGCTTCGTCTACCCAGCCTAATTTTTGTTTTCCTGATTTATTAGTAACAGCGGCTTCAGGCCCCCAGCCGGCACGGTTTACCCAAATATGTTCTTTTTGTAAGTAGTCGTCTAACCCTGATTGCTGTAAAAATGTATTTTTAGGATGGGTTAAACAACAGTAATTATCTCGCCATACACTGGCTTGATGAAACGAGCGTGGCAAACCATTAAAGCGATTTATTGCTAAATCTATCGTGCCTTTTTCCATGTCTTGCAGGTTTACGTCGCTTGGACTTAATACATCAAAATTAATACCGGGATTTTTACTAAGCTGCGCCGTTATAAAAGGGGCTATTAAGGTCGACTCTATGTAGTCATTTGCCATTATTCTAAAGGTAACTTCAGCGGTTGCAGGGTTAAATTGCTCACTAGGCTGCGTAATAGCTTCGGCCATTTTTAAGAGCGCCTCAACTTCAGGTTTTAACGCAAGTGCCTTTGCCGTTGGCGTCATAGAGCCTGCAGCACGAACAAGTAGCGGGTCATCAAATAAATCGCGCAAACGTTTTAGCGCATTACTCATAGCAGGTTGCGTAAGAGCAAGTTTATTTGCAGCTTTTGACACACTTTTTTCATCGATGAGTACATTTAAGTAAACTAACAAGTTGAGGTCGACGTTTCTTATATTCATATGGGCGTGTTGGCCTTTCAGGGTTGAAATTTGTTCAATCTAGGGGCAATTTAATCGCGGCGCGAGGTTTGCCACCTAGTGGGCTAAGTAAAAATCGAGCAAAGCTTCCGCGTCCTGCTCACGCCCCTTACCTACATCCATGTAGGCAACAAAGAGTTAATCGTCCCTAGAAAGAACCCTATGGGCAGTGTGTATTTGGCCTTTATGCAGCGTTAAAGTACATTTATGGGGAGTCACCACACTACATGTACTTTGCCTTGCTTAAAAACCAAATACACGGCTGAAAAATTAACCTCGAAAGGTCAATACGCCCAATAAATTCTATTTATATGCTTTATTAATTATCTAAATTAAAGCCTGCTTGCTAAGGTGTAAACAATTAATAAAAAATAACCGCCATAACTGGCATCAATATAAGTGCTGTATTTATGAAAAATAGGCTAACAAATCAATCTAATAATGCGCTACAACACGTTGTAGCAAGCAAGCTTGCACGATCTGTTTTTGCTGGATTTGAGGCGATGTTTTCGCAATTTTTAAATATTACACTGGGTGCACAAAGCCGTTTTGAGCAACGACAGTACCACAGTGTGCAAAGTGCTATGCGTGAACGTTTACAAGTGTATGAGCGCGAAGTAAAAAACGTGAGTGAAGCCGTGAGAGTTATTGCTTATGCTGAACTTACTTGCCCGCAAACGTGGCAGTTAGCTAAAAATATTTACGGCGATATGGTACAAAATCACGAAAATAAACCTATTGCGCATACTTTTTTTAATTCAACGTTTGGCGCAATTTGGGACGATAAAAAAATTCGTACTGTGCATTTGTTTGTATTAAAAGCAAAGTATCGTAGTGAGCCACGCTCTTATGAAAGCTTAGTGAGCAGGGTATCGCTACATAATGGGTTTAATAACGCCGTTAAAACGCTTATCACTAATCAAGTATTTAGAGTGCCATTTAGTCATTTAGAGCGTGATGTAGCCACATTACAAAGTACGTTAATGCAAGGCGCTAAGCAGCAATGCAAACAGGTGTACGAACTTATAAATTTAAACGACGGGTATATTGAATACGCCAACTCATTATTTTTTAGAAACAAAGCCTGTTATTTAATTGGGCGCTGCATTGCTAAAAATGGCGACAATATGCCTTTTGCTATCGCTATTTTAAATACCGATGAGGGACTAAAGCTTGATGCTGTAATGATGGGCGCCGATCAATTAAGTTTATTATTTGGTTTTGCACGCACCTATTTTATGGTTGATACCGATAAACCCGCACGTTATGTAGATTACTTAAGTGTATTAATGCCACACAAACAACGCTTTGAGTTATTTAACGCAATTGGTTTTATAAAGCACGCCAAAACTGAGTTTTATCGGCATAAGGTCGATACGACTAAAAATAGCCCAGCCAACTTTAAGTATGTCACAGCAGCAGGGACGCCAGGTATGGTAATGCTGGTATTTACTATTGAAGGGCTAGATTACGTTTATAAAGTAATTAAGGACAAATTTAGTGCGCCAAAAACAGCCACCAAAGCACAAGTCAAAGAAAAGTATAACTTTGTAAAACAAGCCGATAGGGTTGGTCGTTTGGTAGACACACACGAATTTAGATATTTAGCGTTTGATTTAAGCCGTTTTAGCGACGAGCTTCTTGAGCAGATGAAAAGCCAAATTGGTAGCAGCATGGTTATATCTGGCAAGGCACTAATTTTAAAGCACGTTTATGTTGAGCGTAAAATGACCCCGCTTAATTTATATATTACCCAATGCGATAACAAAACCCTAGAACGAGTAATGCATGACTACGGCAAAGCAATTAAAGAATTAGCGGGTGCTAATATATTTCCGGGCGACATGCTAATGAAAAACTTTGGCGTAACGCGATGGGGGCGAGTTGTGTTTTACGACTTTGACGAAATTTGCCCACTAACCGATTGCAACTTTAGAGAGGTGCCACAAACCCAAAATGCACTAGAAGAGCTAAGTAGTAACTCGTATTTTGATATAGCTGAAAACGATATATTTCCGAGCCAATTTAAGGTGTTTTTTAGCGCCAACGAGATTGCGTTTAGTTATTTTAATAATGAGCACAGTAACTTGTTTTTAGCGACGTTCTGGCAGGATTGTCAGCAACAAGTACACAATGGTTATCTACCCGATGTTTATCCTTACAAACAAAGTTGGCGCTTTTGAGGTTGTTTGAATCTGTGTTCATCCCCATCTATATGTTATTACAGTTTTTAAACTTGGAGCAACAATGAAATATATTTCTCATGAAGATGGTAATCTTGCATTTAGTGAAACCGAAAAACCGGTTTTAAAGAGCCATGAAGTACTTGTTAAAGTTGCAGCAATAGGTGTAAACCGTGCAGACAGTATGCAGCGCCAAGGTAAATACCCGGCCCCTGCGGGAGATAGCCCTATTTTAGGTTTAGAATGTGCGGGTACAGTTACTGAGCTTGGAAAAGATGTAGATAAAAGCTGGCTAAACAAGCGTATTTTCACGTTGTGCTCAGGTGGTGCTTATAGCGAATATGTAGCCGTTGATGCAAAACAACTTATGGAATTACCCGATGATGTAACAATGGCAGAGGGCGCCGCAATAAGCGAAGTGTATTTAACGGCATTTGGCGCATTATTTGAGCTTGGTAAATTACAAAAAGGGCAAACAGCGCTTATTCATGCAGGTGCTAGTGGCGTAGGCGGTGCAGCAATTCAAATGGCTAAAAGCGCCGGTGCTACCGTGGTTATTACCGCTGGTACGGATGACAAATGCCAACACGCAAAAGAGCTCGGTGCCGATCATGCAATTAACTATAAAACCACCGACTTTGTAGAATATATGAAAGCAAATGAGTTAACAGCAAATGCAATTGTAGATCCTGTTTCGGGTAGTTACTTAAATAAAAATGCCGCTATTGCAGCCATGGATTGCCAAATTGTAATGCTTGCATTTTTAGATGGACGTTTTGCAGAAGTTGATTTTGCGGCGCTTTTACAAAAGCGTATTTCGTTTCATGCCTCAACGCTTAGAAATCGTAGTATTGAGTTTAAACGCCAGGTGCGCGACGACTTTGTAGCACGCTTTTACAATGATATTGCCACTAAAAAGTACGACTTTAACCTGTATAAAACATTGCCTTGGAGCGACGCAAACGAAGCGCATGCTATTTTAGAGCGTAATGAAAACGCAGGAAAAGTGGTTTTACTTGTAGAGTAACTCTTTAATTTTAGGGTTTAGCCCATATACTAAGCCCTATAAAAAATACTTAAGGTTTAATAATGAATCCAATACTAGCAATACTTAAAGAGCACAATGTAAGCGACGAAAAAGTAAAAGCATTGTTTGAAGCGTTTACTCAAAATCCAATGATGGCAATGGCGCTTGTTCAAGAGCTTGGTATTCCGCCAGAAAAGTTACAACAATTAATGGCAGTCGTGATGACTCAACCGCATCTTATTAAAGAAGCGACTGACGAACTTGGTTTAGATTTTGAAAAAGTAAAAGAAGCGAAAGAAAAACTAAATCAACAATAATTGATAATCTAATTTTCAGATTGTTCATATAGCAAGGTAAGCAACTACCTTGCTATACCCGTCGTAAAGCACACACTTTTTGTTACACTCTACATTGAACTGCTCAGTATTTAATTAGTCATAATAATACTTAATTAACGCAGGGAAATAATATGAAACCGCTTTATAGGTTTTGGAAAAATAACCGCTCTCTTATCGTATTTATTGCACTAATGAGCGTATTTAGAAGCGCTGTAGCCGATTGGTACGAAGTGCCAACAGGCTCAATGAAACCAACAATTCAAGAAGGTGACAGAATACTTACCGATAAAATGGCCTACGATATTCGTATCCCATTTACGCACATAAAACTACTTAAACTAGCGGACCCACAAACCGGTGATATTATTGTTTTTGACTCACAAGCTGCCGATAACCGTTTAATTAAACGTGTAATTGGTGTGCCAGGAGACACCGTTGCGCTTGAAAATAATGAGCTCATTATTAATGGTAAAAGACTTAATTATGCAGATCAGCAAAGCAACATAGACTCGCTTGATAAAATCGAAGATTTAAACGGATTAGCGCATTCGATAAGAGTGGCAAATATTCCTTCCCGTTTATCGGGCTTTGATGCAATTACAATTCCTGATGATTATTATTTAGCAATGGGCGATAACCGCGACAATAGCGCTGACTCGCGTGTAATAGGTTTAATTCCGCGTAATGAGTTATTAGGAAAAGCAGAGCGCGTTATAGTGTCTCTTGATTACGATAACTATTACCTACCAAGAAAAGACCGCGTATTGAAAAAGCTCAATTAAATAAGATAATTAATTTTAGAGTTAAAATATAACTGCCTATTTAGGCAGTTTACTTATATATTTTTTTACAAGCTTGGTAAGAACACTACGCTCTTGTTCGGTATTTAATACCTTACAAAAATCGCCACTAACTGCAGCGCCACAAGCACCTGCTTCAAACCACTGAGATATATTATCTAAATTCACACCACCAACAGGCATTAATTGTGCTTCTGAAAATGGACCCGTTAATGCTTTAAAGTAACCAACGCCCATACTACCAGCAGGAAATACCTTAATAATATCAGCGTTATATTCAATTGCATTTGCTACATCGGTAGGTGTTAGTGCGCCCATTAATACGGGTAACCCGTGCTGGTGGGCAAGTTCGACAACCGATTTGTTGGTATTTGGCGTTACGATAAACTGCGCGCCAGCATCAATAGCTTGCTGGGCAAGGGTGGTGTTAATTATTGTGCCTGCACCAATAAGTGCGTTTTTATGCGCTGCGCGAGCTCTTGCTATTTCTTGCTCAAAGCCAGGTGTGTTTGAAGTGATCTCTAATGAGTGTATGCCCGCATTTATTAAACAATCAATTAATGGAGCTACATCGGTTTGTTGTTTTAAGCGCAGTATGGCGACTAATTTGTGTTGCTTTATTTGGCTACTTACTTTTGTTCTGTTGGTATCTAAAATTTGGGTCATAATTACAATTCACTTTATATCAAACGGGGTAGACGATTTAATAGGAAATAGTATAGTCAGGGAGTATGTACCTTTCTAAATTGAAAAATTAATTGATAAAGGTCACAGGCTTAATCAATTAAAGGCTTCAGAAAAATCTTGATTAACTTACTTGTTTTAATCGGCAATTCTTCATGAGGTAGGTGACCGGCATTACTCACTATTTCTAACTGAGTATTTGTGCTGTTGAGTATAAATTCTTTTGTGTAGTCAAATGGAACTACCTCGTCCTCCTCTCCCCAAACAACTAAAGTAGGTATATTTAGTTTATCGCCAGCAAATAACAAAGGGTCGAACGAGTACGATTTTAAAAGGGAGATTAATGCTGCTCTATTACCAACTCTAAGAGTTAGTTCACTGTACTGCTGAAACTTACTAAACGGTATATCTTTATTTTTAAACACTCTTCTGAGACTGTTTTTAGTCACAAAGTAAGGTAAAAAATACAGGCTTAATTGCTTTGTTATTGGTAAATAAGCAAGTTTCCAGCCTATTAGCCAATTCTTAAATGGGGCTAGACGAGGAGTTGCGTTTATAAGAATAAGGGCATTTATTTTATTTCGATGATTTTTGGCTAGTTGCCATGAAATTTCACCACCAAAAGAATTGCCAACTAACGTATATGAGAATATTTCGAGTTTATTAATAAATTTCTCAACAAATTTTGAATAGTTTTTACTATCGTATTTTTTGCTCTCTTCCCATGGCCCAGTTATGCCAAAGCCGGGTAAGTCCAAACTTATCACCCTGAAATCTTTTGTAAGTGTTTTAGTAACATCATGCCACGTATGTAAACTTGCTGATAGTCCATGCAGCATAATGAGTACTGGCGCATCTTTTTTTCCTTCATCTATATAATGAACGCTTATTTTGTCGATATTTACAAACTTTGAGTTATCGTATGACCAGCGTTTTTTTATTACAATAGCCGAAATATCTGGCGAGTACGTTAAATAAAATAATACTGTAAAGCCCAGGAGGAGAAAAATTATAAGGTATGTCAAAGCTTATTATTCCAATTATTGATTAGCGATATTGTAGAAGCTGAATCAATAGGTTTACTGTAGTAATAACCTTGGCCATAAGTACTGCCCATGCCTTTAAAAATTGCTATTTGATTAGCTGACTCGATACCCTCGATTGTTGTTTCAAAGTTAAGCGCTTGTGCCAAAGATATAATAGATTTAACGATGGCAGTAGCTTGGGTGTTATCTACTACATTCAATTTCTCAACGAAAGATCGGTCAATCTTTAATTTATCCAACGGAATTTCTTGGAGATAGGAAAGTGAAGAGTAGCCTGTTCCAAAGTCATCGAGAGCAACCTTTACACCTCGCTCTCTTAAATTGTTCAATACCTTAACAACGTATTCGTAATTGTTAATCATTACAGACTCTGTAAGTTCTATTTCTAACTGTTCGGACGCCAAATTACTGCTTTTTAGGGCATTAAAAATATCTTCAACCAATGTGTTTTTAGTAAACTGTAATGCCGAAACATTAACAGAAACCTTAAGGTGTTTAGGCCATGAAGTAGCATCTTTGCAGGCTTGATTTAAAATAAATTGGCCAAGTTTATTTATTAGGCCACTTTCTTCAGCAAGTGGTATAAATGTATCCGGTGCAATAGTTCCTTTTATAGGGTGATTCCAGCGAACTAACGCTTCAAAACCATTGAGGCTACCCGACTTAAGATTTACTTGTGGCTGGTAATAAATAGTAAATTCGTTATTTATAAGTCCTTTTTTTATATCAGAGAGTAGGGCAAGCTTCGATTTTCCATTTTCTTCCATATATTGTTCAAAGAAACTGCATTTAGATTTTCCTGTCTCTTTTGCTGAATATAGAGCCATATCAGCAAATTTAAATAAATCATGAGCAGTCATAGTATCTTTTGGTGTAGAAGCAATTCCTATGCTCGCATACATTTCAATCTTGTATTCGTGAACATACCATGGTTTTTTTAAAGTATCTAAAATTTGCTCGGCATGTTCTTGGGCTGAAGTTTTATCTAATGTATATTGATAAACAATTGCAAATTCATCTCCGCCAAGACGAGCAACTAACCCATTTGGCTTTATTGCAGCAGAAAGTCGTTTAGCCATTTCTTGTAATAATTTATCGCCCACTATATGTCCTAGTGAGTCGTTTATTATTTTAAAGTTATCTAAATCCATCAAGAAAAGAGTACAGTTTGCTGATGCTTTCTTTTCAAATACTTGTTTAATGAATTGATTGAACTTATGCCTGTTTGCTAAACCAGTTAAAGGATCTGCATTAGCTAAGAACTCCATTTCTTGTTCTCTTAATTTTATTTCTGTTATGTCAGAAATAACACCACGCCAACCTAAAAATAGTCCGTTAAAATTTACTAATGGCTTTGCTGTGATAGCCCACCATTTGTGGCACTTTGCTACTTCAACAGGTATTTGCATATTTTTAAATGGGAGTGGGGTACATAATTTAGTATTGAGGTCTTGAAACAGCTCTTTGCTTGTGGCGCTTTTACACAAGGAAAATATAATTGATGAGAAGTTTTTACCTTCTAATTCCTGTATGGTTACATTAAGTGCTTTAGCAAGGTGAAGGGAGGTATGCTGCAAATTACCTTTTTCATCAGTTTCCCATAGCCAGTCGCTTGCATTTTTTTCGAAGTCATTGAGTAACATACCAACGACTTGACGTTGATGTTCTATTTTTGTTTCTGCCTCTAAGTTTGATAAAAACATTCGAGAAAATACAATTACCGTTGAGGCGAGTATCAAGCCAAAAAAAGTGACTATTAACGCAAAGTACCAATAATGCCCCCAAAAATGGTATGGAATACCAATAAGTAATCCAAGAGTAAAAATACCAACCCATGCTAAGCCCGCTATAGGAAGAAATGAAAACATCCAAGCACCAACAGAGGCAAACGAAATTATAATACAGATAATTAATAGCCGGCCTTGTTCATCAGATAAACCAAATAAATAATTGGCCATCGTGATATGTAAAATAGCCGCTAAAGATAGAATTACAGTTAACCATTCTGCTGCGTGCTTCTTAATTAATGTGTTTTTTTCAATCGATTTACTTTTATGCCACAAAATAATGTTAATAATAGCTATGCACCAAAGAGCGCTTATCCATGATATTAATACATAATGATTAACATCGTTCCAGAAAAATAATGTAAGAAGTAAAGAAGTTAGCATGTTGCCAGTACTACTAAAGGGCATTTGCTGTAAGATTGCGTAGTATTGGCGTGATTTAAACGCTTTGTACGTGTCTCTATTAGAGGAGTTTGTATTTATACTAGACTTGATATTTTTGATAAACCAAAAATAAACAGAATATAACAAATTAAAAAAGCTAGGGTTTGATGAGGTCGGTTCTCGATTCATGAATCTTAGGGGGTCCTTTCCCAAATAGCATTAATTGACAATTTAAAAGGTCTAAATTATTGGCTTATATATTAGCACAGTCCTTTTTTAATACTATTTATGCATTTTATGATAATCATATTGTAATAAAAACCGCTGATGTATCAGCGGTTTTTATAGTATGAGTAATATTACATTACGCGCATACCAGGCTCTGAGCCGTCATCTGGGTTAAGAATATAAATTTCTTTTCCGCCAGGGCCTGCTGCTAATACCATGCCTTCAGACATACCAAAGCGCATTTTACGAGGCTTAAGGTTAGCAACCATAACGGTTAGCTTGCCTTCGATATCCTCAGGTGCGTAAGCTGATTTAATACCCGCAAACACTTGGCGGGTTTCGCCGCCTAAATCAAGTGTTAGCTTAAGTAGTTTATCTGCGCCTTCTACGTGCTCTGCTTTAGCAATTTTAGCTACTCGTAAGTCTACTTTTGCAAAATCATCGAACTCAATTTCGTCGCTAATCGGCTCTTTTGCAAGTGGGCTGTTAGGGTCAATTGTTACTTTTGGTGCTAAGCTTTCTTTAGATTCTTCAACCATTTTGTTTACTTTATCCATTTCAACACGTTGCATTAACGGTTTAAATTTATTGATAGGGTGGCTTACGAGTGCATTTTGAACGCCGTCCCATGCAAGGTCGTCATTTAAAAACGCTTGTACATTGTCTGCCATTCCTGGTAGCACGGGTTTTAAGTAAGTAATTAAAACGCGGAACAAGTTAAGACCAAGAGAACACACTTCGTGTGCTTCTTGTTGCTTAGTTTCGTCTTTAATTAATACCCAAGGTGCTGCGCCATCAATAAATTGGTTTGCTTTGTCGGCAAGCGCCATTATTTCGCGAATTGCGCGGCTGTAATCGCGGTTCTCGTAGTGTGTTGTAATGCTCGGTGCAGCCGCTTGAAACTCTGCTAACAGCTCTGGTTGCATAATAGTGTTGCTTAGCTTGCCATCAAACTTTTTAGTAATAAAGCCAGCACAACGGCTCGCTATGTTGACTACTTTACCTACTAGGTCTGAATTTACGCGCTGTGCAAAGTCTTCTAGGTTTAAATCCAGATCAACAATACCGCTACTTAATTTTGCTGCGTAGTAGTAACGTAAGTATTCTGGGTTTAAGTTATCTAAATAAGTACGCGCTTTAATAAACGTACCCTTTGATTTAGACATTTTTTCGCCATTTACAGTGACAAAACCGTGAGCGAATACGTTAGTTGGCTTTCTAAAATTCGCGCCTTCTAGCATTGCTGGCCAAAATAAGCTGTGGAAGTAGATAATGTCTTTACCAATAAAGTGATAAAGCTCTGCGTCTGAACCCTCAGCCCAAAACGCATCAAAGTCGATGCCTGTTTTGTCACACAGGTTTTTAAAGCTCGCCATGTAACCAATAGGAGCATCTAACCAAACGTAGAAGTATTTGCCCGGTGCATTTGGAATTTCAAAACCAAAATAAGGTGCGTCACGGCTAATATCCCACTGTTGCAAGCCATCGGTAAACCATTCGTCTAGCTTGTTAGCCATTTCTTGTTGAATAGTGCCCGAGTGTAACCACTCTTTTAGCATGCCTTCAAATGCTGGCAGGTCAAAAAAGTAATGCTCAGAATCTTTAAGTACAGGCTCAGCACCTGACATTACAGAACGCGGGTTAATAAGTTCGGTAGGGCTGTATGTAGCACCACACGAATCACAGCTATCGCCGTTTTGGTTTTCAGACTTACACGTTGGGCAAGTACCTGTTACAAAGCGGTCTGGTAAGAAAATACCTTTTTCTGGATCGAATAATTGCGAAATAGTGTGCTTTTTAATATGACCGGCATCGTTTAGGCGGTTATAAATAAGTTCGCTTAATTCTTTGTTTTCTTGGCTGTGGGTGCTGTGGTAGTTATCAAATTTGATATTAAAGTCAGCAAAGTCGCGTTGGCGCTCTATGCTCACTTGTTTTACCATTTCTTCAGGCGTGATCCCTTGCTTTTGCGCATTAAGCATAATTGGCGTGCCGTGGGCATCGTCTGCGCAAACATAATAAGCTTCGTGGCCTTGTAGTTTTTGAAAACGTGACCAAATATCAGTTTGAATATATTCCAATAAATGACCTAGGTGAGTAGGGCCATTTGCATAAGGTAATGCGCTGGTAATCAGGATCTTTCGCTGCGTCATAATCATTCCGAATTGAGGATAAAACGCCGTTTTTATTATACAAACGGCAATTATCATTAATTTATCTACAAGCTATCTGCTTAGAGTGCGCACAGCTTATGGATTTTTATTAATTGACTGGTGTTAATGCCCTGAATGTTACATAATTCCGTGGCACTTTTCATCAAAGAAACGCTATTTAATTGCTATGTTTGGACTGTCGAAACTATTCTCTTCTAAATCGGTGCAAAAACAACCGATTATAACTGCCTTAGCGGCATATCGTAGTGCGGCTTTTGCCGTCGGTATTGACGAAAGCTTTATCGATACTATTACTCAAAATGACGATAAATCACTACACATTAAATTAACTCTGCCATTTGCTGGGCAATCAGAAATGCCTTTAGTTGAGCAACACGTAAGTGAAAGCTTAAATGTGCCTATAACAATTAGCGCCAAGGTTATCATTAAAGAGGCGGCTAAGTTTAAAGCGATTAAACATATTGTACTTATTGCCTCAGGCAAAGGTGGGGTAGGTAAGTCGACTACTGCCGTTAACTTGGCGGGCGCCCTTAAAAACGAAGGCGCAAAGGTGGGTATTTTAGATGCTGACATTTATGGCCCATCTATTCCAATGCTTTTAGGATTAGTGGGCGCAGAGCCCGTAACTAAAGATAACAAACAGCTACAGCCTTTTGATGCAAATGGCATTAAAGCGCAGTCAATTGGCTTTTTAGTTCCAAGCGATGATGCCACGGTATGGCGTGGACCAATGGCGTCAGGCGCACTGAGCCAGTTACTTAACGAAACCGATTGGGGCGAGCTTGACTATTTAATTGTTGATATGCCACCGGGCACCGGTGATATTCAGCTTACAATGAGCCAAAAAGTACCCGCTAGCGGGACTGTTATTGTCACTACACCGCAAGATTTAGCGCTAGCCGATGCGCAAAAAGGCATTGCTATGTTTAATAAAGTAAACGTACCGGTGCTTGGCTTAATAGAAAATATGAGCCACTACATTTGCACTCACTGTGGTGAAGCTAACCACGTATTTGGTAAAGACGGTGCACAAAAACTGGCGCATAAGCACGGCGTGCCTGTACTTAGCCATATTCCACTTGCAATAGATATACGCGAGTATTCTGAGCAAGGTAAACTTATTGCAAGCGATAACGATGCCGCAATAAGCAAAACATACAGCGCAGCAGCAAGGCTAATAGCCAGCACGCTTTATTATCAACAGCATCACAATGCAATTGAAATTGTGATTACGGAAGATTAATAAATAATGAGACTTTCAGACACACATATTAAAGAATACTTAAGCGATGGCCGCATTGTTATTGAGCCTGCACCAACGAGCGAGATGATTTCAGGCGTGACTGCCGATTTACGCTTGGGAAATAAATTTAGAACTTTTAATGCGCATAACGCCGCATATGTTGATTTAAGTGGTCCAAAAGATCAGTTAAATAAGGCCATGGAATCAATCATGAGTGAAGAAATAGTGCTTGATGAAGGTGAAGCATTCTTTTTACACCCAGGTGAACTTGCACTAGCTATTACCCATGAAAAAGTCACTTTGCCAGCAGATATAGTAGGTTGGTTAGATGGACGCTCATCGCTTGCGCGTTTAGGTTTAATGGTGCATGTAACCGCGCACCGAATAGACCCAGGCTGGAGCGGTAATATTGTTTTAGAGTTTTACAACTCAGGTAAATTACCACTGGCACTACGCCCACTGATGAAAATTGGTGCTATGAGCTTTGAAATGTTATCGGGTCCGTGTGAAAACCCATACAATATTCGTAAAGATGCAAAATATAAAGATCAAAGCAGCGCAGTAGCAAGTCGTATTAGTGACGATAAATAATTACCAAATATAGGCATTACTCGTCTATTTTATGAAGCGCATAACCCAGTAGTTCAAAATAGTGGTTAAGCGCTTCATTTGCTTTATTAATATGCTCACTATTTGGGTATATTAAATTACTACTTTTTAAGCCTCCCACTAAAAAGCTATTTTTTATATATGTGTGGCCTTCAATACAGGCTTCAAAACACCGTGCTGCAAGCTCTTCTGGCATGCTCATATAATTCATATTGTGGGCTTTATCGTGTTCTATACACGCTTGTACAAAATTATTTGCATCAATACCATCTTCATCTAAAAATACATGTTTATAAAAACTGTTCAAAGCATTATTAAGTGGATGCGATAAATTAGGCGTGTTTGAAAGCCACAATTTTGAGGCAAAGCCAAAGCGTGGTTTTGCTGCAAATAAGTGCTCGCTTATATGATGGTCAAACGCATGGAACCATTCGTGAGCAAGTGCACCACCGCCTGCATTTTTTGCAAGAGCAAGTGTTTGAGAGGCTGCGTTATAATGCGCTTGCACACCTTTTTGACCACCATGACCAAACGCAAAATTAAGCTTCCCGCGCAGGCCAATAGCTTTGGGCGGTAAATGCAGTATTTGCGCAAGATCCGCCAGCGCATCGTAAATTAAATTAGCGCTAATGTAGCGCTCTTCTTTAGTTACCCATTTACCGACGACCATAGATCTAAAGCCGAAGGTATCTCTTATATCGCTAAAGTCGACTTGGTCGTCAAAGCGATAGTCGGGTCCTTGGCGAGTAAAGCCACGTTTTAGTCTGTTAGGGTAGTTACGCATTGCAAGTTTCATATAGTAACGGATTTAATCTAAGTAACGTGCTTTTACGTGCTCAGGCATGTGTTGGGTTTGTTTTTGTATTAATTCATTAAGCGTATTATAAAGTGGTGCGGGATTTAGCTGCTCTATTAAAAACAAACTATGCGCTACAGCCTCAAGTGTGGATAGGCTGTCGGCCCGAGGGGCTTTACGAATAGCATAACGATTTTTAGGTAGCTGTTTAAAACTGACCGTTTTAAATTGATTTAGTAATGTGGTGAGCTGCAAAATTTTGTAGGCTTTTTTCCATGTACCATCAACCACGATTAAATGGGTGATTTTTTTTACATTTGGTTGCTCAGTGTTATCGTCTAAATTTACAGCGTGTTCGTTAGGGTAGAGTAAAACAGTTGAGCTTACTGGCAGTGTTTTTAGTATGGAAAAGTCATCATTATTTTCGCCTTTGATTATTTGGCAATCAGTTAGGCATAAATTGAGTAGTTTAGCGGTATTTTTTGCTATTTTTTCTTCACTCGGGTGCTGTAGAATAATAACCGTAACTTTGTTGTTTATATTTGTAATTGCGTTGCAAATACAGGTGTTTAGTGAAAAGTTACAATGATTACAAAGTGTGCGTGCCATTTAATAAACTTTTTGTTGCCAGTATGATCCTCGCAATTATACATTTATAAGGTAATTAAGTTGGTTTTTTTTACGCATCAATATAAAGTAGTACTATTAAACTGTAACTTACATGGATTGTTTTAAGGGCTTAAAATATGACAGAAATAAATATTGATACATCAGCATTAGAGAGTATGGAATCGTTATTGGGTGAGCAGTTTGCTGATACACTTGATTTTTGCTGCTCAGAGTTTGAACGTTTAGGCTCAGAAGTTTTAGCAACCATTGGTAAAGATAAAGAAGCAGCTATTCGCCACTCCCATAGCTTAAAATCGAATGCGGCGCAGTTTGGTGCTTCAAGCCTTGCTGAAGTATCGCGTGTTATTGAACAAAATTTAAACCTAGATAACTTAGCTGAAGCTATCGACGCATCTAATAGCTTAATGGCTCAAGTAACAGGCTCTCAAGCTAAGCTAAATGAATGGTTAGCATCTCGTTAATTATTGAAGCTGAAACGTGAATTTATTTCAGTATTAAGCACCTAAATTGACTGGCATTTTACGCCTTTACTAGGTTAGTCTAAAGACTCACTAGGGCGTGTTGATCTTTCGAGATTGAATTTGCAACGAGTGTCTGGTTTTTAGGTTAGGCAGAGCCTATGCAGTGTGGTTTTTCCACATAAATAGGCGATAACAACACATAAAATCCAAACACGCATTGCCCAGAGGGTTCTTCCTAGGGGCTATTTTCTCTTTGTTACTCAATTTTTACTTAGCCCACTAGGTTACAAATCTCGTGCCGCGATTAAATCGCCCCTAGGTTGAACAAATTTAATCCATAAAGCCAATACGCCCTAAAGAGGTAATAATGTCTGATATTAAAAAGAGTCACAAATTAGAAGGTGTATGTTATGACATTCGTGGGCCGGTTTTAGCACAAGCTAAAAAAATGGAAGACGAAGGTCAAAAAGTATTAAAATTGAATATAGGTAATCCGGCTGCTTTTGGTTTTGATATGCCAGAAGATATGCACCGCGATATTATCCGCAACTTATATTCAGCCCAAGGTTACTGTGACTCTAAAGGCCTTTATTCAGCCCGCGTGGCTATTTATCAGCACTACCAACAACGTGGATTACATAATTTAGATGTAGATAGCATCTATATTGGTAATGGCGTAAGCGAACTTATTCAGATGATCACCCAAGCGCTATTAAATAATGGCGATGAAGTGCTTATTCCAGCTCCAGATTATCCACTTTGGACTGCTTCTGTAACATTATCGGGTGGTAATCCGGTGCATTATTTATGTGATGAAGAGCAAGATTGGTTTCCGGATATTGCCGATATAAAAAGCAAAATAACGTCTAAAACTAAAGCTTTGGTATTAATTAATCCTAATAATCCGACAGGTGCGGTTTACAGTGATGATTTGCTAATGCAATTAATTGATATAGCGCGTGAACATAAACTACTGTTATTGAGCGATGAAATTTACGAAAAGATTTTATACGATGGTATAACGCATACTTCAATCGGCTCACTGTGTGATGATGTACCAATCATTACTTTTAATGGTTTAGCAAAAACCTACCGTGCAGCGGGGCTAAGAATGGGGTGGATGGTTCTAAGCGGTCGTACCTCGGTAATGGATGATTTACGCAAAGGTCTTGAAATACTTTCATCTATGCGTTTGTGCGCCAATGTACCTGCGCAATATGCAATTCAACAGGCGCTTGGCGGTGTGCAATCAATTGATAATTTAATTAACCCAGGCGGGCGCTTATACGAGCAGCGCGATATAGCATGGCGCGGGTTAAACGCTATTGAAGGCATTAGTTGTAAAAAACCTAAAGGCGCGCTTTATGCGTTTGCCAAAGTAGATACAGCACTTTTTAACGTTAAAGATGATGAAAAGATGATGTACGATTTGCTAAAAGCCGAAAAAATATTACTTGTACATGGCAGGGCGTTTAATTGGCCCGAGCCGGATCATTTTAGATTGGTATTTTTACCAAGCAAAGATGATTTATCGGATGCGATGTTAAAAATGAAGCGTTTTTTTAAAGACTATCGCCAAGTATAGTTATTTAAAAAGTAAAAAAACGAGCCAAATTTGGCTCGTTTTTTTACTTTAGTCATGAATATATTGGCTAGTACGCTTTATCTACACGCACCGTGTTGTCGTTCAAGTACACTAATCTTACATTATCGCCTTTGCTAAAGCGCATTGATTGGTCTTGATCTTGAACAACCATAAACTGGTCGCCGTTTTCAACTTGTATTAATAACTCTACAAAATGATTTTGCTGATAATGACTTTGCTGCTGCCTATTGTGTGCAACACTGCCGCCAATTACCGAGCCTAATATTGTTGCTACTGTGCGGCCGCTACCGCCACCAAACTGGTTGCCTACAACACCACCGAGTAATGCACCGCCGAAGGTTTTCCAGCCGTTGTTTTTGTCTTGAATGATTTCTTGTTCGGTAATATTGCGTACCGATTTTACGTCACCAAATAAAACTTGCTGCACAGGGACTGCTTTATTGCGCTCGTATTGAGCAAAAGTTGGCGCGCTCACACTAAGTAGGGCACACATTATTAATATTATAGCTTTCATAATAATCTCCTATTGGTAGCCTTTATGGGCTTATTAGCCCGTAAAGGCTTAGTAACTACCAACCAAATGTCGATTTTTCTTTAGTTTTACGAATTTCAGTTTCGTCAGCCCATTCTACAAGGCCGCTTTCCATATCCATTAAGCGCATTGTAAATTTGTAATAAACATCTGATTTATCAGCGTTTGATTTAACTATGCTCGATAAATTTCCGTATAACATATATTGCGCGCCAATTTGTTTACCAAATGCAACGGCTGTTGCAGGGTTAACAAGGGCATCTTCGTTTTGAAACGTTAATTGCTCACGTACTGATTCAACACGCGTCATATCTACAAAACGGAATTTACCACTGCGTAGCATTTGCGTTGAGATTGAATCGGTGATTGATTCAGTATCAATGTGCTCACTAGTTTTGTTTTTAATACGCTCAACAAATACTACAGGGCGTTTATTAGCGGTCATTGTGCCAACAACGGGTGAGCTGAGTAATGAATCGGTCATTTGGCTAGCTACTTTTTGTAAATCGGTAGAGCCAAAATTAATATCGGTTGTTTCTACTGCTTGTGCATCGCCATAACTTACTACGGCTTTATTAGCACAGCCACTTAATACTAAAGCGCTCAGGCCAACTAAAGCGTAAGTTGATGCTGTTTTAAATTTGTTACTGATGATCATGGTTGTTTCCTTTAATCTTTAAATTCTTGTGATTCGGTAGACACTTCTCTTACTGCTAAAGAAAAGGTAACCGCATCAGAGCTCGGTGCTAAGCCCGGTAATTGTGTTTTTGCAAAACCAAATAAGGTGAGTGCTTGCCAAGGTGAGTGGTTGCCTTTAATAACAAAGCCGTCTTTATCAAACCAATTAAATTGATACTGTAAATACTGTGATTTTTTATACTGGCTCGAAAGTGTCACTACCACATCGGTTAACTGGTTAGTTTGACGTGTTTTCACATCAGTAATGGCCAGCTTTTTACCAAGCTCTGGGTTATCTACACGTAATTGCTCATTAAACTGGTTTTTATTTTGTTCAACAGAAATACCCGATGTAACCGGTTGGCTGGAACATGCACTGAGCATTAAGGCTGCTAATAATGGCGCTATGTATTTCATGATGGCTCCTAAAGTTGAACTACGTGGTAATTAAAGTAGTTATTAATAGAGGTTAAGTAAATTAACGTTAACCCTTGCTTACTAATGGTAAAATTTATGGGTGCTTGTGTGCCTATATGCACAGAATGCTCACCTGTATTTAGGCTTTGCCTTGCGACACTTATTTGATTTGGAAGTGTAAGCCAGCTGCGTGTATCAGCTTGCTCAGACGCCAAATTATAAATATTAGCAAGTATGTTACCTACATCACCGGCACTGCGAGCAAGTTCTGCCCGTACTTTCTCTTTGGCTACTAATCTGAGTACTTGGCGAGCGACTTTTGCAGGTATTTGATCTTCTAGAGTTTTAGCTGCAAGTGCCTCAATGTGTACCAGTGGGCTAAGCGCCAAGCTTTGTGCATCTATATTTATATTGTTAAGGCGGCGCACATAGGCATTATCTTTATATACCGGCATCGCCAAGCTGTAAAAGCGTGCATCGCCACGTGATGAATAAATTGGCAAGCGCAGTTTAAATTCATCTTGTTTTGGTACTAATCCTTGTTCAAATAAAACAATTACTTCGCCTTGTGATGAAGAAATAGTGGGCGTATCGCCAAAGCGTTTTTTAAATTCATTTAGATCTTGGTCAAACCCTTGTTTTTTAGCAAGGCGCATCACATCTTGCTGTAAATAAATATTGTTAGGTTGTATAGCCAATGCTTTTTTATAATCGATATAGGCGTCGTCGTATTGTTTAGCACTTTGGTAAAGCAAAGCAGATAAGTAAAATGTGTAGGCATTTTGAAAGCCATTTTTTATGTTTCTGGTTACATTGCTCATGCTTGGGTAGTGTTGCTGAGCTTCTTTAACGGTTGAGTCTACTTCTGCTTCATTCTCGCTAAGCGCATCAACTTGTACTTTATTAGCTCGGCGAATTTCGACCAATGCGCCTTCAACATCATTTTTATACACGTAGTTAAGTGCTTTATAACTATGAAGCATGCTCATTTCGTAAGCGGGTGGCACATAAGTTATTGCTGAGTCGTTGGTAAATAAAGCGTTACTTTGTTCAAGGCCCGCACTAACTTGTATTTTGGCGGCTTCACGCTTTTTTTGCATTTGCGTATACACGTTCTCAAATTTACTTTGTGCATCATCTGGTGTATTTGCTAAGTCGTTTAAACGAGCTTGCTCAAGTTGGTTGAGTAAGTAGCTGCTGTGCAAGGTGCTATTATTAGCAATAAGGGATTGCGCTTCTTCGATGTTGTTTTTCTCGATCGCATTTCTTATTGGTGTCATTTGTGTGGCATAGTCATTAAATAGGTCATTAAAACCCATTGTGCTACACCCACTTAAAATATAACAAAAGCTTAAAATTATACTGCGGCGCACTGAGCACTCCTCTTAATTTACCTGTATACATTAACATACTATTTTTAGCTAAATGTGTGAAATATTGTAAAAAATCGTAGAGTAAAACTGCCTGCTAATAAAGAAATATAAAGTGACATTAGTGAACAAAGTGTGAATTTTTTTGGTTTATTATCACTCCACTGAAATAGTATTTTCGCTTTAGCGGTCTTGCTAAGAGTTATATCACTTAGAGGAATTAAAAAATGAAAAAGTTTACAGGTGCAGCAATGGCTGTAATGGTAGCAGGTTTAGTTGGTTGTAATGCAACAGAGGCAGAAACGGCAACATCAAGTGCAGTTGCTAGTAATGGCGCAACAACTGATTTAGTTCATTGTTATGATGCGAATGTATGTGGTGGCCATAACGATTGTAAAACAGCTGAGAATGCATGTGCAGGTCAAGCGTCATGTAAAGGGACTGGTTTTGTAGCAATGCCTGCAAAATCATGTGCTGACGTTGGCGGTACAGTAAAAGATAAATGGGTTGGCAGTGTAGCTAAAGCAGATTTAGTACATTGTAACGATGTAAATGTGTGTGGCGGTCATAACGATTGTAAGACTGCTAATAATGCTTGTGCTGGACATGCATCATGTAAAGGCACCGGTTTTGTATCAATGCCTGCAAAAGCATGTGGTGATATTGGTGGTTCTGTAGGTAGCTAATACCAATTTATCGAACGCATAAAATAAGCTTGAACGATGTGTTTATTATTCAGGCTTATTAAGGAAGTTTATGACAAATCGTTTTTTAGGTTTTGGTTTAGGACTAAGAGCCCCGCATTTTGAGCAAATTATTGCAGATAAACCAGCTGTAGATTGGTTTGAAATTATTTCAGAAAACTATTTTGTAGCCGGTGGAAAACCTTGGCATTATTTAAATAAAATAAGAGCAGATTATCCGATTGTTATGCATGGGGTATCAATGTCGATTGGTAGTATTGACCCTATTGATAAGGACTACTTAAATCAGTTAAAAAACACAATTGCGAGGGTTGAGCCGCATTGGGTGTCTGATCATTTATGTTTTACCCAAGTGGGCGGTATTAATAGCCACGATTTACTACCAATGCCTTACACCTCAGAGGCGCTTGATCATTTAGCAAATAAAATTTCGCAAGTTCAGGACTACCTAGGGCGCGAAATGATTTTTGAAAATGTATCGAGCTATTTAACCTATAACGATTCACAAATGAGTGAGTGGGAATTCTTAGCGCAATTACATAAGCAAACAGGCTGTAAGTTTTTAATGGATGTAAATAATGTTTATGTAAGTGCGCGTAATCACGACTTTAATGCAATGGATTATTTATCAGCTATTCCGAGTACAGCTATTGCACAAATTCACTTAGCAGGACATCAAGACTTTGGTACGCATATTATAGATACGCACGATGAAGATGTTCCCGATGCGGTATGGGACTTATATGCTCAGTATGCAAAAACATTAAATCCGGTAAGTACCATGATTGAACGCGATGATAATATTGGCTCCCTTGATGATTTAATTACTGAGCTTGAGCATGCCAAAGCGCTAGTGAAACCGTTTTGGGATATAAGGTCATGAGTGGTTTAGCAAAGCTGCAACAACAGTTTATGGATTTACTGCAAGGAGAAAGTTCGGATATTAGCGAGCAAATTGCGCAGCAAGGGCAGTTAAATACACAACAGCGACTCTCTATTTATCAAAGCGCTTATAAAATTCGCTTAAGAGCCGTGATTGAGCAAGATCACGAACAGTTGGGCATTTACTTAGGTGATGATTTATTTGAGATGATGGTTGATGGTTATTTAGCTTTATATCCTTCAACTCATACGTCACTACGAATTTTTGCAGAGAAGCTACCAGATTATTTAGCCGCTAATACTCCTTTTAGTGATTACCCCATACTTGCAGATATAGCAAAATTTGAACGACTATTACTAAGTACTTTTGATGCAAGCGATAAAACATTACTTAATGTATCAGAGCTTGAAAGTATTGAACCTCAGCAATGGCCAACTTTACTATTAAAATTACATCCAAGTGTTCAGTTAGTTGTGTTTTATACGTTGGCGGTTGAAAGTTGGCAGGCAATAAAACAAAAGCAAACACCGCCAGAGCCAAGAGTCTCAGAACCTCGCTTTTGGGTTGTAGCACGTGATGCTCAAAGGCGTACACAATATTTAAGCGTTGATGCACAAGAATACCGCTTACTGAGTTTATTAAAACAAAACACACCCTTTGCACAGTTATGTCAATCCTGTTTAAATGAACTCCCAGGCGAGAAAATCGCTGGGTTTTTAATTACTAAAATTAATCAATGGCTTGAACGTGGTTGGTTAATTAGCGAGTGAGTTAAAACAATATAGTTATTTTTCGTTGCGAAGGAATTTTTTTGAAAGCCACCATATACACATTAATTGCTTTAATTGCGTTTGCCGCAAATTCTCTTTTTTGCAGAATGGCCTTAGCAGAAGGTTATATAGATGCTTGGAACTTTACTGTTATTCGCTTACTTAGCGGGGCTGCATGTTTGGGCATTATAATGGCTATTTATACCCATAATTTAAAACGTAAAGGCACATTCAATCCCGCTATTTTAAGTGACAGAGGAAGCTGGCGAAGCAGTATTAGCCTGCTTGTTTACGCGCTTTGTTTTTCGATTGCCTACGTAGAGCTAGATACCGGTACCGGTGCACTAATTTTATTTTCTGCTGTGCAACTTACTATGATTGGCTGGGGTATTTATCAAAAAGAGCAATTAAGCGTACTCCAGTGGTGTGCATTTATAGTGGCGTTATCTGGTTTTGTATATTTAATGCTGCCATCTGCAGCGGTGCCTTCATTATTAGGTGCATCACTTATGGCACTCAGTGGTGTGGCATGGGGTATTTACAGTATTCGCGGTAAAGTGTGCGTATCGCCACTGCGTACTACTGGGTTTAACTTTATAAGAAGCTTAGTTGCTATCCCTGTTTTATTACTTGTAGGTATGAGTTATTTAAAAAATATGAGTATTGAAGGGGTATTACTTGCGTGTGCCTCGGGGGCAATAGCGTCTGGAGTTGGTTATAGTGTTTGGTATGTAGCAATGCCACTACTTAAAAGTACCCAAGCTGCGGTTGTGCAACTTTGTGTGCCGGTACTTGCTGCCATTGCTGGTGTTATGTTTTTATCAGAGCAGGTAACAATTGAGTTTATAGTAGCAAGCTCGTTAATATTAGGGGCCGTGCTGGTGTTTATTTTAAATAAAAAGAAGGCTTAATAAAACCTAACCTTCTTTTAGGTGTGGGCTTACGTTTGTTACAAAGCGTTTATAAATAGCAGGTAAGTTATCAAGTATTGCCTGCTTACCCTGTAGTTCACTGTTTTTTATGCATTCAAAAAGTACTTGCTCGCTAAGTTTATTCACTAATAATTGTGATTGCTTAATATGGCTTATATGCCAAAGCTCAGGTGCTACGCCACCTAAATCATGCTGGTAAGGGCGATAAAAACCAAATTTAACTAAGTTAGTATCAAGCCAATTACTTAAAGGTGCAAACGGCCCACCTTGCAGGTATTCATCAGGTGTTAGCTGTAGCTTATAATCATCACTGACCGCAGCTTTATCAAACACATCTAAGTCAGTCCCTAAATGGTGTCTGCTTGCGCCAGGTAGTGCAGAGTAGAGCATTATTGCTATGCATTTATCTACATCATTTAATTTAGTTAAATTTACAACCTTTTGCTGTTTATTATAAACAGGTCGAATACCTAAAAACTTATTATTCCAAATAATTGACTGGCGTTCAAAGTCGCGAAAACTTGAGGCAATAGTAAGATCAAATCCCGCTTTTTGAGCTGCACTTTGCAGCGCTAAAAAGTCGCTAATAATAGCGCTGTGCAAGCGATGATTTTGTATGTCAGTTAAATGTGTATCACTTTGCCCTGTGATACACATTATCGATGTTGGTTTAGTTACATCCATTATGCTAAAAGTTGCTCTAGTATTTGCTCGTAAATGTCGGTAAGGGCTATTAAATCATCGGTACTTACGCATTCATCTACTTTATGAATAGTTTCGTTACGTGGGCCAAGTTCAATTACTTTAGCACCTGTTTGTGCAATAAAGCGACCATCTGATGTGCCGCCGGTAGTTTCTAGGTTTGTGGTTAAACCGGTTACTGATTTAATCGCTTTTACTGTGGCATCAACAAGTGGGCCGTGCTCGGTAATAAAAGGTAAGCCATTTACTATCCAGCTTAATTCATAATTTAAGTTATGCTTTTGTAGTATGTCATTTACACGTTGTTGTAATTGCTCATGTGTTACTTGCGTGCTAAATCTAAAGTTAAACTGTACTTCTAGCTCACCCGGGATCACGTTGCCTGCACCTGTGCCGCCATTAATATTTGAAATTTGAAAGCTGGTAGCAGGGAAGTATTCATTTCCGTTATCCCACACCGTTTGGCTAAGCTCAGTAAGGGCAGGGGTTGCTAGGTGAATTGGGTTTTGTGCTAAATGTGGATAGGCGACATGCCCTTGTACACCCTTAACGGTTAAAAAAGCGGTAAGTGAACCTCTGCGGCCATTTTTAACAACATCACCTAATACATCTCGTGATGAAGGCTCGCCTACTAGGCACATATCAATTTTTTCACCGCGCGCCTCTAGCGTATCAATTACACGGGTAGTCCCGTTTATAAACGGGCCTTCTTCGTCAGAGGTTATTAAAAAAGAAATTGAGCCTTTATGATCTGGATGTTTAGTAACAAACCGCTCGGTTGCAACAAGCATTGCAGCTAACGAGCCTTTCATATCGGCAGCGCCGCGCCCATGTAATAAACCGTCTTTTATTAATCCTGAAAACGGCGGGTGTTGCCAATTTTTTTCAGGGCCTGTTGGCACAACATCAGTGTGGCCTGCAAAACAAAAGTGCGGTGATTGTGTGCCTTTTCGAGCCCATGTATTTAATGTGTCGGTAAAAAATAATGACTCAATATTAAAACCAACCGCAGCAAGGCGATCGTTCATCATCTGTTGGCAGCCAGCATCCTCGGGCGTTACTGACTCACGTTGTATTAGTGCTTGGGCGAGTTTAATTACATCATCTTTCATGATTTAAATATCTCATCGTATTGGGCTGCTTTAAAACCTAAGTGGTAACTGCCATTGTTAATAAGTACTGGACGTTTGATCATGGCAGGTTGTTCAACTAACAATGGGATAGCACTTTCTTTAGTCAAACTCTGTTTTTGCTCATCAGTTAGTGCGCGATAAGTTGTGCCACGTTTATTAACAAGCTGTTCCCAATCGAGTTTATCTGCAAAATCACTTACCATTTGCTCATTTACGCCATCTTTGCGGTAATCATGAAACGTAAATTCGATGTTGTTGTCGGCTAAGTATTTTTTTGCTTTTTTTATCGTGTCGCAATTGCTAATACCGTATAGAGTGATCATAAATTTAGTTCTTCTTAATAATAGTTAATAAGGTATCTACATCCGCATTTACATGCGAATGTGAGTAATGAAATGTGCCGAGATTATGGCCGTTAAGTAAGATTAAACTGGCCAGCATAGGCGTTTCTAGTTCACGTAAATCAAAATAAGCGAGGCGCTGGCCTTTACTTATTTCACTACCATTTAATTGTGCAATATGGGTATGTGTAATTGATTGCGAACCGGTAATAGTTAAATTGATTAAAACTTTTAAACCATTTTTAGCCTGTAAAATAAACTCAGTACCTGCGTTTTTTACTTGTAATAACGTGCCATCAAACGGCGCTAAAATTTTGTGGCTACTGAGCTTTACAGTAATACCAGGACCGAGAATACCAAACCTAAAAATAGGTTCGGGGTGTTCTTGAAGCGGTATTACTTTACCTGTAAATGGGCTTTTAATAAGGATGGCACTGCGGGGCGTTTTATTGAGTGCTAGATATTCAATTGTTTGTGCTTTCATATGCTATTGGGCCACCACGTTGTAACCATCTTTTTTTAAGGCGTTAAGTGCTAGTGAGGCCGTTTGCTTTTTTACTAAAATATAATCGGTATCGTAGGTTGAGATTGAAAAAATAGAAATTTTAGCGCGTGCTAATACACCCGATATATTAGCCATTATTCCGGTCAGCGAAAAACCAAGTGGGCCAACCACCTCAAGTGCTTGCCAATCAGATTCGGTATCTAAACTCTCTATTTCAAAGCTACTAGGGCAAACAATAGATAGTTCATCCTGGGTTTTAGATATAAAAAATAAAGGAAGCTTTAGTAGCGCCGCAGGTATATCGGCGTCAACATCTAAACTGTGAATAGATAAAACCGTGCTGTGTAATTGTAATGTTTGTTTTGACATTAAACGCCTGCGATACAGCATTATTGATAGCTTTATAGTATAGATTATTGCCTTCAAGTTAAAGGTGTAAGCGTGACTAAAATGAGCATTTGGAAGTGGGTTTTAATAGAGATTAAAAACTTACCCACAATTTCTGTGGATAAGTATGGGGGTTGCAGGGTATAAATAGCCTAACTACTTAATTATTAAATAAATAATAGCTAGGCTATAAAAAGCACACGTTGTGTTTAATGTGCTATTAGCGCTTCTGCTTGGGCTGCCTGAATTGCAGTTAAGGCGATTGTATACACAATATCATCGACTAATGCACCACGGCTCAAGTCGTTTACGGGTTTGCGCATACCTTGAAGCATAGGGCCGATACTTATTAAGTCGGCACTGCGTTGTACTGCTTTATATGTTGTATTACCCGTATTTAAATCTGGGAATATAAATACAGTCGCTTTACCAGCTACAGGGCTGTTAGGCGCTTTTTTAAGTGCTACATTTTCCATTATAGCGGCATCGTATTGTAGTGGGCCGTCGATAATTAAATCAGGACGTTTTTGTTTTGCTATTTTTGTGGCTTCACGTACCTTTTCAACATCGGCACCCGTACCTGACGTACCCGTGCTGTAGCTTATCATGGCTACACGTGGCTCTATGCCAAATGCAGCTGCAGAGTCCGCAGATTGAATCGCTATATCAGCAAGTTGTTCAGCATTAGGGTCGGGGTTAATTGCACAGTCGCCGTAAACTAACACTTGATCAGGTAGCAGCATAAAAAATACGGATGATACTAGTGATGATCCTGGCGCTGTTTTAATTAACTGCAGGGGCGGGCGAATTGTATTGGCAGTGGTATTTACCGCGCCCGATACTAAACCATCTACTTTACCTTGCTCAAGCATCATTGTGCCAAGTACGACGTTATCTTGTAGCTGCTCTTGTGCTACAACCGCAGTTAGGCCTTTGCTTTTACGAATTTCGACCATAGGCGCAATATAATCATTTATAATACTTTTTGGCTCGATGATACTTACATGTTCGTTTAGCTCAATACCTTGCTGCTGTGCAATACGCATTATTTCTTCGCGATCGCCAAGCAATATAGTTTTAGCAATGCCACGTTGACCACAAATAGCAGCCGCTTTAATTGTACGAGGTTCGCTTCCTTCTGGTAATACTACGGTTTTACCTGCTTTACGTGCTTTATCGGTTAATAAATAACGAAATGCAGGTGGTGATAACTTACGCGTTTTGCCTACACTTTGAGCTAGAGTATCGAGCCAGTTTGAATTGATATGTTCTGCGTTGTGATCTTTTACTTTTTCAATGCGTTGGTCATCATCATTTGGTACTTCCATATTAAAGTTATGCAGTAATAATGATGTACGCCATGTGTCGGCATCGGTTGCGAGTATTGGTAAACCGGTTTGCATGGCTTGTTCACACAAAGCCATAATACGTGGCTCTGGCTCAAAGCCACCGGTGAGTAATATAGCGCCAAGTTTAGTGCCGTTCATAGCAGATAAACACGCAGCAACAAGTATGTCTGAGCGATCGCCTGGTGTTACTAATAAAGCACCTGGCGTAAAATAATTTAAAATATTAGAAACCGTACGCGCACAAAAAGTAATACGGCGCAGACGACGATGAAGCATATCGCCTTCGTTAATTATTGTTGCTTTTAAATACGCGCTTAAGTCTTTTACGCGTGGCGCTACTAAGTCAAAATCCCACGGGATTGCGCCAAGCAACATAAACGGATTTTTTTTAAAAATAGGTAAAGACGCTAAACGATTTAACTCGTTTTCAAGCTCTTCAGGTTTGTAAGCGTCGACTAAATCGGCGCGTGCACGGCCCTCTTCATCAAGTGGCGCATTTACTTTATTAAAAATACAGCCCAGTACACGAGGATGATCGATTCCACCGTAGTTACCTGCCGCAATTTCCAGGCGGTCTTCTATTTGAGTAATGGTGTAATTACCAGGGGTAAGTACAAATACAATTTCAGCGCCGAGTGTTTGCGCAATTTCGCGGTTTACACGCCCAGCATAAGGTTGGCGACGAGTAGGCACCATACCTTCAATAATAGCGACTTCATCGTCGTTTATTTTACTTTCAAAGCGTTCAACAATTTCCTCTAGTAGATCATCACCTTTACCGTCGCCAATCATTTGCTCAGCATAATCAAGTGCAAAAGGGGTGGGTGGGTTAATAGGTGAGCCTTGAGTGACTATTTGTGTTGATTTTTCAGGACCTGTTTCGCCTGAACGAGGCTGAGCGATGGGTTTAAAAAAGTTAACTTTAACTGTTTTTTGCTCAAGAGCGCGGACTAAACCAACTGATACCGACGTTAAACCCACACCGGTAGACACAGGAATTAACATAATACGACGTGCCATATTAAAGCTCCTTTACGATGTTAGCGGCATCAAGTGCAATAACCCACTCTTCGTTGGTCGGCATTACTACCACTTTGGGTGAAGTATTGGCTGAACTAATAATACCTTGATTACCAAAACGTGCATCAAGATTGCTCTTCTGGTCACAACTGAACCCTAAAAAAGCTAATTGATTAATGACATTTTCACGTATGATATCGGAGTTTTCGCCAATGCCGCCAGTGAATATAAGTGAATCTAAACGTTGTAATGGTACCATGTAAGCTGCAATTTGTTTGGCTAGTCGGTAGCAAAAAATATCCAGCGCTAAACGTGCCTGTTTATGTCCGGCAACAGCGGCTTCTTCAATCGTTCGACAATCGTTAGAGAGTTCGCTAATACCTAGTAGGCCGCTTTCTTGGTTTAATAAATTATCTATTTGCTGAGCGTTGTAACTAAGCTGTGTGGTTAAAAAATTAAATAAACCGGGGTCAATATCTCCACTGCGAGTACCCATAACAATACCAGCCAATGGCGTTAAACCCATACTGGTATCAACACTTTTACCATTTTTTATTGCAGTAACAGAGCAGCCATTACCTAAATGAGCACTAATGAAATTACTCTTCTCTATAGGCTGATTTAATAATTTAGCAGTTTGTCCTGCTACATAGTAATGACTTGTGCCATGCATACCATAGCGTCTTACACCGTAGTCTGTATAAAGCTTATAGGGTAGGGCGTAAAGGTAGGCAACTTCATCCATAGTTTGATGAAATGCTGTGTCAAATACTGCTACTTGCGGTAAACCTATAAATGAAGCTTGTGCAGATGAAATACCTAACAAGTTCGCATGACCATGTAGCGGCGCTAAAGAAGACGCTTTAGTAATACCGTTAATTACATCTTCATCAATTAAGACTGACTTTGTGAAATGCTCTCCGCCATGAACAACACGGTGCCCAACAGCAATAAGGTGCTCATCAAGGTTATGATCCTTTATTAAGCTTACAAGCGTATTTATAGCCTCAGCATGTGCTTGATTAGCCGCTAAGTCGATAACCGTCTTAGCCCCATTAAATTTGTATTTAATGGAGGGGGCTTTGGCGCCCAAGCGTTCAGCAAGGCCTGATATAATTTCTTGACCGTCGTTTGCATCAATAATGGCAAACTTTAAACTAGAGCTACCACAGTTTAAAACTAAAACATGTTGGGATTCAGGGGAGGTTGTTGGCATAGATTCAATTTCCATAAACAAGTTTAGTAAGTGAACGTTAATACGTGATAGTTACACTTACTGTATTAAATAAAGCTAAAACAATTGAATGTTCAACTGCAAAGTGGTTAACGCAATGTTAAATATTTTACCTTATTTATGATGTTTAAGTTAGGATTGTTCGCCATTAAAGGGTAAATTTAAGCTCTTTTACTGAGAAAGTGTAACTCCCTCATTTTGTGTTACACTTTGGGTATAGCTCGTTTTCTATTGTATTTAAAAGCAGTATCTGTGAGGAGTCATGATGCAAAAAAGTGTGATGTCACAACTACAAACAGGCCGTTTGTATGGTAAAAAATGGCCAATGCGTAAAGAGCTTGCGCCTTTGTTTTTAGAGTTTAGAGTGATTAGAGCGACTGAGCTTGCCATTACAGTAATGCCAATCTTGGCTATGCTAACGTTGTTTTTTCAGCTTAATTACTTAGGATCTGATTTTTTACCGCAAGCTATTGCGAGTGCATTATTTTTTATATCGTTACCTTTACAAGGTTTATTTTGGTTAGGCAAACGAGCGCAAACGCCTTTAGATCCTGCTATGCAAAAATGGTACAACGAGCTGTACACTAAAATGGCGGCTAATGGATATCAAACGCAGTTAAGTGAAAACAAGCCCCGTTATATGGAGCTTGCTAACTTACTTAAAGATATGTTTGAAAAAATGGATAGAGCATTTACTAAAGAGCAGTTTTAGCGGGTTATACCATTATCTATTTTGGTAAACTGAGTAATATAAAATGATAAGGTGACATTGTGTTCACCTTTTTGTTCGAGTGCTGTCCAGTGCTCGGGTCTAAATTTCCATGCAAATGGCGTCATCATTATTAAGTTTTTAATATCAGTAAAGCTAAGCGCTACATGCTCTGTTAAAAGAGCCTGTTCTGCTTTTTGAAACCCTTTTGGCGTGGCTATTTCAGTATGTTCGTTTACTTCTGAATATATATACGATTTTAGCTCTTTTAAATGATAAGGGCCTGGGCTTGCGACCACTAATGTTGCATTTTTATTAGCTAGACGTTCAAGTTCATCCTCAAACAAAGGTGCAAATACGCTAATAAGTACATCAGCAAATTGACTTTTAAAAGGTGCTTGGCTAATTGATGCAACACTAAAATGGCAATTAGGGTAGCGCTTTGCTGCATATTTAACGGCGGATTTAGAAATATCGACGCCGTACACAACTGCGTCTGTTTTACTTGCTATTGCTTGGGTATAAAACCCTTCGCCGCATCCTAAATCTATAACCGTATTCGAACTTATTCGACCGACTAAATCGCTAAGATTTTGTTGTAAAAAGCGGTAGTATCCACGCTCTAAAAATGCGCGTCTAGCTTGTACCATTTCAAGGGAGTCGCCCGGTTGTTTTGAATTTTTTTGTTGCACAGGCAGTAAATTAACATACCCTTCTTTGGCAAAATCAAAGCTGTGGTTATTAGCACAACGAAGTGTTGAATCAGCTTTCAAAAGTGCGAGATTACATAGCGGGCATTGATATTGTAGACTCATGAGTCTAGGTAGTCCTTATCGTAAAAAGTTTTTACCCAATGCGGGCGATAGGTGATCATAATTGTTATAGCCATGCCGTTGAGCATTGCTTCAGGAAACCAAATTATGGCACTTAAATAAACGTAGTTATCTGCAAGTTCTTGCCAATTGTATTGCCCTATAGCTAAGTAAAATAAAGCACCTAGGCTTATTTTTATACAGGCTATAAACCCTGCAGTTATAAACGCACAAACAAATATATAAACAAAAAAATGACGAGGTAAATACTGGTAACTAATTATAAAGCCAAGGTAGCTTAGTAAAATAGGAATAAACGCACCAATAAGCAGTTGTACTGGTAACAGTTCAAGTTCAATTTGACCAAATGCAGTTAGTAGCGCTGTGGCAAGTAGGCTACTTAAAATAGTCAATCGCCAGCCTAAAATTAATGTCGCGGCCGTAACGCCTAATATGTGTAAATCAAGGCCAGTTAAAATTCCTGCTTTTATTCGCCAAAGCACTGCAAACACTAACGCACATGCAAGAACTCCAGTTTGACGGGCTGGCGTATTAAGCAATGTTTTATATGTTTTTTTATCAAAGCTTAGTAGGGCAATAATAATTACAAGGGCCCAAAGTAGCCCTTGTATTGTTATGCTTAGCATAGTAATTACTTAAATGTTGACCATATAGGGGCATGATCTGAGGGTTTTTCAATACCGCGCAGTTCGTAATCAATGCCAGTATCTATACAGCGTGCTGCAAGCTCATTAGTTGCAAGTACTACATCTATTCGAAGCCCTCGGTTATCTACAAACCCTTTAGAGCGATAGTCAAACCACGAATATTGATCGTCTGTTTCTGGGTTTTGCTCTCTAAAGGTGTCTTTAAAGCCCCAATTAAGTAATGTTGCAAGCCATTCACGCTCTACCGGTTGAAAAGAACATTTACCCGTTTTTAACCAACGCTTTGCATTAACTTCGCCAATACCAATATCTAAATCGGTGGGTGATATGTTGATATCGCCCATAACAATGACGTCTTGATCGGGGGTGTGGTTGGTTTCAAGGTGTGTCATTAAATCTTTATAAAATTGTCGTTTATAAGGAAATTTAGTTTCGTGATTAATATTATCACCTTGTGGGAAGTAGCCATTCATGACTGTAAGGTCGCGACCGTTATCTTGTTCAACAGTGACACTTATCATGCGTTTTTGCGATTCCTCTGTATCGGTAGCAAAGCCTTTTAAGACCGATTTAGGCTCTTTTTTGCATAACATAGCTACGCCATAATGGGCTTTTTGGCCATGAAAGTAGACGTGATATCCCATTTTTTGTACATCTTCTAGTGGGAATGCTTCGTCATGAACTTTAATCTCTTGCAAGCCAATAACGTCTGGTTGATGTTTGTCGATAATTGCTTGTAATTGGTGAAGACGAGCACGCAGACCATTGATATTGAAAGAAATCACTTTCATAAAATTTACCTTAAAATTGGATCTATTTAATGAATTAAATTGTATCAGTAAATACGCGTACATAACATGACTGAAATGAGAAAATAGCTGCGCAAATGTTGATCAGTTGGTGAGTAAAGTTTAAACATTGTAAATGCAGTATTAATTTTTTAAATAAATAAAAAATTCAATTGAACTTAACTTTATTGAATATATAATGCGCGAAATTCACTTGTTTAGCTCGTTCAAATAGGATCTCTCATGAAAACACAACTACTTTTAGCTACTGCTTTATTAGCATCTGCAACTGCTTCAGCACAAAGCAATACTTACTTCAGTCAAGATAATAAAATTGAGTCTAAGTTATGTGTACTAAGCGCAAACGAAGGCTTTAGTGTTGCTCGTAAAGAAGCTGCTCAGCACGGTGTTTACTTATCTCGTTTTTCTAAAAGCATTTTATGTAATGGTGAAGATATTCGCGATATTGCTAAAAAAACGACATTAAGCAACGGATCAGTTGAGAAAGTAGAAGTATTTGCAAAAGACGCTCAACAAGAAACTCAATTATGTATGACGGCTTTAAAACAAGGTTTAGCACCTGTTCGTCAAAAAATTGGTAACTTAAACTCATTAAAATGTAATGGTCAAAACGTTACTGAGTTTGTTAAACGCTACCAAAACGCAGCAATCTAATTATTAGCTGAACTATATAACTAAAATTGAGATACCTGGTCTTTACCGGGTATTTTTTTGCAAAAATTACAAGGTTGTTTGCAAAGCTTGCAAGCTTAACTTATTGAAACTGTTCAATAAACGCACCAATCAAGATTAAGTTGTTGATTCTTATAAGTTAACTATTATTGGCATTGGATTTGTATTAGTTAAAGTGACATTTAATTAATTACGAAGGATACGTCTTATGAAAAAGTTAACATTAGCAGCCACTATTTTAGCATCATTAAGCCTAGCGGCTTGTTCATCTAATCAAGGTCTTGAAAGAATAGACAGTGACTTTGCAAGTTTAGATAATGACAGCGATGGCTACATCTCAAAAGTTGAAGCTGATGACGATAGCATTTGGGGCCATTTTTCAAATATTGATACCAATATGGATAACGAAATTAGCCGCAAAGAATTCAACACTTACATGAAGTTAAACAATGGTAAAGTAGCCACTGATTCTGAAGTAAGTGAGTCGGCATTTAAAGCTGAAATCGCTAAATTCGATAAAATTGAAAGCAGCTTTTCAAGCTTAGATAACGACAGTAATGGCTATATTTCGGTAGTTGAAGGTAACGATGATGATATTTCAAATCACTTTGGTTACATGGATAAAAACCAAGATAAGCGCATCAGTAAAAGCGAGTTTATGGGTTACATTAAAAAATACGGTAACGCAGTAGCTGAAGATGATGCATTAGAAGCCATTAAACACAGCTAATATTTGTTGTTTTAAAGAGTAAATTAGAAGCCAGTGATAATCACTGGCTTTTTTGTGTTTAAAATCTAGTTATTTAGTAGATATATTTTCCTAGTTTGGCGTTGTTCTGTCATAATAGATGGCTGTGTATTTTTATTTGTTAAGAGTGTCTATGGCGGGTCGGCGAATTAGTGATGAACAACTAGTTGAGATCATTGAAGCAGCTATTTTTGTTGCAGATAAGCCTGTGAGTAAACGCCACCTTAAAGATACTGTATTAACAGATTTAGCTATTTCTATGGCGCGAATAAACGACGCAATAGATACAATACAAGAACATTTTCAAACTCGTGGTATTCGCTTAGTCGAAGTTGGTAGCGGTTATCGTTTTCAGGCATGTAGTAGTTTAAGCCCTTGGTTAAATAACTTGTGGCAAGAACGCGCACCAAAATACTCGCGTGCTTTACTGGAAACATTATCACTTATTGCATACAGGCAGCCCATTACACGCGGCGAAATTGAGCAAGTAAGAGGTGTTACTACGGGTTCGAATATTATTAAAACCCTACTCGAAAGAGAGTGGGTTAAAGTGGTAGGGCATAAAGAGGTTCCGGGTAAGCCGGCTTTATATGCAACTACTAAACAATTTTTAGATTATTTTTCGTTAACTGGGCTTGAAAACTTACCTGCGCTGCCAACAGAGCAGCAAAGTAAAATTAACCAGTTATTGAGCGATCCTTCTGTGAGAGAACCATCCGAATGAGTATACAAGGTGAAAAGTTACAAAAAGTCCTAGCCCGTGCAGGCGTAGGCTCACGCCGTGAAATGGAAAAATACATTGATGCAAACCGCGTTAGTGTAAACGGTAAAGTGGCAAAGTTAGGTGACCGTGTTGAAGAAACTGATTTAATTCGTGTAGACGGACACACTGTAAAGATTGAAGAAAAAGCAGATAGAATCTGTCGTGTAATTATGTATAACAAACCAGAAGGTGAGTTAAGCACACGTAAAGATCCAGAAGGGCGTCGTACCGTATTTGACCGACTTCCTCGTATTGATGGTGAGCGTTGGATTGCAGTTGGTCGATTAGACGTTAATACTTCGGGTTTGATGCTCTTTACTAATGATGGTGAATTAGCTAACCGCTTGATGCACCCTAGCTATGAAGTAGAGCGTGAATACTCTGCGCGTGTATTTGGTGAAGTAACCAATGAAACGGTTAAAAACTTACTACGTGGTGTTGAGCTTGAAGATGGTCCAGCCAAATTCACGACTGTAACCCCTATGGGTGGCGAAGGCGTTAACCGCTGGTTTAACGTAACGTTAAATGAAGGACGTAACCGTGAAGTACGTCGTTTATGGCAGTCTCAAGATGCGGAAGTATCTCGTCTTATTCGTATTCGTTACGGTAAACTAGAGCTTGATAAGCGCGTGCCACAAGGTGGTTGGATGGAGTATGATTTAGAAACAGTAAACTACTTACGCAAAACCGTTAAATTAGGGCGTGAGACACAAACTAAGCTTTCTGTTATGCCTGAAAAACGCAAAGATAAACGCGCTAAAATCAACCAGATCCGCAAAGCAGTTAAAAAACACAATCAACGTGTTAAGCCTACTAAACGTAAATAATAAATTAGTTATTTATTGAACACAAAAAAGCCGCTAATTGCGGCTTTTTTAATGTGTTGTTTAAATTTTTTAAACTCTAAATTACTTTTTTACTTGAGCATCTAACGATTCGCCATTCACTTTACTAGAATCATCGCTCATCAAGTATAAGTAGGTTGGCATTAAATCTTCTGGTGTAGCAAGCGCGTCTCTATCTTCTCCTGGGTATGCAGCAGCGCGCATAGAAGTGCGAGTAGCGCCTGGATTAATACAGTTTATACGAATATTCGTTTTGCCTACTTCACATGCCCATGTTTGCATCATGCCTTCTACTGCAAATTTTGAGATGGCGTATGGCCCCCAAAACTCACGGCCTTTGCGGCCTACACCTGATGACGTAAATACTATCGATGCATTATCAGACTTACGAAGAACAGGGAAAAGCGCTTTAGTGATCATCGCTTGCGCGGTCACGTTTACTTTCATTATGTTTTCGAACGTAGATGAGCAAAAATGTTCAAGTGGACCAAGTGACCCTAAAATACCTGCATTATTGAGCAAGCCATCAAGGCGGCCAAATTGATATTCAATTGTTGCAGCAAGGTCACGATAGTTTTGTTTAGTTGCGCCTTTTAAGTCCATGGGCACAATTGCAGGTTTAGGGTAACCCGCATTAACAATTTCATCGTAAACACATTCAAGTTTATTAGTTGTTTTTCCTAATAAGATAACTGTAGCGCCGTATTTCGCATACGTAATTGCTGCTACTCGGCCAATACCATCACCGGCGCCTGTTATTAAAATAATTTTATCTTTAAGTGCGTTTTCAGCCGCTTGATATGTGTGCATAAAAGTACCCATTCATCTATTTTTTTTGATTTTAACATAGCGAAACGTGAAGTAATCGAATTTATTGTAAAATTAGGTGGCGAAAATAGAAACTTTACGTTAAGTTTAACTGGTCTAATGTCTCATTAATAACCTGATTACATTGTTTTAACTTAATACACTGATTAAACACACTATAAAAATAAAATATGTGCGGAGCCAACAATATGAAAAAAATGCTACTTTCACTCTCTGTTACAGCTGCCTTGGCAGGTTGTGGCGGCGGAGAAACGTTAGAAGATGTTAAGAACGACACAGCAACCGTTATTCCAACAGCAACGGTTACATTTGACCCTGCTGCAGGCATCTTATCGGTACCTAATGATTTATTAATGAGTGGAACCCAAGACGGTACACTTAATATTCCTGGAGAATTAGATGACAACAATATGTCTATTTCTCGAGCAGCTTATGCTGACCCTCAGCTTGCTCTAGGCGCACTTGACGGTTGGTCTTCTCAGGTTCCTTATAAAATCGATTTAACATTTCCGCCAAATGTGAGTTTAGATGAAGCGTCTGCTGGAACACCAGGTACAGTTCGCATTTTTGAAGTAGTAATGGGTGCAAGTTTAACTGACGCAGAATGTTCAGTTGTAGCTGCAGGTACAGCTTGTAAATTGGTCGGTGAGCTTACTTTTGGTGTTGATTTTGTTACTCAAGCTTCTGGTGATGCCGTTGCAATTATTCCTTTAAAACCATTTACGGCAGGTAGCTCATACATCAATGTACTAACGACTGGTCTTAAAGATTCATTAGGACGCTCTATCGAGCCTTCTTCTACTTATGGACTGGTTAAGCAAGAAGCGCCATTAATTACAGAAGCCCAACTTGGTTTGCAGGGCGCTGTTAACAGTTACGAAAATGTAGTTGTAAGTTCAGGAAATATAACAAAAGAAGATATTATTTTTTCTAGCGCAATGACTATTCAGTCTGCGGGGCCAGTACTTGGGACAATTAAAAAATTGCTAGCTGCAAGTTTGCAACAGCCTGCGATGCCAACGCCTGCGCTTCAAGTTCCTGAACAACCGATGGTAAATGTACAACAGGTATTTGCTTCTCAGGGTGTAGAAGTGTCTGCTGCTTTCTCTGGTGTGCAATATCAAAAAGGTAGCATTATGCTACCGATGTATTTAGGTACACCAACGGGTACTGATATTAGTGATTTAAGTGATACATATTGGCAAGGTATGTGTGATAACGCGGTGGCAATAATCGGTTACAAGGCCGTTGCTGGTGATGCATTTCCGACAGATCCTATTAGTGAAAATGATGGTTTATGTTCTGCATTAAGTGACGGGCAATTACGTGACTTAGGACTAGATAGCACACGTCATTTAACAAAATATAACTCCATTCCAAAAGTACAAAGCATGGCAAATGTGCCAGTGCAAGTTACTAAGCCTATTTTACCAATAATTAATGGTGTACGTGCACAGTTACAATTAGATCCTATCGCAATGCCTGATAGCGGATGGCCAGTTGTTATTATGCAACACGGTATTACAACACAAAAAGAAAGTATGCTTGCTTTAACGGCGCAGCTTTCTATTCAAGGCTTTGCAACAGTTGCTATTGACCATCCAAGACATGGTGAGCGTGGAATAGATGTTGATGGTGATGGAACAGACGACTTTAATGCAACAACAGGTTCTGTGCTTAGTTACATGAATTTAAGTTCATTACTTGTTGCGCGTGATAGCTTACGTCAATCAGCGGCTGATTTATTAGGTTTACGTTTAGGTCTAAACTTTATTAATGATGCAACGATTAATGCGCAAGATGTAACTTACATTGGTCATTCATTAGGCTCTATTGTAGCCCCTGCATTTATTGCACAAGCTAATAACCCATTAGCGCCAACCGTTGACCCATTATTTAATGTAAACACAGTAGCACTTGCAAGCGGCGGCGGCGGTATAGCTAGCTTCTTACTAGAATCAGCTGCATTTGGTCCATTTATTCAAGGTTCAGTACTTTCACAAGCAGGTACAACAGAAGCTGATGAGTTTAACGCGTATTTACAAGTTGATGCAGTGTCTAACTGTGGTGCAGTATTGCCAGATATGGAAGCATATTTAACCTGTGGTTATAACGAGTATGTAGCTTCGTTAACTACAGCTGGTGAAACAAGTAAGCTTACTAATATTCAAGGAGTGTTTACTCAATTTGCATTTGCGGCGCAAACAGCACTTGATAGTGGCGATCCAACTAATTACGCAGCCACTGTGAAAGCATTAGGCACTCCTGTTTATACTAATGTTGTTGTGGGCGATGGTGTTGATAATAAGCCTGACCAAGTGATACCACCAATGGCAGCAAATAATCCTATTTCAGGCACAATTCCATTAGCTAACTTGATGGGTCTTGAAACAGTAAGTACTTCGCAGGCATTGAGTGAAACACCAACAAGCTACTTAGTTAAATTTACTAAAGGGCATCATGGTTCTATATTAACGCCAGCTCAAGATGCTGCACAGGCTGCAACTGTTGAAGGCAGTGCTGCCGCTAATACAGAAATGCAGTTGCAAGTAGCTACTTACTTAGCTGCTCGCGGTCGAATGTTATTAGTTTCCAATCCTGAGGTTGTGACTGATTAATAACCAGTAAAATAATTAACCTTTAAAAGCCACTGAAAAGTGGCTTTTTTTTGCTTTAAAGCATGCTAAATTAGCTGAAATTTATAAATGGAGAAACCAGTTGGAATTTTTATACGAATACGGTTTGTTTTTTGCTAAAACAATTACTTTTGTTATCGCTATAGCAGTTATTCTAATGCTAATAGTTGGCGCTGCAGTTAAGCCTAAAGCCAAAAAAGGTGAAATACAAATTGACGACATATCAGAGCAATTAGTCGATCTTAAAGAAAGTTTTCTACAAAATACGCTGGGTAAAAAAGAGCTTAAAGCACACCAAAAACAGCTTAAATCGCAAAGTAAAAAAGCAGATAAAGATGAGCCTAAACCTCGTTTATATGTAATTGACTTTGTAGGTAGTATGGACGCTCACGAAGTAGAAAGCTTACGAGAAGAAATAACAGCCATTATCTCTATTGCTAACCCAAGTAAAGACAAAGTACTTATTCGTTTAGAAAGTGGCGGCGGAGTTGTGCACGGCTACGGACTTGCTGCATCTCAGCTACAGCGTATTAAAAATGCCGGTATTCCTTTGAGTGTTGCAATTGATAAAGTAGCAGCGAGCGGTGGTTACATGATGGCGTGTGTAGCCGATGAGATACTGGCAGCCCCTTTTGCCATAGTTGGATCTATTGGTGTGATAGCTCAAATACCAAACTTTAATAAAATATTAAAGAAAAATGATGTTGAATTTGAGCAAATAACTGCAGGTGAGTTTAAGCGTACGCTTACTTTATTTGGTGAAAACACAGATAAGGCCCGTGAAAAGTTTCGTGAAGAAATTGAACAAACACATGATTTATTTAAAACGTTTGTAAGCACTCAACGTCCAGGCTTAGATATAAACTTAGTTGCGACAGGCGAGCATTGGTTTGCAACGCAAGCGATTGATAAAGGTTTGGTAGATGTTATAAAGACAAGTGATGATGCATTGCTGGAGCAGCAACATGAGCGCCAAATTTATAAGATTAAATACAAAATTAAAAAGGGATTAAGCGATAAGCTAGCTCTTGGCTTGAGTAGTGGTGTAAATAAAGTGGGAATAAACTTACTCTCTAAATTTAAATCCCTAAATCCTTAGATTAGAATCTTTCTTACGATTCAGTTTAATTATTTTTACTCGAAAAAAAACCTTGATGTATTGCATCAAGGTTTTTTTATAGCTGTATAAATGTAGCTTAAGAGTCAATAGATTTATGATAATCTTCTAAGTCTTTAGCTGCATTAGGGTCGTTAAAGATGCTCTCATCTAGCTCACCTTCAGACTTGGCAACAACACAGGTAACCATACAATCACCGGTTACATTAACTGCTGTACGTGTCATATCTAGCAAGCGGTCTACACCGATAATAATTGCAATCCCTTCTACAGGTAAGCCAACTTGGTTAAGTACCATGGCCAGCATAATTAAACCAACACCAGGTACGCCTGCTGTACCTACAGAGGCAAGTGTTGCTGTTAATATAACCATTAGATAATCAGAAATTGTTAAATCGACACTAAACACTTGTGCAATGAATACGGTAGCCACACCTTGCATAATAGCAGTGCCATCCATGTTAATGGTAGCACCCAGTGGGATAGTAAATGAGGCAACCGAGTTATTAGCACCTAGTTTTTTAGTAGCAGTTTCAAGTGTAATAGGCATAGTTGCGCTTGAGCTCGAGGTACTAAATGCAAATAAGCATGTGTGCTTCATTTTTGCTAAGAAAATAAGCGGGTTTAAGCCCGTTAATATTTTTAAAAGCAATGTGTAGTTTACAAAAGCATGTAATAACAGTGCAAGCACTACAACGCCAAAGTATTTGGCTAGGCTAACAATTAAGTTAAGCTCAATTGTTGTAAATAGTTTTGCCATTAAAAAGAACACGCCATAAGGTGCAATGTTCATTAACAGCGTAACTAGTTTTAAGATTACTGTGTTTAAATCTTCAAAAACACTTGCTACGCGTTTGCCTGTTTTACCACTTAATGCCATTGCTACACCAAATAATAGTGCAAACACAATAACTTGAAGCATATTACCTTTGGCCATTGCTTCAAATGGGTTAGTAGGAAACATATCTATAATTACACGTGCAAGGGTAGGCGCTTCTTTAGCATCATAAGTTGCATTAGATGGCAAGCTTATACCTTCACCAGGGCTAAATAATAAGGCAAGTGTAATAGCTACCGTTATAGCAATAGCCGTAGTTAATAAATATAAACCAATAGATTTACCACCTAGGCGGCCTAGTTTTTTAGGGTCACTTAAGCTACAGGTACCACAAACAAGCGATACAAAAACAAGAGGCACAACTAACATTTTTAAGCTGGCAATAAATATTTGGCCACCAACATGGAAAATACCATCAACAAAAAAGGCTTTAATTGGCAAAGAGAATAACCCAAGTGGTATTAGATAATCGTCTTCACCAGCTAATATAGCCTGAAATATAAAACCTACTGCAACCCCAAGCGCCATACCAATCATGATGCGAGTGGTTAAACTCATTGAACGGATTTTTGACATATTCCCTGATCTACATTTTATAAATTTGCCATAGACTACCAGCAAGGAAATATTTACTACAGAAAAAATTGGTATTTATTTAAAATTATTTTGCGCAAAAAAGTAATAAAAAACTGAGATTTTAGACTAAGTTATAGGTTAATATTAAGTGAAAATTAATTTTGATTATAATAACAACGCTAGGGAGAGGTTCATGCCTTTAATGCGACTGCTCGGCATTTCATTGCTAAGTTTTTTACTCACAGCCTGTGGTGGCGGTGGGTCACTTGAAAAAGACGGCTCTATTAGTGATGGTGACTCCACTACAGAGGCTGCTACATACTCGGTTTCATTAAAGG
This sequence comes from Pseudoalteromonas sp. APC 3355, assembly GCF_030407615.1. Taxonomy (NCBI): domain Bacteria; kingdom Pseudomonadati; phylum Pseudomonadota; class Gammaproteobacteria; order Alteromonadales; family Pseudoalteromonadaceae; genus Pseudoalteromonas; species Pseudoalteromonas sp. APC 3355. Next base: position 517,967 of record NZ_JASDDB010000001.1, on the reverse strand, counting down.
GGTATTCTCAAACAGACGCAACAGAGTCAAATTCTGTTACAGCTACCTCCTCTTTAGATTTACGCGCAATTCTTACTCAAGACGGGGAAATTGTTGCGGGTAAGCGCATCACGTTTACATTAGAAGATGATATTGGTGAACTGTCTCCATCGAGTGCATTAACCCAGAACGATGGTATTGCAACCGTTGAACTTACAGCCGGTGCTCAAGCCGGTGCTGGGGAAGTAACCGCTACTTATACAGTCGATGGTGAATCTTATACAAGTACTTTTGCTTTTCAATCAAGCGGTGGGCAGGGTGATGATACTGGTGTTAGTGGGTCAACAACTCTAACAGTAAATATTGTAGATGAAAATGGTGCTAAGTATTCTGATACAAACCCGGTTACAACTGACAATTTAGGCACGGTTACAGCAACTTTAAAAAATGATGGAATTGCACTTAGCGAGCAGCTTGTTACTTTTACTACAAACTTCACAGGTAAAATAACGCCAGACTTAGGAACTGCAATTACAAACTCAGCGGGTGAGGCAAAAGTAACTCTCTCTAGTGGTAGTTTCAAAGGCGCAGGTCAAGTGGTTGCAACTTATAATCCTACGAATTCAACAGAAGTGAGTAATACAGCTGTATTTTATTCATCAGGTGATTCTGCACCAATTGATTTGGCACAATTCTCTATATCAGTAAAGCTTTTAACAGGTTGTAATGCAGGCTGGGACGATAATCGTTCAAGTGTAAAACTTGACCCTACACAAGCAGCATCGGGTTGTACAGTAGCTAATACAATCTCTTCATCAGAACTAGGTGAATTATTTGTTGAAGTCATTGATGAACAAAGTGGTGAAGGTAGTAAAAATTCGCTTGTTAATATTTCAACAAATTTAGGTTCTGTTCTTCCTTCATCTGGGACAGCTCTTACCGATAACTTTGGTATTGCTTTGCTAAAATTACAGCCTGGAAATACTGGTGGCGCAGGTACTGTGACTGTAACGTCTGTAGGTGAAACTAATTCAACTAATTTTGCTGTAGGTATTGCTGACTTAACCCTAGAGGTTGATAACGGGCTTAATAAAGATACTTCAGGAAATGTTATTCCTTTAAAAGCAGGTGGTAGTACCGTGATTGAAGTAACACTTTTAGATGAAGACGGTAATTTATACTTGACTCCAACAGATGTTGAATTCAGCTCAACTTGTGTAATTAGTGGTGACTCAGTAATTGATGCATCAGTAAAATCATCAAGTGGTATCGCAACATCAACATACCGAGCTACAGGTTGTAGTATTGACGATGATATTAATATCACGGTTGAGACAGGTGGTAAAAACTTTACTGCTACTTCGATTATTCCTGTGGAAACATCAGCGGTACAATCAATACAGTTTGTTGATGTGAGTGAGACATTTATTGCATTACCACCAGGTGAAGGCGGCGCCCCGACTCAATCGATCGTTAGATTTAAGCTAATAGATGCAGATGGCCTTGCATCCACGCAGCAACGTATAGATTTCAAGTTAACAGATTCAGTGGGGGCAGCTAAACTGTCACTTAGAACAAGTGATACAAATAATGAAGGTTTTGTTCAAACAACGGTTGAATCTGGCATAGTGCCTGGTCCATTAGTTGTAAAAGCGTGTTTTATTTCTAAAGAAGATGTTAATAACTTACCTGAAGGTGATGACTTAACATGTTGGGTTGATGATGTAGAACTGTGTGCATCAGAACCTAACAATGAAATTTGTCCAGAAGGAACACTTACTTTAGTACCATTGAGCGAGCAGATAAGTTCTGTATCGGCTCAATTAACACTCGCTTCGGGCGTAACAGACCAAAACAGTTTTGATGCAAGCCCAAATACGTTTAATACTAACTCACTTAATTATAACGGTGTTTTAAATGATATTACGGTATATTTTGGTGACCAATTTAATAATTATAACGGTGACGGTGTAGAAGCAACTATTTTAGCCGAAGCGGGTGTCATTGGCTCATCTAGCAATGAAGTTACGTGTAAAACTGACGATGCTACCTGTGTTGTAACCTGGCGCTCTCAGGGAGACCGTCCATTTTATGATTACAAATGGGGTAACCGAATTGGCGATATTGACGAGGACCCAACAACTACTGAAGGTATTAATCCAAAAACAGGTATTATAAATTGTGACCCATATTTTGGTATCGCAGCTCCTTGTATAAATGGTATTACACGCGCTAAAAATAATGCTGATGGTGTTGTTATGGGAGGGCGTGTAAGTATTCTCGCTGTCACTAAAGGCCAAGAGAACTTTGTAGATGAGCAAACCACGGATGATGTTAAACGTACCAATGGCTTGTTTGATATTGGTGAATATTATACTAGTTACGACTTACCTGAAGCATTTATAGATCACAATGAAAATGCTGCCTTCGATAAAGCAAACTGTAGTGATGCAGATGCTTCAAATTATGACCCGTCTACGGATGAATGTTCTGAGTTAATTTCACGAGGTGGTCATAATGAAACATGGCGAGACCTAGATAATGACGGTATTTATGACTTTGCTGATGGTAAATATAATGGTTTATTATGTAGCGAAGCCGCTGAAAATGCAGGTGAGTGTTCTCGTGAGCTAATTGAAGTGCGTAAACAAATTGAATTGGTTATGTCTGGAGATAACCCATATGTTCGTTTTTCTGTGCTGAAAACAACGGATATTCTTGATGCGCCGTATCCTGTTTATGTACCTGCAGATTGCTCTGTTTCAGTTGTAGCAGTACTTGAGCCATCCGATGTATCTGAGCGTTGTGATATATCAGCAGTTGACTTATCAAATGTTTTTGCAGATAACCCTGAATATGATGAAACGGATCCAGATGAAACTGATCCTCAACTATTGGAAGTTGGCTTATCTGGTATTACAGTTCGTATTCACTACACAGATGAGTTTGGTAATCCACTACCAGCGGGTACAACTGTATCTATAGCCTCTACAAATGGCGACTTATCTATTATCGAAAATAACGCTATCATTCCAAGTACGAATACGGATAAACCAATGTATTCAGATGTTCGTATTTCTCGTGAAGCGGATGGTAATGATAAATTTGACGGTGTACTTTCAATAACATTTGAGTTTACTACTCAGGCTGGTGGCACTAAAACAGTCTCCAAAGGAATCGAAATTTACGATAGTAAATAAGGCTTTATTTTAAAAATGCCAACCTTTAGGTTGGCATTTTTGTTTCTGTTCTATATATTCCACATCAATTAATCTAAAAACACCTGTTTGTTTAATTTAACGACAAAAATTGTTCGTTTATTCAGTAAATACTGAAAAGTTTGTATTAAAAGCTTGTAACAACTAGTGTTTGTAGATATACCTATAAATATTCGCGCCGCTTATGTCGGCAAAACACATTTTTAATATTTGGTTAGAAATAGGCAACTATGGGCAAATCGCTAGTAATTGTAGAGTCACCTGCTAAGGCTAAAACAATTAATAAATATTTAGGTAATGACTTCATCGTAAAGTCCAGTATTGGGCATGTACGTGATTTACCTACTTCAGGTTCGAGCAAAGCTAAAGTGCCGGCAACTAAAACGCCAGCAGAAGTTCGCAAAATGGAACCTGAAGAGAAAGCAGCGTATAAAAAGCAACGAGATTATACTAACCTGGTCGCGCGTATGGGTATTGATCCTGAGCAAGGTTGGGAGCCGCATTATGAAATCCTGCCAGGTAAAGAGAAGGTTGTTCAAGAATTACAAAAGCTGGCTGAAAATGCAGATCAAATATACCTCGCAACGGATTTGGATAGAGAAGGGGAAGCAATTGCTTGGCACCTTCAAGAAATCATTGGCGGCGAACCTGAAAAGTATAAGCGCGTAGTTTTTAACGAGATTACCAAAAACGCAATACAGCAAGCTTTCGAAACACCTGGCGAGCTTAATACTGACATGGTTTACGCTCAGCAAACACGACGCTTTTTAGACCGTGTTGTAGGCTTTATGGTTTCTCCTTTGTTGTGGGCAAAAGTTGCACGTGGTCTATCTGCAGGACGAGTTCAGTCTGTTGCGGTACGCTTATTAGTTGAGCGTGAACGTGAAATTAAGGCATTTATCCCTGAAGAGTTTTGGGATATTCACGCTGATGTTAAGAATACTGAGTCTGAGTTACGCTTAGAAGTAACCAAACAAGCAGGAAAGGCATTTAAGCCTGTAAATGAAGCTCAGGCTAGCGCAGCTGTTAAAAGCCTTGAGAGTGCAGAATACAAAGTAATTAGCGTTGAAGAAAAACCAAGTAAAAGTCGCCCAAGTGCGCCATTAATTACTTCAACCATGCAACAAGCGGCAAGTACACGCCTAGGTTATGGCGTTAAGAAAACTATGATGCTCGCTCAGCGTTTGTATGAAGGCGGTTATATTACTTATATGCGTACCGATTCTACCAATCTTTCAAAAGATGCGGTTGAAATGTGTCGTGAGTATGTAACGAACGAGTTTGGTGCTAAATATTTACCAAAAGATCCAATTAACTATAGCTCTAAAGGCAATGCACAAGAAGCGCATGAGGCAATTCGTCCTTCAAGCGTTACTGTGTTGTCTGGTCATATCGAAGGCGTAGATGCCGATGCTAAAAAGCTGTATGAGCTAATTTGGCGTCAGTTTGTAGCGTGTCAAATGGTACCTGCTGAATACGACTTAACAACACTGACTGTTGCAGCTAACGATTTCCAGCTCAAAGCAAAAGGCCGCGTGCTTCGCTTTGATGGTTGGACAAAAGTACAACCTGCGGTGCGTAAAAAGAACGAAGAAGATCAATCACTGCCAGCTGTTAAAGAAGGTGAAATACTTACTTTAATAGAACTTGATCCTAAGCAGCATTTTACTAAGCCGCCAGCTCGCTTTAGTGAAGCTAGTTTAGTAAAAGAGCTTGAAAAGCGTGGTATTGGTCGTCCATCTACTTATGCGTCGATTATATCAACAATTCAAGATCGTGGTTATGTACGTGTAGAAAATCGCCGTTTCTTTGCTGAAAAAATGGGTGAAATTGTTACTGACCGCTTAGTTGAAAACTTCACTGATTTAATGAACTTTGATTTTACAGCTAAAATGGAAGGCCGTTTAGATGACATTGCTGAAGGCGAGCGTGTATGGACTCAAGTTTTAGATAAGTTTTATGCTGATTTTTCAACGCAATTAACTGTCGCTAAAGACGAGCCTGAGAATGGCGGCATGCGTCTTAATGAGATGGTTGAAACCGATATAGAATGTCCTACATGTAGCCGCAAAATGGGCATACGTACGGCTTCAACCGGTGTTTTCTTAGGGTGTACTGGTTACAGCCTTCCGCCAAAAGAGCGTTGTACTACAACAATGAACTTAGTGTCGGGCGATGAAGCGGTTGCTGCTGATGTCGAAGACGTAGAAACCGAAAAATTAATGCAGATGAAGCGTTGTCCTATTTGTGAAACTGCAATGGACTCATACCTAATTGACGAAACCCGTAAACTACATGTGTGTGGTAATAACCCAGCATGTAAAGGGCATATAGTTGAAGAAGGTACCTTTAAAATTAAAGGTTACGACGGACCAATTATCGAATGTGATAAGTGCGGTTCTGACATGGAGCTTAAATCGGGTCGCTTTGGTAAGTACTTTGGCTGTAATAACGAAGAGTGTAAGAACACACGTAAGTTACTTAAAAATGGCGAGGCTGCTCCACCAAAAGAAGATCCTGTTCACATTACTGAATTAGAGTGTGAAAAGTCAGATGCGTATTTTGTTTTACGTGATGGCGCTGCGGGTATATTTTTAGCCGCAAATACTTTTCCTAAGTCACGTGAAACACGTGCACCTAAGGTCGAAGAACTAAAACGCTTTAGAGACCGCATTTCGCCTAAGTTTTATTATTTAGCAGATGCACCTGCTAAAGATCCTGATGGTAATCTTGCTGTTGTACGCTATAGCCGTAAAAATAAATCTCAGTATGTTATGACTGAAGTTGACGGTAAAGCTACCGGCTGGACTGCTCATTATGAAGCAGGTAAATGGACAGAAGAAGCGAAGAAAAAAGCAGCGCCTAAAAAGAAAGCAGCTGCAAAAAAGGCACCAGCTAAAGCTAAGCCTAAAGCGAAAGCTAAAAAAGAAGATGAATAAGCACGTTATTGCTTATTCATAGCTTTTGTAGATTTAAAAAATCATAAAAAAACCGGAATGCACAGCTTGTGTCTATTCCGGTTTTTTTGTGCCTAGTTGAATGCTTTCGCAACGGCTTTATTAGCAGTACATTCACCTAAGCGTGTTACCAATTTGATTAAAAACCTGGTCATTTTAGCGTATTAAATAACTCAGTTACTGCGTTAAAAGCTATTCATATATGACTGCGTAGATGCAGAAAGTAGGCATTGCAGGGAGCAGCTGCCGAGAACAAATATATGTCATGTTTTTTCGCTTAGCTATTGAGCTATATTCTTAGCGCTTTAATAGATCACTAATTAAATGTAATTGGTATAATTAAATCTTAACAGAAGATACTTTTTTATAGCCTTCAGATTCAAGCTCATCATTTACGCATTTTAATACGTAAGCATTTAGCTCTTCATTGCTTACGTCATCATCTTTAGCCCAGTTAACACACATTTCTGTGTATTCTTTTATCATTTCGGCTGAAGCTGTTGGCGCATCGTCTGCAACCGCGTAAGTCGCAGATACTGCAAATAGTGGTGCTACGATTAATGCTAGCAATGCTTTTTTCATTCGTTTATTCCTAAAAAAATGGTGTGATGACTGATTTATCCAGTTTAAAGTTAGGTATAAATCAGTAGTGCCCAATCCAGAACAACTCTGTTGGTATACTGATTTTTAATCGAAATTGAAATAAAAGATAACGAAATTTTTTTATCGTGAGGATGAGTAATTTACTTGTCAGTTTTTAAACTTTAGTAAGTACAGCATTATCAGCTGGAGTAATATATTTAGTAGCTACGAAAACTTGATTCTGCGCTTTATATTAATAACCTTTAGATTGTTTTAGGAAAAATTGATTTTTTAGGTTCAAAAATGAAATGCATAAGCGCCATTGTTTATTTATGTTATGAGGATATTTTAAGTTTGTAATATCAGTCGTATTATTTGCTTTAACTGAATGTCTAAATGGTGAACCTAAAAGTCATTAGAATGCGTTAAATACAAAAAAGCCCAAGTGAATAGCTTGGGCTTTTTTGTGCGTAACGCACTTAGGTAAACATTAAACGCAACTTTTGAGTCATTAACACTGAGCGTAAAAACATGCGTAAGGCTCAAGCGTTGTGGTGCCTTGGTCTAACTTTGCGCTGTGGTGGCTAAGCTCGGTGTATTCTTTAACGATTGATGTTGGCATATCAATACTTGTTTGCTTAGCGCTGAGATTGAACATACAAAGCATCCTTTGCTTTCCAAGCGTTCTATAAAAAGCAAGCACAGGCTCTGGCGTTTCTATAAATTCAATATCACCTTCAAGTAAAACTGTTTGGCTTTTTCGCCATGCCATAAACTCACGGTAGGCATTTAAAATTGAGTTGTTATCATCTGTTTGTATAGCTACTGATTGCTGCTTATGTGCATTATCAACGGGTAGCCAAGGTTTTACTTCACTAAAACCTGCATGAGATGAATCAGCTAGATCCCAAGGCATTGGTGTTCTACAGCCATCACGCCCTTTGAAATTAGGCCAAAATGTAATGCCGTATGGGTCTTGTAAATCTTCAAATGCCACACTTGCTTCACCTAGACCTAGCTCTTCACCTTGATACATACACACGCTGCCACGAAGAGAAGCTAATAGGGCGGTTAGCATTTTACATTGTTGAGGGTTTACTTCGCCATTTTCGCTCCAGCGGCTCGCTACGCGCTCTACATCATGATTACTAAATGCCCAGCATGGCCAGCCTTCAGTCATACGTTGTTCTAGAGTTTGAACCGTAGTTCTAATATATTCACTTGAGTAATCATTTGTTAATAGTTCAAAGCTATAACCCATGTGCAGTTTGTCGCCACCTTGGGTGTACTGCGCCATTGTAGCTAATGAATCTTCTGATGAGATTTCGCCAAGCGATACAGTACCTGGGTATTTATTAAGTAGTGTGCGAATATCTTGCATAAACTCAATATTTTCAGGCTGAGTATTATTGTAGTAATGATACTGAAATGCATACGGATTATCTTCACTAAAACCACGCCCCTGGCGCTTATCTTTTGGTTTAGCCGGGTTATCACGTAATTGCGCGTCGTGATAGCAAAAATTAATTGCATCAAGCCTAAAACCATCAACGCCTTTTTTGAGCCAAAACTCAACATTATCAAGCACAGCTTTTCGAACATCTGGGTTATGAAAGTTAAGATCCGGTTGTTCGGTTAAAAAATTATGTAGGTAGTATTGCCCGCGACGAGGCTCCCACTGCCAAGCACCACCACCAAAAATAGATAGCCAGTTGTTTGGGGCTGTCCCATCATCTTTTGCGTCAGCCCAAACATACCAGTCGGCTTTACTGTTATTTTGATTTTCACGGCTATCAGTAAACCATTGGTGTTGATCTGATGTATGGCTTAACACCTGATCAATAATTATTTTAATATTACGAGTGTGGGCTTCGCTTATTAGCTCATCAAAATCATTTAGGTCACCAAAAAGCGGGTCAATGTCACGATAGTCGCTAATATCATAGCCAAAGTCTTTCATTGGCGATTTGAAAAAAGGTGAAATCCAAATAGCATCAACGCCTAAGCTTTTAATGTAATCAATACGATTAATAATCCCTCTTAAATCACCAATGCCATCGTTGTTGCTATCTTGAAAGCTACGCGGATAAACTTGATAAATAACCGCACCTTTATACCACTGCTTTTGGGTCATGCTTTTCTCCGTCATTCCACACAGTATTTAGACTATTTTTATTTGTGATTACGATTAATCACGTTGTTTGCAAAAAGCATACGTGAAGCCTTGTACACTGTAAAAAGTCTGCATACGTATGCACTAAAATTAACGCAATTAAATTATTAAAAATAAGTACTTATAGCTAGCTTAAAGGTGTTTTATTTATGTGTTGGGTGTTTACCAATTATGGTACTGACTTACTTTCTGACTTTTATTAAACATAACGGTTTGTCATACAAGAGAAAATATATTTTATGTTTTGAATTTAATGGTCTGACCAATTAAACATTTGAATTGTGTCTAATATTTCTTATTTTGAATAGCGATACTAATTAGTTTCACTTTGTTTACATTGCGTGCTGTTAACTTTTAGTTTTTGATACAGTAGATTTTACATGTAAAGTTAGCTACGTCATTTTTAATGGTTTTATTTGCAATGAAATCAATTGCTTAATATTTATTTGGCAAGGTTTATATTAATGTGAAGTCGTGCTATAACTGTTGAATACGTATGCATAAAGTTGTTAATAAAATAAAGCTGGCGTTAATATCCATCCTGACAACAAAATTAGCTCGCCTGTTTGACTATCACTCAAATAAAGAAGCGAGTATCACAATATGGGTAACGGGAAAAACATCATGTCTATGTTCAAACCAAGTATATTAACGTTGGCAATGGCTACTGCAGGATTAGCAAGCTTTGCCTCTGTAGCAGCACAAGAAGATACAGTCAAAAATGATGACGTTGAGGTTATCGAAGTAAAAGGCTTTCGTGGCAGTGTTGTAGAATCAATCAACACAAAGCGTTTTTCTACTCAAGTCGTTGAGTCAATTTCAGCAGAAGATATAGGTAAGCTACCTGATTCATCTATTGCTGAGTCTATTGCACGCTTACCAGGTTTAACGGCGCAACGCTTAGATGGTCGTGCAAGTAGAGTATCTATTCGTGGCTTTGGCGAAAACGAAAGCGGTACTACATTTAATGGCCGCGAGCAAGTATCTATTAGTGATAACCGCGGCGTAGAATTTGACCTTTACCCATCAGAAATTATGAGCGGTGTAACTGTTTATAAAACACCTAGTGCAAATTTAGATGCAGAGGGTATTGCGGGCATAATTAACATGCAAACAGTTCGCCCACTAAGTAAAGGTGAACGTGTTGTTCAAGTTAATGGACAGTATGAGCAAACAAGCTTTGATAAATTAAACCCTGACGGCAACGACGACGGTTACCGTGGCACTTTCTCATACATCGACCAGTTTGCTGATGACACCATTGGTATTGCATTTGCACTAAACACCATGAGCTCGCCAAACCAAGAAAAACGTTGGAATTCATGGGGCTACCCTGAATTCACTGCTGAAGATGGTAACTCGTATTCAATTTTAGGCGGTGCTAAACCATATGTTCGTTCATCAACGCTTGAACGTGATTCAGCAATGCTTGTTCTAGAGGCAGCGCCTACAGATAAACTAAATATGACGTTTGATGCGTTGTATGTAGACTTTACAGATGAGCAAATTTTACGCGGCATTGAAGTTCCTTTTGCTTGGGGTCAAGGTAGTATTGATGCAAGCAGTGCTATAGTAGATGCAGAAAGTGGATTTATAACAAGTGCTGTAACACAAGGCCAACGTGTTGTTGTGCGTAACGATTACCAAGAGCGTGATGCTGAACTAACTGCATTTGGATTTAACACTAAATACGATATTGATGATTCATGGTCAGTAGAATTTGACGCAAGCTACTCGCAAGTTGACCGTAAAATTTGGAGTATAGAAAGCTACTCAGGTACAGGGCGTGGTGATTCTCGCGGTGTTGCAGATAACTTAGGTTATGCTTTTAATGGTGGCAATACTGGCGCTACTTTTTCACATGACTTAGATTACAGCGATTATGATCTAATTCAATTAGGTGGGCCGCTTTCGTGGGGTGCAAGCTCTGCACTAAATGATGCATATGGATTAACTGGCACAGAGTATGAAAACCAAGCTCAAGACGGTTTTATTAATGCTCCAACTATTGAAGATGAATTAGTTACATTAAAACTTGCAGCGTCTAAAGTACTAGAAAACGAATACATTAGCTCAATTGAATTTGGCTTAAGTTATAAAGAGCGTGAAAAGTCTAAATCTTCGCAAGGTTACTTCTTAACTTTAACTGATTTTTCTCTTGAAAACCCAGGAATGCTTAGTGTACCTGAGCAATACCGTTTAGGCAGTGTTGGCCTTGACTTTATTGGGCTAGGCGACATGATAGCCTACGATGTAAATGGTTTAGTTAATGATGGTTACTATGAAACCCTTGACGAAAGTTTAACTAGCTCAACTCATGCAACTAAGTCGTGGACAGTAAAAGAAGAAATCACCTCAGCATTTGCACAAGCTAATATTAATGCAGAAGTAAGTGGTCTTCCATTAACTGGTAATGTTGGGGTGCGCTATGTTCATACAGATCAATCCTCTCAAGGTAATGCTTTTGGTGTAGATGGGAATACTGGTCTAGTCATTACTTCACCTACAGATATTGGTCACGATTATTCTCACGTTTTACCAAGCTTAAATTTATCACTTGCGATTGATGAGCAGCAAACAATACGTTTTGGCGCAGCTAAAACAATCTCACGTGCGCGTATAGATGAAATGAACGCCTCTGTTAATGCATCATATAATGATACACCGGATGAAAACGGTAACTTTTGGTCTGTATCGGGTGGTAACCCTAATCTAGAACCTAAAGAAGCAACAGGCTACGATTTATCTTATGAAAACTACTTTAGTGATGAAGGTTACTTCTCTGCTGCATTTTTCTATAAAGACTTAACCCAGTGGATTTTTGACGGTACTTACGCGATTGATATGTCGGGTGTTGCGGACCCATCAACAGGTGAAGTCCCAGCTACGTCAGAAGGTACTGGCAGTGGTAAAGTAAATGGCGGCGGCGGTGACCTATACGGTTACGAGCTATCTCTAGCGTTACCATTTAAAATTTTCCACCCGTCTCTTGAAGGCTTTGGCTTAATTGCTAGTCATACAGGTATTGAATCTGATATTGAAGATGGAAATGGCAATGAGTACGAACTACCGGGTCTATCAGATAAAATTCAAAGCTTAACGGTTTACTACGAGATGAATGGCATGCAATTACGAACCAGCATGCGTAAGCGTAGTGACTTCAAAGGTGATGTTTACGGATTAGGCTTTAATACAGAGCAAGTGAATATTATCGGCGAAACAATTTGGGATATTCAGGCAGGTTATGACTTCTCTGAAGCAGGGGTTGAGAGCCTTGAAGGTTTATCAATTCAGTTCCAAGTTCAAAACTTAACAGAAGAGCCGTTCACATCGCTTTCTGGCGATAACGCGCTACAAGTTCGCGACTACCAAGATTACGGTCGCACTTACTTGTTAGGCTTTAGCTACCAGCTATAATAAAGGTTGTGTGTAGGAGCCCTTGTAATTTGTTTTACAAGGGCTTTTTTATAGCTACTTTATCAAACTTAACAAAGCTTTAAACTGTAAACGTGGACAATAATATGAAACCAATAAAACACGTCGTAATCGCAGGCGGGGGCACTGCAGGGTGGATAACAGCCGCCTTGCTTAATAAAGTGTTAGGTAAGGTAATTAAAATAACCCTTATTGAGTCAAGTACTATTGGCACTATAGGCGTGGGTGAAGCAACAATTCCGCCTATTATTCAACTTAACAACGCGCTGGGTATAAACGAGCAAGAGTTTATAAACGCAACTAATGCATCTATAAAACTAGGAATTGAGTTCGAAAATTGGAAAACCACCTCTCATAGCTACATGCATGCTTTTGGCTCATTTGGAAAAGACTTCCCTTTTTGCGATTTTTACAATTTTTGGGTAAAAGGAAAAATTACAGGTTGTGAAGACAGCCTATGGGATTTTTCGTTAAATTACCAAGCAGCTAAACAGCATAAGTTTGCACCATTAAATACCATACCTAACACGCAATTACCTGGCTTAAGCTATGCGTACCATTTTGACGCAACTTTATATGCCGAGTTTTTAAAAAAGCTCGCAATGTCACGCGGTGTTGATCATATTGATGCCAAAATAGAGCAGGCTGAACAATGCCCTCTATCAGGCAATATAAAATCATTAACCCTTGATAACACACAGCAGATAAATGGCGATCTTTTTATTGACGCTACAGGCCAGCGCGCCTTACTCATAGAGCAAACCCTTAACACAGGTTTTGTAGATTGGTCTCATTACTTACCATGCGACAGCGCCGTAGCGGTGCAGTCTCAAGGTACTAGCGAGCTAAAACCTTATACGCGTTCAATTGCACACAGCGCAGGCTGGCAGTGGAAAATACCGCTGCAAAGCCGAATAGGTAATGGCTTGGTGTACTGTAGCCGTTACTTATCTGACGATGCAGCAACGCAGTTATTATTAAGAAATTTACCCGCTGAGCCCATTACGGCGCCACGTGTTATAAAATTTAAAACAGGACGGCGCTTAAAGCAGTGGCATAAAAATGTGGTGTCGGTTGGTCTTGCTAGTGGCTTTTTAGAGCCGTTAGAGTCAACCAGTATTCATTTAATACAAAGTGCAGTAACCCGTTTAATAAAGCTGTTTCCACATCATGGCATAAGCGAAACTTTAGTTACTGAATTTAATAAGCAAAGCGTGATAGAAATAGAGCACATACGCGATTTTATTATTTTGCATTACAAACTGACGGAGCGAGAAGATTCTGCTTTTTGGCGACAATGCAAGCAAATGGACATTCCTCACTCATTGGCCCACAAGCTCAAATTATTTAAGGAAACTGGCAAAGTAGTGCGCGAAAACGATGAACTATTTGCCGAAGTTGCTTGGCAACAGGTATTTATTGGCCAAGGTCTCATCCCCGATGATTACAACAGTATTGTTGACTCATTAAGCAGTGAACAACTAAACGACTTATTTTCTACATTAAAAACGCTTATTACCTCAACAGTAGATCAATTACCCACTCATAAAGATTTTTTAGCAAAAATTAAAAAGGCCTGATGATGCGATTTTTAAACACACTTTTACTTGTAAGTGCCTGTACTTTACCAACCATTAGCTACGCACTTAACGTTGAGCCTGCTAATTGGTGGGTTGGCATGAACAAAAACACCATAACCATCATGGTGCATGAGCAAAATATTACAAACGAGCAAATTAAATTAGCTAAATACAATGGTGTTAAGTTAAATAAAGTAACACGTACAGATAACCCAAATTATATATTTTTAAATATTACCATTACCGACGCCGCTAAAGCAGGAACGCTTGAATTTAACAGCAGCGAAGCGAGTCAAAATTTTGAGTTTTCATTACTTGAACGGGATAAAAACAGCGCAAAGCGCCAAGGGTTTACATCATCCGATACTCTTTATTTAATTAACCCCGATCGCTTTGCTAATGGTGATAAACAAAACGATAGCGTTCCTAGCATGTTAGAAGCCGCTGATCCTAGTACTAAGGGTGGGCGCCACGGTGGTGATATACAAGGTGTTATAAACGCACTTCCATATTTAAACGATTTAGGCGTAACACAGCTTTGGCTAACCCCAGTGCTTGAAAACAACATGCCTAATTATTCTTACCATGGCTATGCAATTACAGACTTTTATAAAGTTGACCCACGTATGGGCTCAAACCAGTTATATAAAACGCTCTCGGTAAAAGCAAAAGAGCAGGGCATAGGCCTGGTAATGGATATGGTTCTTAACCATTTTGGCTCTGAGCATACTTGGGTTAAAGATAAGCCAACTAAAGATTGGATTAACTTTAATGGCGAGTTTAAAAAAGGTAAAAACGCCACAAGCCATGCGCGCCAAACTATACAAGACCCACACGCGAGTGAATACGACAAGCGCCAGTTTAACGATGGTTGGTTTGTAGAAACCATGCCCGATTTAAATCAGCGCCAGCCACTGTTAAGTGAATACTTAATTCAAAATGCTATTTGGTGGATAGAATACGCCGATTTAAGCGGAATTCGAGTTGATACCTACTCATATTCAGATAAAGCATTTTTGAGTGATTGGACAAAAGCCATAATGCAGGAGTACCCAAACTTTAATATTGTTGGAGAAGAGTGGACGTCAAACCCTGCTATTGCCTCTTACTGGCAACGTGGCAAGCATAACCAAGATGGTTATACATCAAGCTTACCAAGCGTGATGGACTTTTCTTTGCAAGAGTCGGTAATTCAAGCGCTAAATGAAGAAGAAAGCTGGAACACGGGCTGGGTTAAAGTCTATGAATCGTTAGCTAATGACTTTTTATACCCTGATACTAATAACATTATGGTATTTGCTGATAACCACGATATGAGCCGTGTATACACCGAGCTTGGGCAAGACGTTGCTAAAACAAAAATGGCGATGACCTTGTTTTTAACCACACGTGGTATAGCGCAAATGTATTACGGCACCGAAGTACTATTAGATAACACCCCAAGTAAAGATCATGGCGATATTAGAATCGACTTCCCGGGTGGATTTAAAGTCCAAACTCGGAACGCCTTTACAGGCGAGGGGCTAACAAAACAGCAAAAAGACATGCACAAAACAATTAGTACCTTGCTTAATTTTAGAAAAAGCAGCCCAGCACTTGATAAAGGAAAACTTGTGCACTTTACGCCTCAACAAGGCGTGTATAGTTACGCGCGTATTAGCGACGAGCAAACTGTGTTGGTATTTATGAATAAAAACACAAAAGAGCTAACTAAGAATATTGAGTATATGCAGGAAGTAATACCAAAAAATACCAAAGCACTTAACTTATTCACCCACAAAACACAGGTGTTGGGTAATACAGTTGCTTTACCGGCAATGAGTGCAACGGTATTAATTATAAATACCTCTCAATAGTTTACCTGAATACGTATGCAGCAACTGTATGGTTGCTGCAGTAATCTTTAGTATAAAGTTAATAACAATACTGACAAAAAAGACACACAATGAAAAAATCAGTTTATGTACCCGCAGTACTTTGTAGTGCACTTATTGCTACAGGGTGTTCAGAAAATAACAAACCTGAACAACAGCAACCACCTGCACACACGCAAAATGAGCTTACCAAGCCGGTTGTATATCAAGTATTTACCCGTTTGTTTGGTAATACCGAAACAGCCAATGTGCCATGGGGCACTAAAGATCAAAATGGTGTAGGTAAATTTGCCGACTTTAACGATGCAGCCCTAAAAGGCATTAAAGAGCTAGGTATCACGCACGTTTGGTATACCGGTGTGTTACACCATGCGTTAGTAGGCGATTATACCGACTACGGCATTTCGCAAGATGACCCCGATGTAGTAAAGGGCCGTGCAGGTTCACCGTACGCAATTAAGGATTACTACGATGTTAACCCCGATTTAGCCGTTAATGTAACAAACCGCATGGGGGAGTTTAGCCAGCTTATTGAGCGTACACATAGCCACGGTATGAAAGTCATTATTGATATAGTGCCTAACCATGTAGCACGAAATTACCAATCCCTTGGCAAACCTAAAGGCGTTAAAGACTTTGGCGCACAAGACGACACCACTAAAGCGTACGATAAAAATAATAACTTTTACTACGTACCAGGGCAGTCTTTTCAGGTGCCAACATCGCCAGAGTATAAAGCATTAGGGGGTAATGAAAGCCCACTAGCTGATGGCTTTTTTGATGAAACACCCGCTAAATGGACAGGTAATGGTGCCCGTGTACCGAAACCCGACATAAACGATTGGTACGAAACAGTAAAAGTAAATTATGGCGTAAAGCCAGATGGTAGCTACGATTTTGCTCAGCTGCCAAACGACTATAAAGACAAGGATTACCGTGCTCACTACGAGTTTTGGCAAGGTAAAGAGCTCCCTAACAGCTGGTACAAATTTAGAGACATAGCGCTATTTTGGTTAGACAAAGGCGTTGATGGCTTTAGATACGACATGGCCGAAATGGTACCGGTTGAATTTTGGAGCTTTTTAAATTCGTCAATAAAAATGCAAAAAAGCGATGCCTTTTTATTGGCCGAAGTCTATAACCCGTTAATGTACCGTGCCTATATTCAGCAAGGTAAAATGGATTACCTTTACGATAAAGTCTGCTTTTACGATACCTTAAAAGCGATAATGCAACTTAAACAACCTGCCAATAGTATTTTTGATGCGCATCAAAGTGTGCTCGATATAGAGAAACACATGCTGCATTTTTTAGAAAATCATGACGAACAACGCATCGCGAGCCCCGACTTTGCAGGTAATGCACGCTGGGGGAAACCAGCAATGGTAGTTTCTAGCTTAATTAGTCGCGCACCTACTTTATTATATTTTGGCCAAGATGTGGGGGAAGATGGTTCAGAAAACGCAGGTTTTGGAACACCTACTCGCACCAGTATTTTTGACTACATTGGCGTGCCAGCGCACCAAGCATGGATGAATAATGGCAAGTTTGACGGTGCTAATTTAACACAAGAGCAAGTAGCACTTCGTGACTACTACAAAGCGATTATGTCACTAAATAGTTTACCTGCTGTAGTAGGCGGAGAAATGTCGGCACTTAACCTTGTAGGAAGTGAACGTGTTGTTGGTTTTACCCGCTCTTTAGGCCAGCAAAGTGTGTATGTGTTAAGTAACTTTAGCGAGCAGCCACAAACAATTACGGTTAATTTATCAAAGGCACAATTAGGTGAAAATACGCTATTAAATGATTTACTTGAAAATCACACCCCTCAGCTTAAAGCTCACCCGCAAGGCGCAACATTTACACTCACACTTGATGCATTTAGCAGCGCAGTATTAACAAATAAGGCTAGCAATGAATAATCAAAATAATAATACCGATAAGCCAAACTTAAGTTTTTGGCAAATATGGAACATGTGTTTTGGCTTTTTAGGCATACAGTTTGGTTTTGCCCTGCAAAACGGCAATGTGAGCCGAATATTTCAAACATTAGGCGCACAAGTTGATGATATTCCCATTCTATGGGTTGCAGCCCCTCTTACTGGCTTAATCGTACAGCCTATTATTGGTTACTGGAGCGATAAAACGTGGGGGCGCTTTGGTCGCCGCCGTCCGTTCTTTTTTATAGGCGCAGTGTTAACAACGCTTTCATTATTTATTATGCCGCATTCTCCTACGCTTTGGATTGCCGCTGGTATGTTATGGATAATGGATGCGTCAATCAACGTAACCATGGAACCGTTTAGAGCACTTGTTGGTGATAATTTACCAGAAAAACAACGCGCTACAGGTTACGGGTTACAAAGCTTTTTTATTGGTATTGGTGCGGTACTAGCCTCAGCATTACCATGGATGATGACCAACTGGTTTGATGTAAGTAATACTGCAGCGCCTGGGCAAATTCCAGAGTCTGTTAAATACTCATTTTATTGGGGTGGGGTGGTGCTACTTGTTGCTGTGCTTTGGACCGTTGCACGTACAAAAGAGTATAGCCCAGAGCAATTAGCGGCTTTTGAAAAGCAGAGCGCTCAACCAACTACAAGCAAACTGGTTGATATTAACTTTAATAAAGGCGCCATTATTTTTGTAGTGTTAGGTTTAGCAACTCTTGCATTAGTAATAGGCTTATCCCTTGAAAAAGAATTATACCTACTTGCTGGTGGTTTATTAGCGTTTGGTATTGTGCAGTGGATTGCAGCAGCGCTTAAAAATGCTAACAAAACTCAAGGTGGTTTTTACCAAGTAGTACAAGATGTATTTACAATGCCAGAAGCCATGAAGCAGCTTGCATGGGTGCAGTTTTTTAGCTGGTTTACTTTATTTGCCATGTGGATTTATACCACCGCAGCAGTAACAAGCTTTCATTATGGTAGTAGCGATGCAACCTCTAAAGCATTTAACGATGGTGCAGACTGGGTGGGTATTTTATTTGCCGCCTACAATGGCTTTGCAGCTATTGCCGCTATGTGTATTCCGTTTTTAGTTAAAAAAATGGGGTTAAAAGGCGCGCATTGTTTTAATTTATTGCTGGGCGCGTTAGGTCTTGCAAGCTTTATGTTTATTCAAGACCCTAAAATGTTACTTATTCCTATGATTGGGGTGGGGTTTGCGTGGGCGTCTATTTTATCGCTGCCTTACGCCATGCTAAGTAACGCACTGCCAAGTAATAAAATGGGCGTTTACATGGGTATTTTTAATTTTTTTATAGTTATACCTCAGTTACTTGCCGCCAGCATTTTAGGGCTCATTTTACGCCACGTATTTTCTAATCAGCCTATTTACGCATTGTTAATTGGTGCAGCCTCGTTCGTTGTCGCTGCCGTTGCGGTAATGCGCGTTAAAAATTCACATTAAGGACACACAATGAAAAAATATAACCTTATAACCGCCTCACTTTTAACGTTAGGTTTAACGGCTTGCGGCGCTCAAAACACAAGCACAACTAACGAAAGTACCACAGCACAGGTTACATCAGCACCAGGCGCCCCAGGCGCAGAGCCTTTTTGGGCTTATGCGGGTAAAACCGGTATTGGTACATCGTACGAGCAATACCAAAACGGCCAATACAGTGATTCAGCTGCAACGGGCGATGTATCTAAGGTGTGGTTTTCAATTGCTAAAGGTATGATCACCGAAACCATGTTTGGGCTTATTCACCAAGCTCAAATAAAAGACATGCAATTTATAGTAACAGGTAAAGACTTTACCGTTAGTGAAGCTGATGATTTAGATGTCACCATTGATTACTTACATAAAGATGCACAAGGTCGCCCACTTTCTCTGGCTTATAAAGTAATTAGCACTGATAAACAAGGGCGCTTTAGCCTAGAAAAACACATTTTTACTGACCCAGATGGGCAAACATTATTTGTACGCAGTGTATTTAACACTGAGCTTGAAGGGCTAAAAGCATATGTGTCTGTTAATCCGTATATTAATAATAACGGGCTAGGTGACTTTGCTAAAACAACAGAGCAAGGGCTTGTCGCATGGGAAGACGATAACTATTTATCACTTCAATCCTCATCACCATTTAAAGCAAAAACGGTAGGGTTTACAGGTGAAACCGATGGTATTAACACACTTAAAACTACGCAATCTATAAATACACAATACACAAATACCGGCGATACAGCAGGTAATGTAAGCATGCTTGCAGAGCTTGGCGAGATAAGTGCAAATACTACCTTTGATTTAGCCCTTAGCTTTGGTAAAACGCAGCAGCAAAGTATAAAGCAAGGCGAAAAAAGCTTAGCAAAAGGGTACCAAGCGGTGCTTGAACACTATAACGGTAAAGGTGAAGCGCTAGGCTGGGAAGATTACTTACAAAGTCTAAAACCGCTTAATACCATGGTTGAACAAACAGCCGATAACGGTAAGCTTTTATACACCAGTGCCATGGTATTAAAAGCACAAGAAGATAAAACACACGCAGGGGCATTAATTGCTTCTCTATCTAATCCATGGGGCGAAACTGTTTCAGCCAAAGAAGGCTCTACGGGTTATAAAGCAGTATGGGTGCGCGACTTTTATCAAGTAGCCATGGCCTTTATGGCACTCGGTGATACAGCCACAGCAAAAACTGCTTTCGAATACCTTGAAAAAGTGCAAGTAAACAGCAAAACACCGGGAAATAAAGGCGATACCGGCTGGTTTTTACAAAAAACACACGTCGATGGTGAATTAGAATGGGTAGGCGTACAGCTTGATCAAACTGCTATGCCTATTATGCTGGCATGGAAGTTACATAAAGCCAATGTACTTAGCGATGAAGAGCTAAAAAGCTGGTACGGCAAAATGTTAAAACCAGCGGCCGATTTTTTAGTCGAGGGGGGACTTGCTAAAATTTTGTGGAACGACACACAAATTACACCACCGGCAACACAACAAGAGCGCTGGGAAGAGCAAAGTGGTTATTCGCCTTCGACTACTGCGGCAATAGTGGCAGGCCTTATTACAGCCAGTGATATTGCAACACTAAGCGGCGATGATACAAACGCAAAGCGCTACCTAGCTACGGCTAAAAAGTATAACAACGATATTGAATCGCAAATGTTTACCACTAAAGGTAACTTAAAAGGCGAAAATAGCGATGGCGAATACTTTATCCGTATAGGCCAAGATACCGATGCAAACTCAGACACTAAAATTAACGCTAATAATGGCCGTGAAGGGTTTAATAAAAAGCAAATTTTAGATGGCGGGTTTTTAGAACTAGTACGCTATGGCGTACGTGGTGCTAACGACGAAAGCATTGTTAAAACACTACCTGAGTACGATGACGAAACGCTTGAAGATAACCTACAAGTTAAATACAGCTTTAGCTTTGACGACGGCAGCGGCACTTTTGCAGGCTACCGCCGCTATGGTAATGATGGCTACGGTGAAGATGAAGTTAAAGGCACAAACTATGCTGAGGGTGGTAGTAATACACCAGGCCAACGTGGGCGTGTATGGCCATTTTTCACCGGTGAGCGCGGGCATTACGAAATCGCAGCAGCTAATGCGAACAACGCTCTGGATGATGCTAAACAAGCGCAAATTAAAAACAGCTATGTTAAAGGCTTAGAGCAATTTGCCAATAAAGGGCTAATGCTACCAGAGCAAGTATGGGATGGTGTAGGTGTAAATAAAGCTGGTTATGAACTAGGCGAGGGCACAAACTCAGCAACGCCACTTGCATGGACACATGCAGAATACATTAAGCTTGTACGCTCACTCAGTGATAAACAAGTTTGGGATTATTACCCTGTGGTAGCCGAGTCGCTTAAAGACTAATATAAAGCAAGCTGCAGTTATTAAAAAAGGCTTCTAAATAAATTTAGAAGCCTTTTTTACTATTCAGTAATTTTGTATTTAAACTAATATGAATAAGTAGTAATACTTAATTATTTGTTGGTAATAACAAGATAACGAAATTTTTATCTTGTTATCAGTACGATTTTCTTACCTCAAAATAGATCACCTAATTAGGCGATTTGGTATAAAGGGTGCTCTTCATATGAAATGAATGCCACCCTTTTATTACATTATTTGAGGCCACATTTATTATCAAACCAAGATAACAACTCTGTATAAAACTCTTTTTTATGATCGTAGAAAAGCGTATCAGAAAAGTGATCAGCATCTTCTAGCTCAATATATTTAAAGTCTTTTTTGTACTTTTCAAGCTCAGATACAAAGTCTCTACTGTGTTTTACTGGAACACGACTGTCGATATCGCCATGTACAACCAGTATAGGAATATTTACTTTATTTACTTGCTCTACAGGAGAGACACCAGAAATAGTAGGGCGTTGTAAGATACTTAAAAAGCGATTTTCGTTAAGAGTTGCATTGATACGACTCAAATCACTTACACCCGCACCGGCAACAACACATTTATATATGTTGTTTTCACGCATAGATGCAGCAAATGCAGCATAACCACCATAACTCCAACCAAATAAAGCAAGCTTATCTTTTGTTGCTAAACCTTTATCTATTAAATATTGTGCGGCGTCGTCTAAATCATCTTGTTTTTTCAAGCCCCAGTTATTATCACCGGCTACCCAATGCTCCAAACCGTAACCTGTAGAACCTCGGTAGTTTGGTTGAATAACTACGTAACCATGATAGGCGAGTAACTGTGCCCAGTCATCAAATACAACAGAGTCACGAACCCAAGGACCACCATGAGGGAGTACTATTGCGGGGTAAGGACCTTTAGTTGCAGGAATAGTTACGTATGCTTTTATTTTACGTCCATCTCTTGCTTTATAAGAGATATATTTAACGGATCCCAATTTGCTTTTATCAATAAACGGAAGGCGATCACCAATCTTAGTTAACTTCTGTTTATTAGTAACAATGTAATAGCTGCCAGGGTTATCGTCAGCAGATACTCTCACTACTAATACATTATCGTTATCAGAGCTACTGATGATTTGTACAAATTTACCTTTAAATAAAGACGCAACAGATTCGTTAAGTGCTTGCAGGTTAGGATCTGTGAAATAAAACTTAGGTTGCTTAGTTGTATAGCGAAAGCCTTGTAAGGTGCCGTCGGTATCAAGTATTACACCATCGGTATCTACAGACTTAAGACCAAATTGACGTTCAGAATACTGACCTGTTTTAATATTATAAATATAAATGCCAGTCGTATTTTCGCCTAAGTTGGCATTAACATAAACTTCGTTAGGGTTACCTTTCGCAAACCCTAAAATCTCAAAGTTTTCACGCTTTTTAGGACTAACTTGCTTAATTACTTTCCAATCATCATTACCTTTATCTCGGGCATAATAATCGATTGCGTTATCAGACTTATTCCAACCTTGGGCTATTCTTATTTCACCGTCGTAATCAGAAACGAATGAGCCTGATACTTTTTCATTTCCGCGCATTACAGTAACGCTTCGTCCAGTATTAATATTAAAGCGCACTACATCTGGAATGTAGTTATTATTAATATCAACCTCTACTAATACTTCATCTTTTTTGTCAGGAAGTATATTTATTATATTAAATTGAACATTTCGTTTTTTCTTAAATGGTAATAGCCAGTCGCCTTTACCATCTGCATCGGTTATTGCAAACTTATTAACCCAGTATTTGCGACTTCCATCTTCTAATATTTGCCTAAACATAACGCCAAGTTTTTCATCGTTTAACCATACGATTGAAGATATCAGCATTTTATCAGCGCCTAATCTTACAGGCTCTGCATCTAGGTTATTTGGATCTCTTATCTCAATTATATAGTCACCATTTTTAGTAGTCGCTCTTAAAATAGCAAGCTTCTTACCATCAGGTGATGCTACAACACTGCGTATAGCAGATGACATTGAGAAAGCATCAATACTGCTTACTTGTGCCGCATCTTCAGTTTCGCTATTAGCAAAAGAAGATAGGCCTAGTAGGGTTAATCCTACTAATATTCTTTTTTTAAATTTCATTTTTATTCCCTCAAAAAAAATGGCCTAAAATTTTAGGCCATCTGGATTGAATATTTACTCAGCCAATTCTAATTAAAAAGAAGCTGTAAAACTGATGTATGGGCTACGACCTGAAGTGTCATAACCAACACCTAGAGGGATATTAGTGTTTGAAAAAGAACCACTTGGATCTACTTTAGGAGGAGCTTCATTAAACACGTTACGAACACCAAAGTTCACTTTATAAGCATCGTTAGACCAAGTCATACCGATGTTATGTACAAAGTAGTCATCGGTGAAACCAACTGGGCGACATTTAAGTGCTTCACCGTTAGCGTCAGTTAAACCACGACAACCTGCAGTGCCTTCTTCAAATTCACCTAAATCATCCTCATCTTCACGACCTTTACCGATGAAACGCGTTTCCCAGTTAAATCTAAAATCAGAGTATTTAAGTTGTAAGCGAGCGGTACCACGCCATTCTGGAGAATCTGGTTCGCCCATATTGTCATCAATAGTACCAAGCACGTCAAAAACTTGCTCTGTCATGCGAGTAGCTTGAAGATCTAGTGTAATACCTAGGTTTTCTTCTGCGATTACTGTATCTGTTTCAAAGTAGATATTGTAATCAAAACCTTTAGATGAGATTAAACCAATATTGATAAAGCTAGCATCAACTAAATCAATTTGACCATTTTCGTCACGTCCTATACGGCTACAGAAAGCATCATTACCATCAGCAGAATAACACTGACCAATACTGTAACCAGCGCTTGGCTCTGCAATACTATTCGTTACTTCAATATCAAAACGAGTTAATGACATTGTTAAATCAAATGCATCAGTAAATGGTTGTTCAAAGATAAAACCATATGTTTTAGCCACTGATGTTTCAGCACTAAGCTCAGTTGTACCGCCAGTTTCAATCTCAGCGCTGTAAGCGGCAGTGTATGAGTCAGTTCCATTTTGACCTAAACCAAGAGTAGTTGGATCAATACCTGATGCTTGACAAGCGTTTAGTACAGCTGTATCACGTGTTTCTTCAGCTGCATTATATGTAGCTGCTGAACCTGGGTTCAATGGGTCGATATTACGAGCATCTTCCGGAACAACACATGGATCGGCAACTGTATTAAAACCAGACGTACCGTTTAAGAAACGCTCGCGTAGGTTAGGTGCTCTGTACGAAGTACCTTTTGTTGCACGTAGAGTAAACCACTCAACAGGACGGTAAATTGTTTTAAGACTATAAGTTGATTCTGCATCGTAGAAAGATTCTTCAGAAACACGGCCAGAAGCTGTAAATGTAAGTTCTTCAGCGCCTTTAACGCCTTTAAGTAAAGGGAATTCAACTTCTGTGAATATTTCCTTTAAGTTACGTGAGCCATCAGCGCCTTGGTCAGCAAAATAGCCCCATAGTAAGCCTTGAGATGCAGCAGCATTTGGATTTGATTCAATTTCATCACGACGATATTCAACCCCAACGATACCTGCAACAGTTTCGTTGTTCCATGGTAATGCGAAGAAATCACCACCCATGAATGCATTGAAAACAAACTGGTTTACTTTAGTTTCGATATCGCGGTCGATAAATAAGTAAGCAGCTTCTTCAGGTGAAAGCGTACCGCCACCTTCTTGATAAATACTATCTGCAAATAAATTAACAGGAACACATCCATCAGAACCGGTACCACAGGTAACAGTACCATCATCATTAAGAACAGCGGTTTCTAATGAGTTAATTAAGCGCTCTTCATCAATACCAACACGGTGGTCAGTACCTTTTGATGCGCTGTACGATACAGACGCGTCGTAGTACCAATTGTCTAAACCGATGTTTTCAAACATACCAAGATTACCAGTAACACCAGTAACTAAACGATATTGTGAAACTTCAACCTCAGTTTGATCACGGTCACCACGAATATTGATGATTGGCTGAACGGCTTCTGGTCCACCAGGGCCCACACCTAACACGCCAAAACAGTCAATACCGTTTGTTCCACAAGGGTTATATGGGTTTGATGCCGCTACTTGTTGAAATATCTGTGCACCTGGGCTAAAAATTGGTGATTTACGACTAGCGTATAAACCTTCGTAGTAGAAAGTTGTATCGTTATCATCTTGGAAGTTATATTCACCATTAAGCATTAGTGAAATACGTTCATTTTTACTTCTGTAATCACCACTTTTGTAATAATCAGATTGTTGGAAAGCGTATAGAGGGTCTTGGAAATCAACGTCACGGAAACCATCGCCGTTACCATCTACAAATACACCATCATTGATACCATCGCCATCAAAATCGCCCGCTACCCATGAAGGTAAAAACCCTTCAAGACTTGATGGTACAGTTGATTCACTGAAGTTTGGAATACCAGTGTTTGTAAAGTCAGGTGTATAATAAACACTACCAAAGAAAGATGGTACGCTAATACGGTTTGTTAGAGGGAAAATGTCACATGAATCTTCACCGCTTGCTACAGGACCATAGCCACTGTTTCGGGTTACGATACTGCCATCTTCAGCTTCCCAAATACGCTCTTCACACCCTTTAACAAAAGGGTTGCCAGCTAAAGATTGAGATTTCTGTTCTGAATATTCAACACCAACGGTGATAAAACCATTATCCATGGTTTTGCCCCACATACCCGAAAGTACAGTTTCTTCACCGCCTTCACCTTTAGGTTGACGGTAAGATGCATCAAAAATAAAGCCTTCAACATCTTTTTTTAATATTACGTTAGCTACACCCGCTACCGCATCAGAACCATAAACGGTTGATGCGCCATCAAATAAATTCTCTACACGCTCAATCATTACACCTGGTATTAAGTTCAAATCAGGTGAAGTTGGCGCACCACCTACACCTGCGGGAGCCATTCTTCGACCGTTGATAAGTACAAGAGTACGCTCAGCACCTAAACCACGAAATCCGATTGTTGCAGCGCCTGGACCGTTATCTAGTACAAAACCGCCAAATGTATTATCTATTTGAGCACCAGCCGCTTGGCTAGTTGACTGGAGCATTGAACCTGCATCAAATAAACCCATTTCACGAGATAAGTCACCGTTGATAATTTGAATTGGCGATGCATTTGAAAATTCAGCTTTTCTTATACGCGAACCTGTAACAACAATTCGCTCTGGCGCTTCTTCTTCTAGTTCAACGTCTGAGTTTAAGTCATTTTCCTGGGCTAGCGCGTTAGGCGCTAAGGCTACAGATCCTAGCAATAAAGAATATCTTATTGCATTTGATAGTGCTTTAGTTTTAAACATATGTAAATCCCTGAGATATTATTGTTATTTAGGCTATAAATCATAAATTAAACAAAGTGAAATATAGCATCACAATAAATTTACATTATTGAAACTAAATAGTAAATGCGGTTAATGGTGAGTAACCATGCAAAAGGTGATGAAACAGCCTGTTTTGGGCCTTAAAAGTGATTTTTTTCGCTAACTATTTTTTAATTAACTGTTTTTAAATGGGTTTTTTGTTTGTAAACGAATGTGAATGGATGTAATCGGCATATACATGGAAAAAGAAGGCTCAGCTTGACTTTCTAGGAATGAGAATAGGAGGCAATAGGGTGCTTTGAACTTCTTCACCACGTATCAGTTTTAATAGGTTCTCTACTAACATTTGCCCAGCAATAGTGGTGTTTTGCTCTATTGTAGTTAGGGGGGGGTTTACGTAACTTGCAATGGCTATGTTATCAAAGCCGACTACCGCAACATCTTTCGGCACGTTAATATTTGCTTCTTTAAGTGCGCGTATAGCCCCAATAGCAATTAAGTCACTTGCAGCAAATAAGGCGTTAAATTTAATATTATTAGCAATTAGTGAGCGTGTGGCGTGATAGCCAGATTCTTCAGTAGATATAGCATTAGCCATTTTACGCTCATTTATTTTAACGTTGTTAGCCAATAGCTCATCTTTAAAACCCTGAAAACGTCTAAAAAATTCGGGGCTGTGATCAGAAGCATCACCAATAAAAGCGCAATCAGTTCTGCTATGCGCAATAAAGTGTTCAGCGGCGAGCTTACCGCCACCGTAGTTATCACAACAAACAGTTAAATCGGGACGGTTATCTACAGTTGCACCCCAGCACACAAACTTAGTATTTTGTTCAAGTAAGGTGTTAAATTTTGGTTGGTAATCAATGTAATCGCCATACCCGAGTAAAATAATGCCATCAGCTCTGTGGCTGTCTTCGTAGTCTGCTTGCCAATCAGCACTGGCCGATTGAAATGAAACTAATAAATCGTAACCTTCTTTAGCGCAAGCACGGGTAATACTGCCAAGCATGGCTAAAAAGAAAGGATTTATTTGGGACTCGTCAGAAGTGGGATCTTCAAACAACAATAATGCAAGCGTACTACTTTGTTGAGTGCGAAGGTTACTCGCATTTTTATCAACTTTATAATTAAGCTTTTTAGCTATATCGAAAACACGCTTGCGTGTTTCTTCATTAACAAGGTGGCTGTTACGTAAAGCGCGAGATACAGTCGATTGAGATACCCCTGCATAGTGGGCAATATCAAATGAGGTAGCTTTACCTTTCATTGTTACAACTTAATTAAATTGATAAATAATTGTGTCATTTTCGTTTATTGATGAATAATTTCAAGCTTTTTGTGAATTAACGTATATTTTTATTGATAAATTCCTGACACCGGTGTCATAATGTCAGTGTTTTATCATTTTGTTGTCAAAACGTATTCGCTGTCTATATCTTTATAGGCAGCATTTTTTACTGTGATAGCTACTTTGAGGTGATAGCTCAAAGTATAAATAACAATGGTACACCATTGTAAAATAATAAGCATGAGTCGCTTAACAAAAGAGATAATACTATGAGCCCAAACGCTTCTGCCCAATTTGATCCCATCTTAGTTGCTGATGTCGGCGGCACTAATGCCCGCTTTGCTTTAATAACTGCTTTTAATGAACAGACTAACCAATTTATAATAGAGCACATTAATATTTTTCCTAGTGCCAATTTTGGTTCTCTTGAAAGTGCGCTCGAGCAATATTTACAAACAGTCCCACATATTGCACCCAAACGCGCATGTTTAGCCGTTGCAGGGCCAATAAAAGCTGGGCAAGTGCATTTAACCAATTTAGGTTGGCATTTTAGCGTCAGTGAATTTAAAACTCATTTTGATTTACAACAACTTGAAGTCATTAATGATTTTGCTGCCTTTGCTTACGCTGCACCTTACTTAGATCCTAAACAAAATGTCATTGTTAAATCAGGTCAAGCTGATGATAACGCAAACATTGGTGTTATAGGTCCAGGTACTGGTTTTGGTGCCGCGTGCTTAGTTAGAACGTCCCAATCTACCGCAGTGCTAAGTTCAGAAGGGGGGCATATATCACTTGCACCTGTTAATGAACTCGATACTTTATTATTGAATGAATTAAGAAAAGATCATCCCCATGTTTCTATCGAAACAGTTTTCTCAGGTCCTGGCATAACGCATTTATACAAAGCAATGTCTGCGGTTAAGGGTGTAACAGCTAAAAATTTAGATGCCGCACAAATTAGCAGCCTTGCAAATAGTGGTGAATGTGATGTGTGTGATGCAACCTTAAACCAGTTTTGTGATTGGATTGGCAGTGTTGCCGGTGATTTAGCGGTTGTTTATGGCGCCTTAGGCGGATTATTTATTGGCGGTGGAATACTACCTCGTATGCAAGCGAGACTTCTTGAGAGTCGTTTTGTTGAACGATTTTCGCAAAAGGGTATTATGTCGCAGTACGCAGGACAAATCCCTGTAACACTCGTAACACAAGACAACATACCGCTAATTGGCGCTGCTGCGTGTTTACACAATAGCTAATAGGGCTTTGGTCTTACAGGTTGTATTTGGATAATGGATAGATGAAAAAAGTAACCATAAATAGTGTAGCAAGCCATGCAGGGGTTTCTAAAAAAACCGTCTCACGCGTGTTAAATAATGAGCCTAATGTAAGTGCCGCCACCCGAGAAAAGGTGCTTGCGGTATTTAAAGAGCTTGATTACACCCCAAATCCAATTGCACGAGGTCTTGCTCAAAATCGTAGCTTTATTATTGGCTGTTTATACGATAATCCAAGTAAAAGTTATATTACCCGAGTGCAAACGGGCGCCTTAGAAGCGTGTAAAGAAAATAACTATAATTTATTGATACACCCTTGTGAGTTTCGTGGTGAAGCACTTATAAATAATATTGAGCAATTACTACAAACTTCTCGATTAGATGGCATTGTGCTAACACCTCCTTTTGGTGATTTTGCTGAGCTTGCTTCTTTTTTAAAATCTAAAAAAATTCCTTATGCAAGGGTTGCTTCAGCTTTACTACAAGATGATTCAATTTCAGTGCGTAGTAACGACGAGCAAGGCGCATTTGAGATTACTGAGCATTTAATTAACCTCGGTCATAAATCTATAGCCTTTATTAAAGGGCACCCAGATCACAGTGCCACGCAACAACGTTTTAAAGGTTACAGGCGTTCACTTGCAAGCCATGGTATAGAATTTGATGAGCGCTTAGTAGAGGAGGGTAACTTTAGTTATCACTCAGGTGTAGATAGTGCACGCAGTATTTTAGATTTATCCCCTAGGCCAACCGCTGTATTTGCATCAAACGATTACATGGCGGCTGCCGTACTTAAATTAGCAACTCAGCGCCAATTAAAAGTGCCTGATGACATTTCAATAGCTGGGTTTGATAATGCACCCATTGCACGTCATATTTGGCCTGGGTTAACAACGATTGCACAGCCCGTTGAAGAAATGACTAAACAAGCCGTAACACAACTTATTTCACACATAGCTCAACCACAAGAACAGCCGTATCAGGTAACGCTTGAGTCGCGCTTGATTACACGTGAGTCTACCTCAGCAATAAAATAGTGGGTTTAAAACACTTTCACAGTAGCCCGAATATGAGTGACGCTTATTCGGGCTTTTTTTTACTCTGAACTTGCTAAAACATGCTTTGTGCCTAAAAATCAATTAGGTCATTATTCGGTCATGTTAAAATATTAAACTATTTTTGTTACCCGGGGTTGACACCGGTGTCATTGCTATGCGTTAATACAGTGACACCGGTGTCAGGGTTGTTGTGAGAGGCTCCCTGGTAGCGTACCTTTGAACGGGTAAATCAAAGATGCTCAGTACAGTTATTTACGTGGAGTCTGTAGTTGCTACTGAGCCTTTATCCTCTAACTAATAGAGATGAGTTAAATTATGTTACATCCTCGTATTCAAGAAGTTACCCAGCGCGTTATCGAACGCAGTAAAAATACCCGTCAAGATTATTTAGATCGCATTTCGCACGCAAAAAAACAAACAAGAGTTCGTGCCGGTTTAGGTTGCGGAAATATAGCCCATGTTATGGCTGCATGTAGCAGTGATGACAAAGCGCGCTTAAAGGCTGATGAGCAGCCAAATCTTGCTATTATCAACTCATACAACGATATGTTATCGGCTCATGTGCCATACAAAGACTACCCAGATTTAATTAAAGACATTGCAACAAAATACGATGCTACAGCTCAAGTTGCTGGTGGCGTGCCTGCAATGTGTGATGGTGTTACGCAAGGGCGTGACGGCATGGAACTTTCACTTTTTTCTCGCGATGTAATTGCTATGTCTACAGCAATTTCTCTTTCGCACGATGTGTTTGATGGTGTTTTTTGTTTAGGCGTTTGTGACAAAATTGTTCCTGGTTTATTAATTGGTGCATTGTCGTTTGGTCATTTACCTGTGTTCTTTTTACCAGCAGGTCCAATGCAATCTGGTATTCCGAATAAAGAAAAAGCACGTATTCGTCAAAAGTTTGCACAAGGTTTAGTGAGCCGCGAAGACTTACTCGAAGCTGAAAGTGCGTCTTATCACAGCGCTGGTACATGTACGTTCTACGGTACTGCCAATTCAAACCAAATGTTGATGGAAATAATGGGCTTACACCTTCCAGGTAGCTCGTTTATTAACCCTTACACTGAGCTTCGCGATGGCCTTACAGGTAATGCTGTAGAGACAATGCTTAAGCAGCTTACAGATGATAAAGAAAGCCCGTGTTTAGCCGATGTGATCAGCGAAAAAACGATTATAAACGGTTTAGTAGGCCTGCTTTCTACAGGTGGTTCTACTAACCATGCAATCCATATTGTTGCGATAGCAAAAGCTGCCGGCATTCAGGTTACGTGGAAAGATATGTCTGACTTATCAGAAGTTGTACCACTTCTTACACGTATTTACCCTAACGGCTCAGCTGATGTAAACCACTTTCAAGCAGCAGGCGGTATGGGTTTCTTAATGCGAGAACTAGCAAGCGCTGGTTACTTACATACAGACGTTAAAACAATGCTTGGCGATGGTTTAGCACCATACATGACAGAGCCTCGTTTGGATAAAGACGATAGCTTGATCATGAGCGACTCAACTGGCCCAACTAAAGTTAAATGGGTAGATTGCCCAGCAAACTCGCACGATGAAGAAGTACTTCGCCCAGTGAGTAACCCATTTAGTAAGCAAGGTGGTCTGCAACTTCTAACTGGCAACTTAGGTAAAGCTGTTATCAAAGTGTCAGCTGTTGCTGAAGAACATCAAACCGTTACTGCTCCTGCAAAAGTATTTAGTTCACAAAGTGCTCTGCAAGATGCATACACTCGTGGCGAATTAAACCAAGACTTTATTGCCGTACTAAAAGAGCAAGGCCCTAAAGCGAAAGGTATGCCAGAGCTACACAAGTTAACGCCAGTAATGGCAACGCTTCAAGATGAAGGCTTTAAAGTAGCCATTGTTACTGACGGTCGTATGTCGGGTGCATCAGGTAAAGTACCTGCTGCTATTCACTTAGCACCAGAGGCAGTAGAAGGCGGCATTATTGCTAAAATCCGAGAAGGCGATTTAGTGACGCTTGATGCGCCAAACGGAATATTAAAAGTACACGTTAGCGACGAAGAACTTGCTAAGCGTGAAGCAGAGCTTAGCCTGCCAAGTGCAACATTTGGTACAGGTCGTGAATTATTTACTGGATTTAGAAATATCGTAAGCAGTGCCGATTTAGGCGCGAGTGCTTTTGGACTTGAATAAATATTAGCCATACTGGGTAATGAGGAACAAGTAATGAGTATTGAAAAAATCTTAGCATCGGCACCCGTAGTGCCAGTGGTTGTAATCGAAAAATTAGAAGATGCAGCACCACTTGCAAGAGCTTTATACAACGGTGGCTTAAAAGCCTTAGAAATAACACTACGTACACCCATTGCTGCAGAGGCTGTAAAGCTAATGAAAGCAGAAGTACCTGAAGCCTATGTAGGTACTGGTACGGTAGTAGATAAGGCAAGTTTTGATCTTTCGGTTGCCGCTGGTGCAGATTTTATGGTGAGTCCAGGTGTGAGCGATGAGCTTATTGCTTTAGCTAAAACATCAGATATACCATTTTTACCAGGCGCTGCAACTGCAAGTGAAGTTATGCAACTTGCGTCGCATGGTTTTAAGTATTTAAAATTCTTCCCAGCAGAAGCTGCAGGTGGAACAGCTATGCTTAAATCAATCGGTGGCCCATTACCACATATTACTTTTTGCCCAACGGGTGGCATTAGCCTAGCAACTGCTCCTAATTATTTAGCGCTTAACAACGTTATTTGTGTTGGTGGTACGTGGATGCTAGATAAACAACTAATTGAAAATAAAGACTGGCAAGCAATTGAAGCGCTTGCTCGCCAAGCAAGTGAACTTAAATAGGAGTCTAAAATGATTAATGTAGCAATTAACGGTTACGGCCGTATCGGTAGAAATGTTTTACGTGCACTTTATGAGTCAGCTCAAAACAGCGAAATTAAAATTGTAGCAATTAACGATTTAGCACCAGCTAACGTAAATGCACATTTAACGCAGTATGACTCAGTTCATGGTCAATTTTCTAAAAAAGTAACACTTGAAAACAACACTATGCTAATTGGGGATGACGTAATTACGTTAACGCAAGAGCGTGACCCTGCAAACTTACCGTGGAAAGAGCTAAACGTAGATATCGTTTTAGAATGTACTGGTTTTTTCACTAAACGTGATGACGCTGCTAAGCACATTACTGCAGGCGCTAAAAAAGTAATCGTATCTGCTCCAGGTACTGGTTTAGATGCAACAGTAGTGCATGGTGTAAACAGCGACGTAATTAATGCTGATAGCAATATCATTTCTAACGCTTCTTGTACTACTAACTGTTTAGCGCCAATTGCAAAAGCAATTAACGACACAGTAGGTATTGAGCAAGGTAGCATGACGACTATTCACGCTTACACCAACGATCAAAACTTATCTGACGTATACCACCCAGATTTATACCGTGCGCGTAGTGCAACTCAATCTATGATCCCAACTAAAACAGGTGCTGCGGCAGCTGTTGGTTTAGTATTACCAGAACTTGCTGGTAAATTAGATGGTATGTCGGTACGTGTACCTACAATCAATGTTTCTTTAGTTGATTTTACGTTTATCACTAAGCGTGATACGACTGCAGAAGAAATCAATGCAATCATGAAAGAAGCATCAACGGGTTCGATGAAGAGTATTTTAGAATATAACGAGCTTCCGCTTGTTTCTATCGACTTTAACCATAACCCAGCGTCGTCTATCTTTGATGCAACGCAAACTAAAGCCAATGGCAAACTAGTTAAAGTAATGGCTTGGTACGACAATGAGTGGGGTTTCTCAAACCGCATGTTAGACCAAGTTAAAGCATTGGGTCAGTACTTATAATTGACCTTGTAAAAGTTTAGCTTTATCCAACCAAGCCACGCATTGCGTGGCTTTTTTGCGTTTAGTTTATCTGTATATTTGCAATTCAAAATTAGGAGAGAACTATTTGTATTTTTTATACCCTAAATTTTGTTAATATGTGGGTGTGTAAATCAATGGAATTTCGTTGTATTTAATCAACTCAACGACGCAAGGAATAATAAAAATGATAAGAGTTTTATCGCGAAAAGTATTTCGCACAAATCATCTTCAGATAGGTGAGGGCAACATAAGTGGCTACATAGCCTGCTTTTTAGCAATACTGAGTTGCTTAGGCGTATTAGCGTTTCACTTTCCTGAATACTTAACCACACCAGAGCTAAGAAAAAGCTACAGCGTCGACTTTTTACGTCAGCTTATGTTTGTATCATTATTGGTCTCGGGCAGTCTAGGATTACTTAACTTTGTACGTAATACCAATAAGCGTTTAGGGGCTACAGCGTGGTTTTTTATTTTACTCGCTATTATGTTTGGCGGACCAAACGTTGAAGTAAACGAATTTGCTTCTGATACACCTTATATAGGGCTTGATTGGTTTATTTTAGATTTACTCGGCTCAACACTTATATTTATTGTGATTGAAAAGTTATTACCTCATCGTAAAGAGCAAAAAATATTACGTAGCGAATGGCGAGGCGATTTAAACCACTTTTTTGTAAATCATTTAATTATTGGTTTTGTATTACTCGTTACTAACCACTTTGTGCATTATGGCTTTGGCTGGGCTGTATCATCTACAGTACAAGGTTATATAGAGCAAACACCCTTTATAGTGCAGTTGTTTTTAATAATACTCGTGGCTGATTTAATGCAGTATTGGGTGCATCGTGCTTATCACGAAGTCCCTTTATTATGGCGCTTTCATGGCGTACATCACAGTGCTAAAGAAATGGATTGGTTAGCGGGCTCTCGCCAGCATATTCTTGAAATACTCGTAACGCGCAGCTTAGTGCTCACGCCTATATTTGTGCTTGGTTTTTCACAGCAAATAATTAGTTTGTACGTAATAATTGTGGGTTTGCAGGCTGTGTTTAACCATGCAAATGTACGTGTGAAATTTGGTTGGCTAAAATATTTTATGGTTACACCGCAGTTTCACCATTGGCACCATGCGTCAGATAAAGCCGCGATTGACCGAAATTACGCTGCACATTTTTCGTTTTTAGATTACGCGTTTGGTACTGCTGTTAAAGGCGAAAAAGAGTGGCCACAAGCGTATGGTGTAGTCGGGGATTACATGCCCGTAGGTATGCTTAAACAACAGTTTTACCCGTTTAAGCGCACTAAATAAGTTCGGAAAATCCGAATAAACATAAAATAAAAGCGAGTAAGGTGTTACATTTTGCTCGCTTATATTATTAATATTAAATTTATTTTAGCTCTGCTAATAACTCAGTAAATGTAGGTCTTTGATTTAATGTAGGTTGCATGGCACATTTTGCCATATCGGACATTTTAACAAAGAGCTCACTTTGTCTATCATCGCCAGTTACCGTGCCTAATAAGTCTTCAATTAAACACCCTAATGCACGCACTTCAATTAACTCGATTTGCTTTTGTTGATAATCACTTAACATGGCTAAGTTTGTGGCTGCACCAAAATCACCAAATAATACATCAGCATCTTTGTTTATCATGGTGTTATGCGCATACACGTCGCCATGGCTTACTTTACAAATATGCAAGTGATGTAAGGTACTTACCATTTGCTGTGCAATTTTTAAAATAGCGTGAATTGAGTAATGGAAATCATCATTAAAGGTATCACGCGTACAGGTTTCAAGGCTTGGAGGCAGGCCTAAATTAGCAAAGCTTTTATCTATTAGCTCCATTACTAAACCTAGCTGATCACTTTGCTCAATGTAGGCAAGTACTTTAATTAAATTAGCGTGATCGCCTGCTTGTAGGCAGCAATTTACTTCAT
Organism: Pseudoalteromonas sp. APC 3355; assembly: GCF_030407615.1. Taxonomy (NCBI): domain Bacteria; kingdom Pseudomonadati; phylum Pseudomonadota; class Gammaproteobacteria; order Alteromonadales; family Pseudoalteromonadaceae; genus Pseudoalteromonas; species Pseudoalteromonas sp. APC 3355. Next base: position 481,470 of record NZ_JASDDB010000001.1, on the reverse strand, counting down.
CAAGCGGGTAGCCGTCGCTGGTAATTGCGCCTTTAAATAATTTGATCGCTACAGCGCTATCAGCTGCTTGTGCTAAATGAATAACGCCCGATGCACCTTGGCCAATAACATGACTAAGTGTGTAATCGTTAAGAGGCTTATTTTCTAAGCAGCTTTTTGTAAGGCACTGAGCTTTATTAAAATCGTTACCGGCAAACGCAAGCCAAGCAAGTTTAGGCAATTCAAACAGCCAGTCGTCTACGTGTGTTAAGTTATTAGCAGAGAGCCTAACAAGCTCAAGGTTTTTACACTGCGCCATGCTACTTGGCAGTTGCTTAAGTTGATTGCCTGCAAGCGCAAGCTTTTTAAGCTGGGTATAATTACCAAAATCTTCAGGCAATTCGCTTAACGTATTATCGGTGAGTATTAGCCACTCAATATTTTTTGGCAGGCTGTTTAAAACAAATTCAGAAATTTGGTTACCTTTAAACGCGACCATAATTAAAGCAGGGCATTTAGCGAGCACTTTGGGAATATGCTTAAACTGATTAAACGATAAAAACACACGCTTGAGGTGTGTTAAACAGGCAAATTCATCAGGTAGTGTTGATAAGTTATTATTTGATAAATCGAGAACTTCAAGCGTGTCAGCTAAGCTAAAAATTTCTTCAGGAAATGTCGTTAGCTCTTCTACCAATTGCAGGCGAGTAGCACCAACAAGTTTGCCACTTTTAAGCTCTTTAAGGGAGTTCATATTAATACCATGTTCTAAAAATGAAAAAGCCAACATAGCTGTTGGCTTAAGTCGTTCTAACTTACTAAATCGCTCTTTAGAATTGCGCGTTATGGTAAACGTTTTGCACGTCGTCGCAATCTTCTAACATTGCTAAAAAGCGTTCCATAACTTCAACGTCTTCGCCTTCAATCGGCGTTTCAATTTGTGGCACAAAGCTAATTAGGTCTTCGTCAAATTCAGTCACGCCCATTTCTTCAAGCGCTGTACGTGTATTGTTGTACTCTGTGTGAGGAGCAAAAACAGTAACTTTACCGTCATCTACTTCTACGTCAGTTACATCAACATCAGCCATCATAAGAGCTTCAAGTACGGCTTCGTCGTCATCACCGTCAAATACAAAAATAGCAAGGTGATCAAATAAATGTGAAACAGAGTTTTGAGCGCCAATTTTAGCATTTGCTTTGGTAAAACAAACACGTACATCAGCAAAGGTACGCTTGTTGTTGTCTGTTAAACAGTCAACAATAATCATACAGTTACCAGGGCCGTAACCTTCGTAACGTGTTGCTGCGTAGTCTTCACCGCCGCCGCCTTTTGCTTTTTCTATTGCGCGGTCAATAACGTGTGCTGGTACTTGGTCTTTTTTAGCGCGTTCAATTAAACGTCGTAATGATAAGTTACCATCTGGATCTACACCGCCGTTTTTTGCACAAATATAAATTTCTTTGCCGTACTTAGAATAAACTTTAGTTTTAGCACCCGCAGTCTTAGCCATTGAATCTTTTTTGTTTTGGTAAGCTCTTCCCATCTGCGTTTCGCCTTAATATATGTAAATAATAGAATAAAATTATAATGCGTATTCTAAAGGTAAATGCATTCAAGGGCTAGTAAGTATTAAAACAGATTAAATCGGTAACGTTTAAAAGCCATGTAAACTGTATTTTATTAATGGGATCATCGAGGGTTCTAGACGTTGGAATTATATCTATTATGTGTAAATTTAATTCAATAAAAAAGCAACCTGTATAACAGGTTGCCTTACTAAGTAATAAAAAGTAAGTGTTACTTACCAAATACGTACACGCTCATCTTCAGGAAGGTATAACGCATCGCCTGGTTTTACATCAAACGCTTTGTACCATGCATCATGGTTACGCGGCGCTTGTGCTCTAAAGCGACCTGGGGCATGTGTGCCACCACGCAGTTGGTTAAGCATGCTTTGCTCAGTACGTTTTTCTTTCCATACTTGTGCCCACGCAAGGAAGAAACGCTGATCGCCAGTAACGCCGTCAATAACAGGCGCTTCTTTACCATTTAAACTGAGCTTGTACGCGTGATAAGCCATTGATAGCCCACCTACATCACCAATGTTTTCGCCAAGGCTATTTCGACCATTAACAAAGTTACCTTCTATTGGCTCGTATTTACTGTACTGCGCAGCCAGTTGATCGGCTTTTTTGTCAAATGCAGCGCGGTCAGCATCAGTCCACCAGTTACGTTGCACACCGTTTTCGTCTGATTTTGAACCTTGATCGTCAAATCCATGACCCATTTCGTGACCAATTACAGCGCCAATACCGCCATAGTTTACAGCCGGATCGGCATTTGGATCGAAAAATGGCGGTTGTAGAATCGCAGCCGGAAATACAATTTCATTAAACGAGCTATTGTAGTAAGCGTTTACGCGTTGTGGCGTCATGCCCCAGCGGTTACGGTCTGTTTTTTGTAGCTCTTTTTCAACACTTTCTGCATGAAAAAATTCACGCATGTTTTTCACATTACCGATTAAATCGTTTTTAGTAATGCTTAAACCATCATAAGACTGCCATACATCGGGGTAACCAATTTTTGGTACAAATGCAGCCAGTTTAGCGCGCGCATTTACTTTAGTTTCATCGCCCATCCACTCTAGATTATCAATACGTTCACCAAGGGCTGTACGAAGGTTTTCAACCAGCTCTGACATTTGTTGTTTTGATGATTCAGGGAAGTAACGTGCTACGTATATTTTACCAATAGCAAAACCAAGCGAACTTGTGCCTGACATTTCACTTATTGCACGTTTCCAACGAGGGCGAGGCTCTTGCTGTCCGTTTAGTTCTCTGCCAAAAAAAGCAAAGTTAGTATTAAATACTTCCTCTGATAGTAAACCTGCGTTACCGCTAATTGCGTGATACGTTAGGTAGTCTTTCCATACTGCAATATCTTCTTGATTGATTAGCTCAATCATCGCTTTTATAGGTTCAGGTTGAGAGACATTTAACTGAGGTACTTTATAACCTGTTTGCGCAAAATATAAATCCCAGTTAAAACCAGGGTAAGTAGTGCTTAAATCGGCGCGTTCAATTTGGTTTAGCGTTAAATCGCGATTACGACGCTTTTCACGTGGCCAGTGACCTTGTGCAATTTTGGTTTCAAGGTCTAAAATAGCTTGAGCACGTTCAGTTGCATTTTCAGTGCCTGCAAACTCAAGCATGTCAGCAATGTGGGCAACATAAGCTGTACGGGTTTTAACAAAGCGCTTAGCATCTTCAAGGTAGTAAGAGCGATCGGGTAGACCTAAACCACCCGCACCTAGTGACATTTCATATTTATTAGGGTCTAGGCGATTAAACCACATGCCGCCGCCAAATGGGGCTTTATTACCGGTTAACCAAGACTTACCAAACATTTCAGCTAAATCGTCGGTTGACGCTATATCACTAATTTCACTTAATAATGGCTTGATTGGCGCCACACCGAGTTTATTAAGTGTTTCGGTATCCATATACGCATTGTAAAAATCAGCAACGAGTTTTTCTTCTGCGTTTAAGTCTTTGCGTGCTGCTATTTCTTCAATAATAGCTTTAACATCGTCTTCGCTTCGCTCAGCTAATCCTGAAAATGCACCATAGCGGGTTTTATCTGCAGGCATTTCGTAGTTGTCATACCACGTGCCGCTGGCATACATAAAAAAGTCATCGCCTGGTTTAATGGCTTCGTTACGAGCTGTTAGATCAACACCAAAACTGCCTAACTCTGCTTTTTCTGTCACTGCTGCAGTGGCTACTTTAGGTTGTTGCTCTTCTGTTTTTGTTGTTTGCGGCTCTGAACAACCGGTTATAAATGTGGCAGCTAATGCTGCGGCAATTAAACTCTTTTTCATTACTTACTCCTGAGTATCACTGATTGAATTAAAGCAGCAGTGAATCATTTTTATTGTTACGAATATTTAACTTATCGATTGTTATTGATATTAATCAGACAAACAAATCTTTTGAGGTGAATCACCACAGTGCTCGATAAAACTAATATAGAGGAAAAGAGAAAGGCTAATAGGCGCTATAAACGCTTTATTTAGCTCGAATACTTGAAAGTATCCGAGCTAAAAGGGGTTACACACTATTTATTTTTTATGCTGAAGCTCCCACATACGGGCGTATTCTCCAGCGAGTGTAAGTAACTCATCGTGCTTACCTTGCTCAATAATTTGTCCGGCTTTGAGCACAATAATGGTGTCTGCATCGGTAATAGTAGAAAGACGATGTGCAATAACAATACTCGTATGATTACTGGCAACTTCACGCATTGCAGCAAGTATTGCTTGCTCAGAATGAGAGTCGAGTGCAGATGTTGCTTCATCAAAAATTAATATAGGGGATTTTTTCAAAATAGCGCGGGCAATGGCAATACGCTGTTTTTCGCCGCCGGATACTTTTAAGCCGCGCTCGCCAACCAGTGTTTTATCGCCTTTATCAAGTGTGCCTATAAAGTCTTTTAAATGCGCCATAGCAATGGCTTCATCAATTTCAGCATCGCTTGCTGATGGTCTGCCGTAAGCGATATTTTCACGAATCGTGGTGTTAAACAGCACGGTGTCTTGCGGGACTATTGCAATGGCTTTTCGTAAACTATTAAGTGTTACTGAGTTTATAGGTTGATTATCAATACTAATTTCACCGGCGCTTACATTATAAAAACGATAGAGCAGTCGCGCTAATGAACTTTTACCTGCACCACTGGCACCAACAATGGCTACTTTGCTGCCTGCTTTAACATTAAAGCTAAGATTATTAAGAATAGGGCGATGCGCATCGTAACTAAAACTTACATTGTTAAATGTTATTTCACCTTGGCTAATATTGAGCTCTTTAGCATTAAGTGCATCGGTTATTTGTGGCTTTTTGTTAAGTAGCCCTAGCATATTTTCAAGGTCGGTTAGCGCGCGTCTTATTTCGCGGTACACAAAACCTAAAAAGTTAAGCGGTAAAAACAATTGAATCATATACGCGTTAATCATCACAAGTTCACCAATAGAAAGCGTACCTGCAACTACCTCGGTTGAGCCCAACCACATTAACGCGGTAATAGCACAAGCAATAATAAGTGCTTGGCCTGAGTTGAGGGCGAGCAGCGACATTCTATTTTTTAAACGGGCTTTTTCCCAGTTTGCTAAAAAGGTGTCGTAAGTTTTTGCTTCAAACTGCTCATTATTAAAATATTTTACAGTTTCATAATTAAGTAGGCTGTCTATAGCGCGGGTATTACTTTGATTGTCGGCAGCGTTTGCTTCTCTAATAAAGCGGTTTCTCCACTGAGTAACCACCACAGTAAAGGTAATATAAATAGCGACTGCCAATAATGTAATCAGCGCAAACCAAACAGAAAACAACGTGCCAAAAATAATCGCAACGGTAAGTATTTCAAACAAAGTAGGCACAATATTAAACATTAAAAAGCGCATTAAAAAGCTTAAGCCGCTAGTACCGCGTTCTATATCGCGGCTAATGCCACCGGTTTGCCTATCTAAATGAAAAGCCAGCTCAAGTGAGTGTAAATGCTTAAATACCTTTAAACCAATATCACGCATTGCGTGTTCGGTAACGCGAGAAAATACAGCATCTCTTATCTCACCTAAAAATACGCTAGCAAAACGCAGTGCACCGTACATCAATAACAATAAAGCGGGGATAACTAACAGTGGGTTAATTGACTTATCTACCGAGTCTATAATTTCTTTAAGCGCCCAAGGCATTAAAAGTGTGGCACCTTTTGCGCCTATAAGCGCCATAAGCGCAATAAAAACACGGCCTTTAAATTTTGTAAGGTAGGGCCACAGTGTTTTTACACTTTGGCGTAAATTCATGGCGTCTGGTCGTTTTTCATTGCTTTGTTTGGAGCGCATTAGTGATCTCTGTTAAAACTAAATACTTAATTAATAAGCATTGTATTTTAAATGCTTGCCCTTATATACTACGCATCCCTTATTTTAGTTTTAAAACGTGAATGTTTAAATTTAGAGTGTTTTTAACTGCCTTTTTGCTACTTGCTGCACTTTTTAGTGTGCAGAGCAATGCTATGGGCGCCTCACAAAATTTAAATATTACTGTTAGTACGCAGGTTTCGCTTACTGATATTGGCGATTTAACTAAAATACAGCCTATTAGTAAGTCTGTAGATACTTCGCAGCATAAAAAAACGCATCAAACCGATTTTGACGCGCACCAACCAAGGTTAACAGCCAATAATTCTTCATTGTTTTTGCACACTGTTCAAAGTGAGCCAGAATACGATGTGGTTTTTGAATTTTTTGCTCAAAATCTTGTTAGGCATATATTCTTACGACCAAGAGCGATTAATCCTATACAGCCTTGGTATACGCTTGTAACTAATAGTAAAAAGTCGCGCTTGAGTGGCTGGAAAGACGTAAACTTACTCTACAGAGCTGTAACTACCTACCACGCTTAATTTTCCTTATTTAATTTTATTAGGTTTTAACTTTTAAAGTTTTAGCCTGCAGATTAATTGTGCTTTTAAAAAGTACGTTGCTAGCTTTGCTGGCAATAAGGATTCAACATGTTAAGTTTTAAAAAAGATAAAAAGCCGTCTACGGCTAAGTTTAAATTAAGCTATATCGCCATGCTAATAGTACTGGTTTTATTAGCTATCAGCGCATTACCAAATTTATACCCAAATAAATCGTGGTTGCACATCAGTACTGCTCCGCACAGCGAAACGCAATCTTTACCGAGCACTAAAACGCTAGTTACTTTTTTAAATAACCAAGGGTTAGAGGTTGAGCAGGGTTTAGATAAGCAATCAACTATTAATGTACTTTTAAACGAGCCAACTAAAAGCGCTCAGGCACAAGCGGCTATAAAAGCGCAGTACCCAAACACGCAAGTTAAAATTGTTGAGCATGCAACCAGCCCTACATGGTTACAAAATTTTGGTTTATCACCAATAAAGCTGGGCCTTGATTTAAATGGCGGTGTGCTATTTGTACTAGACGTAGATTTAGATAAAGCCGTTGATGAGCAATTAGTCAGTGCGTATCAACAAGCTAAATCAATCATTATTAAACAAAAAGCACATGGCGTAAAAGCGCAGCAAACTCAGCACGGGTTTGAAATAAACGCATTGCCTAATGCAACCGACAAGTTAACCCCTGTTATTGAAGAGCTAAAAAGCCGATTTGCTAATTTAGCCGTTGTAACAAGCAATAACGGCAGCGTTAAAACTGCCAAATTTAGTTATTCAGAGCAAGGCCGCAGCAGCTTTGATAAAGAAGTAATGGGGCAAACACTTACAACCCTTCGTTCACGTATTGAAGAGTTAGGCATTACTGAAGCGGTAACACAGCAACAAGGTAAGCACCGCATTCGTATAGAGCTACCGGGTGTGCAAGATCCAACCGAAGCTAAGCGTATTATTGGTGCAACAGCATCGCTTGGTTTTTATCAATTAAAAGAAATAGGCGGACAAACATTTAATATGCAATCGGGCGGAACGATAAAGCTCGATCCTGTGCCAATTTTTACAGGGGACCATATTAATAATGCAAACATAGGCCGCGACGATTGGGGTAAACCACTTGTACAACTAAGCCTAGACGGCCAAGGTGGGGATGCAATGTCGGCATTTTCAAAAGCCAATATTGGTAAGCCAATGGCGACGGTTTACTCTGAGTATTCTCAAAACGCTAAAGGCGAAGTAGTTAAAAAAAGCGAAGTTATTAATGTTGCCAATATTGCTCAGCATTTAAGTTCGCGTTTTAGTATTACCAATATGAAAAGCCAGCAAGCGGCAGCCGATCTGGCATTGTTACTACGTGCAGGCTCGCTTACAGCGCCCGTTACAATTGTGCACGAACAAACAATAGGGCCAAGCCTCGGCCAAGAAAACATTAGTAATGGCTTAGCCGCGCTTATGTTAGGCATGGGTATTACCCTTGCATTTATGGCGCTTTGGTATCGCCGTTTAGGCCTTATTGCAAACGTAGCACTTATATTAAATTTAACGTCCCTTGTGGGCTTAATGTCATTATTACCAGGGGTTGTATTAACGCTTCCGGGTATTGCAGGCCTAGTATTAACCATAGGTATGGCGGTAGACACTAACGTAATAATTTTTGAACGTATTAAAGAAGAACGTCGCCAAGGCCGTGCACCATATCAAGCTATTCAAGAGGGTTATAAACAAGCCGCAAATACAATATTTGATGCCAATATAACCACCATGATCACCGCACTTATTTTATACGGCATAGGCTATGGGCCCGTTAAAGGTTTTGCCATTACACTCGCACTGGGGCTTTTAACGTCTGTATTTACAGGTGTGTACGTATCAAAAATATTAAGTCAAACGTTGTATTTAAAAATGGGTAAAAAAGCAGGAGTAAAAGCACATGCTTAATTATTTTTTGAAAGGTGAAAAGGGTACACGTTTACGCTTTATGGGCATGCTTTTAAGCGCCATTTTAGTGCTGCTATCTGTATTCACGCTTACGCAAAAAGGTTTAAATTTCGGCTTAGACTTTACCGGCGGCTATTTAACTGAGTTTACAACCAGCCAAAGCGTTAAGCTAAAAGAGCTTCAATCGTTTATTGCTAAAAATCACAACGGTGAGTTTGAGCTAACCGCGCAAGGTAATAGCCATTTTCAATTAAGAGAAGCACCAAGTGCATCAACAACAGCTAATAGCCTTGATTGGCAAAGCGCTGTTACACAAAACGATGATATAAACGCACAGGTATTATCGTCAGCTTATATTGGCTCACAAGTAGGCGATGAGTTATTTGATCAAGGCTGTTTAGCCATGTTTGCTGCAATGATTGCGGTAATGATTTACCTTGCAGTGCGTTTTGAATGGCGCTTAGCGGTAGGCTCTGTGGTTGCGCTAGTGCACGATTTAATACTCGTTCTTGGGTTATTTTCACTATTACAAATTGAGTTTAACCTGACCGTGCTGGCCAGCTTACTGGCTATTATTGGTTACTCACTTAACGACTCAATAATAGTGGGGGATAGAGTGCGTGAGCTTTTACGTGTTCAATCAAATAATGTACTTAGCCCAGCGACTATTATTAATAATGCGATTAAAAGCACACTAACGCGCACCTTAATAACGTCGGGTACCACACTTGCAACGGTTGCCAGCGTTTGGTTACTTGCAGGCGCACCACTGCAAGGCTTTGCTATAGCATTATTTACCGGCATTGTAGTGGGTACGTTCTCGTCTATTTGTATAGCGGCAACCTTGCCGGAGCTATTGGGTTTAAGCGCTAAAAACTACGAAGTTAAAGTAGATGCCCACACGCAAACATTATTAGATATGCCATAAGGTTTTTAATAAAGCACAAGCAAAGAGCTGTAACAACCAACGGCTCTTTGTTAGTTTAATGCAAATTTAAGCCCCGCTAGTATTCCCACCAAATTTGCGGGGTTTAAAACAATGGTTTTAAGCCCCGCAAAAATGTTAAACTAGCTGCCTTATTTTTACAGCCTGTATTGTATTAATCCCCATGAATAAAACCCACGTTATCGAACATCTTCGTTTTGCGCTAGAAGCGCAGCTTACAACAGCAAAAGTAGCGGCAAAAACCGCGCACGACACCGCCACACATGAAGAAAACATAGCCGAAAACAAATACGATACCCTAGGGCTCGAAGCCGCTTATTTAGCACAAGGCCAAGCCCAGCGCGTAAACGATTGCTATAAAAGCATAGAATTGTTTGAGCCTGCCTTTAACGAAAAACCAACCGACAAAATAGCTATCGGCTCGCTGGTATGTTTAGAAGATGATAACGCAGCGCAAAAATGGTTTTATCTAGGCCCTGCAGCTGGTGGTTTAACCGTAAATGTTAAAGAGCACGCAATAGCTGTAGTAACACCCGGCGCACCAATGGGTAAGCAGTTATTAAATAAACAGATTGATGATGAAATTACGTTAACAATTGCAGGTAAAGCCCACGAATACGTGGTGGTAGAGATTTTATAAAGCTTTGGTTTTTTAAGAGAAACGTTTGCTGGCAGAGCCATACCAACGTAATAAACGCTTTTTTATAAATTAATTGTCGGATAAGCGAAGCGCCATCCGACAAAGCTAATTTTGTCACATAACATTTTTAAAAGTCGCTTTGGTGAAAAACAACAGAGCCTATTTTATAACATGGCTAATCATTTGTTTACATTGAAGTTATTTAGTGGAATTATTGGATTATGTAATATATGCCGTTTTGGTGTGTTATAACCCCCAAAGTGGTGTTTAATAAGCTGTTAGTTAGCTTCATTCACTTACAAGTTGCCAATTATGACACTCAAAAGAAGTTTTTCCCACGTAGGAGCAATAACCAATTCAGAAGGCCTATTAAAGATGATTAAATCTTTTTTAGAGGCTAACGAAGTAGAACGTTCTACGAGAATTTGGGGCATAATAAATCTTTTTGAGGAAAAGCAATTAAAAGGCTGGAGCGACTTACCAAAAATATTGATTTACCACGAAGTATTTGAAATTTATGAAATTATTTCTACTCTTGGTCATATATGCCCAAACATGATATTAGAAGCGATTTCAAAAGATCATGTCAATGAATTGTCAGGGAAAAACCAAAAAGGTAGAAACACTCAATTTGAACTATTCATTGCTTCCAAGTACATACAAGCAGGATATAACGTTCAATTCGGTGAGCCTGATTTATTTTTTTATTACCTAGGTAATAGGTACAATATTGCTTGTAAACGCCCTCAGAGCAAGAGCAAAGTATTAAATAATATTAAAAAGGCATCAAAGCAAATTTCTTTACACGATGGGTTTGGTATTGTAGCTCTCGATCTAACCCCTACATCGGTTAGAAATTTCGACTGGAATTCAGACCTTAGTGTTGTAATTAAGTCTGGTCAGGATTTAATTTGGAAAAACTTTTTAAGCTCAAATCGTAGAAGAATTAATGAGTTAGTTGGAAAGCGTGTGTCGATCGTACATGTATATGGAGGATTAAATCTCAAGGTAAAAAATAATTATGTCTACTCTTTGTTCGATTATGCTCTTGAGATAAAAAGTAACAGGACCGAAAACGACTATTTTCACGAAATTATAAATAAAGTTCAAAGCGTTCATCCCTGTCGCATAAGCTAACAACACTTCCTGATGTGGACAGCAAGCACTAAAGGCTACTCTCCACCGCAAATTTTAATAGAGCATTAATTTGGATGACACCCAGCCTAATTACCAACACGATAAACTATTACCTTTGTTCATAAATCTATTGTCGGATGGCATGGCTTCGCCATTTATCCGACCTACGAGGTAGCTTTTTTCACAAATTTCGCTGTTACCATCATTTCGCCAATGCCTTCTACTTTACAATCAAGCTCGTGATCTTTTTTATCAAGCACTCTTCTAACTACCGCTTTGGTGCCAATTTTAATTACTTGCGAGCTGCCTTTAATTTTTAAATCTTTGGCTACTGTCACTTTATCGCCATCATTAAGTAATGTGCCGTTGGCATCTTTAACTAAAATAGCGTCTTCATCGTTTGTATTATTTGGGTTCCACTCATGGGCGCACTCGGGGCAAATAAGCAGTTGTTGGTCTTCGTAAACATATTCACATTGGCATTTTGGGCAAGCAGGCAGCGACATTTTTAAACTCTCATAAGGTATTGTTTTGCGTATTTTAATCTGCATTTATAGGAAAATATAGTTAATCAATATTTTTCATCTTCACGCTAAAAATATCTCGTTTGTGCGTTTTTAAAAAAGGGCATATAAAGCACATGTCGCTTAAGCAATTTAAGCGCTAACTCGTACAGTAGGTACCTGTTAAAGCACCCATCATATTAAGTGATTCGCGCAATGCCCACTTAGTACGATGGGTGTTTCTATTTATAATGCTTAGTATTTTACTAAGCATGCTTTTTATATTTTGACTTAACTAGGAAAAGTCGTGTTTAAAACCTTAATTGTGGTTGATAACAACGAGCAAACGCTTGCTCAATCGTTCGAAAATGTAATTACGTTTAATACCTACTTACGTGATTACCCAAAACATAACGAACCAAAAACACGCATTATTAATCTGTGCGACTCAAGCCAATACTTGAGCAAAGGTTACTATTGCTCATTACTTGCAGAGGCGCGCAAGCACCAAGTTTTACCCAGTGTAAAAACCATTAATGCTCTTCGTAGTGGCCAAGCTCCTATGTTAAATGTGGGCCAAATAGACGGCACACTTTACTTTGGTAATGCCCAAAACGATTTACAATCAAAAGCGGCAAAGTCGGTATTTAAACAATACCCGGCGCCTATTTTATTTGTTGATGAGCAAGGCTTATTACAACAAGGCTCGATGTCGTCTTTAAGCGAGCAGCAGTACAGCGAATTTGTAGCAAAGCTAGATAACTTTACTAAAACACAGTGGCGTATTAGTTCGGTGCAACGTCGTTTTAGATGGGACATGGCAATACTTGTTGATCATAACGAAAAAGTACCACCGAGTGATAAAGACGCCATTGCACGTTTTATTAAAGCAGCGGCTAAACACGGTATTTATGCACAAGCATTAAGCTTTGATGAAATTGATAACATTGCCCAGTTTGATGCGTTATTTATTCGCCAAACTACAGCGATTGACCACCCAACGTATCGCCTTGCAAGCAAAGCGCAAAGCCTTGGTTTAGTGGTTATTGACGATGCTGAGTCTATTTTACGTTGTTGTAATAAAGTGTATTTACATGATGCGTTTAATTATCAAAAAGTGCCAAGTTTAAAAACGCTTGTAGTGGCTGATCAAGCAAATGAAACGCTTGAGCAATTAGAAGAAGCGTTTACATATCCGCTTGTTTTAAAAATGCCAGAAGGGTCGTTCTCAAAAGGTGTGTTTAAAGTTTCAAACCGTGATGAGCTAGTAGCTAAGCTTACAGAGCTGTTTGAATATAGCGCATTAGTGCTTGCACAAGAGTACATGTATACCGAATACGATTGGCGAGTGGGTGTGTTAAATGGCCGTGCAATTTATGCATGCCGCTATTTAATGGCGCGTAACCATTGGCAAATTTATAACCACGACGCTAAACGGTTTTTCTCTGGTGGCTTTGAAACCTTGCCAACCTTTGAGTTACCAAAAGCGGTGTTAGATGCAGCATTAAAAGCATGTAAAACAGTGGGTAGGGGTTTATATGGCGTAGATGTTAAAGAGCATCAAGGCAAAGCATACGTGCTTGAAGTAAACGACAACCCAAGTATTGATCACAAGGTAGAAGACGGCTATTTAGGCGATGAGCTATACATGATCATTATGGATGAGTTTAAACAACGCTTAGAAGCACGAGGCCGTGGGTAATAACATGAGCAACCTTGTTATTCGAAAGGCGCTTAGTAGTGATTTAAATGCACTGATTGACGTTGAAAATGCTTGCTTTAATAACGATAAATTAAGTCCGCGTAGTTTAAAGCGCTGGCTTAGTGCTAAGCACTGCATTTTACTCGTTGCAGAAAGTGGCGAGCAACTATGCGGTTACGGGTTAGTGTGGTGCCATAAAGGGACGCGTTTAGCGCGTTTATATTCGCTTGCTGTTTTACCCACAATGCAAGGTAAGGGGATTGCAAAAGCACTACTTACTAGCCTTGAAAAAGAAACGTGTGAGCGTGGGCGTATTTACCTTCGTTTAGAGGTGGCTGTAAATAACGAAGGTTCGATAGGGCTTTATAAAAGCTTGGGTTACAGAGTGTTTGGTCAATATAGCGATTATTACGACGACCACAGTGATGCCCTACGAATGCAAAAAAACATTCGACAAACGAGTGAGTTAAAAGTGGCGCGTTTAACGCCGTGGTATCAGCAAACTACTGACTTTACGTGCGGACCTGCTGCGCTATTAATGGCAATGGGCGCACTTGAGCCAACAACTGAGCTTACCCAATCGCATGAGCTGGCACTTTGGCGTGAAGGTACCACCATTTTTATGACATCGGGTCATGGTGGTTGCCATCCGTTTGGTTTGGCACTTGGGGCTAATAAGCGGGGCTTTAAAAGCGAGGTAATGGTTAATACCACAGAGCCTTTGTTTTTAGATGGCGTACGTAACGAAAACAAAAAAGTGGTACTTGCCACCGTGCATCAACAATTTGTAGATGGTATTGCACAGGCAAATATACCGCTTACGTATAAAGATTTAGAGCTTGAGCATATTGAGCAGTGGTTAAGTAAAGGCTTTAGTGTGCTGTTATTAATTAGTACATACAGTTTTGATGGTAAAAAATCGCCACACTGGGTGTGTGTTACGCACCTTGATGAGCACTGCGTGTATGTTCACGACCCATTTTGTGAGCCCGGTAACGATAAACAGCTCGCAATAGATTGCCAATATGTACCTATAGCACGAAGTGATTTTAGTAAAATGTCAGCGTTTGGTAGCCAACGTTTAAGAACGGCGGTGGCTATAGCTAATAAAATATAAGGTTAACAGTGACTTTTTTAGATTTAATTGATGTAGCCCCGTATTCGTGGGCAGCTATTGGTACTGCGGCTTTTTGCGGTGCTATTATTGGTATAGAGCGCCAATTGCGTGGTAAACCTGTAGGCATTCGTACCTCTGCGTTAATAACTTTGGGCACGTATTTGTTTTTATCCACTGCGTTTAATTTACAAGGGGATGTAATAGATCATTCTCGTGTAGTGGGGCAAATAATTACAGGTATTGGCTTTTTAGGGGCAGGCGTTATGCTCGCAAAAGATGGTGCGGTAGTTGGCGTAACCTCTGCTGCAACCATTTGGGTGCTTGCATCAATAGGCGTTATGATAGCGACCGAAAACCTTGGCGCTGCAATAAAACTTTCGGTGCTGGTGGTCGGTATTTTATACGGTGTAGACGTACTCGAAGCTAAATTTAAAAGCTTAAGCAAAGGCGTACACACTAAAGTAAAAAACTATCAAAAACGCTATTATCGAAAAGAATTTAACGAATCAGAACGCCACTAAAAGTGGCGTTTTTTTAGTGCTATTGAAATTAGTACTATTCGAACAAGCACTATAATTAGCCAAATAACTTTCTCCTAACTACTTTTCTGTAACCACTGGGTGTTTGGCTTAATACTTTTTTAAACACGCGGGTTAAATGCCCTTGGTCGTTATATCCTACTTCTAAAGCCACTTCTTGAATTGATAAATTTGATGATGCTAATAACTCCTTCGCACTTTCTACACGTAATTGCTGCCAATACTCAATAGGGCTTTGATTAGTAGCGGCTCTAAAACGGCGGGTAAAAGTACGGTAGCTTAAGCTAAATTGAGCAGCGACTTCTTGCAGGTTTAACTCGGTGGCTAAATTTGTTTTTAGCCAAAATTGAATTTGCGCAATTAGCTCATCGGGGTGGCGGTCTACTGCACCTTCTAAGTAGCGTTGATCTTCATAGGGTTTGCGTATTTCGTGCGAAAAATTACGCTCTACATGCTGCGCGGCGGCTTTTGTGTAGTACTGGCTAATAATGTGTACGATCACATCTGCAAGCGCATTAAGACTGGCCACCGTATACATTCGCTCTGACTGGGTTATAAAAAAGTCGGGCTTTAGGTGCACCTGCGGGTAGTCATGGCTAAATTGTTTGGCGTAATGCCAATGGGTGGTAGCAGGGTGTCCATCGAGTAAGCCTGCCTCAGCTAATAAACAGTTGCCAGTGCCTACACCAATTATATGGCTGCCTGCGCTAAAGCTCTCACTTAGCCAATCAACTATTTCTTGATTTGTTCGCACCACTGGGCGTGGGTTTCGCCAAATACCCGGCACTATAATCAAATCGCTGTAGGGCGCGTTAGTTGTTATGCAATCAGGATTTATAGCAAGGCCTGCGCGGGTGGGTATAGATTCAGTACTTTTAGCCACTAAATTTATAGCAAGTGGCCTAAAGCTTTGCTTATCAAGATGCCCTTTAGCAAAGGCCTCGCCGGCTCTTAGCATTTCTATAGGCAGCGTTAAACTAGTCACTAACAAATGCGGATATACCGCTATAGCAATGTTTAGTGGTGGATTAGTGTGTTTATCAGTCATATAAATGCTCCGACCAGTACCTTTTGGCCTTTTGTGCTGAATATTTGGCTATTAAAGCACAATGCGTGGTGCATAATCCATTTAAACTGCCTCTTCTCCTTATAACACGTTTCTAAAAGGTAAATTATGACAGCATTACCCGTTATAGTAGGCATGGGTGGCATTAACGCCGCTGGCCGTACTTCTTTTCATCAAGGTTATCGCCGTATCGTGTTAGATAGTTTAAATGCTCAAGATCGCAGTGAAACATTTTTAGGCCTCGCCACACTGATGAATCTAGTAAGCGTTGTAAACGGCCAATTACAAGATACACAAGGTAATAATGTTGAGCAAAGCGACATAGAAGCACGCTTTGGTGAGCAAATTATTGCTGGTACACTTATTCGTAAAATTGAAAAAGAACACTTTGATGCCGATGCCACACCGTGGCAGCAAAAAATGACACTAACCGCATCAAGCGATAACGCAATTGTGTTTGAAACGCGTGCTCGCGACTTACCTGCACCAGTTCCAGCTAGCTGGCAAGTTGAAGAGCTTGAAGGCAAAAAAGTTAAAGTAACTATTGCAGCCGACTTAGACGTAAAGCACGACTCAACACGCGATAACCCAATTAAATCTGCTGGGCAATTTCCGACTGGGTTTGATCCATCAGTTATGTATAACAGCCGCTATCAGCCTCGTGGTTTGCAAGCCACTATTTTTGCAGCTACTGATGCTATTAAATCAACAGGGCTTGATTGGCAGCATATTATGAATAGCGTAGAGCCAGATAAAATTGGTACCTATTCAGCATCGGTAATTGGCCAAATGGACGACAAAGGTCTAGGCGGTTTAGTAAAGGCGCGCCAACAAGGCGACCGTGTTAGCACTAAGCAGTTAGCACTGGGCTTAAATACAATGTCTACCGATTTTATTAATGCCTATGTTACGGGCAATGTAGGTACTACGTTTTCGACCTCGGGCGCATGTGCAACGTTTTTATATAATTTACGTGCAGCGGTTAACGACATACAGGCAGGGCGTACACGCGTTGCGGTTGTCGCAAGTGTTGAGTGTGCTATTACACCAGAAGTTGTAGAAGGCTTTGGTAACATGAGCGCACTTGCAAACGTTGAAGGTTTGCGCCGTTTAGATAACTTATCAAATGATGAAGAACCAGACTACCGTAATAGCAGCCGCCCATTTGGCGATAACTGTGGCTTTACATTAGGTGAGGGCGCGCAAGTTGCTATTTTAATGGATGATGCTTTAGCCCTTGAGTTGGGCGCTGATATTATGGGCAGCGTACCGGATGTGTTTGTAAATGCAGATGGCGTTAAAAAGTCGATTACATCACCTGGCCCTGGTAACTATATTACAATGGCAAAATCAGCCGCACTTGCTAGCAGCTTATTAGGTAAAGAAGCACTGCAAGAACGTAGCTTTATTTTAGCCCATGGTTCTAGTACACCGCAAAACCGTGTAACAGAGTCTTTGATTTATCATAAAGTAGCGCAAACGTTTGCTATAGATAACTGGAAAGTAACAGCGCCAAAAGCGTATGTTGGCCATACTATTGCACCTGCAAGCGGTGACCAGTTAGCGATTGCGTTAGGCATATTTAGCCATAATATTATGCCGGGTATTACCACAATTGATAAAGTGGCTGATGATGTTTATAGCGACCATCTTGATATTCGTAATAGCCATTACGAGTGCGCTGATATGGATATTGCTTTTATAAATTCAAAAGGCTTTGGCGGCAACAATGCAACAGCGACTGTACTTTCACCAAAAGTAACAATGCAAATGCTTGCTAAGCGCCATGGCGATGATGTTATGACTAGTTACACACAGAAAAATAGTATGGTTAGCGCTTCGCAGAAAACGTATCAAACGCAAGCAGATTTAGGGCAGTACGAGCTTATTTATCGCTTTGGCGACGGACTTATTGACGACAACGACATTGTAATAGACGAGCAAAGTATTCAGTTACCAGGCTTTGAAAAAGCAATTACGTTTAGCACAACAAACTCCTATCAAGATATGTTTTAAGCACACATACTTGTTAGCAAGGCGCTTTTTAAGCGCCTTTTTTAATTCCTCAAATATATT
Organism: Pseudoalteromonas sp. APC 3355; assembly: GCF_030407615.1. Classification (NCBI taxonomy): domain Bacteria; kingdom Pseudomonadati; phylum Pseudomonadota; class Gammaproteobacteria; order Alteromonadales; family Pseudoalteromonadaceae; genus Pseudoalteromonas; species Pseudoalteromonas sp. APC 3355. The sequence continues at coordinate 463,355 of NZ_JASDDB010000001.1, read as the reverse complement.
TATCTATTAAGTTTTGTCTAAGTGAAGCTCATTAAATGAACTGATTTTTGTATTTACACTTGCTTTTATGTCGATCGTTTGTTTCTATTATATAAACACTATCTAGGATGGATAAAATCGATGAAAAAACTCATATTAGCGCTTTCTTTTACTTCTGCTTTTACTCAACTCCCTGCGTTTGCTGACGACTTTGTCCCTGCAGAGGTGATTAATAAAAATTACGATCAACTTACTAATACCTCACCGCGTGCGTCTCGATTAGAAGGAATTAATTTAAGTAGTTATCTTGTTGATGAAAACGGCCAAGTGAGCGATATCGAAATTGTAGCTACAGCTGGTCAAAAAAAGTATCAAAGAGAAGTAATGGACTACGTGTCTAAGCTCAACTACAAAAGTGCAAAATTAAATGGCGAGACTATACCTGTAGCAAAAACTATTACTGTAAGTTCGCAAAATTTACATGCTGGTTTTTCAAATGATAAAGCGTCTCGCGGCTTTTTTAATGATTATGAACAAGCTAGTAAGTTAATCGATGAAAAGAAATACGATGAAGCTAAAAGCCGTATTGATGAGTTAGAAAACGAACATACGAAAAATACGGTTGAGATTGTTTTGCTTGCATGGCTTAAAAGCCAGCACAGTTATTTTGTACAAGATTGGAAGAGCTTTGATCAGCACATCAACGAAGCATTTTTATTTCGAGGTAACCTACCAGATCAAATTCAAAAGCGTGTGATAAAAAATGCATTACAATGGTTTATATCAAAACAAGATTATGTACGTGCCTATGACGCAATAGATGCGTTAGGCAATATTGAATCCATCACTTTTACACAGGAAAATAAGGAGCAGTTATTAGCTCAAGTTAATGACATTTATAAAAGTTCTGGCGATATAAAACAACAAATAGAGCTATTGCCTAAGCAGGCGGTATTACCTTTATTGTCAAAAAGTGAAGTAGCGCTTGAAGCGCAAATGCCGCTAACTAAAGTCCAGTTACGCTGCGAGAACAAAGTAGTAAATTACGATACAAGCACAATTGATAAAATTGTAATTTCACAAAACGATGTGCGTTGTGGGTTATTAATTAAAAGCGCTCAAGCACAAACTGTTACGCTAAAGCAAAGTGGTGATAGCTTTTTATAAGTTTTACGTATTGGTTAATGACATAAAACCCCGCAAATATTATGCGGGGTTTGTGTTTTTACTTATATATATTTAGCAATTAAGCTATGTTTGTGGCTTCGCTTCCAAACAATGTATCGCTTAGCGAGTAGGGTTGTTAGCCCTATTACAACGGCTATGAATAGAAGTGTTGCTGTGTAACTCATGCCATAACCTTCAGGCAAACCAACGAGAGTATCTGCGTAGGTCATATCGCTAAAATTAAAGCCAAGAATAGGTATAAGTAACCAAGCAATAGCATGTAATAAATACAAATGCACAAGGTATGAAAACATACTTGTTTTACCCAGTACTTGTAAAAAGTTATGCGAAAAATCGGTTTTTAAACCACTTAATGCCTTTAAAGAAATAAGTCCAAGGCCAACTGTAAGTAACATGAACTGAAGCGAAAGCGGATACTTTGTTGGGTTCAGAAACGACATAACAGTGAGCAATGAGCTTGTATGTATATCAAACTGTGACATATCACCGTATAAGTTAAATCCACGTAAAACGCCATAAAGCGCAAGGCAAGTAACCCCTAATAACAATGCGTGATTCATCACTTTTTTACTGTATTGTTGCGCTTTGTAATAAACACCAGCGCAATATGCCAATGCCATTAAGCCAACAATGGGGGCAATTGGGTAGGTTGTTCTAATTTGAAAATCAAATGGGAGATCAAGTACATTTTTTTGATGTGCAATGGACCAAGCAGTATGTGCAAATGTATTGGGCTCAAAGCTTGTTCCATCAAATAAATTATGCCCAAACACGAGTAATAACCCTGCTACAAAAATGGCATAAATGCCCAGGAAACGCAGCAGTCCTAAAATAACAAAGCCCCAGCCGATAGCCCAAATAACTTGTGCGTATAGCATTGGGTATAATGGGTTAAAGCTCCAAGACCACGAAACAATAGTAAATTCAAACAAAATTAGCACTAAACCACGAATAATCAAGCTTTGTGAAAATGCTTTAGTGGATACATATTTATGCTCTGTTATAGCCGCAGATAGACCTGCTAAGAATACGAAGAGTGGTGCGCAAAAGTGAGAAACAAAACGCGTAAAAAAGGTAACGGGATCAGTCCCTGGAATGGTCATCGGATCGGTAACTGAGTAATTAAGGCAATAATACATACCATGGTCAATAACCATAAATATAATTATAATGCCCCGTAATATATCAATATGATGTAAGCGGTTATCGGTTGAAGGTAGCGACATAAGAGAGCTATATAGAGTGATTTAAAACTGTATTTATTATATGTTATATTGTATCAAATTGAAATCGTGTATTTATATTTTGCCAGTGATTATACACACGTAATACGACCAATATTTGCTCGCATTACTTGTAATAATACTGCTAATTATCACTTAAACTTTTTTACATACCTTAGCGTTATAAAATTAATAATGGCAAGCAAAATGGCTATTTCGTAGCGGCTATAGGCTACAGCTATACCAATTAAGCCCATATTCCAAATACTGGCTGCGGTTGCTGTACCGGAGGTTGATTTGTTATTTTTCAAAATTGCGCCACCGCCAATAAAACCAATGCCAGTAATGATGCCTTGCAACATTTTAGATTGAGCTTCTGCGCCATCTAAAACCGACATAGCTATTAATGCATACCCACACGATGCAACAGCAACAAGAGGAAAGGTACGAAGGCCTGCACCATCATGGCTACGCTCTCTGTCGTAAGCCATAGGTAGCGCAAGTAGGTATGCAATACCTAAATGTATTAAGTTATCGATGATTTCATTCCACTGTAAATCAATTTCCATTATTGAGCCTATGCGGGTTAATTTTGTTAATAATAAGCAAGCAGCGGGCCATTGCATAAATAACTAATAATCAATGGTTTATTGTAGGAAGCTGAGTTAAATAAAAAATTATTGAGGAAACTTTTACATGTTTTTATTACTATTTTACGCGATAGTTAATTTGATCTGAGTTTTAAAGCCCCGTATTCATTTATCATATCTAAAAGACACCTATGTGAACCTTTTGCCTTTAAATAAAACATTAAGTACACCCACTAAGCTTGAAAAAACAGCGTTACTATTTTGCGCTGGGTTATCTGTTTTTGCTTTTTTATTTCCTGAATTTCTCACAGAACACTTACAACCCGCTATTAATAAAATTTTAGGTTATTTAGGATCACCATTTTTTATATTGCAGCTGGTGGGTGTTACAAGAAAGTTTATAAATGATTTTAGGTAGTAATACTTACATTTTTTTACAGAGTTACAATAAAAAACGTATACAATTTAGGTAATATTTTGTTTAGGATGAATGATGAAAACAATTATTGTACTTTTGTTTTTTTATTGCCTTTCTGGCTGTACAATTGCGGGCGCTATTATTGATGGGCAAGCACAATCTCAGGCGCGTAATGATAAAAATAGTATTAGCCCGGCGCAGTCAACACCTTATAAAAACCCACTAGAGCCAGTACCTACAGATAAAAACGGATTTAACTTTACTGATATGGGATTAAAGATAGATTCGGCTCTTGTTAGCCTAGTTAAAGGGGAAAGCACTACTACGCAAGTATGTAGGCAGGTCACTAAAAGTCTAAAAGAGTGTGTAGAGGTAGAAAAGTCATCTCTACACACTAATGAGTCTAAGCAGTTAAAAACTGATGATGAAATAATAAGTGTTGGTCAATAAAGCTGCTTATAAAAAAGTAGCTATGATCGTAGCCTGCTTGCATTTCAAGTGTAAGCGGGTAGCCTTTTTTATCTGCAATAGCGACTAGGTTTTCTGGCTTGAGTTGCTCTTGTAAAAAACCATCGGCATCACCTTGACTCACTAACATGGGTAAGTAATTAGCTTGCTCTGCGTTTTTCATCAGCTCGCAGCTGTCGTATTGCTTCCAAAGCGCTTTATCATTTCCTAAATAACCAGTAAATGCTTTTACACCCCAAGGGCATTCAATCGGATTTACAATAGGGCTAAAAGCCGAGGCACTTACAAAAGTAGTCGGGTTTTTAAGTGCAACCATTAATGCACCGTGCCCGCCCATAGAGTGACCACTAATTGCTTTTGTACTTGTTATTGGAAAATGTTGTTCTATCAATGCTGGTAATTCCCTAACAACATAATCGTACATATTAAAATGGGTGTTGTAAGGAGCTTGCGTTGCATTTACGTAAAAGCCTGCGCCTTGTGCAAAGTCGTAACTGTCTTCATTGGGTACGTTTTCGCCACGCGGGCTGGTGTCAGGCGCTACAATAGCAATGCCCAGCTCTGCTGCTTTTTTAAATGCACCGGCTTTTTGCATAAAATTTTCGTCGGTACAGGTTAATCCCGATAACCAATAAAGTACCGGTACTTTATTTGCTTCACTTGCGCCAGGAGGTAAAAATACGGCAAAGCGCATAGTGCAATGTGTACTTTGCGAGCTGTGAGTATATTGCTTATGCCAACCGCCAGACACTTTTACACTTGAGATATTTTCTAACATACTTAATCCTTAAAAGCCGTAAACTTAAAAGTATTACGGCTTATTAATAAGCTATTTTACGAATGCAGTTTATTAGTAATGAATGACTGTACGAATACTTTTGCCTTCATGCATTAAATCAAACGCTTCGTTAATATCTTCAAGGCTCATTGTGTGAGTAATAAAGTCGCTAAGAGCAAATTCACCTGCCATGTAACGCTCAACAATTTCAGGAAGTTGTGAACGGCCTTTAACGCCACCAAATGCACTACCACGCCATACACGCCCAGTTACCAGCTGAAACGGACGGGTTGATATTTCTTGGCCTGCACCTGCCACACCAATAATTACTGACTCACCCCAACCTTTGTGGCAACACTCAAGCGCTGAGCGCATTACGTCAACATTACCGATACATTCAAACGAGTAGTCAACGCCGCCATCTGTCATTTCAACAATAACTTCTTGAATTGGCTTATCGAAATCTTTTGGATTAATTAAATCAGTTGCACCTAGTTTTGTAGCTAAATCGAATTTAGTGGTGTTTATATCAACACCAATAATACGACCCGCACCAGCCATCTTTGCGCCAATAATCGCAGATAAACCAATACCGCCTAGGCCAAATATAGCAACCGTGTCGCCAGGCTTTACTTTAGCTGTGTTGGTAACTGCGCCCATACCTGTTGTCACACCACAGCCTAGTAAGCAAATCTCTTCTAGTGATGCTTCTTTATTTACTTTAGCGAGTGAAATTTCTGGTAATACAGTGTACTCAGAGAACGTTGATGTACCCATGTAGTGATAAATTGGTTGGCCGTCTTTAAAAAAGCGTGTAGTGCCGTCTGGCATTAGGCCTTTACCTTGTGTTTCGCGCACGGCTGAACACAGGTTAGTTTTACCTGAAGTACACATTTTACATACGCCACATTCTGCAGTGTATAAAGGAATAACATGATCCCCAACTTCAACACTCGTTACGCCTTCGCCAACAGCATAGACAACACCAGCGCCTTCGTGACCTAAAATAGCAGGAAATATGCCTTCAGGATCTTGGCCTGATAATGTAAATGCATCGGTGTGACATACACCTGTAGCGGTAATTTTTACCATTACTTCGCCTTTTTTAGGCATCATCACATCAACTTCTTCAACACTAAGTGGTTGATTAGGACCCCAAGCAATGGCAGCTTTTGATTTAATAAATTCAGACATGTGTTTTATTTCCTTTAACTGGCTATTAAAAAATAATTGTAGACCCAATTTGCTTGGGTGATGTGCTTATTGTATTTGTTTCTCAAATAATGATAATCTCAATTTTATTAAAACACTTTTACAGTATGGTAATAATGGCGCGTTGGGATGGAATTGATGAGTTTATAGCGGTTGGTGAAGAGGGCAGCTTTACTGCTGCTGCAAAAATGCTTGGGCTTTCGGTTGCGCATATTAGCCGCCGTGTAACAGCGCTTGAGCAACGTTTAAATACCCAGCTTTTAACTCGTACTACTCGTAAAGTGGTTTTAACTAAAGAAGGTGAAGTGTACTTACATCAAATAAAGCACTTACAACACGCTATGGACGAGGCAACTCAAGGCCTTGCTCAGCAACAAAGTACGCCTAAAGGTAAAATAAAGCTCACAGCACCCGTTATGTACGGAGAGAGCTTTATTATGCCCATAGTGCATAATTTTATGAAGGATCATCCCGAGGTCGAAGTTGTTACCACACTAAGTAACGAGCAAGAAAACTTATTAGAGGGCGGATTTGATTTAGCCATAAGGTTAGGGCATTTAAAAGATTCGAGCTTAAAAGCGCGTAGGTTAAGTGCGCGGCGTTTTATTATGTGCGCGGCACCACAGTATTTAACGCGATTTGGTGAGCCGCACACTTTAGGCGAGCTAAACAGCCATGAATGTTTAATTGGGAATAGTAGCTACTGGCGCGTAAACGAAAATGGGCGCGATAAACACATTAAAATAGCGGGGCGGCTACAGTGTAATAGTGGTTGGGCGCTGGTGGATGGCGCAAAAAAGGGGCTTGGTATTGTACAGCTCCCAGACTACTACATTGAAAACGAAATTAACTCAGGGCAATTGGTGCCTATTTTAACACCCTATCAACCACAGCAAGAAGGGGTATGGGGCGTATATCCACCAAGGCAGTTTGTGGCCACTAATGTACGGGTATTGCTCGATTATTTAGTTAAAGGGCTGAAAGCTTAACCGCGAATTAATGGTTAAGCATGTATTGCTGTAAATATAGCCAAGTATCAGATTTTTAAATTATTTCTTACATTTTACGCCATACCCAAAGGCACTTTTTTCGTGCTACTATTGCTCAATACTTTTACGATAAGTGTTAAAAATAATATGTTTCAACCGGTTAGCTTATTTATAGGGCTTAGATATAGTCGCTCATCTAAAGGAAATGCGTTTATATCGTTTATTTCGTTTTTTTCTATTGCCGGTATCGCTATTGGTTTAATGGCATTATTTACGGTAAGTAGTGTAATGAACGGGTTTGAAAATAGCCTAAAAACCAATATGCTTGGACTTATTCCGCATGTTGAAGTTAGCGCAGGTAAACACACTGCCACCCAAATGGGCACCCTTAAAACCGACCTCGAACAATCTCCTTATGTTGATCATGTAAGCTTATATCGCCACGGCGAAGCTATTTTGCAAACAAATAAAGACTTGCACGGCGTTTTACTACAAGGCCTTTATAACGATAGTGGTTCTTTGCATAAAATTACCGATAAAATAGTGCAAGGCGATTGGAAAACTGTATTAAACAAAAATTACAACATTGCTATAAGTCGTTATTTGAGTCGTAAATTAGGCGTTAGCGTGGGTGATAAGCTTCGCGTTATTATGCCTAATGCTTCAACGTATACACCTCTTGGGCGAGTACCCAGCCAGCGTTTATTTAAAGTTGCCGCAATATATGAAACCGGATCTGAGATAGATATGGCACTTGCGTTTACAAGTGGCGCTTCACTACAACGGGTATTAAAGCTGGATAAAAACACTGCCCCAAATTTAAGTGTTTCATTGCACGAACCTTTCGAACTAGATGAGTTTATTGAAGCAAGCCAGCGTATTTTACAAGATCATAATTATAGTGATTGGCGCAGTACCCAAGGTACTCTATTTGCAGCCGTTGCTATGGAAAAGCGCATTATGTCTATGTTGCTTGCCCTCATTGTATTGGTGGCTGTATTTAATATTGTATCGGCATTAACCATGATGGTAAGCGAAAAACAAGGTGAAGTAGCCATACTACAAACGTTAGGTTTAACACCTTCGCAAGTGCAAAAAGTGTTTATGGTGCAAGGCTTATATAACGGCGTAATTGGTACCGCAATAGGCGCATTTTTAGGTGTAATATTTAGTTTATATATAAATGAGCTACTTGCATTAGTGGGCTTAAACTTATTGGCGGGTATAGAGCTTCCGGTAAAATTTGATATTTTGAGTTTAGTAATAATAGCGTTTGCCAGTATTGCTATGAGCTTTTTAGCTACCTTATATCCTGCGCGTAAAGCCGCAAAAGTAAAACCAGCAGAGGTATTACGTTATGAATGATTTAGTAATTAGTTGTGAAAATTTAAGTAAAGTTTATCAAGATGGCAGCAACCAAGTTGAAGTATTAAAAGGCGTTGATTTAGCGCTGCAGCAAGGTGAAATGCTCGCTATTGTGGGGAGTTCTGGCTCTGGTAAAAGTACGCTTTTACACATACTTGGCACATTAGATACCGCAAGCTCAGGTAGCGCTAAAATTAAAAACCAAGAAGTTGCAAAACTTTCGCGAACAGAGCAAGCCGCATTTAGAAACCAAAACTTGGGCTTTATCTATCAATTTCATCACTTATTAATGGAGTTTAGCGCAGTTGAAAATGTGGCTATGCCATTATTAATTAAAGGCTTGAGTGCAAAAGAAGCCAAAGCTCAAGCGCTCGACATGCTCGAAAAAGTAGGCCTTGCACATCGCAGCTCGCATAAACCGTCTGCGCTTTCTGGTGGAGAGCGCCAACGTGTGGCTATTGCCCGCGCACTGGTTACTAAACCTGCGCTTGTGCTTGCTGATGAACCAACCGGTAATTTAGATAAACAAAATGCGATTAAAATTTACGATTTAATTAATGAGCTTAACCAAAGCTTAAACACGAGTTTTGTGGTAGTTACACACGATTTAGAACTTGCCGATAAGCTAGGCAAAATAGCTTATTTAGACGATGGAAAACTAGCTATTAAAGAGTCGCAGCATGTTGCTTAGTGCATTTTTAAGTAAACGTTTTAGAGCCTATTCAGGCCACAAAGATGAAAAAAACGGCTTTGTTAGTTTTATCGCTAAAGCGTCGACTATTGGTATTTTATTAGGTGTCGCAGTTTTAATTGTGGCGCTGTCGGTAATTAATGGTTTTGAGCAGCAACTAGTACATAGATTGCTAAGTGTTGTGCCGCAGGTTGAATATGTAGCACCAAGTAGACCCATTGCAAATTGGCCGCAAAAGGTAGAGGATTTACAAACACAACCGCATGTGACAGGGGCTGCGCCATTTATTGCCGTTAACGGAATGGCGCAATATAAAAGCCAGCTAAAAGCGATAGAAATTCGAGGTGTTGAGCCATCGCTCGAGAGTAATGTATCGGCGGTAAACCAGTTTACCAGTGGTAAATTAGTGAGTCAGTTAGGCCTTGACGATGTAATTTTAGGTAAGCAAATAGTAAAACAGTTAGACGCCAAAGTAGGCGATAACATTACATTACTTATTCCGCAAATTAGTCAAAAAGGTCAATCATTATTAGCGCCTAAACGCGTAACACTTAACCTTGCAGGTGTTATAGAAATGGGCGGACCGATTGATAGTACCGCTGCATTTATACATCTTAACAAAGCACAGCAAACATTGGGTTACGATGAAACCCAAATAACAGGGCTGCGTTTAAGTGTTGATGATGTGTTTTCGGCGCACCAAATAGCGCTAAAAGTAGGGCAAACTATTGACGACTACGTGTATGTTTCCAGTTGGTTTAGAACCCAAGGTAGCCTTTATCAAGATATTCAAATGGTGCGTACCATTGTTTATATTGTGGTGTTTTTAATTATAGCGGTAGCCAGTTTTAATATTGTGTCCTCTTTAGTGATGGAAGTACGCGAAAAACAAGGCAATATCGCAATTTTAAAAACCATGGGCGCGAAAGACAGTACTATTTTAGCCACCTTTGTAATGCAAGGCTTAATGCAAGCATTTGTAGGCGTGGCACTAGGAACACTAATTGGTGTGGTATTAGCGCTTAATATAAGTGAGCTTTTTACGTGGATAAGCCAATTATTTGGAGCTAATCCACTTGAGGGCGTTTATTTTATAGAGTTTTTACCAAGTAAATTAGTACTTGAAGACATTGGTATTACAGTGATTGTTACGTTTGTGCTTGCGATACTTGCCACTATTTATCCTGCATGGCAAGCAACGCGCGTAGATCCTGCTAAGGTGCTTGGTAACTAGGTATAAGAAGCTCAGATAAAAATTAATAGGGTGGTATTAGTAAACCTGTTAAACTAGGTGCTTATTTAAAATTAAGCAATAACTGCTTGGTTGCTATACCTCACTTTGGGATTTACTTTGACTAATAACGATATTTTACGCCGCATTCGCTACACTTTTAACTTAACTGATACTGCTATGGTCAATGTTTTTGCATCAGCAGAGCATACGGTCACCAAAGAGCAAGTAATTGCATGGTTAACTAAAGAAGGTGAAGAGGCTTTTACCCCAATAAGTGATACTGAGTTTGCTAGCTTTTTAAATGGGTTTATTAATACCCAACGTGGCAAACGCGAAGGTGAGCAACCAGAGCCTGAGAAAAAGCTAAACAACAATATTATCTTTATGAAGCTACGTATTGCTTTAAATATGAAAGCAGAAGATGTTATAGCAACACTTGCACTTGTTGATTTTGATTTAAGTAAACATGAGTTAAGCGCATTTTCTCGAAAAGTAGATAACAAACATTACCGTGTTTGTAACGATCAAATATTACGTTTGTTTTTAACTGGCGTACAAAAGCAGCACCGCCCAGAAGAGTCTGCTGAGTAACTGGTTTTAGCTAATTAGCTTTTAGTTAGTGGGTTTTTTGCGAGCGCAATGCAGTATAAAACCCATTAATTGTTATATTTTCAAACAAACCCATACCTAACCTAATACTTCTAAAACTCCCTTTTGAAAATATAAAAATTCGCTTGGCACTGTTCTAATTTTAAATCTGTGAATTTAAATTCATCTTTAATAAATAAAAATCAAACTTACAATCAAAAATAATTCACGCAGCTGGCGTTAAATATCTCAATTTTTCATGCTAAGGTAATAGTTAATTATATTAAATTAAGACCTTAAAGCATGAATCATAAACTTGATCACGTTTACTTTAACATCTGATAAATACTTTTATTATTAACACGGAAGAATAATTATGAATTATATCCATAGCACAATCGCACAATTAAAAAATAGTAGTCCTGCACAATGCGAGTTTTATCAAGCCGTTGAAGAAGTACTTGAATCACTCGAACCTATCTTAGAAAACTCAGAAAAATACAAAAAAAATGCCATTATACAACGCTTAGTTGAACCCGAACGCCAAATTATGTTTAGAGTTCCTTGGGTTGATGACGAAGGCAATATTCAGGTAAATAAAGGCTACAGAATTGAGTTTAACTCTGCACTTGGCCCCTATAAAGGTGGCTTACGTTTTCACCCTAGTGTGAATGCCAGCATAATTAAATTTTTAGGGTTTGAGCAAATATTTAAAAATGCTTTAACAGGTTTACCGATCGGTGGTGGTAAAGGCGGGGCAAACTTTGATCCAAAAGGGCGCTCAGATGCTGAAATAATGCGTTTTTGCCAATCATTTATGGGTGAGCTCTATCGCCATATTGGTCCTACAACCGACGTACCCGCTGGAGACATTGGAGTCGGGGCGAGAGAAATAGGTTACTTGTTTGGTCAATATAAGCGTTTGACTGGGCGCTATGAAGGTGTTTTAACAGGTAAAAGCTTATTGTGGGGTGGATCGCTTGTACGAAAAGAAGCCACTGGATACGGCGCTGTTTATTTTGCTGACTACATGCTGCAAGCGCGCGGCGATAGCCTACAAGGTAAGCGCTGCTTGGTCTCGGGCGCAGGTAATGTTGCTATTTATGCCATGGAAAAGCTTTATCAAATGGGGGCAACACCAGTAAGTTGCAGCGACTCTCGTGGCACTGTGTATCATGAGTCGGGTATAGATTTAAATCTTATTAAATGTTTAAAAGAGCAATCGCGTGATTGCTTGAGCGTATATCAACAAACTCACCCCGATGCTATTTATATTCCTGTAAATGACTACCCTAAAGATGGGCATGCTGTTTGGCGCTTTAATGCTGCCGCTGCTTTTCCGTGCGCCACACAAAATGAATTAACACAGGCGGATGCAAGCGCTTTATTATCCGGCGGTTGTTTATTAGTAAGTGAAGGCGCAAACATGCCTTCAACAAAAGAGGCTATTGATTGCTTTATTGCTGCAAAAATTGCGTATGGACCAGGTAAAGCGGCCAATGCCGGCGGCGTTGCGACAAGCCAATTAGAAATGGCACAAAATGCGAGTATGCAAAGTTGGACCTTTGAAGAAGTTGATGAAAAGCTAAAACAAATTATGAAAAATATATTTGTGACCGCCAACGATACCGCTACAGAACTTGGTGAGCCTGGAAATCTTTTATTAGGCGCTAACATTGCAGGCTTTAGGCGCGTCGCCGATGCAATGATTGAGCAGGGCGTCGTTTAATATTAAAGCTGAACAATAAGGCTTTACTATAATGTGATTTTAAAACTAGCCATAAAATTGAGTATATTATGGTTAGTTTTAAATATTAACGCCATTAGTGAACTATAACCCTATAAAGCTGAGCCATAACAGCGTAGGATCAAGTTACTTTCGAATGAAAATTAGGTTTGCACTTTAGGTGCATTAACATATAAAAATTATGCAACTAACTGCAAAACCATCACTTCCTAATGCGTTACTTATTTCTATTAGCACACCACAATTTAAAGGCGACGAAGCAACAGAGTCGCTTGCAGAGCTTGCTCGTTTGGTGACTACGTTAGGATTTAAAGTAGTAGGTACGCAATCGCAAAAGCAAAGCTCAACTCAAAAAGTTAATGTACTGGGCTCAGGTAAACTAGCTGAAATAGCCCACCTTACCGGCAATAAAGGGATGGTTGAAAACGAGCAAGAAGATGATTTACTCGATGAAGACCCTTTAACCGAAATATCCTCAGAAATCCCATCAAACGATTTAGATTTTGCATGTGCTGATGTAGTGGTATTTGACTGCGATTTAACGCCTTCTCAACTACGTAATGTTGAGAACCAGCTAGGTGTAGAAGTATTTGACCGCACCGGTATTATCATTGAAATATTTAGTCGTCATGCGCGTACTAAAACTGCAAAATTACAAGTTGAAATAGCTCGCCTTAATTATGTAGCGCCACGACTGCGTGAAACATCAACAGGTGATAAAGAACGCCAAATGGGTAAAGGTGCGGGTGAAACCACACTTGAGCTTAATCGCCGTAAGGTGCGCGATCAGTTAGCAGAATTAAAGCGCGAACTTGTTAGTGTTCAAGATGTAATGATGGACAGACGTACTCAGCGCTCTGAGCTATTCTCAGTGGCTTTAATTGGTTATACCAATGCGGGCAAGTCATCAATGATGCGCGCAATTACAGGTAGTGATGTAGAAGGTGAAAATAAACTCTTTGCAACGCTAGATACCACTGTTCGCGCGCTGTATCCGATTACCCAGCCTCGTATATTGGTTTCAGATACGGTTGGTTTTATTAAAAAATTACCTCATGATTTGGTTGCTTCATTTCATTCAACGCTCGCTGAGGCACATGATGCGTCGTTATTGTTGTATGTTGTAGATGCTTCAGATCCTTCTTTTCGCTCACAACTTGAAGTAGTACATAAAGTACTGGCAGAAGTTGGGGTAGAAGGTAGCAAAAAACTATTAGTATTGAATAAATCAGACCAATTAAGTACTGAGCAGCAGCAGTCGCTAATGGATGAATTTCCTGATGCGATGATGACCTCTACACGTAATCCAGATGATATTAGTAAATTGCACAAATACATTATTGGCATTGCTCAAGAGGACATGATTGAAGAAGAGATTGTTATACCGTACACAGCCAAAGGTATTGTGGGCGAAATCCGATCGAGTATGAGTGTTGTTAAAGAAGAATATGAATACAGCCATATTAAATTAACAGTGCGCTCGAGTGCGATTGATTTAGAACGTTTAAAAAAGAGAATGTCGAATTTATAATAAATTCAGTACATAAAAAGCACAGCCAATTGGCTGTGCTTTTTAGTATTAGTCCTAACATACGTAAATTTAACGCTGCTAGCTCTGAACATAGCTCTGAGATAAATTCCCTATCCAGAGCCTCAGTTACTTAAAGACGAAACTAGGAAAAAGCGTTGTCGCTTAGCTCTTCTTGCATTTGCTCGCGCATTTTAAATTTTTGCAGTTTACCTGTTACTGTCATTGGGTAGTTTTCTACAAAACGGATATGTCGTGGCATTTTAAAGTAGGCTAGTTTGTCTTTTAAAAACTCACGAATTGCTTGCTCATCAAGTACAGCATCTTCTTTTGGTTGGATCCAAGCGCACACTTCCTCGCCATACCTTTCATCTGTTATACCAAATATGGCAGCATCTTGAATGCCCGGGTAGGTGTAAAGTACTTCCTCTATTTCTCGAGGGTAAATGTTTTCGCCTCCGCGAATAATCATATCTTTTATACGCCCAACAATCGTGACAAACCCTTCTGTATCCATGACACCTAAATCGCCAGAGTGCAGCCAACCTTCGTCATCTATTGTGGCTTTTGTTTTAGCTTCGTCATTCCAATAGCAGCGCATTATGCCTGCACCTTTACTACACACTTCGCCAGGTTGACCAATTTTTTGAATGTTACCCAGCTCGTCAATTATTTTAACCTCGGTATGGGCAAGGGCGCGGCCAACTGTCGTTACTTGCCGCTCTATTGAAGAGTCTGTTTCGGTAATGTTGTTTATGGGGCTGCACTCCGTTTGCCCGTAAGCAATCAGTACTTGATGCATGTTCATTTGTGTTTGTACTTTGCGCATTACTTGCTCTGGGCATGTAGAGCCTGCCATTACACCCGTGCGTAAAGTACTTAGGTCATAATCGTTAAAGTTACTCAGCTCAAGCTCACTAATAAACATAGTAGGTACACCGTGCAGCGCTGTACATCCTTCTTGTTGAACTACATCAAGCGTGGTTTTTGCATCGAACGAATCACTAGGGTAAATGGCTGCTGCACCTTTACTAACACACAATAAGCTACCCAATACCATTGCAAAGCAATGATATAACGGGATAGGGATACATAACTTGTCATCACTCGTAAAGTGCATAGATTCGGCGACGAATAGCGCATTATTTAAAATGTTTTTATGAGTGAGCGTTGCGCCTTTTGGGTTACCTGTTGTGCCTGATGTAAATTGTATATTGATGTCTTGCTCAGCATTTAAGTTTGCACCTATTGCTTTTAATTCAAGCTCATGTGCTGATGTTGGCAAGTTAATAACATCATTAAAAGAGTACATACCAGGAGATGCTTCATCGCCAATGCGGATTATATTTTTAAGAGTGGGCAGTGCTTTTAAATTAAGTGTGTCTTTATCGCAAGTTGCAAGTTCTGGAGCCAAACCATTGAGCATTTCTAAATAATCACTGCCTTTAAAGTTTGATGCTGTGATTAGAGTAGAGCATTCAACACTATTTAAGGCGTATTGTAATTCGTTAGGGCGATATGCCGGGTTGATGCAAACCATTATTGCGCCAATTTTTGCCGTTGCAAATTGGGTTAAGCACCACTCAATATTATTAGGAGACCAAATACCAACGCGCTCACCTGGTTTTACGCCAAGTGCCAGCAACCCCATCGCAAGCTGATTAACTTCTTTTTGGAATTCTTTATACGATAATCTAATACCTTGGTGATGAACTACAACAGCTAACGCCTCTGGGTTTTTGTCGACAATAAAGTCAAAGTACTCCCCGATAGTCGAATTTGTTAAAGGTGTGCTTTGTATACCTTTAAAATAGCTTTGCGATAACGGTAAGTGATTTATTTTCTCTACTTCTTTTACCGCAATAGTGTGTGTGTGCATTGCTCTCTCCATGAAAATGTGTGTGAGTTATGTAAACTACAAAGTTAAAATAAACACATATTGTCGACAAAGAGAAGTGCAGTTAGACTAATGTATTATTAGATTAATAAAAGCTAATACTACTTTTTAGACACAAAAAAACGCGTCTTACAATGTAAGTACGCGTTTTTAAACGAGTAATGAGTTTACATTTCGTCGCTGCGGTATGTTTTTTTCATGATGTAAACGTAAGCGTTTACAAAAGCATTTTCTTGGTACTTTTTAAGGCCTGTTTCTTCAAAGGCAATAGGTATTGGATTACGTTTAACTTGTTCTTTAATTTCTGTTGTAGAAAACACGCGAACGTCTAAGCCTTCAATTAATTGAATAGCAGTTTCCATTTTAAAGCCTTTTGCACTGCCAGCAAATTTACCTTTAGGCTGACGCTCACGAATTGCAACAGAATCAATTTGGTAATCTTGCATTAATTTTGCAAAATCGAATTGAAATTTACGCATTACTTCAGTGTCGTTACCGTTACCTAAGGTAAAGCGTGTTTGGCGCACATCGCGAATATCAAATACGTCATTATCTTTACTTAAAATACAAAGTAGTACATCACTACCGGTAATTTCTACACCACATGTTCTCATGTCTATTCTCTAAAATAACTTAATTACGCAGTATTATACGCAACGCACATTAAAATGCGAGTGTGGGTATAGTTGTAGGCGCGTAATTAATGCATTGATGCTTTTATATTTTAATAAAATGATTTTTTTGCTTTAAAAGCTACATTTTGTGGATAAAACGGGTGGATTTCACCCCTTTAAACTTGTAATTAAATGCGCGGCACGCGACAATATATCTTTGTAGTTGAATAGACTCCTCATCTACATATATTAGTCAATGCTTATTCGTAAAAGCGTTGTCGAGTCATTCTCATTTAATTTATTAAAAATACACGTGATACATTGTAGGTGTCACCACTGTAGCAAGGATTTATAATGCCAGTTATTACTCTTCCAGACGGAAGTCAACGTAGTTTTGAAAACCCTGTAAGCACGCTTGATGTTGCAAACGACATTGGTCCTGGTTTAGCTAAAGCGACCATTGCGGGCCGTGTAAATGGCGACCGTGTTGATGCATGTGATAAAATTTGTGAAGATTCTCGTCTTGAGATCATTACCGCTAAAGACGATGACGGCCTTGAAATCATTCGTCACTCTTGTGCTCACTTAATTGGTCATGCCGTTAAGCAACTTTTCCCAGACGCAAAAATGGCAATTGGTCCTACCATTGATAACGGTTTTTACTACGATATCGATATGGAACACTCATTATCACAAGATGATCTTGAAGCAATTGAAAAGCGTATGCTGCAACTTGCAAAAACCAACTACGACGTAGTGAAAAAAACAGTAAGCTGGCAAGAAGCACGCGATACATTTGAAGCGCGTGGCGAAACATACAAAATAGAAATTCTGGACGAAAACATCGCTAAAGATGACCGCCCAGGTTTATATCATCATGAAGAATATGTAGACATGTGTCGTGGACCTCACGTTCCTAACATGAAATTTTGCCAAAACTTCAAAATAATGAAAGTGGCGGGTGCATATTGGCGTGGTGATTCAGAAAACAAAATGCTACAACGCATTTACGGCACCGCGTGGGGCGATAAAAAGCAACTTAAAGCGTATTTAAAGCGCCTTGAAGAAGCTGAAAAACGCGATCACCGTCGTATTGGTAAAGCGCTTGATTTATGGCATTGGCAAGAAGAAGCGCCAGGCATGGTATTTTGGCACAACGATGGTTGGAGCATTTACCGCGAGCTTGAAGAATTTGTACGTGAAAAATTACGCGAATATGAGTACGAAGAAGTAAAAGGTCCAATGATGATGGACCGTTCACTTTGGGAAAAATCAGGTCACTGGGAAAAATATTCAGAAGCAATGTTTACCACTGAGTCTGAAAAACGTGAATACGCAATTAAACCTATGAACTGTCCTGGTCACGTGCAAATCTTTAACCAAGGTTTAAAATCGTACCGTGATTTACCACTTCGTATGGCTGAATTTGGTTGTTGTCACCGTAATGAACCATCAGGTGCACTACACGGTTTAATGCGTGTACGTGGCTTTACACAAGATGATGCTCACATTTTCTGTACTGAAGAGCAGATAATGGACGAAGTGTCAGCGTGTATTAAGATGGTTTATGATACATATGAAACATTCGGATTTGAGAAGATTGTAGTTAAGCTATCTACTCGCCCAGAACAACGCATTGGTGAAGACCATATGTGGGATAAAGCAGAGCTTGCTTTAGCTGATGCACTTAAGCTAAACGATATTGAATTTGATTATCTTCCGGGCGAAGGCGCGTTTTACGGTCCGAAGATTGAATTTACTTTGTACGATTGTTTAGACAGAGCGTGGCAGTGTGGTACAGTGCAATTAGACTTTGCATTACCGGGTCGTTTAGGTGCTACTTATGTAGCAGAAAATAACGAGCGTCGTACACCTGTAATGATACATCGTGCTATTTTAGGTTCAATTGAACGCTTTATTGGCATTTTAACTGAAGAGTACGCTGGTTTATTCCCGACGTGGCTTGCACCAAAGCAAGTGGTAATTATGAATATTACCGATAAACAGGCTCCTTATGTTAAAGAAGTTGTACAAAAATTAAATAAACTTGGAATTAGAGCCGCTGCTGACTTGAGAAATGAGAAGATTGGCTTTAAAATCCGTGAGCATACACTGAAGCGTATTCCATACTTGCTTGTTGTTGGCGATAAAGAAGTTGAACAGCAAGAAGTAGCAGTGCGTACTCGCACAGGTGAAGACCTTGGCAAATTTAATGTTGATGATTTTGTAGCTAAAATTAGTGAAGAAATTAAAAATCGACAGTAAAAATCGAGCGTGTAAGGCATTAACAAACAGCCATTTACACGCTTATATTATTGATATTCTTGGAGGAACGTACTATTAGAGGCGGCAAGAAAGGGCAACAAACAGCTCAAAAAAATCGTATTAACGAAGAAATTACAGCGCAAGAAGTTCGTTTAATTGACATTGAAGGCGAACAAGCTGGAATTCAGTCATTACAAGACGCGCAAACTATGGCCGATGCAGCGGGTGTTGATCTTGTTGAGATCAGTCCAAACGCTGAGCCGCCTGTTTGTAGAATCATGGACTACGGTAAGTTCATCTTTGAAAAAAGCAAAGAACTAAAAGAGCAGAAGAAGAAGCAAAAGCAAATCCAGATAAAAGAAATCAAATTCCGTCCTGGTACGGATGAAGGTGATTATCAGGTTAAGCTTCGCAACTTACGTAAGTTCTTAGAAGCTGGTGATAAAGCTAAGATTACTATCCGCTTCCGTGGTCGTGAAATGGCTCACCAAGAAATTGGTATAGAATTATTAAACCGTATCAAAGCCGATTTAGAAGAGCTTGCAGTAGTTGAGTCTTTCCCAAATCGTGTTGAAGGCCGCCAAATGGTTATGATGATGGCGCCTGTTGCTAAAAAATAATTTTTAAGCGATAATACGCACCGAAATTAGCTCAGGTCTGCAAGCAATATGCGAATATTCACCTGAGTTAACCGGTCTTAAAGCAAGATTGCGGCATTTATGTTGGGTCTTCACCGGAACATGGCAGTAAGTTAGGCCTAAAAGTGGAGCTATAGAAATATATCTCACGCCTGCTTACTAATTTAAAAGCAATACAATTGGAGTTATTGCAATGGCTTATAAGCTAAAAAGTCACAGTGGCGCTGCTAAGCGTTTCAAAAAGACTGCTTCTGGCGGTTTCAAGCGTAAACAAGCGCATCTTCGTCATATTCTGACTAAGAAAACTTCTAAGCGTAAGTTACACCTACGTCCTAAGATGATGGTTCATAAAAATGACCATGGTCTAGTTTCACGTATGTTACCGTTCGCTTAATAGGGGTTTTTAGAAATGGCAAGAGTTAAACGCGGCGTTGTCGCACGTGCACGTCACAAAAAAGTTTTAAAACAAGCAAAAGGTTACTACGGAGCACGTTCACGTGTTTACCGCGTAGCTTTCCAGGCTGTTACTAAAGCGGGTCAATACGCTTACCGTGACCGTCGTGCGAAGAAACGTACTTTCCGTCAATTATGGATTGCACGTATCAATGCTGCTTCACGTCAAAATGGTCTGTCTTACAGCCGTTTTATCAATGGTCTTAAAAAGACTTCTGTAGAAATCGATCGTAAGATCCTTGCAGATATCGCTGTTTATGACCAAGTTGCATTCGCAGCGCTTGTAGAAAAAGCAAAAGAAGGCCTAGCCGCTTAAGCTTTTTTATATAAGTATTAAAAAGGAGCCTATGGCTCCTTTTTTTGTGCCTGTAATTTAGTAACTTAAACCAATGAGTAATACCAATTCGCTTAATTAAATGATCTATTTTGAGGGCGGAAAAACGTGTTGATAGCTAGGCAAAAATTCGCTATTTAGTTGTTCTCGGCAATTGCTCCTGCATCCATGCAGTCGTAAATGAGAGTTTTTTAACGCAGGTAGCGACATGGTTAGCCCCGCAAAATGATTAAGTATTATTGCGCATTGGTATAATACTTAATAAGGTTATAAAGCCTAAAAACACAGGTGTGAATGAGTGAAATGTATTTGGCTGCATTTTTTTGTTGAATCACCGCAGTTTCCTCATTATAAAAAATTTAGTTGATATAATTTATATAATTAAGGCGTTTGTTAGAGAATTTTATGTTTGCAAGTTTACTAATTTTATCTGCAAGTGTGGCGTATGACGCACACTTACCTCCACTCATTGAGTGGCAGGGGAAAAGCGTAGAGCTTTTACAAAAACAAGGGCCGTTAACTACTGACTTTGAGTTATCTGCAGGTGAAGCGTCGCCCGATTATGCAAATACAATGGCATTTGTAGATAGGTTAGTTGCTGCAAACCCTACTCAGTTTCAATCTCAAACCATTGGCTATAGTAATAGTAAACGCGCAATAAAAATGTTGATTGCCAGTGAGCAAGGTTTTTTTGAAGCAAGGCAAATGGCTAATAGCACTAAGCCAACTATTTTTATCCAGGCAGGAATACATTCTGGTGAGATAGACGGTAAAGATGCCATGTTCATGTTACTCAGAGATATAGCGACGGGTAAGCGCCGTGACATTTTAAAAAAGGTAAACATATTATTTATTCCTATTTTAAATGTAGATGGTCACGAACGTAGCAGTGCATTCAATCGCATTAATCAACGGGGCCCTGCAAAAATGGGCTTTAGAACAAATGCTAATAACCTTAATTTAAATCGTGATTTTACTAAATTAGATACCCCAGAAGTTAGAAGTGTTTTAAAGGTTATTAACGACTACAACCCAAATTTATACATTGATGTACACGTTACCGACGGCGCAGATTACCAATACGATGTGACTTATGGTTACAATCCGGTATTTTCGAGCGAATCGCCTGCGGTATCGGATACATTAAACCAGTTTTTTAAACCTCTCATTGACGATACGCTAGCGAAGCAAGGACACATCCCAGGACCACTTGTTTTTGTTATGGATAAACGCGACTTTAAAAAAGGGTTAGCGGGCTGGGTTGCTACGCCACGCTTTTCAAATGGTTGGGGGGATTTAAAGTCATTGCCGACTATTTTAGTCGAAAATCATTCATTGAAGCCCTACAAGCAACGTGTATTGGGAACTTATGTATTTTTAGATGGTGCTATTACTGCGCTATCAAAGCACAGTCATGAATTAGCTAATGCAGTAAAAAAAGAACAAGAATTTGTTCCTAAACAGTTAATAGTAAAGCGTGGCTATGCCAAACAAGCTGATACTATTGCACAGTTTAAAGGCATTGAATATTCATCAAGCATGAATTCACTTTCGGGTCAAAATGAAGTGAAGTATTTGGGTAAAGCACATACATATACTGACTTACCTATTTATTGGCAAAAAGATGTACAACATACAGTTGAAGTACCTAAAGCTTTTTTTATTCCGCCTGTATATAGCAACATTATTGAGAAACTAAAGTTACATGGTGTATCTATTAATAAACTTGAAGGGGCAAACACACAGCCTTTGAAAGTTGCAAAGGTGGCAGACTACACGTTTGATAAAGCACCATTTGAAGGGCGTTTTAGAGTATCAGCAACTTTTGATTACGTCCCTGCTATAAATGTAGATTTAGATGGTTGGTACCAAGTAAATACCCAACAAAAAGCAGGCGAATTAGCGGTTCATTTATTGCACCCGGAAGCCCCTGATTCATTTTTTGCGTGGGGTGAGTTTAATACTATTTTTCAGCGTACTGAATATATGGAAAACTATGCGCTAATTCCGTATGCACGCCAAATGCTAAAAGATAACCCAAAACTTGCGCTTAAGTTTGATAAAAAACTTAAAGATAAATCGTTCGCAAGCGACGCTGATGCGAGATTAAACTGGTTATATGAGCAAAGTCCATTTTATGATCAAGCGTACTTAAAGTACCCAATACTTATGTCATTCGAAGAAGAAGTTGTTATTCCAGATCAAAAAAGTAAAGAAATCTAATATGCAAATTATAACCATACCCGTCACTGCATTTGCACAAAATAGTCGTATTATTTGGTGTAGTGAAACTAAACAAGCCGTAGTCATAGACCCAGGTGGCGCCCCTGATAAAATAGTAGCAGCCCTTAATGAGCATAAACTAGAATTAAGTGCTATTTGGTTAACGCACGGGCATTTAGATCATGTGGGTGGGGCTGATATTTTACGTAATCAATTTAACGTACAAATTATTGGCCCACAAAAAGATGAGTACTTCTGGTTTGAAAACTTACCTATGCAAGCACAAATGTTCGGGTTTAAATCCATTGAGCCTTTTTATCCGGATATTTGGCTAAACCATAACGATACCGTGAGCGTAGGTAAACTTAGCTTTTTAGTGAAGCATTGCCCAGGGCATACACCCGGTCATATTGTGTTTTATCAACAAGAGAATGAATGCGTTATTGTAGGTGATGTTATTTTTAAAGGCTCAGTAGGGCGCACTGACTTCCCTAAGGGGAACAGTGAACAACTTATAGAGTCGATTAAGACGCATATTTTAACCTTACCTGATAATACTAAAATACTGGCAGGACATGGTAGCGACACTACGGTGGGATTTGAAAAGAAAACAAATCCTTTTGTGAGTGGTAAGTTTGGTTAAGTTACTTATTTTAAGTTTACAAACTGCATAAACATTAAAAATAAGCAGACTGAGTTTTAAAATGGTTGTATAATTTAACCAGTTTATTTGATAAATAAGAAATAAAATGTCTCTAAATCACGTAGATCGCCAAATATTGGCACTTTTACAACAAGATGCTAGTTTATCAACCGCAGAAATTGCAGATAAAGTAGGCTTGTCTCAATCTCCATGCTGGCGTCGAATCGCTAAGCTAGAGCAAGATGGTTATATAAAAAGCAAAGTGGCTCTTTTAGATGAGAAAAAACTTGGCTTTGATATGCTTGTATATGCACATGTGCGTTTATCAAATCACGGTAAAAAGAATCTTGCTGAGTTTGAAAAGCTGATCATGAGCTACGACGAGGTAACAGAGTGTTACACTATGGCTGGTACCATGGACTTTATGCTACGCATAATTTCACAAGGCATAGAAGGGTATGAGCATTTTGTGCGCGATAATTTACTAAGCTTAGAATACGTCCAAGAAGTACATTCTAATGTAACAATGACATGTGTAAAACGCAGTACTTCCCTTCCTTTGTAAAAGCACTTCTTTTAAAAGCTAAACCATTTTTAGTTTAGCTTAACCACATAATGACAATTGTTAACTGAGCGCTAATTTGGTAGAATTTAGCGCTTTTTTTGATACCCATTACACCATTTGAGGACCTCAATGTTTAACTTACTCAGTAGGGCGCCTAGCTCTGCTAAAAACGATATTCTATCTGGATTAACTGTGGCGTTAGCCTTAGTGCCAGAAGCAGTTGCGTTTGCCTTTGTTGCAAATGTAGAACCTTTGGTTGGTCTATATGCCGCGTTTATCGTTGGTTTAATTACGGCTATTTTTGGCGGTCGCCCTGGTATGATTTCAGGTGCAACCGGTGCACTAGCAGTTGTTATGGTAAGTTTAGTGCTTGATCACGGTGTTGAGTATCTATTTGCAACTGTGTTGCTGATGGGAATACTGCAAATTCTCGCGGGTGTATTTAAACTCGGTAAGTTTATCCGTATGGTTCCTCATCCGGTAATGCTTGGTTTTGTAAACGGGTTAGCAATTGTTATATTTTTAGCTCAGCTAGGGCAGTTTAAAGTGCCAGACGGTATGGGCGGACAAGAATGGATGACAGGTAATCCATTATTTATCATGCTTGGCTTAGTTGCATTAACCATGGCAATAATCCACTTTTTGCCAAAATTGACTACAGCAGTGCCTTCATCTCTAGTTGCTATTGTAACTGTAACTGGATTAGTGATTGGGTTTGATTTAGAGGCGCATACAGTATTAGATTTCTTAAAAGGAATGACAGGCGACGAAGCTGCAACAATCGCTGGCGGCTTACCTGAATTTCATATTCCTATGGTGCCTTTTAATGTAGAAACACTGAAAATTATTTTCCCATATGCACTTATTTTAGCGGCTATTGGTTTAATTGAATCATTATTAACGCTTAGCTTAATTGATGAGATCACAGAAACTCGTGGTCATAGTAATAAAGAATGTATTGGTCAAGGCGCTGCAAATATTACCTGCGGTATGTTTGGTGCAATGGGTGGTTGTGCAATGATTGGTCAATCAATGATCAATATAAATTCAGGTGGCCGCTCTCGTTTATCAGGTATAAGCGCTGCACTTATGCTACTTGGTTTTATTATTTTTGCCTCTAGCTTAATTGAAATGATCCCATTAGCTGCACTTGTTGGTGTTATGTTTATGGTAGTACTTGGTACATTTGAATGGGCAAGCTTTAAAATGATGAAGCGCGTACCATTATCTGATGCATTTGTAATTGTTCTTGTGTCGGGCGTGACGGTTATTACTGATTTAGCGATTGCTGTATGTGTGGGCGTTATTGTATCGGCTCTAGTATTTGCTTGGCAGCATGCGAAGCAGATATATACAACTAACTACATTGATCAGGAAGGCGCTAAGGTGTACGAACTACATGGTCCGTTATTCTTTGGCTCTGTTAAAAACTTTTCTGAGTTATTCGATGTGAAAAATGATCCTAAAAATGTGATTGTTGAATTTAAACACAGCCGCGTATCTGACCACAGTGCAATAGAAGCAATTGATACACTTGCTGACAAATACACAAAAGCAGGTAAACAACTTCATTTACGTCACTTAAGTAAAGACTGTACGCAGTTGCTTCATAAAGCACGTGATTTAGTTGAAGTGAATGTGATTGAAGATCCAACCTACAAGGTAGCATCAGATAAACTAGCTTAATTTACACAAAGCTATTGATATTTAAAAAGCGGAAGGTGGATAACCTTTCGCTTTTTTAGTGTCTCGACTATTTGTTTGCGGTAAGACTCTTAAAAAGCAAGGCAAGCTGTAGTGCTATGCAAACTCATAAATCTATATAATAAGACTACCTAATTTTGTGAAAATTAGCCCTACATAGGTAAAAATAATAAAAATAACAAACGCCTATTTTATGGAATTAGTTTTAACCATACGGAGTAAACATCTATTTTGAACTGGCAATCTTTAGTCGATAACAGGCAACGTTTTTTTTGGCTTTTGCAAATCGCGGGCTGGATTGGTTACGCGTTAGTAAATTATATCGGCTCTAAAGTATTTGAAATGCGTGATATATACGTATTTGTTATTTTATTGAATGCTTACGCTGGTTGTTTGATGACAGTGCCGCTTAGGTATATTTACCGTAAAATTTGGAATGCCTCGCCTTGGGTATTAATGATTGTAGTATTTGGTGCCTCTTATATAACGGGGACTCTATGGGCTGTCGTTCAAAAATTCAATCTATGGGAAATATACCGCCATGGTTATAGACCAGAGGAGTGGTTTTATTACCTGCAGCAAGGTTTAGATTCGGTTTATATTATTTTATGTTGGAGTGGTTTGTACTTTGGCGTTAAATATTATCAGTTATTACAAAGTGAGCGACAAAAAGCGTTAAAGGCCACAACGATGGCACACGAAGCGCAACTAAAAATGCTCAGGTATCAGTTAAATCCCCATTTTTTATTCAATACACTTAACGCTATTTCTACTTTAATTTTGGTTAAAGAAAACAAAGATGCTAACTTAATGGTAGCAAGGTTAAGTGACTTTTTACGTTACACACTTAATACCGATCCAATTAAAAAAGTACCGCTTGAGCAAGAGCTTCATGCGCTCATGCTTTACTTAGAAATAGAGCGCGTCCGTTTTGATGAGCGATTGAAAGTAAATGTAGATATTAGCGAGCAAGCAAAAGAGGCTTTAGTACCGAGCTTAATTTTGCAACCAATTATAGAAAACGCGATTAAATATGCCATTGCCCATCTGACAGAAGGTGGTGTAATTGATATTAAAGCACAAGTATTTGCGAATGAATTATTACTAGAAGTGGGTGACAACGGCCCTGGCACTGAAATACTTGATGGCCAATTAGTTAACGCTCAAGGTGTAGGTGTTGCTAACACCAAAGATAGATTAAAAACGTTGTATGAAAATAATTATTCGTTTGTATTATCACATAATACGCCAAGTGGATTAAAAGTTAATCTGCGAGTACCTTTTGAGAAGGCTGTGAAAAATGACTAAAATAAAAACACTCATTGTTGATGATGAACCGTTAGCGCGAAAAGGTTTAGCGGTAAGACTTGAAGAATATTCTGATATTGAAGTAATTAAATTATGTAGTTCAGGCGCTGATGCAATTGAAATGTGCCAAAGAGAGAAAATCGATTTGGTTTTTTTAGATATTCAGATGCCAGGTATGAATGGCTTTGAGGTGGCAAGAGCGCTTAGCGAAAGTACAAAAGTATTACCTGCAATTGTATTTGTAACTGCTTTTGATCAGTTTGCTGTAAAAGCATTTGAAATTCATGCTCTCGATTACATTTTAAAACCCGTTGATGATAACAGATTAAAACAGGCGGTAGAAAAAGTGCATACTTATTTAAAAACGCAGCAAGACAACGCCCATAAGAAAAAACTAGCGAGTTTTGTAGCCGGTATTACTGGTAATAATTGCGAAGAAATATTAAAAAAATTAGCGACTGGCGATACCTTAACAGATAGACGTTACCCAGAATCGCTTGCAGTAAAAGAGCAGGGTGAAATTATACGGGTACCTGTAGCGACTATCCAATGGGTTGATGCTGCAGGTGACTATATGTGTTTACACTGTGAAGATGGACAAACGCATATACTTCGTAAAACAATGAAAGAGCTTGAGCAAGAGCTAGACCCTCAGTTATTTGTGCGTGTACACCGCAGTGCAATAGTAAATACAAAACAAATTAGTAAGCTGGTTACACAAGTAAGTGGCGAGTATTTATTAGTACTTGAAAACGGACAAGAATTAAAAGTGAGCCGTAGCTACCGAGATAAGGTTAAAGCGGCATTAGCAAGTTAAAGCCAACGCTTTTATTACAGGCAAAAAAAATGCGAGCTAAGCTCGCATTTTTTATATTTAGTAATTATGCAACAGTTACAATTTTCATAGTGTTAGTTGCGCCCACAGTTTCCATTGAGTCACCGTGAGTAATAATTACTGTATCACCAGACTGTAAAGAACCTTGAGAAACCAAAGTATCAAGTGCCGCTTTTACCATACCGTCTTTTTCAGTTTTTGTAGAATCAAAAAATACTGGGTAAACACCACGATAAAGTGCTGTTTGACCTAATGTACTCGCATGGCGTGAAAGCGAGTAGATTGGTAAGCCAGAGCTGATACGTGACATTAATTTAGCCGTGCTACCAGATTCAGTAAGCGTGATGATAGCTTTAACAGAATCTAAGTGATTAGCTGCATACATAGCAGAAAGTGCGATAGATTCTGCATTGTTAGAAAAACGACTATCTAAACGATGCTTAGAAACATGCGTTTCTTTTTGAGATTCAGCACCTAAACAAACACGTGCCATAGTTGCAACAGTTTCTTCAGGGTAATCACCTGCAGCTGTTTCAGCTGAAAGCATTACAGCATCTGTTCCATCAAGAACAGCATTTGCAACATCCATAACTTCTGCACGTGTAGGCATAGGGTTATCGATCATCGATTCCATCATTTGCGTTGCTGTAACTACAGTACGGTTTAATGAACGAGCACGACGAATAATTAGTTTTTGCTTGCCCATAAGAGCTGCATCACCAATTTCAACACCTAAATCACCACGAGCAACCATTACAGCGTCAGACGCTAGAATGATGTCATCAACAGCTTCTTGTGTTTCAACGGCTTCAGCACGTTCAATTTTTGCAAGTAGTTGTGCTTTTGAACCAGCAGCTTCAGCAAGTGAGCGTACGTAGCGCATATCGTCGCCACTACGTGGGAATGATACGGCAATGTAATCTACGTCAATTTCAGCGGCAGTTATTAAATCTTCTTTATCTTTTTCAGTAAATGCTGGAGCAGTTAAGCCACCACCTAAACGGTTAATACCTTTATTGTTAGATAAAACACCGCCAACAGTTACAGTACAATGTACTAAGTGCCCAGCTACTTCATCAACAGTTAGTTGAATAAGGCCGTCGTTTAGGAGTAGTAAGTCGTTAGGGCTAACATCGTTAGGTAGTTCTTTATAATCAATACCTACAGAGTTAACATCGCCTTCGCCTTTTTCCATTTTTGCATCAAGAGTGAACTTTGCACCCACAGCAAGCGTTACTTTACCTTCTTTAAAAGTAGAAACGCGGATTTTAGGGCCTTGAAGGTCAGCAAGGATAGCAATATGCTTGCCTAATTTTTTTACAATATCGCGTACAGCTTGCGCACGGTCTTTATGATCTTGGGCAACACCATGTGAGAAGTTTAAACGTACTACATTAGCCCCAGCGATAATAATTTTTTCTAAGTTGTTATCTCTATCGGTAGCAGGTCCAAGGGTAGCGACTATTTTCGTGCGTCTTAGCATCAATTTCTCCTGTTTGCTTGGTGAAAGCATGTTGACGTTATTTTGTTGAATTAAAATATCTATATTAGATTAAAATATTTTAATTATGTGCAAACTTCAAAGGTTTGCCACTATTTTATACAAAACTATTGTGTCATCATTATGACACCGGTGTCAGAATGCGTCAATGATCTTAATTTCAATTAGCGTTGCTTTTAGTCACCCCGAGAGCATTGATGTTTGATATAATTACGTAGCTTATTTATCTGTAATAAAAAAGCATGTTGTATGGGCTCATAGTTAGTATTTTATGACTGTATGAGTATAATGCACGCGGTATTATTTAATTTATACACTGAATTTTCTAACCAAATAGTTGTTACCGAGGAGGACACTAGATGCAAGTTGCATTAGTAGGGTTAGGCGTTATGGGAAAAAATCTTGCCCTAAACTTGATTGAAAAAGGGATAACGCTAGTCGCTTATGATAAAAACCCACATGCGGGTGAAGAGTTACTAAGTTGTGCCAAATCACAAGGCATGGCTGATAGGCTTCACATTGTCTCTGATTTAAGTGACATGGTAAGGCGTTTAGAGGCACCTCGTTCTATTTTATTACTTGTACCTGCTGGTGAGTTAGTTGATACAGTTTGTAATGAACTTGTAGAGGCCGGCGTTAATTGTGACGATATGATAGTCGATTGCGGTAATAGTAATTATAAAGACGGTATAACGCGTAAACTCAAATACCAAAATAAATTTGAATTTGCCACTATGGGAATTTCTGGCGGTGCAGAAGGCGCTCGTCATGGTCCTGCAATGATGGCAAGTGGTTCTGAAGGTGGTTGGGAACGTATTGAGCCATGGTTTGAAAAAGTAGCTGCTAGCTATAATGGCGACTCATGTTTTGCACGTGTTGGCCAATCAGCAAGTGGTCATTTTGTAAAAATGGTTCACAACGGTATTGAATACGCACTGATGCAACTTATTGCAGAAGTGTACCAATTACTTCGTTTAGGTACTGATCGTTCTCCAAAAGAAGTAGCTGAGATATTTAATGACTGGTCAGAAGGTCAATTAAATAGTTACTTACTGTCTATTTCTAGCCATATATTGTCACTTGAAAATCATAATAATGTACCGCTTGCGGACTTAATTGATAATAAAGTTGGCGCTAAAGGTACTGGTCTTTGGACTGCGCAAAATGCACTCGAACTTGGTATTGCTGTCCCTTCACTTGTTGCTGCTGTTCAAGCTCGTCATTTAACTAATGCATGTAATACAACGGCTGCACAAGAGATGACATATGCATCTAAATCAACGAACAATGTTGAAATTGATTTAGAAGAGCTAAAAGACGCGTTCTTACTTGCAAGCTTACTTGCGTATCGTCAAGGTCTAGCGCTAATCAAAGGTGCATCACGTACTCATCAGTGGAAAGTAGATTTATCTAAAACGCTTCAAACGTGGCGCGCTGGTTGTATAATTCGTGCTGACTACCTTGATAGCGTTGCACAAGGCGTTGAATTTATTGACACTCTTGAAAAAGAGTCTAACTCTTTGCGAAAAATTACCGGTCAAGCAATAATGACTGGTTTAGCATTCCCTGTATTGGGAGCTACACAAACGTATTTAGCAACATTAACTACACCGAGTAATGGGCATTTAGTTCAAGCCCAGCGTGATTACTTTGGTGAGCACGGCATAAAAACCCACAGTGGTGAAATGTGTCATTTAACTGATTTAGTAGATATAGACGCTAAAGTTAGATAAAAAACAGTTGTTTAAAACGATAAAGGCACGCTATTTAGCGTGCCTTTTGTATTTTTAGCCCGTAAAAATTAACGGCTTAACTCACCACGTAAGTTATCTTGCATTAAATGACGAATCGTTTCGACTTCAAGATTTTGGCTAAATAAATAATGTAACTTAGTTAAACATGCTTCAAGGGTCATATCATACCCACTTATTACACCAATATTTAATAGCGCATTACCTGTTGCATAGCCACCCATGTTTACATGACCTTTTAAACACTGAGTTAAGTTAACAATTACGACGCCACGTTTACTTGCTTCTTCGAGTATTGACAAAAAGCTCGGATCTTGTGGTGCATTACCTACACCAAAGCTCAGTAGCACCAGTGATTTAATATTGCCATTGACCAAGCTTTTAACTACCTCTTGGCTAATGCCAGGATACAAATAAAGCACCCCGATAGGTTGAGGTGTAATTGGTGTAACTTGCAGCTCATTTTCAACATATGGGCTAAGCTGACCCTTAATAAGTTGAATATTAATACCTGATAACGCTAAGGGGTCTAGATTAGGCGAGGCAAAAGCATTAAACCCATCCGCGTGTGCTTTAGTTGCTCTATTACCTCTAAACAGTTGGTTATTAAAGAAGAGACTTACTTCAGCAATAGGATAATTTGCAGCTAAATACATGGCATTAAGTAAGTTTACTTGGCCATCAGAACGTAATTGTGAGAGCGGAATTTGTGAGCCGGTTACAATCACAGGTTTAGTCAAATTTTCGAACATAAATGACAGCGCTGAGGCTGTATACGCCATAGTATCAGTGCCATGGAGCACCACAAAACCATCATAATCTTGGTATTTATCTTTGATATCATTAGCAATAAGTTGCCAATGCTCTGGAGACATGTCTGAAGAATCTATAAGAGGGCAGTATTCGTGAATATCAAACAAAGGCATTTCATCACGATTAAATTCTGCGTTATTCACTACGGTTTCTGTTAAAAAACCTTCAGCCGGAATATAGCCTCGACTCGATTTTTTCATACCTATAGTACCGCCAGTATAAGCGATATAAATGCGTTTACGTTTCATAAAAAAAGCCCAGTAAAAAAACTGGGCTTAGTATAACGTTAAGTAACTTTAAATACAGCTGATTAGGTAAAGCTATGCACTTTTATTGTGCAACGTTACACACTAAACAGCGTGCATATACACCTTGTGGATCGTTGTAATCTTTAAGGTTTTCAACTTCAGTACTTAATTGGTTAATAACGCTTTGCAAGTTAGCTTGCGTTGCTAACACAGATGATTTTTGTGTTTGTAAACCAAGCATCGATTTAATAGACGCATTACCAAAAATGTTTTGAATCATTTTTTCTTGCGAGCTTAAATCTTGTTTAATAGTTTTAACTTCATAATGATTAAGCTTGGCAAGTGCAGCCGCGGCTTCAATCGCACCTTGTTTGTCGCCTAGCTTATCAACCAAACCTAGTTCAAGTGCTTGAGATGCAATCCATACACGGCCTTGGGCAATTTTGTCAACCTGCTCAGGCGTCATATTACGCGCATCAGCAACAACATTTAAAAAGCGACCGTATGCTTCTTCAACGTTCATTTGAATTACTTGACCCATCTTTTCATTTAGTGGACGAGTGATAGAAAAGCCAGCCATTTCGGTTGTTGCAACGCCATCAGAATAAACACCAATTTTCGATAAGGTTTTCTCAAATGTCATAAACGTACCAAATACACCAATTGAGCCTGTAATTGTACTTGGTGCAGCCCAAATTTCGTTTGCAGCAGAGGCAATCCAATAACCACCTGATGCAGCCACAGAACTCATTGAAGCAATAACAGGTTTACCAGCAGCCTTAAGGGCTAATACTTCAGCACGAATAACTTCAGAGGCAAACATACTACCGCCACCAGAGTCGATACGTAGTACAACCGCTTTAACTTTATCATCAAGGCGTGCTTTACGAAGTAGGGCAGCTGTAGAGTCACCCCCAATTTCGCCAGCTTTACGCTCACCATCAACAATTGTACCTTTAGCAACTACGACGGCGACTTTTTCGGTAATAGGGTTATCAAATTCAATAGGTGGTTTAACCAAGCTTAAGTATTCACGAAATGAAACTTGCTTAAATGTCTTACCATCTTCTTGTGTGCCTACTAAATCAATTAATTGTTTGCGAACTTGCTGATTTGTTTTTAAAGAGTCAACCCACTGGTGATCAAGTGCATATTTACCTGCATCGCCATCGGCAGCTTTCATTTTTTCTAGATATACGTCCATTGTTTCGTCAAAATTTGACTCATCAAACGGGCGAACAGCGGCAACATCTTGTTTGTACTCGCTCCAAAGAGCGCCTAACCAAACGCGGTTTGCTTCTTTGGCTGCATCGGACATGTCGTTACGAATAAAAGGTTCTACTGCTGACTTAAATGTACCAACACGGAAAATATGCTGCGTTACTTCAAGCTTTTCAAGTGCATCTTTAAAGTAAAGCGGGTACATGCCATAACCTTCAATACCTACGCTGCCGTATGGGTGCATAGCTATTTCGTCAGCATGCGATGCAATATAGTATTGTGCTTGAGTATAGTAATAACCCGATGCAATTACTTTTTTGCCAGCTTGCTTGAAGGCATCAATAGCCTTTGTAATTTGCTTAAGTTTATTTAAATGTGCTTTAGGCATCTCTTGTAAATCAAGCAATATCACCGTGATACGATCGTCTTTAGTCGCTTCGTTTATTACTTCAACAATATCGTCGAGTAATATTTCGCTTGGTGCTTCAGAACCAGAAGTTGCATCACTAATTGCGGCTTCAACTGGGTCTATATATGTTTTCTCTTCAACAATAGGGCCATTTAAGTTAAGCCTGAGTACAGAGCCATTTTCAACTATTATTTGATCATCGTCACTTGAGAGTGACACAAAGAAAACAATTACCAGTAATAAAAACAAAATGTTTAGTATTAAGCGACGGGAAAAATTAATTCCAGCCCAAATACCTTTAAATACCTTTGCTATCAAAATAGCTCCTTAATTTGGTACAGTTAATACATTAGTTCCATCTTAGCCTAGAATAAAAATAAATTTAACTGCTAAATCGTAACGAAGTGTTTATGAGCCTATATAAACGTAAGTTTTTACTGCTATTTTTAATTAAATGCATGCACATATTGCTTATTACTTGCCATTAAAGCAGAATTAGCTAATGTATACAGGTTAGACCAGTTAACGGGGCACAAGATGTTAGAACAACAATTACAACTAAAACACACACAATTACGTAACCGCTTAGTTATGGGCTCAATGCATACAGGTCTTGAAGAGGGCTGGCATAACCGCAAACGCTTACGCGCATTTTATGAAGCACGTGCAAAAGGTGGCACCGCAATGTTAATTACAGGCGGATACAGCCCTAATTTACGTGGCAAGCTAACACCTATTTCTTCCTCATTTAATAGTTATTACGATGTGTTTAAGCATCGCGCCTACACAGATGCTGTGCATAAACACGGTGGAAAAATTTGTTTGCAATTATTACATGCTGGACGTTACGCATACCATCCTTTCAATCAAGCACCAAGTGCAATAAAAGCACCTATTAATCCTTATAAACCTAAAGCGATGTCGCTTGGCTCGATTAAAAAAACAATTAAAGACTTTGCGCATTCTGCCTATATGGCTGAAAAAGCCGGCTACGATGGCGTAGAAGTCATGGGTTCTGAAGGGTATTTGATTAATGAGTTTATGGCGCCGCACACCAATAAACGCGATGATGAGTTTGGTGGCAGCTTAGAAAATAGAATGCGACTTGCACTTGAAATAGTTAAAGCTGTAAGAGCAAAAGTATCTGAAAAATTCTTAATTATTTTTAGATTGTCGGTCATTGATTTAATTCCAAACGGTTCAACACCAGAGGAAGTTGTTATTCAGGCTACTGAACTTGAAAAAGCGGGTGTTGATATATTTAACACTGGCATTGGTTGGCACGAAGCGCGCGTACCGACTATTGCGAGTATGGTGCCACCGGGTGCATTTAAAGAAGCATCAAAGCGTTTAAAAGACGTAGTTAATGTCCCTGTGATTGCTGTTAACCGAATTAATACTCCAGAAATTGCTAACGATATTTTAAATGCAGGCGAGGCTGATTTAATTTCGATGGCACGTCCGTTATTGGCTGATCCTGAGTTTTTTAATAAGTATGTAAACAATCAATCTAAACAAATTAATATTTGTATTGGCTGTAACCAAGGTTGTCTAGATCACGTATTTAAAAATAAACGTGCTACGTGTTTAGTTAATCCACAAGCTGCATTTGAGCTAGATTACCCGCTAGAGCAAGCAGCTAAAGCTAAAAATGTATTAGTTGTCGGTGCAGGTCCTGCTGGTTTATCAGCAAGTTGTTACTTGGCTCAAAAAGGGCATAACGTCACGTTAATTGATCAAAAATCGCAAATGGGCGGTCAATTTAATTTAGCCATGCAGATACCGGGTAAAGAAGACTTTAACCATACACTTACTTACTTCACTAATGAGCTCGAGCGATTAAAAGTAACTGTGGAGCTTAGTAAAGCTTACGACGATTCAATGCTTAAAGATTATGATGATATTGTTTTTGCAACAGGCGTTAGGCCGCGTGAAGCCTCTATTAAATGTAGTGATGATAAGCGTGTGTTTGCCTATGACGAAGTCATACGCGGCGAAGTCGAACTGGGCAAATCAATCGCTATTTTAGGTGCTGGCGGTATTGGTTTTGATATGGTTGCGTTTTTAAGCGAACATAAATCACAATCTATTAGCGAGTTTAAAACGCAATGGGGGATTGAGTGTGATGCACAGCCTCATAAAGACGAGCGCCAATTGTATATGTTAAAACGCAGTTCGGGTCGTTTTGGAAGTGAGCTTGGTAAAACCACTGGTTGGATACATCGCCAAGTTGCTAAACAGCATGGCGTTAAACAAATTGCTGATTGCCAATATCAAAGTTTTGATAAAAATGGGTTAACAATTAATGTTGCTGGAGAAGTACAAGTGCTGCCGGTAGATACTGTTATTGCCTGTATTGGTCAGGTTTCTAATAGCGAAGTGCTAGAAGGTTACACAGATAACGCAAAAGTGCATGTGATAGGCGGAGCTAAACTGGCTGCTGCAATTGATGCTAAACGCGCTATTTTTGAAGCCCTACAAGTTGCGAGAAGTATTTAACCTTTGTAAATAAATTGAAATAGTTTATCAATTTATACGGTCTTTGTTGTTTATAGTCTATAACTTAATAAACATTGAACACACAGGATACGCATGAATAAACTAATCAGTTTTTATAACACAATATTGGGTAAGCTATCGTTTTTAGATGGTTTACCTGCTTTACTATTTCGCTTAATCTTAGCTCCCGTTATGATCATCGCAGGTTATAACAAACTTGCTATAAGCACTGAAACAGAAGGCTTTCTAAATAACTTTTTAGCGTCGCCTGATGTCGTTCAATGGTTTGGTAATAGTGAATGGGGTTTAGGCTTACCGTTTCCTGACTTACTAGCTTTTTTAGCTGGATGGAGTGAATTTTTAGGTGGTTGGTTGTTATTATTTGGCCTTTTAACTCGCTTAGTCAGTATCCCGCTTATGTTCACAATGGTTGTAGCGGCTACTTCAGTACATTGGCATAACGGGTGGTTTGCAATAGCGCCGACTAATCCAGAAACAAGTGCTGCGCAAGTACTTGATTGGTTATCTATCCCTGGTGCAAAAGAAAGCCTCGAAAACTCACTAGAAGTACAAGGCAGGATAGGAAAAATTCGAGGCTTAGTTGAAGAGCATGGCTTTCCTGATTACCTATACGAAAAAGGTAAACCATCTATTTTAAATAATGGCATAGAATTTTCGGCAATTTATTTTGCTATGCTCTTAAGTTTATTTTTTATGGGCGGTGGGCGTTTTGTTAGTTTTGATTACTGGTTAAAGCGAAACGTTATAAAAAAATAACGCATTAAATGTATTTTATTAACGGCTGCATAGTTGACCCTTTGCGGCCGTTTTGCATTTTAATTTCTCGGCATTTATTATTTAAGGTTTTAAATGTTACTCTATCGTTTTGAATTTTGAGGAATCGTTATGAACGCTATCGAGCTTTTACTTACCCGCCAATCAGACTCTAAACTAACAGAGCCGGGCCCTACGCCTGAGCAGCTCGACATAATTAAGCAAGCAGCATTACGTGTTCCTGATCATGGCTGTATAGCACCGTGGCAGTTCATCATTGCTCAAGGTGATGCACGCAATAAACTGGGTGAAATTTACCATCAAAGTGCAGTGGCAGAGCAACAGACAGAAAAAGTAATTAACCGTGCTAAAGAGCTTCCCCTTCGTTCGCCGATGATTGTAATAGCAATTGCTAAATATCAAGAACACCCAAAAGTTCCTCGTATCGAGCAAGTACAAAGTGCAGGCTGTAGTGTATTAGCAATGCAACAAGCTGCATTTGCTCAAGGTTTAGGTGGTGTTTGGCGCACAGGTTACTTTGCACAAAGTAGAGCAGTCAAAAAAGCGCTTAACTTACATGAGCAAGATGAAATTGTAGGGTACTTATACATAGGTACTCCTCAAGTCGAGTGTAAAAAGTCGCCTCGCCATAAACCAGAACATTATTTTAGTAATTTGTGAAATAGTATGAACTTTATGCAATTTGCATAGTCATAATTCATTAAGGTTACCAAGAGTAGTATAAAAGAGTTAGTGGTTTGGCTGTGAGAAGCGCTTGGAAGCACAAAAGTTAATAATTCTTCTTCAGTTTGTTTTTTAATCGGTTGTTTTTTGATACATTATGGAAAGTCTTAATAAAAATAACGATAAAGAAGACGAAAACAATGGGAAATTTATTTTTACAGGAAAAAGAAAACTGGCTTGCGTGGTCAATTTGGGGAATTGTTGGTGCTTTTGTAACCTTGTATGTTGCAATGAGTACAAATGCAGCGCATTTTATAGCAGGCTCTGCAATAGGTATGCTAATACTGTTAACTTTGTGGATGCAACAGTCTAAACGTTTTGACTTTGGACGGGCATTTAAAGTGTGTTGTTATGTTTTAGCGCTAAGTGTACTCCCCGCTTTTATGTTTGTAATAGTGCCAAGTGATGATTTAAATCGGTTTGACTTAATTTTTCAAAGTGTAACATTCGCGGCATTGAGTTTATTGGCTTGTTTGATTTGTTCTTGGATTGCTCGCAGGCCCAAACAATATTACTGAGTATTGAATTAATAAGCGTGTTGAAGTAAATAGCGTAACAAAAGAGCAATGTGACTTGTTTTTAATCGTTTAATTATTATTTACGATTAATTTATATTTAGCTCTTTACAAGTAACACGTTTAACCATATTATTCGCGCCGTACGGAGAGATGGCAGAGTGGTCGAATGCACCGGTCTTGAAAACCGGCATGGGTTTATAGCCCATCTAGGGTTCAAATCCCTATCTCTCCACCATTATTTAAAAAAAACCGCCTTATAGGCGGTTTTTTGCTTTGTGGAGTTTAATTAATGACTAAAGCAACGAACCTATCAACCTCACAGCAATTAATAAAACATCTTTTATTATGGGTGGTATTTGGTTATTGCTATCAAAGTGCTATTAGCTTGTTGGCAAAAATGGCGGTCGACGCACAACCAGAATATCCATTAATTACCGCTTTTGCTTATGGTCTTGGTTTTAATATTTTGGCTGCCCATCTTATTACTAAATATGATAAACATTGGCCAGTAATTGGCTCTGCTTTTATTGGTTTAGTAGGCTTAGTTGCAGTGCCATTTTTATTGTCTGGTGAATCTGGATTATTAGCTATTCCTTTACTTGTTGGAATTTTATTCACTTTACCGCTTTGTAGTTATATTGTTGGCCTAATTAAGCTAAAACTCAGCAAAAACTAGCCCCAAACGGGGTTTATTTTGTGATAGCATATACGTGTCTTTTAACTAACAAAACGTGAAAAACACATTATGTCAGATAATTTTACTACAGATGCTGAAAAAGCAAGTTACGGTATTGGCTTACAAATGGGTGAGCAACTTAAGTCTAATCCTTTTGAAGGCTTAAACCTAAATTCAGTATTTGAAGGCATGAAAGATGCGTACGCTGGTAGCGCATTTCAAGTTGAGATCCCTGAGATTCAAGCTGCATTCGAAAAGATTAACGAAGAGATCCAAGCTCGTCGTGAAGAAGAATCTAAAGTACTTTCTGCAGAAGGTATTGCATTCTTAGAAGAAAACGCAAAACGTCCTGAAATCACAGTAACTGAGTCTGGTCTTCAATACGAAGTACTAGCGACTGGCGAAGGCGAAAAGCCAACAGCTGAGTCTACAGTACGTGTTGATTACCACGGTACACTAATTAACGGTACTGTGTTTGATAGCTCATACGAGCGCGGTCAACCAGCTGAATTTCCAGTTGGTGGCGTGATCAAAGGTTGGACTGAAGCATTACAAATGATGCCTGTAGGTACTAAATGGCGTATCTACGTTCCTCATGAGCTTGCTTATGGTGAACGTGGCGCAGGTGCTGCAATCGCACCTTTCTCAACGCTTGTATTTGACGTTGAACTACACGAAATCATTTCTTAATTTAAATAAATTTTAAAATTAAGAGTTTAAAAAGCCGTATTCAATCTGAATACGGCTTTTTTGTGTCTGTAATCTAAGTGTTTTATACCAATTCGATTAGGGTCTGTTGATCTTTCAAGGTTAAATTTGCAGCAGTCTGTTTGGTATTTAGGCAAGGCAGAGCCTATGTAGTGTGGTTATTCCCCATAAATGGGCGATAACGTAGCATTAATGCCAAACAGGCGCTGCCCAAAGGGTTCTTTCTAGGGGCTATTTACTCTTTGTTGCTCGGTTTTTACTTAGCCCACTAGGTTACAAACCTCGCGCCGCGATTAAATAGCCCCTAGTTTGAACAAATTTTAATCCGCAAAGATCAACAGACCCTAATTAAGTGATCTATTTTGCGCTAAGAAAATAGTGTTGATAACAAGGCAAAAGCTTTTTTAACTAATTGTTATCATTAATTGCTCCTGCATTGCTCTACCTTTTGCATCCATGCAGTCGTATTTCATAATTTTTTACGCAGTTAGCGCAAAGTTTAATCCCTTGAATTGATCAAGTATTATTGCCGAACAATATTATATATTCTAAAAATAAAACCGCATTAATAAAATGCGGTTTATAAACTAAAACTACTTTTAATTATTAAAAATAGCCACGAACACCAAAGCGGAAGTTTCTGCCAGGTAGTGGGGCTTTATCTTTAATAAATGAGCTATGTACAAAACCTAACTCATCAGTAATGTTATCAACGTTTATATACAGCTGTGCATCGACACTGCCTAAACCTAATTGGTAATTAGCTTGTGCATCAAATAACGTATAGCCATCAGTTTGAGTTTCAAAGGTAGTTACATCGTTTTGATCAAAGTAATGAGTACCCGTTAATGTTAGTTGTAAGTCACCTAAATCGTACTGTAACTCAGAGCCTAATTTATTGGCAGGGATACGTGGTAAATTACCTTCGTCGTCTTTTAGTTTTGCACGAGTTGAGTCACCAAATACTTTAACCATAGCGCTTGGTGTTACTTGGTAATGCGCGTCAAACTCAATTCCATAAAGCTCTGCGTCTTTACTTGTAAACTGATAAACCGCAACAGCATCGTCATGTGCACCAATAGCTGATTCTAAACCATCTTCTTCATCGTAAACTAACCCCGTATTTTCTTGAAAATAAAAGTTTTTAATATCGTTATAGAAAAAGTTAACGGTGTAACCAAAATCACCGCTAAAACGTCTAAAGCTTAAATCTAAGTTTGTTGAAGTTTCCTGTTTGATATTTTCTGGCTCAAAATGCGCTTCATTATCTTCAATATTGTAACCAAGGCCTAGCTCGTAAGTGCCAGTTGCAATGTGTAAACCGTTAGATAAAAGCTCTGCCGAAAGTGGTGCTCGTTCTGAATGAGAAATACTTGTAGCGATACTATGACCTGGCTTGTATTTCCAAATAGCACCAGCAGAGGCACTTAAATTGGTAAAACTTTCATTATACCCAATGGTTTCTTCGTCGCTGTGATCTATTTCTACTTCATCGTGGTTATGCTCGTGTGCCGTGATTTGGCTTTCAATTTTGTAATCTTCAACACGTGCGCCAAGTTCAACTGTAACGTCGCCAAATTCACGCTCTTCTAGTAAATATAATGCGTTAGTTGTAGTTACACTTGCAGGTGTAAATGCTTCTTCACCAATTGCATCGTAGTCAGAATCGCTGTAGTGATAGCCCATCATTCCGTGCCAATCAGCAAACTTATGCTCTACATTTAAACGTGCTTCAGTCGTTTTATTTTTAAAAGTAGTACCAATTTCGCCATCTTCAATTTCGCTGTGCGAGTAATCTGTATAGCCAACACGTAGGTTGATGGTTTCAATCCAGTTATTATGAAGGGCGTAACTTACAAGCCCTTGCCAGCGATCTTGCTCTAAATGTGCGTAAACCGGCTCTTCAGCTGCTTCATCTTCATGTTCTGCATGCTCTTCTTCAGTTTCACCTTCGTGATCGTGATGATGCTCATGCCCAGGAATACCGTAATCGGTATCAATACTACCGTACGAAAAACCAATCGTTAAATGATCGCCAACATAGCTGGTACCAAAGTTAAGTGTTTCGCTATCAATAAATGTGTTTTCTACAGAATTCTCTGTTTCTACATCGCCATCATCGTCGGCAATAGTAAAGGTAGGTGTTTGGTAATCATCGCCACTGCGCTTAGTGCCATCAAAATGAAAGTTAAAGCCTTCATTACCTGTTTCAAGTTTTGCAGCTACTGTGTTTGAGTTTGACACTGTATCGTGGCTGTATTCAGCAGCACCCGTAAGCTCGTCGATATTGTCTGTAGGGATGCGGTTATCAACCACGTTAACAACACCGCCAATTGCACCAGAGCCATAAAGTAGGGTACTTGGGCCACGTAATACTTCAATTTGTTCTGCTGCTAGGCTGTCGCTTGATGTTGCGTGGTCTGGGCCAATGCGTGATGCATCGCTGGCATCTAATCCGTTTTGTGTGATTTTAACGCGAGGGCCATCTAAACCACGAATAATTGGGCTTGATGATACAGGGCCAAAGTAACTTGCATTTACGCCTGGTAAACCTTTTAGCGTTTCACCAAGAGTTGGTTTTGATTTATTTCTTAATTCATCACCTGAGAGCACGCTTACTGGCGATATCATCTCGAGGCTATTTTTATGAAGTGCAGAGGCATAAACAACCACTGTCTCAACCGATGTTGGTTTAAGTGACACAGACAGATTATTTGAAGATTCGCTAACAGCAATACGAGAGTCTACGTAGTTGTCTTTACTAATATGTAATTGGCTATTTGCATCGATGTCTATAGCAAATTCGCCTAAATCATTACTTTTTACGCTTTGGTTTTTGCCATGCACATGAATTGAGGCATTTTTAATTGGCTGATTTTTATCATCCATTACTTTACCAGTAACAGTGGCAGCCAAAGCTGATTGAGAACATAAAACAGAAAAAATAGCAGAGGAGATTAATGTTAACTTTGTCATGGATATATTGGTTCACGGTTATTATGTTGTGATATAATATAACACCGCAAAATCAGTGAATCAACAATGTTATAGTATAACTTTGTATTTTGCGATGAATGATCTAAAAATGACGATTAAACCAATTTTATAAAAATTATAATAATAGGTATGTTAATAGAAATACCTATTTATTTAAGTGCGAGACTCATAGCGCTGCAGGTTTATCTAGGTATCTAAGAGCGGCTATCTATCATTATCAAATCTAGTTTATGCTGCGCTCTTGTCTGGTTTGTAATATCTATAGATTCAATCATTTCGCATTCGTCGCGGATCATCTCTGAAATAAGGCTAGGGTAGTGGCGGCAGTCTTCTGGACGGTCAAGGTAAATACTGCAGGTATACATATTTTTAGCGAGAGGCTCCTTTTTAGGCGCAATTTCTAAAAATGGGCACACTTGAAGTCTTGAGCCTGTTTTTGGGTCAAACCAAATTTCGTTGTTTTTAACGTACTCATAAATTTCGGGGTTAAAGAGCTCCCATAAATCTATTTCTTCTTTCGTTGCGCTTAAGTCGCCGCCACCATATTTAATACAGCATTTACCACACTGGTTACACTCTTTCATAATTTGCTAATTTAATTGGCTGTTAACACATTTAAGTTAGCTATTAGTGTAGCACCAAATTTATTATTAACGCTCTACTGAATTGCACCATTGTTTGCTTTTTGGGTGTGTAAAAAAGTTAGATACAATAACTTAAGTTAAAACCCCTTGTTACATTTTATATAGTACAGGCTTTATTTAATGCTTTACTCTAAGGTGGCGAAAAATATTATGAAACCTGCTTGGGCAGCTGTGTAGTTATTAAATGTTGCTGAGCGGGATACCTAAGTAGGATGTAATTATGAAAGAAGCTGTTACTAAGTTAAAAACAGAATTTAATGCAAAGTTATTATATTGGAACAACCTCAAAAGTAGTAAAGCCAAAGCGGCAATCATCTTATTATTTATAGTTGTCATTGCACTTAAAGTGTTTACGACTATCTTTACGTTGGATTGGGTTGCAAGTTTATTCAGTGTGTGAGGTTACTAAGAGTAATTGCGATAAAGTTTAATTACAGTGTGTTTAACGTCTACGCGATGTTCATTATTAATGTATTATTACGATATACACCAAATTAAATAAATCAGTTGTTTAAATACATTTTATAATGACTGTAATGATACATTTTAGCTAAATTGAGTCAGTAAATTAGTTTAGCTGCACTAAAGGATAACCAGTGATGATGAATACAAAAATATATAAAGCGGTACATGACCTAGCAGAAGATTTAATGGCGGCGGCTAACAAAAATAACCGAGAAAAATTTGAATCTTTATTTGCTCAATTAAAAGCGATTTGTATTGAAAACGAAAACACTTCAAAAGATCACCCAGTACAATGGGAAACTTTAGCTGATTTTACCGAAGAGCTAGAAGAGGCAATCACGACTTATGAAAAAGCATTAGAAAAGTCTGTTGCGATTAATAACAAAGATCACATGTCATCAGTTTCTTTTTCAATGGCTACACTGCAGCTAGAACTTGGTCAAAAAGACGAGGCTATTAAAAATCTTCAAAATGCTAAGGTTAGTGCTAATAAAATAGAAGACAAAGAGCTTAAAGCTGAAATACACGATCTACTAGAATCACTTATTGAAGAAGAAGGTTAAATATTTAAAATTTACTAGCTCAGACTTGATCTGACAGTTACCCATATTAAATACTATTTCTTTGGATTTAGCTTAAGTTAATACAATTTAATGAAACGCTGATGGTTTATACCCTCAGCGTTTTTTTATTTCCGCTATTTATAGCTTATCCATAAAGTTCACAATGTACTTTGCAATCTCAACTGGTTTTTCTTCAACACTAAAGTGTCCTGAATCGAGTAAATGTATTTCAGCGTTCGGTACATCTTTCAAATATGCTTTAGCGCCTGCGGCTATAAACGCAGGGTCGTTTTTGCCCCATACAATTAATGTTGCTGGTTGGTACTTGCGTAAATAAGCTTGCCATTTAGGGTAGTCGAGAAGGTTATTGTAGTAATCTTGTAGCAATTGTACTTGAATTACTCTATCGGATTTAGTTTGTAAAAAGTGAAGATCGTGCGTCCAGCTATCAGGGCTCATTACTTCTGGGTTACTTTGTACGTCTCGTAAATATTGCTTATTAATAATGGCTTTATTAGACGTGAACGAATAAATTTTATCACTCTGCGCTTGTGATTTGTCCTCATTCGCGGCTTTAAAAAACGCTTGCCTCGGTAGGGTTAACCCCTCTAAATACGCATTACCATTTTGTACAATAAGTGCATCAAGTTTATTTGGGTTATTTAACAACATTCTAAAGCCCACAGGAGCTCCAAAGTCTTGTATATAAAGGCTGTAGCGCTTTACTTTAAGTGTTGTTAGTAACACTTCAACGTATTGAGCTAGTAATTCAAAAGTATATTTTTGAGTTTCTGGGTTTGGGCGTGCGCTATAACCAGAG
The DNA here is from genome assembly GCF_030407615.1 of Pseudoalteromonas sp. APC 3355. Lineage (NCBI taxonomy): Bacteria > Pseudomonadati > Pseudomonadota > Gammaproteobacteria > Alteromonadales > Pseudoalteromonadaceae > Pseudoalteromonas > Pseudoalteromonas sp. APC 3355. The sequence goes on along the minus strand of NZ_JASDDB010000001.1, from coordinate 418,527 downwards.
CCTAAATAATCAGGTGCAATCACATGATAACGACCTGATAAGAGTGGGATCAATTCTCGGTAGCTGTGTGAAGACGACGGATACCCATGTAAAAGTACAATGGTTTGCTTATGCTGCGCGCCAGCTTCTCGGTAAAATATCTTTTTACCGTTTACATTTGCATATTTGTAAGTGGTTTTTGAAGGCCATACAGCATCAGCGGCATATACTTGAGCGGTAAACGTAGATATTGAAACTAATAAAAACACAATAAATGAGACGATGTGAGCAGGTTTTACTTTAAGGCTTTTTTGTATATCTAGGGGCATAGGTAAACTCGTTATTTTTGGTAATGACGCTTTATTAATTTACTAGACCTGTTATTTACACATTTATATTCAGATAATAACGTTGTAGTTTCACAGCAAAGAAGTGTACAGCAGGACTTACAAGATACTGATGAGCCAACAGTGGGCTAGGGCGTTAGCTCTTTATTGGCCGCTTTTTTGTATTTGAAATAGCTTATTAAATAAACGGCTATTGGAATCGTTGGGCTTAAAAAGATGTGAGGATGAAAATAGATACCACGTTCGTCATATGAAAACACATATAACACGACCGCAAATGTTGAAGGTAAAGGGAAGATGATTGCACCGTGCCCAACAGCAGCAAATAGTGTCCACGAGAAAACACTAGACCAAAGCACAGCTCTGATGTAAGCACCTTTATTAGTTGCTTTAGCCTTTTTAGCATAATTACGTGAAACAAAATAAGATATTACCGTTGGAAACAAAGTTAAAATGATACTTAGCAGTATAAGCATAGTGATTCAATTCCTTTTGATATTATTTGCACAACCCAGTTTTTCACAATGTGTTAATTGGTTTGAGTTGATACCGTTTTTAAAGCAGCAATTTGCTTAATTTCATCAGCTGTTAATGCTTGATATAACCTAGGATAGGGCCAACCATAGCCCCATCTGAAAGTCGATGGTATATAAGGACTGCCACCAAATCGAACTCCAACAAGCATAAGGTTCGCTATACTCGTTTCGCCGGCTTCAATAACACACTGTTGCAAGGCTTTATCTGCTTCTAAACGTTGCCAATAAGTGCCACCTTGCCAGTAGGCGTAGTCGTGCGCTTTACAACATGCAAGCCACAACTTTTTATCCTTTGTGGTGCCATCCGGAAAAGCACTACAGCCATCTGATGTGAACGGTTTTATATTTTCAGCATTTACTGTATTACTTAATATGACCAGTAAGACAATGGGACTGAAACGCATTATTTTCATACGAAAGAGTATATTAGTAAAATTATACATGATTTTAAGTGTTACTATTTTAGTTACAAATAATAACACTTTAAAAAGTATAAAAAAGGTTTTTACTGTTTATAGACCGGTTATGCTTATATGATAATTTTGATTAAGCGCTTTTTGTTTAGTTTTTAATGCGTTCTATTTTCTTAGCTAGTTGCGAGGTGTTAATAGTAAAAGTGCTGGTTAAAAAATTTACTACAATATTAGATTAAGGTTTACACATGGTGTGTTGCATTTGTACTTTAGGAGATAAGCTTTGCTAGAACAAATAGAAAGTTGGATTGACGCTACAAATTTAAAATACAATAGTCAAAAAGTGTGTTGTGATAAATTCAGCAATGAATTTGATGGGTTTTATCCTACCGAGTTTTTAAAAAACGCGTATTACGTTGTTGTAGACCAAATACCAAAGCCAGACTTTGCGGGTCTGCGAGAAATGGGCCTAGGTGATTTTGTCGATATGGACGCGGCGGGTATAACGTATAAAAATACCTATTATCTACTTCCTGAGGTTGCAAAAGATTTGAGGGTTCATTTTCATGAGCTTGTGCATGTAGCGCAGTGGCTTAAACTTGGTCCAGACGCGTTTATGATGCGTTACATTAGCGAAATCCAACATGTAGGATACAACGACGCTCCGCTTGAAAAAATGGCATATGCGCTGGATACGCAATTTGCAAGTAAAGGCAATAAAATAGACGTTCTTAGGCACGTAGCCCAAACGCTGTAACTCAATTTTAGGTTTAAAGGAGTTTATATGTACAGAATTATTGGGTGTCTACTTACTTTAGCGTGTATAAATAGTAATGCAGCATCGTTTGAAGAAGATATTGTTTCAGCTCTGCTTGAGCGTACAACTCATGATGTGACTTACGACGGCGCTTATCGCTCTATTGGCTACCCTGGTGGGGATGTACCTAAAAATATAGGTGTGTGCACCGATGTAATAATTAGAAGTTATAGAAAGTTAGGTGTTGATTTACAGAAACTCGTGCATGAAGACATGCAAAAAAACTTTGCGCTGTATCCATCTAAACGTATTTGGGGCTTAACTAAGCCTGATAAAAATATAGATCATCGACGTGTTCCAAATTTACAAGCTTACTTTGAGCGCCATGCAAACGTATTGAGTAAATCCAACAAAGTGAGTGATTATAAAACCGGCGATATAGTAACGTGGATGTTACCAGGTAATTTACCTCATATAGGTATGGTGATTAATGAGTTATCTCAAGATACGGGTAACCCACTTATTGTGCATAATATAGGGCGTGGTCCGCACAAAAGCGATATGCTTTTTGATTATAAAATTACCGGACATTACCGGTTCGTTCCACACTATTGATAAGTTTAATAAACGATAGATGTAAGTATTGATTTTTATTTCAGATCAATACTTACATTGCCATTGGGTTTACAGCAGCACAACAGTATTTCGCCTTCGCGTACAAACGCAAGTGGCTCTTCGTTATACTCAACACTGCCTGACACTAAAGTTGCTCTACAAGCGCCGCAATAACCTTCACGGCATTGGAATGCGACGTCTATTTTCATGGATTCTAAGCAGTGTAGAAGAGAAGGGCAGCCAGCGATAAATTCTATACACTGGCTGTTTTCTGCAAGCGTTATGCTTGCAGTAGACTTGTCACTCATTATAAATCAAAATCACCAAATTCTGATGCATCAACTTGAGAGTCAATTTGACCAACAAGGTATGAGCTTATTTCTGCTTCTTGTGGTGCTACTTGCACGTTATCAGACACTAACCACGAGTTTATCCACGGGATAGGGTTACTGTTGTTTTCAAACTGTGCTGGCAAACCAATCGCAGTCATACGTGCATTGGTAATGTATTCAACGTACTGACATAAAATATGTTTATTTAAGCCAATCATCGAACCATCTTTAAATAAGTATTCGGCCCACTCTTTTTCTTGCTCTGCAGCATCAACAAACATTTTAATTGCTTCGTCGCGGCACTGGGCAGCAACAATCGCCATTTCTGGGTCGTCCTTACCGTCTTGCATGATGTTTAAAATATGCTGAGTACCAGAAAGGTGAAGTGCTTCATCGCGTGCAATTAGCTTGATGATTTTAGCGTTACCTTCCATTAGCTCACGCTCAGCAAATGCAAACGAACATGCAAAGCTTACGTAAAAGCGAATCGCTTCAAGAATATTTACCGACATCATAGCCAGGTAAAGTTTCTTTTTAAGCTCAAATAAATTAATGATAACTGTTTTACCGTTAATCTCGTGTTTGCCTTCACCGTATAAGTTGTAAAGCGATACAGAGTTAATTAAGTCATCGTAGTATTTAGTTACGGCATCAGCACGTTCGCTAATTTTATCGTTGCTAACAATGTCATCAAAAATAAGCTCAGGTGCTTGTGTTACGTTACGGATAATATGCGTGTATGAGCGGCTGTGAATTGTTTCACTGAACGCCCACGTTTCTATCCATGTTTCAAGCTCTGGTAGCGATACAATTGGAAGTAGAGCCACGTTTGGCGAACGACCTTGTACACTATCAAGCAGTGTTTGGTATTTTAAGTTGCTTAAAAATATATGCTTTTCGTGATCTGGTAATGCTTGAAAGTCTAAACGGTCTTTACTTACATCTACTTCCTCAGGACGCCAAAAGAAAGACAGTTGCTTTTCAATTAACTTTTCAAAAATTGGGTATTTTTGTTGGTCGTAACGAGATACGTTTACAGTTTGGCCAAAAAACATTGGCTCTTGCATTTGGTTATTATGGTTTCGGCTAAAAGTAGTATAAGACATGTTTATCACTCAAAAAACTATCAGAAAAAGCGGGCTAAATGCCCGCTTAAAATAAAAATCAGCAGTTAAATTTTACACGCGCCGCCTTCACAATCGTCATCTTCCACTTCTGGAGCATCTTCTTGTGAATCTGAGGCGCCATCGCGAGTATTGTGGTAATACAAGGTTTTAACACCTAGTTTGTACGCGCTTAGTAAGTCTTTTAACAAGACTTGCATAGGTACTTTACCGCCTTCGAACTTGTTTGGATCATAATTTGTATTTGCAGAAATTGTTTGGTCAACAAATTTTTGCATTATGCCAACAAGCTGTAAATAACCATCGTTTGATGGAATGTCCCATAGTAGCTCGTACTGATCTTTTAAACGCTCATACTCAGGAACAACTTGTTTTAAAATACCGTCTTTACTTGCTTTAACGCTAATATGCCCACGTGGTGGCTCAATACCGTTAGTTGCGTTAGAGATTTGCGACGATGTTTCTGATGGCATTAACGCACTTAGTGTTGAGTTACGCATACCGTGCTCTTTAATACTTGCACGTAGTGTATCCCAATCAAGATGAAGTGGCTCATCACAAATTTTATCTAAATCACGTTTATACGTATCTGTTGGCATAATACCTTGTGAATACGTTGTCTCGTTAAACTTAGGACATGCGCCACGCTCTTTAGCAAGCTCGTTTGATGCTTTCATTAAGTAATATTGAATAGCTTCAAAGGTTTTATGTGTTAATGCATTAGCACTGCCATCAGAATAACGCTTACCGTTTTTAGCTAGGTAGTATGCGTAGTTAATTACGCCTATTCCTAGTGTACGACGACCCATAGTTGCATTTTTAGCAGCCGGTACAGGGTAGTCTTGGAAATCAAGTAAGTTATCAAGTGCGCGTACTGCAAGTTCAGCTAGCTCTTCAAGCTCATCAAGTGACTCTATTGCACCTAGGTTAAACGCAGAAAGTGTACAAAGGGCAATTTCGCCTTCTTCGTCATTCACGTTATTAAGTGGCTTAGTTGGCAATGCAATTTCTAAACATAAGTTAGATTGGCGAATTGGCGCAACTTTAGAAATAAATGGGCTGTGTGTATTACAGTGATCCACATTTTGTAAATAAATACGACCAGTACTTGCACGCTCTTGCGCAAACATAGAGAAAAGCTCAATGGCTTTAATGCGTTTTTTACGAATAGATTCGTCTTGTTCATATTTAACGTAAAGTGCGTCAAACTCAGCTTGGTCTTCAAAAAATGCATCATAAAGGCCAGGTACATCTGATGGGCTAAATAATGTAATGTAATCATCTTTAATTAAACGAGAGTACATTAATTTATTAAACTGTACGCCGTAATCTAGGTGACGAACGCGGTTGTCATCTACACCACGGTTATTTTTAAGTACAAGTAGGTTCTCTACTTCTAAATGCCAAAGCGGGTAGAATAATGTTGCTGCGCCGCCACGTACACCACCTTGTGAACAACTTTTAACCGCTGTTTGAAAGTGCTTATAAAAAGGGATACAACCTGTGTGATACGCTTCGCCGTTACGAATATGGCTACCTAGCGCACGTATTCTACCTGCATTAATACCAATTCCCGCACGTTGTGAAACGTATTTAACAATAGCTGACGACGTTGCATTGATTGAATCAAGGCTGTCGCCACATTCAATCAATACACACGAGCTAAACTGGCGAGTAGGCGTACGTACACCCGACATAATTGGCGTTGGTAGAGATATTTTAAATAAAGATACTGCATCGTAAAAACGTTTAATGTAATCAGTACGTGTTTCACGTGGGTAATCTGAAAATAAGCTTGCCGCAACTAAAATATATAAAAACTGTGCACTTTCGTATATTTCACCCGATACACGGTTTTGAACGAGATACTTACCTTCAAGTTGCTTTACAGCAGCGTAGCTAAAGTTAAGATCGCGAGAATGATCAAGGTATGCATCAAGCTCATCTAACTCTTGCTCTGTGTAATCTACTAGTAAATGAGCATCGTAGCGTTTATCGCCAACCATTTTTGTTACGTGGTCAAATAAACGTGGTGGCTCAAATTGACCGTACGCTTTTTTACGTAAATGGAATACAGCTAAACGTGCAGCTAAGTATTGGTAATCAGGCGATTCTTTTGAAATCTGATCCGCTGCTGCTTTAATGATGGTTTCGTGAATGTCTTTAGTACGAATACCGTCGTAAAACTGAATGTGCGACTTTAATTCAACTTGCGAAACCGAAACGTTGTTTAAACCTTCGGCGGCCCACTCAATAACGCGATGGATCTTATCCAGATCAAGAGGCTCTTTACGCCCGTCACGTTTGCTTACAGATAACTGTTGGTTCATTTGCCTGTATTCCTTGGGAATTATGTATTTTGACCAATGCTTTATACCTCGCCGGGGCAAGGTATATACTCATTTATTATAAGTTTCGCCATATTTGCGAATTTAATTGAATAACATTTGGCCACAATATCTGGTGTTGTTCAATTTAGAGATCACAAGATAGTGTGGTCTGAGTTGTTTTGCAAGGGACATAATTGCCCCTATTTGTGGATAACTTCGGGATAACGTATTTGTGTTAGTAGACACTCACCTTCGAACAATCATTTAAGTTGAAATATGCAAAAATCAACTAATGATCTGCTAAATTTACGCATTTTAAAAATAAATTTTGACTGCTTTTTTTATCAGCAAGCTTTGCGTAAAAACTAACACAATCACAATATATAGTGTTTATTAATTAACATGGCACTATATATGGTTAAAACCATCAATTGGGCTTTGCCAGTTAAAATCAGCATTCCAGCTGTTGGCTTCATCAATACTTGGTATGTAGCCCCAAAGTGCCGTTGCTGTGCGCATACCTGCGGCTTTGCCTGCTTGTATGTCTCGCTGTGCATCACCAATGTACAAACAGCGTTTTGGTTGCACTCCCATAAGCTTTGCACAGTATAGCAGCGGTAAAGGGGATGGCTTAGCTTCAGCTAAGGTGTCGCCACTTATTACTACACTAGCATTTTTCAATGCGGGAATTGCTGCCACTAAAGGATCAGTTAAAAACCCCGGTTTGTTAGTCATGATCCCCCATTTGATCTTTTTCTGATCAAGGGCAATAAGCAACGATTCAACACCGCTGAAGCAATGCGTGTGATTTGCTATGTTTGCAGCGTATTCGTCAACTAATTGCTTAATAAGTTCGCTTTGAGGTTGTGTGTCCCATAACTCTTTAAAACCAGTCTCTAATAATGCGCCTGCGCCGTTAGATGCCGCAGGGCGGTATACATCACTACTAACAGGCTCTATTTTATTATTAATGAGAACTGCATTTAAAGCCGCACCTAAATCATCAGCGGTGTCGAGTAGAGTGCCGTCTAGATCAAATAAAAATGCATCGTACTCAATAAGGGAGAGGGGGGCTTGAGAGTTAGCCATTAAGCTAACTTCTCAAAGTACAGTATGTAATTTACGCTAACGTCACTATTGAGCGTATATTGCTTTGATAGTGGATTATAAGAAAGGCCTGTACTTGCACGAACTTTTAAACCCGCTTGCTCTGCCCATGCAATAAGCTGCGCAGGTTTTATAAACTTTTTATGGTCGTGTGTACCTTCAGGGACCATTTTTAAAAGCTTTTCAGCGCCAACAATGGCGTATAAATATGCCTTAGGTGTTTTGTTTAGGGTTGAAAAAAACACGTCTGCGCCTGGTTTGGCAAGTGCAGCTACGGCATGAATGATAGATGCTGGGTCGGGAACGTGCTCAAGCATTTCCATACAGGTTATTACATCAAAGCGCTCTGGGTGTTGCGATGCAAACTCTTCTGCTGGCACTTTTATGTAATCTACATTTACGCCAGTTTCTAAACTGTGCAACTTAGCAACAGTTAAAGGCTCTTGCCCCATGTCGATGCCAGTTACTTTTGCGCCCATGCGCGCCATGCTTTGGCTTAAAATACCGCCACCACAGCCAACATCGAGTGTTTCTTTATCGAATAAGCCTTGCGTTTTGTTTGCTATAAAGTCTAAACGTAACGGGTTAATTTCGTGAAGAGGTTTGAATTCTCCGTCTAGGTCCCACCAACGCTCGGCGATGGCTTCAAATTTTGCTATTTCTGCGTGATCTACATTTTGATGTTCGGTCATAAAATACTTCCTCGTCAATCTGAGGCCATTATATAGGGCTAAATTGATAAATCGCAAAGTTTTGCGCCTGTAAATTAAAATTAATTGTGATAGCATGGCTGTTAGAAATAATAACAATACTCTTAATACCCAATACCGGGTTGTTGAGAGCTGATACTGAAGGAATGTGATATCAAATGACTGATCTCGCCAATGAAATTCTGCCAGTCAATATTGAAGACGAGTTAAAAAACTCCTACTTAGATTACGCAATGAGCGTAATTGTAGGACGTGCATTACCAGACGTACGTGACGGCTTAAAACCTGTTCATCGCCGCGTTTTGTTTGCAATGAACGAGCTTAGTAATGACTGGAACAAGCCTTACAAAAAATCGGCCCGTGTGGTCGGTGACGTAATCGGTAAATACCACCCACACGGCGACAGTGCAGTTTATGACACGATAGTTCGTATGGCTCAGCCATTCTCACTGCGTTATATGCTAGTAGATGGCCAAGGTAACTTCGGTTCGGTTGATGGTGATTCAGCAGCGGCAATGCGTTATACAGAAGTACGTATGGCTAAAATGTCGCATGAGTTATTAGCCGATCTTGAAAAAGAAACGGTTGATTTCGTTCCTAACTACGATGGCACTGAGTTCATCCCTGATGTTTTACCAACGAAAGTTCCTAATTTATTAGTGAATGGTTCGTCAGGTATTGCAGTAGGTATGGCTACAAATATACCACCACATAACTTAACTGAAGTTGTAAATGGTTGTTTGGCACTTATTCAAAATCCAGATTTAACTATTTTAGAGTTAATGGATTATATCCCTGGTCCTGATTTCCCAACGGCTGCAATTATCAACGGTAAGAAGGGTATTGAACAAGCCTACTTAACTGGCCGTGGTAAAGTGTACATGCGTGCACGCGCCGACATCGAAACCGATGAAAAAACAGGCCGTGAAACAATTATCGTTCACGAAATTCCTTATCAAGTTAATAAAGCTCGTTTAATTGAAAAAATTGCTGAGCTGGTTAAAGATAAGAAAATTGAAGGTATTAGTGCTCTACGTGATGAATCAGATAAAGACGGTATGCGTATCGTTATTGAAATTAAACGTGGTGACGTAGGCGAAGTTATTTTAAACAACTTGTATTCACAAACTCAGTTACAAACTGTGTTTGGTATGAATATGGTTGCGCTAATTAATAACCAACCTAAATGTTTCAATTTAAAAGAAATGTTAGAAGAGTTTATTATTCACCGTCGTGAAGTAGTAACTCGTCGTACAGTATTTGATTTACGTAAAGCCCGTGACCGTGCACACACGCTTGAAGGCTTAGCGATTGCGCTTGCGAACATTGACCCAATTATCGAACTTATTCGTAAGTCGCCGACACCTGCTGAAGCTAAAATTGCTTTAACAGCGCGTCCGTGGGAATTAGGTAATGTACAAGGTATGCTTGAAAAAGCAGGTGAAGACAATGTTGCTCGTCCAGATTGGTTAGCAAGCGAACTTGGTATTCGCGATGGTCAATATTATATCTCTGAGCAACAAGCTCAAGCAATTCTTGATTTGCGTTTACATAAGCTAACAGGCCTTGAACACGAAAAAATCCTGACCGAATACCAAGCGTTATTAGAACTAATTGCTGAACTACTTTATATTTTGGCAACTCCTGAGCGTTTAATGGAAGTTATACGTGACGAGCTAGTTGAAATTAAAGAGCAATATGGTGATGAGCGTCGCACTGAAATTAATGCAGCTGCTCACGATATCAGCCTTGAAGACTTAATTACTGAAGAAAACGTAGTAGTAACGCTTTCTCACGAAGGTTATGTGAAGTATCAGGCATTGTCTGATTACGAAGCACAGCGTCGTGGTGGTAAAGGTAAGTCAGCAACGAAGATGAAAGATGAAGATTTCATTGAGCGTCTATTAGTTGCAAATACACACGATACTATATTGTGTTTCTCTACGGCCGGTCGTTTATATTGGCTTAAAGTGTATCAGTTACCACTAGCGAGTCGTGCAGCGCGCGGTAAGCCAATTGTTAACTTGTTACCACTTGAAGCTGATGAACGTATTACTGCTATATTGCCAGTACGCGAGTACGCAGAAGATAAATACATCTTTATGGCAACAGCATTTGGTACAGTTAAGAAAACACCATTAACGGCTTACAGTCGTCAACGTGCAAGCGGTATTATTGCTGTTAACTTAAATGATGGCGATAGCCTGATTGGGGTTGATATTACCGATGGTAGCAACGAAATTATGTTGTTCACTGATGCAGGTAAAGTTGTACGCTTTAAAGAAGCTGAAGAAACAACAGTTGTTGATGAAAACGGTAACCCAGTATTAGACGAAGAAGGTAACCCTGAGATTCGTTTCAAAGGTGTTCGCCCAATGGGTCGTACTGCTACAGGTGTTCGTGGTATTAAAATGGCCGATGATCAACGCGTAGTATCGTTAATTGTACCAAAAACTGACGGTGCTATTTTAACGGTAACTGAAAATGGTTACGGTAAGCGTACACAACTAGAAGATTACCCATCTAAGAGCCGTGCAACACAGGGTGTTGTATCTATTAAGGTGAGTGAGCGTAACGGTGCTGTTGTTGGTGCTGTACAAGTTGATGACAACGACGAAATCATGATTATTTCAAATCGTGGTACCTTAGTACGTACTCGCGTTAATGAAGTTTCTACGGTTGGACGTAACACCCAAGGTGTTATTTTGATCAGAACTATTGACGAAGAGCAAGTAGTTGGTTTACAACGTATAGAAGAGATTGAAGTTACAGAAAGTGACTTGATTGATATTGAAGACGTTGAAACTGTAGATACGGTTATTGATGAAGTAGCGGATGATAATCCTCCTTCAGAATAATTGATATTGAAAAAGCGGCCTTGGCCGCTTTTTTTAATGTTGTTGAAAAAAATTAATAGGGTGTGAAGTTATATTCATTCACTAAAACTCAAAGGTTTAGTGGGTGGGTATTGAGCATTCATGCTTAGTAGTTAAATTACTGGAATGAGGCAAAGGTAATGAGTAAATATAATTTTTGTGCGGGGCCAGCTATGCTTCCGCAAGCGGTTATGAAAAAAGCACAAAAAGAGTTTCTAGATTGGCAAGATTTAGGTGTGTCTGTGATGGAAATAAGCCATCGTAGCAAAGAATTTTTAGCCCTTACAGCTAAATGTGAAGCCAGCCTTCGTCGCCTAATAAATATAACTGATGAATTTGAAGTGCTGTTTATGCATGGTGGTGGTCGTGGGCAGTTTAGTGCTGTGCCATTAAATTTACACCAAGAAGGCAAAGTTGCGGTTTATTGCGAAAACGGCGTGTGGTCAAAAAGTGCAACAGATGAGGCCAACAAGTTTACTCAAGCAACCTCTATTGATGTGCGTAATGATGCCAATGGCGAGTTTTCTATTAAACAGGTTGCTGATTGGGTGTTACCAGAAGATGCATCTTACATTCACTATTGCCCTAACGAAACGGTTGACGGCTTAGAAATTTTTGATGTACCAAGCCACCCAACTGCACCGATCGTTGCTGATATGTCGTCAACTATTTTATCACGCGAAATAGACGTTAATAAATTTGATTTAATTTACGCTGGTGCGCAAAAAAATATCGGCCCGTCGGGCATATCAATCGTTATTGTTCGTAAAACATTACTTGAGCGTGAAGGCTTACCTAAGCCAGGCATTTTAGATTACGCATTAGAAGCAAAACAAGGCAGCATGTTTAACACGCCTCCTACATTTGCTTGGTATTTAGCTGCTGAAGTATTTCAATGGCTTGAAAGTAATGGTGGCGTAAAAGCGATGGAAGTTCAAAATATTGCTAAAGCGCAGCTACTTTATGACTTTATTGATGAATCGAGCTTTTATACCAATAAAGTAGCTAAACATTGCCGTTCACGTATGAATGTTCCGTTTTGGCTTAATGATGAAAGCTTAAATGATAAGTTTGTTGCTCAGTCTAAAGATGCAGGGTTACTTGCTCTTGAAGGCCACAGAATTGTGGGCGGTATGCGCGCAAGTATTTATAACGCAATGCCTATTGAAGGTGTTCAAGCACTTGTAGACTTTATGGCTGCTTTTGCAAAGGAGCACAGCTAATGGAGCAGCTTCGTTTAGAACCTATTTCTAGAGTAAATGGCACAGTAACCCTACCAGGTTCAAAGAGTCTATCGAACAGAATTTTATTATTAGCAGCACTTGCAAGCGGTACTACCGTTGTAGAAAACTTACTTGATAGTGACGATATACGCCATATGCTGGGCGCCTTAAAGTTATTAGGTGTAAATGTAACTTTAAATGATGAACGCACTGTAGCCACCGTAGAGGGTGTTAGTGGTGTGTTTAATACACCGACTGAGCCATTGTTTTTAGGTAATGCGGGTACTGCTTATAGACCTTTAACGGCAGTACTTGCTGCCGTTGCTGGTGAGTACGAGCTAATAGGCGAGCCACGTATGGAAGAGCGCCCAATAGGGCACTTGGTTGACGCGCTGCAAGCATTGGGTGGTGATGTTACTTATACAAAGCACAAAGACTACCCACCACTTAAAATTGTGGGTGGCCAAATAAAAGGCGGTGAAGTTGAAATTGACGGCAGTATTTCAAGTCAATTTTTAACCGCTCTATTAATGGCAGCGCCATTATTTAACGGTGATACAACAATAACTATTAAAGGTACTTTAGTCTCTAAACCTTATATTGATATTACACTTGATGTAATGGCACGTTTTGGGGTTAATGTTGAGCACAGTGATTATGCAACTTTTAAAGTTAAAGGTGGTCAACAATATCAATCATTAGATCGCATAATGGTTGAAGGCGATGCATCTTCTGCTTCTTACTTTGTTGCTGCGGCTGCAATTGCAGGCGGTGAGATTGAAATTAAGGGCGTTGGCGCTAAATCGGTTCAAGGTGATATAGGCTTTGCCAAAGTAATGGAGCAAGTAGGCGCAAAAATTGATTGGTATGATGAACGTTTAGTTGTTCGCAAAGGCGAATTAAAAGGCGTGGATATTGACGCCAATGCAATTCCTGATGCAGCCATGACTCTTGCAACTGTTGCTCTTTTTGCCAAAGGCCCAACAGCCATTCGTAACATTTATAACTGGCGAGTAAAAGAGACAGACCGTTTATATGCAATGGCAACTGAGCTTCGTAAAGTAGGCGCACAGGTTGTAGAAGGTGAAGATTTTATAGAGATCACCCCACCTGAAACATTTAATGATGTTGCTGTTGATACTTACGACGATCACCGTATAGCCATGTGTTTTTCAATGGTTGCCGTTGGTGGAAAGCCAATAACAATTAATGATCCAAAGTGTACCTATAAAACATTTCCTACATTTTTCAATGTTTTAGCGTCAGTCAGTGAATAAGCTAATTAGAAGTAATTACAAAAGTTACACACTAATAGCAGATATATTTTAATAACTGACGTATAATGTCGCGGTTTATTTAGGTGTGCATTGCAGGAGGTTTTAAATGCAGGCGTTATTAATGCCCGTGATCACCGTTGATGGCCCAAGTGGTTCAGGTAAAGGAACTGTTTGTCGCTTGTTAGCCGACAAGTTAGGGTGGGATGTATTAGATAGCGGTGCGATTTATCGTGTTTTATCTTTAGCTGCACTTCATCACCAAATTGCATTAGACAATGAAGAAGGGCTTGTCCCGCTTGCTGCAAATTTAGATGTGCAGTTTTTGGTAGATAGCCAAACTAATGCAGGAAAAGTTATTTTAGAAGGCGAAGATGTCACCACTACTATTCGTAATGAAGAAGTAGGCGCTGCGGCATCAAAAGTTGCAGCATTACCTCGCGTTCGTGAAGCGTTATTACGTCGCCAGCGTGCATTTCGCACTGAAAATGGCTTAATTGCCGACGGCCGTGATATGGGCACTGTGGTTTTTCAAGATGCGCCGTTAAAAATATATTTAACAGCAAGTGCACAAGAGCGTGCTCGTAGACGCTTTGTTGAGTTGAATACGCGCGGCCTTGATGTTACACTAAGTGGTCTATTACAGGACATTCAAGCTCGTGACGAGCGCGATATGAATCGTGCCGTTGCTCCGCTTGTACCTGCAGAGGATGCTATTGAGATCGATACTAGCGATCTTAATGCACAGCAAGTGTTTGATAAGGTAATAACTTTATTGGATATTGCTATCTCTGAAGGTAAGCTTCCTAAACGAAGCTAAACACATTTTATGCGCCAGCAGGATGCCAGTGCTATTTTAACAACCCCATGCAGCATGGTTGCTTATTGGTATTAATATATGAGACGTATATTCGTATGTCAGAAAATTTTGCGCAGTTATTTGAAGAAAGCTTAAAGGGTTTTGAAGCAGAGCAAGGCTCTATCGTTAAAGGTACAGTAATCTCTATCGAGAATAACATTGTACTTGTAGATGCTGGTCTTAAATCAGAAAGTGCTATCCCTGCAGAGCAGTTCAAAAATGCTGCTGGTGAACTAGAAGTTGCTGTAGGCGACGAAGTAGATGTTGCACTAGATGCAATTGAAGACGGTTTCGGTGAAACTATCCTTTCTCGTGAGAAAGCTAAGCGTCACGAAGCATGGATCCGTCTTGAGAAAGCATGTGAAGAGCAAGAGACTGTTACTGGTGTTATCAACGGTAAAGTTAAAGGCGGTTTCACAGTTGAAGTTGATTCAATCCGTGCTTTCCTACCTGGTTCACTTGTTGATGTTCGTCCAGTACGTGACACAACTCACCTTGAAGGCAAAGAGCTTGAATTTAAAGTAATCAAGCTTGACCAAAAACGTAACAACGTTGTTGTTTCACGTCGTGCAGTTATCGAATCTGAAAACTCACAAGAACGTGAAGAGCTTCTTGCTAACCTTGTTGAAGGCCAAGAAGTTAAAGGTATCGTTAAGAACCTTACTGACTACGGTGCATTCGTTGACCTTGGTGGTGTTGATGGTCTACTACACATTACTGATATGGCTTGGAAGCGTGTTAAGCACCCTTCAGAAATCGTTAATGTTGGCGACGAAATCGCAGTTAAAGTTCTAAAATTCGACAAAGATAAAACTCGTGTTTCTCTAGGCCTTAAACAGCTTGGTGAAGATCCATGGGCAGCTATCGCTGGTCGTTACCCAGAAGGTTCTAAACTTTCTGGTCGTGTTACTAACCTTACAGATTACGGCTGTTTCGTGGAAATCGAAGAAGGCGTTGAAGGTTTAGTACACGTTTCTGAAATGGATTGGACTAACAAGAACATCCATCCTTCAAAAGTTGTAAGCCTTGGCGACACTGTTGAAGTTATGGTTTTAGAAATCGACGAAGAACGTCGTCGTATTTCTCTTGGTCTTAAGCAATGTATTGCTAATCCTTGGCAGGAATTTGCTCGTCTACAAAACAAAGGCGATCAAGTTACTGGTAAGATCAAATCAATCACTGACTTCGGTATCTTTATCGGTCTTGACGGTGGTATTGACGGTCTTGTACACCTTTCAGACATTTCTTGGAATACACCTGGCGAAGAAGCTGTACGTGAATTCAAGAAAGGTGACGAAATCACTGCTATCGTATTGCAAGTTGACCCAGAGCGTGAACGTATCTCTCTAGGTGTTAAGCAAATCGAAGCTGACCCATTCAATAACTACCTTGATGCAAACAAAAAAGGTGCTATTGTTAAAGGTAAAGTGACTGAAGTTGATGCGAAAGGCGCAACTGTTGAACTTATCGAAGGCGTTGAAGGTTACATCCGTGTAGCTGATATCGCTCAAGAGCGCGTTGAAGATGCAACTACTGTTGTTTCTGTAGGCGACGAGATTGAAGTTAAATACGTTGGTGTTGATCGTAAGAACCGCACTTTAAGCTTATCTGTAAAAGCTCTTTTCGAAGCAGAAGAGAAAGAAGTACTAGAGAAGCTTAAGAAAGAAGAGCCAGTGTTTGAAAACGCAATGGCAGCTGCTTTCGCAAATGCACAAAAAGACTAATATATAATTAGTTTTTAGTTGGAAGGGCATTTTTTGCCCTTCCTATATCTCTTTTTAAGGAAACGCTATGACTAAGTCAGAATTGATAGAAATACTTGCGGAACAACACGCACACGTTCCAGTGAAAGATGTTGAGAATGCTGTAAAAGAAATTCTTGAACAAATGGCCGGCTCATTATCTACTTCAGATCGTATTGAGATCAGAGGTTTTGGTAGTTTCTCTTTGCATTTCCGCGCTCCTCGCACAGGTCGTAATCCTAAGACTGGCGATACAGTTGAGCTTGAAGGAAAGCATGTACCTCATTTTAAACCAGGCAAAGAATTGCGCGACCGCGTGAATGAAAGCATTGCCTAGTTAACTTAGTGGAGTAGTTACTTGTTCAAGGTATTAAAAATTATTCTGGTTGCACTATGCCTTATCAGTGCATTTGTATTAGGGTCACAAAACCCACAATTAGTACAAGTAAATTACATTATAGCCAGTAATACACTACCTTTAGCTGTAATAATAAGTATCTGCTTTTTATTAGGTGTTTTGATTGGTTGTTTTATTAGCTTTAAATTGTTTTCGCAATTAAAGTGGCAAAACTACCGCTTAAAAAAGCAATTAGCGCCTGAAAAAGATAAAAAAAAGCTTGCCGCGAATAAAGACACCTAACTATGATTGAGCTTTTGTTTTTACTATTACCTGTTGCCGCTGGTTACGGTTGGATTATGGGTAAAAACAGTGCTAAAAACCAAGCTCATCAACTTAATCGTCAGATCACTTCTGAATATAGCAAAGGCTTAAAATTTCTACTCGATAGAGAAGAAGATCAAGGCTTAGAGCATTTAATCAACTTACTTGAAGTTTCAGCCGACTCGGTTGAACACTATTCTACACTTGCCACCATGTTTCGCCGTAGAGGTGAATTAGACCGCGCAATAAAAATTCATGAACTTCTGTTAAAACACCCAAGCTTAAATGAACAACAAGCTGCAACTAGCCGTTTAGAACTAGCCGAAGATTATATAATGGCCGGACTATTAGATAGTGCGGAAGAGCACTTAGTTTGGTTAGTTAAAGCAGGGCATGTAGAAGCGCTGGACCCTATTATCACTTTATATTCGCAAACCCGTGAGTGGGAAAAAGGCATCAACATGTTTGAAGCTCATAGCGAACTATTTTCAAAAGAACAGCAATTTAAAGCAATTGCTAATTTTTATTGTGAGTCAGCTTTAAGTGACAATACACCCCAACTAATGAGAAAAGCGATTAGCTTAAATTATAAAGCCGTGCGTCCGCTTTACGAGTTAGGGTTAGTTGCTTACGCAAAAGAAGATTACGTTAAAGCTATTTATTACTGGCGTGAACTTGTCTCTCAATTTACCTTGTTTGCTCCGTTGTTTATTGATGAGCTTGCACACAGTTATAAACAATTGAATTTGACGCATCAATTTCACGAGTTAGTCAGTGACTTGTTAGAGAAGGGCGGTGTATTAATTAAAATAAAGCATTGCCAAGCATTACTTGAGCAAGGTCACACTAAGCAAGCCTTTGAATTTTTAACTGATAGCTTAAAACGTCAACCTACTATTCGTGGTTTTAGTTTTTTACTGCAATTAATGGGTGACCAAAATAAAAATACTAAAGAAGTACTTAACGAAATTGATAAGCTTGTAACCTCTTATATTGCTACAAAACCAGATTTTCAATGCCAGCATTGTGGTTTTACAAGCTACACCATATATTGGAACTGCCCTTCTTGTAAGCATTGGGAAACCATTGTTCCAAGTCGAGGCTTAGACGGATTTTAATAACCCCATAATTAATAACTTTACTGCCATTCACTAGGATAGTTATGTCTTTCGAACACTCAAAAAAAATTCTTATTGCATTAGATTACGATGATCAAGAAGTTGCTTTAAACTTTGTTAAACAACTTTCTCCTGATACTTGCCGTCTCAAGGTCGGCAAAGAAATGTTTACCTATTTTGGACCTGCATTTGTTAAAGAGTTAATTGATTTAGGTTTTGATGTTTTCTTAGATTTAAAGTTTCATGATATTCCTAATACAGTAGCTAAAGCGGTTACTGCAGCTGCTAAAATGGGTGTGTGGATGGTAAACGTTCATGCTTCTGGTGGCTTTGAAATGATGAGCAAAGCTAAATCGGCTCTAGAGAAATTTGGTGACAAAGCGCCATTACTTATCGCTGTTACTGTATTAACAAGTATGGATGAAACAGAGCTTAAGCGTTTAGGTGTTGATAAATCAGCTCAAGAGCAAGTTATCTATTTAGCTAAGCTTGCAAAGGAAGCTGGGCTTGATGGTGTTGTGTGTTCTGCACAAGAAGCAAAAGCTTTAAAAACAGAGTTAGGTGATAGCTTTAAGCTTGTTACGCCTGGTATACGCCCTGAAGGGAGTGATGCGGGTGATCAAAAGCGTATAATGACTCCTAAGCAAGCTATAGATTCAGGAAGTGACTATTTAGTTATAGGCAGACCGATTACTCAAGCAGATAATCCTGTAAAAGTGCTTAGTGATGTTAATAACTCTATAGCTTAATTTAACAATAAGCAGTCATATAGTGCTAAAACCCCTTACCTTATGTGAGTTTTATGTTACATTAATAAAATCAAAATGTAGTAGGGGTTTGTTTTGAAGTTATTTTTTGGTTCTATAATAATTGTTATTGCGGGTTTTTCAGTAAATAAGTACGTTTTTTCTAATAAAGCATACGATGGTGTAACAACCGTTACAGATATAATTCCAACGTACCCAGTCGATATGTTTGATTTTAAAAAAACAATGCAAGATTATGCTCATCATCTGTGTTACAAAAATGAAGATACACTTATATCTCAGCATGTAAGCGTTAGTGAATGTATATCAAAGCTTGATGATAAAAAAACAGAATGTGAAAAAAAGGTTTTTCGTTTGGCACCGCTCAATCTTGAGTCGGAAGTTGAAGTGCTTGATTATTCAAGGCAATATACGCAATGTACATTGCCTTATAAATATATTTTAGGTTAATTACTAACAGGTATTATTAGTAATTACAGCCAATTATAATTAAGATCTTAAGCGAATGGATTTCGCTTCAATATCTATTAACTCTTGTTTAAATAAGCCACCAATTGCTTTTTTATAATTAGCCTTACTTGTAGAAAACATCTTTTTTATTGCTTCAGGATCAGACTTATCACCAAGTGGAATAACACCGCCTTCGTTTTTAAGCTTTTGCATAATAGTTTCACCAAGGTCACTTACTTTTCCCATACCTGGCTTTTCTAGTACAACATCAATTTTTCCGTCGTCACGTACTTTTTGAATATAGCCTTTAAGCTTTTGACCCACAAATAAGCTTTTAAATACCATATTGTAAAAAACAACACCGAAGTGCGACTCTTCAATTAATACCTTGTAGCCAATATCTGTTTTGCCAGCAACAATTAAATCCACTTCTTGTAAGTGAGTATATTGCGGCTCATCTTTTGATAGGAAACGATTAAAGTTGTTTGAGGCACAAATACGTTGGCTTGCATTATCAAGGTACAGACGTACTAAATAAGAATGGCCTTCTTGCATGCGTGGCTTTTGTTCATTAAAAGGTGCAAGCACATCTTTCTCAAGGCCCCAATCTAAAAATGCCCCAATACTATTTATTTCTTTAACGCGTAGTAGGGCATACTCGCCAACTTGAGCATGTGGTTTCTTTATTGTTGCTGTGGCTAAATTAGCATTGTCTAAAAAGATAAATACACTAATACTATCGCCCGCTTCAAGCTCATGTTTTATTTCTTGTTTTGGTAAAAATACTTCACCTAAATCATGGCCGTCTAAGTAAGCACCTTCGTTACTCACTTCTTTTACAAATAATGTTTGTGTGGTTCCTAGGTAACTCATAATTATTCCTGCTCAGGCTTTTTTTTACGGCGCATTGGTGTATCGCCATCAATGTTCATCGGTGCTTTAATTGGTGCTGTAGGCTTTTTAGGTTTAGCTTTGCGTTTAAATGCAGGCTTTTTAACAGCGGCGGCTTTTTCTTTAGATTTGTCCCACGCTGCCTCAGGTTTTTTCTCTTTTAAACCTTTAAACTTAGCTTTTAAGCTCTCTACGCTCGCAAATTTTAATTCGTCATTTAAAAATGCTTTAATAGCTAAATAACTTGCCCAATCTTTTGGGCCAACTAATGAAATTGCATTTCCTTTAAAGCCAGCACGTCCTGTACGACCTATGCGGTGTACATACTCTTCGGCGTGTTTTGGTAAATCAAAGTTAATAACGTGCGTTACGCTTAATAAATCTAAACCACGAGAAGCAACGTCGGTGGTGATCAATATTTTAAAGTTTTCGCGACTAAACGAATCCATGATATCTAAACGTTTGTTTTGCGTTAAATCACCAGCAAGCGCTACAGATTTGAAGCCTTTAGCATTAAGCGCTTCACTCAAACGGCTCGTGTCAGAACGCGTTGCTGTGAAGATAATACATTGACCAACATCATCTTGATTTAAAAAGTGCTCTAATAGCGCTTCTTTATGATCAAGGTGATCGGCAAGGTATAACGTTTGTTTAATATCGCTATGTTGCTCATTTGCTGCACTTAGCGTAATTTGCTTTGGTTTTTTTAATAGGTTACGTGATAGCGCATCTACTTGTGCATGGTCAAGTGTTGCAGAAAACAATAACGTTTGACGTAAACGGTGATTAGCTTGCTCGTTAATCATTTTTAACTGCTCGGTAAAGCCTAAATCTAAAATACGATCGGCTTCATCAAAAATAAGCAGCTCTAGTCCACTCAATTGCAATGAGCGTTTTGTAATGTGATCAGCTAAACGCCCAGGTGTAGCAACTACGAATTGTGGGTCGTTTCTAAGTGCTTTTATTTGGTCATTAAAGTTTTCGCCGCCAAGTATTTTAACTGCCTTAATAGCTGTGCCAGCAATTAATAAACGCAGCTGAGTAAATACTTGCGTAGCAAGCTCACGCGTAGGAGCAACAATAAGTACACGAGGATCGCGTTTGCTGAGTGCTTTTTGTTTCATAACCCTTTGTACAGCAGGTAATAAAAACGCCAAGGTTTTGCCCGACCCAGTTTTAGACTGAGCGAAAATGTCATGCCCTGCAAGTGCGGTAGGCACTGCATGCGCTTGAATATCGGTGGGCTGGGTGATCCCTTGATGTGCTAATTGTGTTTCAAGGCGTGTATCAATCCCAAGATCAGTAAACTGCAATGTGTGTTTCTCCAAAATGAGCAAATTAACTCTATAAATTTATTAGCGCATTATAGCTTACACAGCTAGGTCGCTAACAGTAAAAACCAATCTATAGCGCTATTTTTTGCAATTAAACTAAAAAAGCGTAAAATACGCGCCCCATATGCGCCGGATTTACGATTCGGTAAACGCCAATATTGGCTAACAAGGCAAAATAGGAAATATAATGACTGTTGTTCATAAAGATAATGTAACGGGCGATCACTTTGTAGTATGTGCGCTGTATAAGTTTGTAGGTTTACCTGAATTTGAAGCTATCCGTAAGCCATTATTAGAAGTGATGGAAGCAAATGAAGTACGCGGTACTTTATTGCTCGCTGCCGAAGGTATAAACGGCACTGTTTCTGCAAAACGTGAAGGGATAGACAACTTATTAGCATGGCTAGATGAGCAACCAAATTTAAAAAACATCGTTACAAAAGAATCTTACGACGATGAATGTCCGTTTTACCGAACTAAAGTAAAACTAAAAAAAGAAATTGTAACGATGGGCGTTGAAGGCGTAGATCCGTTAAAAGTTGTGGGTAGCTATGTTAAGCCAAATGAGTGGAACGCACTTATATCTGACCCTGAAGTAATTTTAATTGATACACGTAATGATTACGAAATTGAAATTGGTACATTTCAAAATGCGGTCGATCCAAATACTAAAACGTTCCGTGAATTTCCACAGTGGGCAAAAGAAAACTTAGACCCTGAAAAACACAAAAAAGTGGCGATGTTTTGTACTGGCGGTATCCGCTGCGAAAAATCGACAGCCTACATGAAAGAGCAAGGTTTTGATGAAGTTTATCACCTTGAAGGCGGTATTTTAAAATACCTAGAAGAAGTGCCAAAAGAAGAAACCATGTGGGAAGGCGAGTGTTTTGTATTTGATAATCGCGTTGCGGTTGATCACGACCTACAAAAAGGCTCTTATGATCAATGCCACGCGTGTCGTATGCCAATTACAGAAGACGAAAAGTTAAAGCCTGAATACATGGAAGGCGTCTCTTGTCATCATTGTATTGAAGAAGTAACGGACGAACAACGCGCACGTTTTGCAGAGCGCCAAAAGCAAATAGAATTAGCGCAAGCGCGTGGTGAGGGCCATATTGGTAATGAAGCACAAGCTGTTTTACAGCAACGTAAAGAAGCTAAAAAAGCCCAAAAAGACGCTCAGCGCGGTAAATAAATTTATACAATAAGTATTACATTTAAAGAGTCTATTTAGGCTCTTTTTTTGTGCCCAAAATTGTGCAGTAATTGTTTTCACACCCCGATGATAGTGTTAATCTGCAAAATAGATTTAGTCATTTTAATGCGCATACAGGAAGGGATTTATGCAAGCCGAACAAGTTGAAATCGCACAATTTTTAGCACAACATCCTCCTTTTGATGACTTACCTCAAAAAGCGCTTAATGAGCTAGCTCAACAAGTAGAAGTGGCTTATTTTAGAGCAAAAACAGATATCTTGAGTTTTGGACAAGACATTTCTGATTTGTATGTAATTAGAAGTGGTTCTGTAGAAATGTATCGCCGAAATGGCGAGCTGTACAATCGTTTGGCTACCGCAGGTATATTTGGTCAAATGGGTTTATTGATGAACCGTAAGGTGCGTTTTCCTGCAACTGCTCTGGAAGATACGTTAGTTTATTGCATAAATGTTGAGCTATTTAATCGTTACTGTGATGAGTTTGATGCGTTTGCTGATTACTTCGAAACAGACGGTAACGTGCGTTTGCATCAAGCTATTGTCGAGCAAGCCGATGGCAATGACCTGACAACCGCGAAGGTAAAATCATTAATACACAGAGATGTAGTTACCGTAGATGCAACCTCTACGATACAAGATATCGCTAAATTAATGACCGAAGAGGCGGTATCGTCAGTGTTGGTAACCGATGTAAATAAACCCATAAATGATGACCCAGAAGAAGATGACGGACAAGTAGTTGGTATAATAACCGATAGGGATTTACGCACTAAAGTAGTGGCTAAAGGGCTTGCCTTTAACACGCAAGCAAAAGACATTATGTCCACTAATTTAGTGCTTTTAGATGCTAATGACTATATTTTCGAAGCCGTATTGGCCATGCTTAGAGATAACTTACATCATTTGCCAGTAGTACAAAAAAGACGCCCAATAGGCGTTATCTCCCTCTCTGATATTTTGCGTTATGAATCCCAAAGTAGCTTATTACTTGTACGTGGCATACTGGCTCAACAAACAATAGAGGATTTGGCGCATTATGCACGCCAATTGCCCAATGTGTTTGTTCGTATGGTGAATGAAGATGCAAACTCACACATGGTTGGTACAGCCATGGCTGTTATAGGGCGTACATTTAAACAAAGACTACTTGTATTAGCAGAAGAAAAGTTTGGGCCACCTCCTGTGCCTTACTGTTTTATTGCTCTGGGCTCAATGGCTCGAGACGAGCAACTAATTGTAACCGATCAAGACAACGCGCTTATTTTAGATGACAGTTACGACGACGAAAAACATAACGCGTATTTTCAAAATATTGCCGATTTTGTGTGTGATGGTTTAGCGCAGTGTGGTTACACCTACTGTGATGGAGAAATTATGGCGTCGTTTAAAAAATGGCGTAAAACTCGCTCACAGTGGTTCGATCAATTTGCAGATTGGATAGCGCAGCCAAAACCACAAGCACTGCTTAATAGTTCTATATTTTTTGACTTAGACGGTGTGTGGGGTAAAACCAAGTGGGCCGACGAGCTTAAAATATTTATAGCAAAACAAAGTAAAGTAAATCGCGTATTTTTAGCTAATATGGCAGCAAATGCTAGAAATAGAACACCTCCACTTGGTTTCTTTAAAGGCTTTGTTATGGAACATAATGGCCAACATAAGCGTTCAATGAACTTAAAGAGAAGAGGGACTGCACCTCTTTCTGATGTTATTCGCGTGCACGCATTGGCTATTGGTTCGCGTAAACAAAATTCGTTTGAGCGACTAGAAGACATTATTGAAGCGAAACTTTTACCACAGGGTAAAGCGCAAGATTTACGTGATGCACTTGAGTATATTGCCATGATGCGAATTCGCCATCAAGCGTGGCAAATAGAGAAGGGCGAAGAGCCCGATAACGACTTAGATCCACATTTACTTTCTCCGTTCGAGCAACGAAACTTAAAAGAGGCATTTGCCATTTTAGAAAAAGCACAAAGCTATTTAAAATTTAGCTACACAGCAAACTCTGGTGTGAAGTAGCCTATGAATCCGCGTAATCATAAAGCAATTGATTGGCAAGCTAGGTATAACGAGCTTGCCAATAGCACCAAAAATAAACTCTTAAAACACTTTTATGCGGGTGCTTATAATCAAGACAAAGCTGCAATAAAAGACGTGCCTTTTGTAGCAATGGATTTTGAAACAACAGGCTTAAATAGCCAAAACGACGATATAGTGAGTGTTGGTTTAGTCCCGTTCAATTTAGAGCGCATTTATTGTAAGCACAGTCGGCATTGGGTTGTGCAGCCTAGGCGAAACCTTCATGAAGAGTCTATTTTAATACATGGAATAACGCACTCTGAGGTGGACGACGCCCCCGACTTAAATCAAATTATAGAGCCTTTACTTGAAGCGCTCAGTGGTAAAGTTGTCGTGGTGCATTATGCCGCAATAGAACGTCACTTTTTAAATAATGCGTTATTGTTAAGGCTTAAAGAAGGTATTGAGTTTGCACTTGTTGATACAATGGAAATAGAAAAAAGAGCACTAAAAGCAAGGCAGGGGTTATTAGGGCGATTGTTTAACACAAAATTAGGTTCTCTTAGGCTAACAGATTGCCGTGCGCGTTATTCCCTACCAGCATATCAAAATCACAATGCGTTAACGGATGCACTTGCTACAGCAGAGCTTTTACAAGCGCAGCTGAGTTATCATTATCGTGTAGATACTCCAGTCTCAGAACTGTGGCTCTAGCTTTTAATGACCAAACAAAAAAACGCCGCAAAAATTGCGGCGTTTTCGTTACTAATTAAAAGTATTACTTACTAAAAGTATTATTTAACTGGGCGAGGCTCAGTTCGTAAACCTAAAACTAAACTTAAACACATAAATAATAATACAATAGTAAATGGCAAGCCTGTAGAGACAGCGCCTGCTTGTAGTGCTTCAATTGCTTGTGTGCCACCAATCCAAAGTAAAGCAGCTGCAATTGCGCCCTCAACCGATGCCCAAAATATACGTTGTGGTACCGGTGCATCAATTTTACCGCCAGCTGTAATTGAATCAATTACTAATGAACCAGAGTCAGATGACGTAATGAAAAATACCAACACTAATAAAATTGCAATAAACGATAAAATATTAGATAAAGGTAATTCATCAAGCATTTGGAACATAGCTAAAGGTACTTCAGTTAAACCATTAGTGCCTAACGCACCAATACCATTAACTACTTGATCAATCGCAATACCGCCGTAAATAGACATCCATAAAACAGTAACTAGAGTAGGGATAAGTAAAACCGCAATTAAGAATTCACGAATTGTACGACCACGTGATACACGCGCGATAAACATACCTACAAACGGTGACCAGGAAATCCACCAAGCCCAGTAAAACACAGTCCAACCATGCATCCATGTTTCGTCTTCACGACCGTGAGGATTACTCAATGGAATAATATTTTCTACATAGCCCATCACGGTAGTTGGTACATTACCCATTGCTACAGCAAAGCCTACTAAACATACAAACAATAATAATGAAAACGCAATTAGCATATTTACATTACTTAGCAGTTTCACACCACCGTCAATACCACGAACCACAGAGACAATGGCTAAAAGTGTTACACCCGCAATAACTAGAATTTGAGAGCCAATGCCACCTTCTGTACCAAATACATGGTTAATACCTGCAGAAGCTTGCTGCGCACCTAAACCTAAAGATGTTGCAAGGCCAAATAACGTAGCAAGTACAGCTAAGATATCAATGATATGACCAGGCCAACCCCAAGCTCTATCACCTAATATAGGGTAAAAAATAGAACGAATTGAAAGCGGTAAACCTTTGTTATAGGTAAAAAATGCAAGAGATAAACCAACAACAGCGTAAATAGCCCAAGGGTGAAGACCCCAATGAAACATAGTTGCGCCCATTGCTAATTTTGCAGCTTCTGGTGTATTAGCGGCTACATTAAGCGGTGTTTCGTACCAACCAGTAAAGTAAGCAACTGGTTCAGCAACGCCCCAAAACATAAGGCCGATACCCATACCCGCAGCAAATAACATAGCAAGCCATGAAACGCGAGAGTGAGAAGGTTTAGCGTCATCACCACCAAGGCGAATATTACCGTAAGGAGAAACAATAAGTGCTAAACAAAAGAGTACAAAGAAGTTAGCAGCCCACATAAATAGGGCATCAAAATTATTAATAATATCGGTCTTAATACTATCAAGCGCTGTTTTTGCAGTTTGTGGGTCGGTAACAAGTATGGCGATTAAAAAGATGACAATCAGGCCCGCACTAGTTCCAAAAACAGGGTTGTGAATATCAAACCCCCACTTTTGTACGTTGTCCTGACCTACGGTGTAATCCGTGTTGTCAATACTATATTTGTCATGATTTTCCTTCATGCAATACCTCTTTAGTTGTCCTAACAAGCCAAAATAAATTCGGCGTCATATCGAATTACATTAGTCTTTAAATATTAAGTAAAAAGTAATACCGTAATTATTTGAAGACTAACTAATTTGAAGCGTGATCATACAGCTAGTAGTGTATGAGTTAAATATTAAATGTAAATGAATTTGTATTTAAAACGCTGTTTATATGGCCAAATTCATGATTCTTTCATTTAAAAGCCCTAAATTTAAAAATTCAGTGAACGTTAAAATTTAGTTTGCTATTAAAAGTATTAATTTACTTGGTTAAGTAAAAAAAGATCATTTTTAAGTAGCTTAATTAATGCTTAAATATTAGGGCTTGTTAGTCTTTTAGGATTGAAATTTATTAAATCTAGGCGCAATTTAATCGCTCCTAGATTTATAGCTTAGCGGTTCGGTAACAGCTTATGCGTTATTTTTCATGCTTGCATGCAAATAAAAATAATCAAAAGCCGGCTAGCAAAGAGCAAATTTCTCTTCAAAGCTATTATAAATTTATAAGCCGATAAGCATCTTTAATCAAGTTGTAATATGAATATGATTTAACACAACATTAGGGTATGTTGAATTTTGGCGATTGAATTTGCAGTAGTGTGTTTGGTTTTTAGGCAAGGCAGAGGCTATGTAGTGTGGTCATTCCCCATAAATAGGCGATAACGCAGCATAAATACCAAACATACACTGCCCTTTGGGTTCTTTCTAGGGACGATTAACTCTTTGTTACTCGGTTTTTACTTAGCCCACTAGGTTACAAACCTCGTGCCGCGATTTAATCGCCCCTAGATTGAACAAATTTCAATCCAAAAAGCTCAGCATGCCCTAAGCTATATTTTATAAATAGATAGGCAAAGGATTAATACTATTATGCGTGAAAGCGTTACATACGATACCAATCAAAAAGAACTTGTTAAACGCTTTTGCATCGTTAGAGACGAAAGCCTAGCTATTATTGAACCACTCACTGTAGAAGATTGCCAATTACAAGCTATGGCTGATGCCAGTCCTACTAAATGGCATTTAGCGCATACCACGTGGTTTTTTGAAACGTTTTTACTTAGTGTTCATTGTAAACAGTACGCAGTGTTTAACCCTCACTATAAAATGCTTTTTAATTCTTACTACAATGGGATTGGAGAGCAATTTAAACGGGCAAACAGAGGAAGCTTATCTAGGCCAGGTTTAGACGAAGTGCTAGCTTACAGAGAACATGTAGATAGCCGCGTGATTGAATTACTTAAGACTGACGTTGACCCGCACATTAAAGATATTATTGAACTTGGGTTACACCACGAGCAACAGCATCAAGAACTAATGCTTATGGACATCAAATATAACTTTTCAGTAAATCCAATATTTCCTCAATATAAAACATCGCTTTTAAATAGCCAAAAAAAATCAGCTGATATTAAACCCCTTAATTTTATCAATTTTGAACAAGCCATTATTAATATTGGCACAAATGCCGACGATGAATTTGCATATGATAATGAGTGCCCCAAACACCAAGTACTAATTCATCCATTCAGTTTTGCTAATAGATTGGTCACTAATGGTGAATATTTAGACTTTATAAATGCCGGTGGATATAGCAATCCACAATATTGGTTAAGCGACGGTTGGGCGCATATTCAAAACACTCGTTTAACGCATCCATTATATTGGCATTGCATAAATAACGAATGGTTTGAGTTTACACACTATGGATTGCAGCCTTTAAATTTAAGTGCCCCCATCAGCCATGTTAGTTATTTTGAGGCCAGCGCCTATGCTAATTTTGTAAGGGCTCGCTTGCCTACAGAGTTCGAATGGGAATATGCAGCTAAAAATACACCATTAACAGACACTAATAATAACTACCTAACACCACAACAAGCAAAAGATGATACTGAAATAAACCAGTTAACGGATTCATGTTGGCAATGGACAAACAGTGCATATTTGCCATACCCCGGTTTTAAGCCTATTGAAGGAGTAGCAGGGGAATACAATGGTAAATTTATGAATAACCAAATGGTGTTACGGGGCGGGTGTGTGTTTACCCCTCAAAACCATTTACGACAAACATACCGAAATTTTTATTACCCACATCAAGCGTGGATGTGCAGCGGGATAAGACTAGCTAAGGATATAGTATGAGCCAAGTAACAGCGATTAAACAAAGTAACATAACCGACACTGAATTTTTAAACGACGTGATAAGCGGATTAACTCAACAACAAAAAACGCTTCCGTGTAAGTATTTTTACGATGATAAAGGTGCTGCATTATTCGAGCAAATAACATCCTTACAAGAGTATTATGTTACACGTACGGAGTTGTCTATTTTAGAGCAATACTCGCAGTCAATTGCTCAAATGCTACCTGAAAACCTTTCTATTATTGAGCCTGGGTGTGGTTCGGGTAAAAAGGTCGCGTATTTATTAGCGCACATGGCAAACGTAAAAACCTTCGTACCGTTTGAAATTTCTGAGGAGATGCTCAGTTATTCACTTGCACATTTGTCGCCATTATTTCCAGATTTGGCAATTTCGCCATTACTAGGAGACTTTACACATAGCCAAATGGTTAAACAGCTAACCAAAGACACCGCTTTAGACAGTCAAACTAATTTGGTGTACTTTCCGGGCTCTACTCTTGGTAATTTTGCCCCAGTTAAAGCCATAGAAATTATGAATAATTTCCATCGCTTATGTGGTGTAAACGGTTATGTATTAATTGGGGTTGATTTAGTAAAAGAGCGCCAAGTGTTACTTGATGCATATAACGATAAAGCGGGGATCACCGCTGCATTTAATAAAAATTTACTACAACGTATTAATAACGAGCTAAGTGGCACATTTAATTTAGATAACTTTAGCCACGAGTCACGCTTTAACGAGCAACATAGCCGCATTGAAATGCATTTAGTAAGTAACTGTAATCAAAGCGTGATTATAAATGATCAGCAAATAGACTTTATTGAAGGCGAAAGTATCCATACAGAAAACTCTCACAAGTACACGCTCGAATCGTTTAAGCAGCTTGCAGCGCAAGCTAATTTAAAGTTAGAGCAAACATGGCAAGACGATAGTAATTATTTTGCATTGTGCTTATTAAGGCCGCTATAAACGTTACTTAATATGTTTAGGGCGTGTTGATCTTTGATAGGCGATAACGCAGCATAAATGCCAAACATGTGCTGCCTTTCGGGTTCTGCCTAAGGGCGATAAACTCTTGGTTGCTCGATTTTTACTTAGCCCACTAGGTTACAAACCTCGCGCCGCGATTTAATCGCCCCTAGATTGAACAAATTTCAATTCGCAAAGATCAACACGCCCTAGTAAATGACAACTTTAGCATTGTTAAACTCATAGTTTAGCAATGCGCCACTATTTGATTGCTGTACAAGCATAGCTTTATTTAAACCGTACAGTCTAAATAGCAGGGGGGCAATAACAGATACCGCAGAGCCCGTTGCACTGTCCTCATTTACTCCAAACTGGGGTGCAAAATATCTAAAATGCGCTATGGCATTTTTCTTGTCTTTATTTTTTATACTAAGCGCTATAACTGCATTTTTGTGGAGTTTACTCAAAGCCTTAAAATCAACATGTAAGCTTTTTAAATAGTCTTTTTCAACGTCTTTACTAAATTCTTCATTAAATTCTTTATTAAATAATACAACCGTATAACCGTTTTTATCACCGGTACTGTAGGCTACTTTTATTGCGGTTGAAAACACACTTTTTAACTCACCTTTAGCTAATTCGCTTTTTTTTGGCTCTATACTTTTTAGTAACAACTGGGCGCGTTGTTTTTTTACTCTTATAGTAAAGCGCTCATGACTCATTGCTGTAAATACTTCAGGGCAATAACCAAAATACTTTATTAAAAAATTAGCGGCCGCTAAAGTACCATGCCCACAGCGTTTAATTTCACTTGTTTGGTTAAACCAGCGAATATTACAATGGCGTTTAGTTATCTCATTTTGATTTAAAAATACGGTAGCAGGGTGGTTTGATTGTGATGCAATATATTGCATTGTTTTTGATGTTAACCCAATTTTATAAATAACAATTAAAGCACTAGAGCCTTTTAAGTTATTTGCAGGGCTATAAAAAACAGATTCGGTGGAAGTGAGTTTTATAAAGCGAAGCGTAAGCCATTTGGGCTTACGCTTCGTTAAACAAAGAGTGTTATCCTTTGCTTGCATAAGCGTCGTTATGAACGCCCGAAGCACGACCTGATGGATCTGCATTGTTTTGGAACGATGCGTCCCATGCAAGTGCTTCAGGAGTCGAACACGCTACCGATTTACCATGCGGTACACATTTAGCTGATGCATCACCAGGAAAGTGCGATTCAAAAATAGTACGGTAGTAGTAAGCTTCTTTTGAATCTGGCGTATTAATAGGGTATTTAAATTTAGCATTTGCAAGCTCTTGATCGCTCACTTGCTCATTTACAAACTCTTTTAACGTATCAATCCAACTGTAACCAACACCGTCTGAAAATTGCTCTTTTTGGCGCCATAAAACTTCATCAGGCAAGTAGCCATCAAAACCTTCACGTAAAATGTGTTTTTCGATTTTGCCATCTTTACACATTTTAGCTTCAGGGTTGATACGCATAGCAACATCAACAAATTCTTTATCAAGGAACGGTACACGTGCTTCAACGCCCCATGCTGCCATTGATTTATTAGCACGTAAACAGTCAAACATATGCAGTTTTGATACTTTACGGTTTAGCTCTTCATGAAACTCTTGTGCGTTAGGGGCTTTATGGAAGTATAAGTAACCACCAAATAGCTCATCAGCACCTTCGCCAGATAACACCATTTTAATGCCCATCGCTTTAATTTGGCGAGCCATTAAGTACATAGGTGTAGAGGCACGAATCGTTGTTACATCATACGTTTCAATGTGGTAAATCACTTCACGCAGAGCATCAATACCTTCTTGAATGGTAAAAATGATAGGGTGGTGAATAGTACCAATCATGTCAGCTACTTTTTGGGCAGCGGCTAAATCAGGTGAACCCTCAAGGCCTACTGAAAAAGAATGCAGCTTAGGCCACCATGCATCGCTTTCGTCGTTATCTTCAATACGTTTGGCAGCAAAGCGCTGGGTAATAGCAGAGATAACCGATGAGTCTAAACCACCAGAAAGTAATACACCGTAAGGCACGTCACACATTAGCTGGCGTTTAACGGCCGCTTCTAATGCATCTTTAACGTCTTGCGCTTGTGCGCTGTTATCTTTAACTGCATCAAATGTTTCCCAATCACGCTTGTAATAAGGTGTCATTTTGCCATCTTTGCTGTACAGGTAATGCCCTGGTGGAAATTCTTCAATATGCTTACAAATTGGAGAAAGTGCTTTTAACTCAGAAGCAACGTAAAAGTTACCGTGCTCGTCGTGACCAGTGTAAAGCGGGATAATACCAATATGGTCACGGCCAATTAAGTAAGCGTCATTTTCTTCATCGTATAAACAAAATGCAAAAATGCCATTTAGATCATCTAAAAAGTCAGGCCCTTTTTGTTTATAAAGCGCTAAAATAACTTCACAGTCTGATTGAGTTTGAAAAGTAAAATCAACATCTAGCTCTGCTGCAAGTTCTTTATGATTATAAATCTCGCCATTAACCGCTAAAATATTTGTTTTTTCAGGATTATATAAAGGCTGTGCACCGCTTGATACACCAACAATAGCTAAACGCTCATGTACTAAAATAGCTTTTTCAGATGCATATACACCAGACCAATCTGGGCCACGGTGTCTAAGCAGCTTTGACATTTCAATTGCTTGGGTACGCAATTGAGCGGGATCAGATTTAATATCTAATACCCCAAAAATTGAACACATAGTAACTCCTCATTCCTATTATGTGTGCAGCAAAGCCAATTTGCTGTGCTGCGAAACCTTGTTTTATCAGAAAAAATTACTCAAGTCACATAGCTTTTACAATTAATTAAGAATAATTTATGCACCAAGTTATATGTAACCGCACCAAAGTGGTCAATGCGTGGTGCCTGCTGTTATTTTTACGTCGTTATTATTGTTCAAAGCTTGTGCAATCATCACTTTTAGCGCGTTAATAACAGTGTCTTTACACATGCTTGGTGCGCCATTGTGGTGCACAGCTTGGCTTGGTAAATAAGGAATATGCACAAAGCCACCTTTCATTACAGCGCAGTGATCATTTATATAATGCATAAGGCCATACATAACGTGATTGCATACAAACGTACCTGCCGTATTGGAAATGGCAGCAGGTATATTGCTGTTGTGCAGTGCTTGAAACATACGCTTTATGGGTAAATTTGTGAAATAGGCATCAGGGCCATTTTTTTCTATTGGTGAATCGACAGGTTGCTTACCTGCATTGTCTTTAATACGTGCATCGTCAACGTTTATTGCAATACGCTCAATTGATATTTCGCTGCGCCCACCGGCTTGGCCTATACATAAAACAACCGCCGGATTATGTGACTCAATGGCGTTTATAAGCTGACTAATAGACGTATTAAACTCACAGGCAAGTTCTAGTGTACATATTTTGTGTTTCATGATGATAGTTTCATCAAGTTTTTGCACTGCTTGCCAAGAAGGATTGATAGTTTCGCCACCAAAAGGCGCAAAGCCGGTTATTAATACACACGCCATAGAAGAAGTTGATTTAGTCATTAAACACCAAGCTATACATTAAAATAATATTAACGGCGAGTAAGGTAACTGCCGTCGGAATTTGAACCTTTATTACATAGCACTTATCTTTTAAGTCTAAAAGAGCTGCAGGAAGAATATTAAATTTGCTGTCATAGGCGTCATTAACATACCGCAATAACCGCTATACATGCCGAGCGCAACTAATGGAGCAGGGCTTGCGCCATGACCTCCAATTAAAAATGCCATACCTACACAATACAAAAAACCAGTATAAAACGATTATCAGGGCCAATAATTTAAGTCGAACATAGTTTTCCTATTTATTTTTAGAATATTTTATAGGTTATTTTTAAGTGCAAGGCTCAATTGATGTAGGTGTCCGTCAAGTTTCTGCTTCGCCTTTGCTGCTTCTTCAAACGTTACATATTTAAACTCAACAGTATCTAAAGGTCTAAATTGTGCAAATTGACGTAAGTCGGCTTCAATAACAGTCCCTAACAGAGGGTAGCCCCCTGTGGTTTGGCCATCATTTAGTAACACAATTGGCTCTCCACTTGGTGGTAATTGAATACTCCCAGGGCTCACCCCTAATGATGGCAAAGAGTGCGAATGCCCCAAATTATTTTTATGCTCAAGCCTTACGCCCATTCGGTTACTATTATTGCTGACTTTAAAAGCGGTAGACACAAAGTTGCTAAGTAAAGTATCGCCTAATAAGTTGGCATGAGGACTTGGATGCAGGCGTATAAGTTTGCGCTGGGCGGGAGCAATTGCGCCTACCTTTATAAACTCTCCATAATAAGGAGTAATAGGTATTTCATCACCAGTGGTGAGAGATCTACCTTCAAAACCACCAAAACATGCGTTTAAATCTGTAGACTTAGAACCCATAACCTCAGCATTTTGTATACCGCCTTTCACTGCTAAATAAGCTCTTAAGCCTGCTCTACCAGTAGCAAAACTTAGGACTTGTTTGTTTTTTACTGTGTATGTCCAACCAGGATAAATTGCATGTCCATCAAGGGTTGCTTGCAAATCTGCACCATGAAGCGCAATTACTGTGTCGCAGGTAAATTCCAGTTCGCACAAACCCACAGTTATTTCTAAAACGGCATCATTGTCGTTATTGTTAAGTAATCTATTAGCAATTATTTGTGCATAAGGGTCTAGGCTGCCCGCTTTGCTTACACCTAAATGGCGGTAGCCCTCACGGCCAAAATCTTGAATTGTAAGTAATACACCACTTTTAAGTACTTTAATCATGATTTGCTCCTTTATTAACGAGCGGAACAAATTCAAGCGTATCGCCTGGTTGAATTAAACAAGGTTGCTCAGAGGTCGAATCAAACAAAGCAGTATCTGTATGGCCTATTATATGCCAACCACCTGGGGTATCTGCGGGGTAAATGCCGGTTTGTGCAGCACCTATCGCAACAGAGCCTTTAGGAACCCTAGTACGTGGCTTATCACGTCTTGGTGTATGTAATTGCTCATTTAAGCCATGTAGGTAAGCAAAACCGGGCTGAAAGCCTAAAAATAAAACGTAGTACTTGGTTTTACTATGAATATTAATAACTTCATCGGCACTTAAATTATGATAGCGAGCCACGTAATTAATGTCCTCACCCTTGTATGAGGTTTTGATTAAGTGATGCTGCCCCTTAAAAGTACTCGTTTTAATATCATTCCACAGCGAAGGTAGCACTTGTACCCACTTATTTAAGTGTTTATCTGATTTTAAATAAAGAGTGAGCGAGTTCATGGCTGGCACTAAATCGTTAAATTCATCAGTGCTTTTACAGTGGCTAGCTAAAGCCCAAATTTTCTTTTGAATAGAGAGTCTATCTGTAGCGTCTAAATGCGATGCATCAAACAGTAAACTACTGTTTGTTAATGCATAAATATGAGGAGCTGGCTTCATTAAATAAACCTATTTGTACAACATAATTTAAACGTAACACAGTTTTATTAATTTATTTACACCATTGCGACTAAGTGGTTATGTTTATTGCCCAACATACTTTAAGAGTAGTTTTATATTCAATTAATTGTATTTAACTTATTGAAGACCAAAACTTAATACGCTTCGTACTAAATAAGTAATTAGGTTGAAATGAAAATTAGGATAAGGAGGTCTTAGTTAGCACGCACTTGTTTAAGAGGTACTTTATGAAACACCAGCATTTATTATATTTATCAGGCGCTGCTATTATATTTAGCGCAGGCAGCTTTGCTTTATCTATGGAAAAGGTTGAGCACAGTAATGTAGAAGCCACCATGCATGTAGAAACCATTGTACTTGGATCGGGTTGTTTTTGGGGAGCCGAAAAACGCTACGAAGCGCTTAATGGCGTTATTGATGCTGAATCGGGGTACGCTGACGGCAATGGCTTTAAAGCTACCTACAGAAACATTACTGATCAGTCTCGTCGTTTTGACGAGAACAATTATGCTGAAGTTGTACAAGTTATGTATAACAGCAATATAATTTCAGCAAAAGATCTCTTAAAAAACTATTTTGAAAGTCACGACCCTACGCAAAAAAATCGCCAAGGTAACGACATTGGTACGCAATATCGCTCAATTGTATTAACGACCACTGATGCGCAAGCTAAAGTAGCTGAGCAAGTTAAATCGCAATATCAGCAGCTTTTAACTGATGCGAGCTATGGCAAAATTGAAACAGTTATTAAACCGCTTCAAGGTTTTGTATCGGCAGAAGAGTATCATCAAAATTATTTAGAAAAGAATCCTAATGGCTATTGTCCCGATCACTCTACCGGTGTTGTTTTTAATAAAACACCTGTAGAAAAAGTAGATAACACTGCTTTACTAGCAGGAAAGCAAATAGTGGTACTTGATTCACGTGAATACTGCCCATATTGTGAAAAGTTTAAAAAAGCAGTCGCAAATGATTACAAAGGAACAATACCAATGTCGTTTCGCCATGCTGACCAACTTGATGATTTAACTATTAAGTCAGCCACGTGGGCAACACCAACCATTTTGTTTTTAGAAAATGGCGTTGAGGTATATGGTCGTCAAGGTTACGCAACGCCTGAAGAGTTTTATAAAGCATTAGGCGCTTTTAAACTAGGTAACAGTGATGCTTATAAAGTTGCATTTGATGCACGAACAGATAGACCTTACTGTAAAGAGTACAAAGAGTTTAAAAATACACCAGACGGCACTTTTGTTGATAAATTAAGTGGCGAGCCACTATTTGATACAAGCGATAGGTTTAACTCAGGTACTGGTTGGTTGTCCTTTACTCATCCTGTAAAAAACAACGTAACACAGCACGACGATAGCAGCTGGGGCATGACACGCATTGAGCTTCGCTCTAAAAGTACAGGCATACACTTAGGGCATCTATTTCCAGGTGAAGGTCCAAGAGGTCGAGATCGTTACTGTATTAATGCAACAGTCCTTGATTTTGTACCGAGAGATAAAAGCTAAACCCTTTCTTTGCGAAGCCTGATTTTAATCAGGCTTTTTTTTGCATAAAACAAAATAGGCTTATCATAATCTTTGCAAATTTGTTAAAATTTAAGCGTGCAGCTAATCGTCAATAATATTACTTAGGTTATTAATGAATCAATTAAAAAAAATAGCAACGCAGTTAATATATTTGCCATTCGCTTTACTGCTTTTAATAAACAACGCTAAATCAGCGACTCATTACGTAGTAGGCGTAGAGAATATAGAATACCTTCCATACTACGATGGTAGTGGGGCTGATAACCGCGACTATTATGGTTTCAGTCAAAAGTTACTTACCTTGTTTGCCCAGCAGCATGACTTTGAGTTTGAGTTTTACACACTACCTATTAATCGACTTTACAAAGAATTTGTGGAACATCGCCATGTCGACTTTAAGTATCCAGATAACCCTAGCTGGAAACCAAGCTACAAAGCTTCATTTATTGATGTAAATAAAATTATTTATTCGCAGCCAACCGTTGTGACTAAAACGGGCATTGCGAGTTTAAATAAAAATATCACTATTGATGAATGCATTAGTTTTGCAACGGTAAGAGGGTTTACGCCTCAAAGCTTCAAACCGTTAATGAATAATGAAAACGTTGAGTTAATAGAAACAGCTAACGTAATTGAATTAATAGAGTTGCTTTTAAAAGAGCGAGTGGAGTGTATTTACATATCTAACGATGTATTAAATTATAACCTCCTAAAATACTTTAAATTAACCCGACCTGTTTATTTTCAAAACGAATTGCCGACAGATTTACAAGCCTTTCTATTATCGTCGATTGACTACCCTGACATAATCAAGAAATTTAATACCTTCTTGATTTCACATAAAGTGCAAATAAGTAAATTAAAAAAAGAATATCAAATTAAAAATTAATTAAAAAAGCCCCGTAAGTTATAACTTACGGGGCTTTTAAAAGTATTAAACTTATATTGCATATCATGTGGTTTGCGCCAAAAATAAAAACAGTTCAAGCTAAGTCACCACCTAACTTGAACCGCTTTTTCACACTGACAACATCTTCACACACAATATAAAGATTCTGTTTACTACGCTTTGGTAGCTTTGTATTGCATACCATGTGGTTTGAGCCAAAAATAAAAACAGTTCAAGCCAAGTCACCACCTAACTTGAACCGCTTTTTCACACTGACAACATCTTACACACACAATATAAGATTCTTTTCACTGCTACGTTTGAGTTACTAGAACTCTAAAGGTTGCATTTATTGCTCTTAAGAAACAATTTAACTAAGTTGTTTTGAGCTGATAAAGCAACTTTAATATTTAACTTTATTTTCGACAAACGATAAAAACGAAACCAATGAGTGAAAAAAATTAAACTATAGACTTTAGTCTAATGTATGGCGCTAAGTTTATGTATTTAATTAAAAAATATTATTTAAATTTGCAGGAAGTTATACCAATCTGCTTATATATGGGGTCTATTTAACGTTAAGAAAATTACGCTAGAACTAGGCAAAAATTTTTGTATCTAGTTGTTCTCGGCAATTGCTCCCTGCATTGCTCTACCTCCTGCATCCATGCAGTCGTAAATAAAAAATTTTTAACGACGTAATAGTGCAATTTAATTAGTTAAATTGATCAAAGATTTATGCAGGTTGGTATTAGACGAGTTCAGTAATACAACACAGAGTTGGTTGTATTACTGAACTCACTTAATAGGGGATTATTCTTGGATTTTTCTAAACGTATTTACAACCCACTTCGCAAATAAATCAAGGGGGTGATTAGGCGTGCTTGATTCGTGCTGCACTAAATAGTATTTATCTTTAGTTGTTAAAGGCTGTTCGAATAACTTGTAAAGCCATTGCTCATCTAGCCAGCTTTGGCTAATAGGCAGTGGGATAAGTGCAATCCCCATGC
The DNA here is from genome assembly GCF_030407615.1 of Pseudoalteromonas sp. APC 3355. Lineage (NCBI taxonomy): Bacteria > Pseudomonadati > Pseudomonadota > Gammaproteobacteria > Alteromonadales > Pseudoalteromonadaceae > Pseudoalteromonas > Pseudoalteromonas sp. APC 3355. The sequence goes on along the minus strand of NZ_JASDDB010000001.1, from coordinate 379,406 downwards.
CTTGCTGCGCTGCACGCGCTACACCAAACATGCTATCTATTTGAATAATCTGCGAAGGAGAAAAGTCATCAATCCCTGCTTTTTCGGCCCACTGATGCCAAGCCCAAGGGCGAGCTTTGTGCAAGATTAGCGGAACTTGGTTAAGGGCTTGACGATGATCGTCCCTCCACTGATCGAGCAATTTTTTATTACATGCAGGAATATATTCAAGGTTAAACAACTCAGTCGCTAACCCTTCAGTAGGTTTACCTGAGGACAATACAATAGATAAATCGCTATGACGCGTTAATTCTTTGCGTGTTTTAAGCGTGTCCATTTGCAGGTTTATATTAGGGTGTTCTGACGTCCACTCACTTAATTTAGGCATGAGTAGTTCGCTGGCAAAAAATTCAGGCAGCGTAATCGTCAAATTTGTATTTTGCTGCATCTGACTAAACTCATTAATGGTGCTCTCTAACATTGTGATGATAGGAGACACAGCATCAAAAAAGTTTTTACCCGCTGTGGTTAAGCTAATTGAACGCGTTTTACGTTGAAAAAGCTCAATACCAAGTTGTTCTTCAAGTTGTTTTATTTGATGGCTTACCGCAGACGGCGTTAAGTACAGCTCATTAGCTGCATGCTTAAAACTTAGGCTTCTTGCGGCAAAGCAAAAAGAGCGAAGGCCACGAATAGGAGTTTGCATGTTTTCCAGAATTATTTAATTTATTGAGACGCCTTACTTAGGCAAAATTTGAACCAACTATTTAATTTTTAAATATCAGTAGGTTAAAAATAAAATTAACGCTAGTTCACAAAAAGGGTGCAGGCTATCCACAAAATAGTGCAAAGAATCTAAGCGCTTACATTTAATTTATATTTGTATTATAGATAAAATTTACTACAGATGTATGAATGACGGTAAAAATAATGACAAAAGATAAAAAAAATCCCTCGTAAGAGGGATTTTGGGTAACTCAGCGCCATTGGCACTGGGAATGAGGTCGGTACAGGGTAAAGCGTTATTTTAAGTTAAAGCCTAAAAAACCATTTCTGGAACTTCACCGTCAACAAGTAACTTACCTGCTGTTTTACTAATGATTTCATCAACAGTAACGCCCGGAGCACGTTCTAATAGATGAAATGCGCCGTCTTTAACTTCTAATACGGCTAAATCTGTTACTATTTTTTTTACGCAATTAACGCCAGTAAGCGGTAAAGAGCAGGCCTCTAATAGTTTAGAGTCACCATGCTTACTTGCATGGGTCATAGTAACAATAATATTTTTCGCGCCAGCGACTAAATCCATCGCGCCACCCATGCCTTTAATCAGCTTTTTAGGGATCATCCACGATGCGATGTTGCCGTTCTGGTCAACTTCAAATGCACCCAGAACGGTTAAGTCTACATGACCACCCCGTATCATGGCAAAACTATCTGCACTATTAAATATGGCTGCACCTGTGGCTGCTGTCACGGTTTCTTTACCCGCGTTAATCATATCGGCGTCTAGCTCTGCTTTAGTTGGGTACGGGCCCATGCCTAAAAGGCCATTTTCGGACTGTAACATAACTTCAATATCATCTGGTACATAGTTTGCGACGAGTGTCGGAATTCCTATGCCCAAATTTACGTAGTAACCGTCTTGAAGTTCTTGTGCAACGCGCATTGCAACTTGTTCACGTGATAATGCCATAATTATGCTCCTGCTTAATCTCGTGTTGTTACACGTTCAATGCGTTTTTCAAAGCTGCCTTTAATAACGCGATTTACAAAAATACCTGGGGTATGAATTTGGCTTGGCTCAAGCTCACCCGGTTCTACAATTTCTTCTACTTCGGCAACGGTAATTTTGCCCGCTGTTGCCGCCATTGGATTAAAGTTCATGGCGGTGTGTCTAAACACTAAATTACCAAAGCGGTCGGCTTTCCACGCTTTAACAATAGCAAATTCACCCGTTATAGATTCTTCTAAAATATACGGGCGACCATTAAACTCTTTTACGTCTTTGCCTTCAGCAACTGGAGTACCGTAACCGGTTGCGGTGTAAAACGCAGGTATACCCGCGCCACCAGCACGCATTTTTTCAGCTAGTGTACCTTGAGGCGTAAGCTCTACATCAATTTCGCCACTTAATAACTGCTGCTCGAATAGGGCGTTTTCGCCAACGTACGAGGCAACTACTTTTTTAATTTGTTTGTCTTGTAATAAAATACCTAAACCAAAGTCATCAACACCACAGTTATTAGATACTACGGTTAAGTTTTTTGTTTGCATGTGCTTAATTTGTTTAATTAAGCCCTCAGGAATACCACATAAACCAAAACCACCGGCAATAATGGTATCGCCGTCTTTTAATCCTTCCATTGCAGCTTCGTAACTAGAAACTACCTTATCAAAACCGGCCATGAGTCTCTCCTCATTGTGTGCTATTTGTTGTTAACTATCGTGAATCATCATTTCATAAGATAGCTATTTAACCTGAACTCTGGTTAATAGATTTACTAACATATGAATCAGGGTGATATTTAAATTTATTTTCTCTAGCCAGAGATTTTCAGTGAAAACAAGGCGAATTTACGCGTCAATAGCTGGCCTATTGCAAGTAAATTCAACGCAGTTAGTGCTGAAAATAGCTGCTCGAGATAGATTTATTATCCAGAGCTCAGGTTATTTTGTGTGTAGTGCCACAGATACTTTGCTCACAGGTTGCTTACCAAGTGCTTTGGTTATTTCCCAGCCAGTGTCACTTAACCTTTGTAAATCAATTCCATGCTCAATGCCAAGCCCTTGCAGTAAGTAAACTACATCTTCGGTGGCAACATTTCCTGACGCACCCTTAGCATAAGGACAGCCACCAAGGCCCGCAACTGCCGCGTCAACCGTTGCAATACCTAGGCTTAAAGCTGCGTAAATATTTGTGAGCGCTTGGCCGTATGTATCATGAAAATGCACGGCCAACTTGGCTTTATCAATGTGCGTTAAAAGTAACTCGATTAATTGCGTTACTTTTTTTGCGGTGCCAACACCTATGGTATCGCCAAGGCTTACTTCGTAACAGCCTAAATCTAATAGCTTTTGCGATACACTCAGTACTGCTTGTGGGTCAATTTCACCCTCATAAGGGCAACCTAGCACACAGCTTACATAACCACGTACGCGAATATTATTCGCTTTAGCAAACGCCATTACTTCGCTAAAACGTTCAATACTTTCGTCTATTGAGCAGTTGATATTTTTTTGACAAAACGACTCACTCGCAGCTGTAAATATAGCAAACTCTTTAATGCCAACAGCATGCGCTGCTTGTGCACCTTTTAAGTTAGGTGTAAGGGCACTTAAATTTACGTCAGGTAAATCTAGCGCTGATATTACATCCGCTGAGTCTGCCATTTGCGGCACCCACTTAGGAGAGACAAACGCACCAGCTTCAATATCTTTTAAACCTGCAGCACTTAGGGCGTTAATAAGCGCTACTTTATCGGCTGTGCTTACTGTTTTTTCGTTTTGTAGGCCGTCTCGCGCACCAACTTCAACAATACGTACTTTAGTTGGAAAGGCACTCATTATGCACCTTCCTCAGTTGTATCTTCTACTATAGCAAGCAGAGCACCATGCGTTACTAATTCGCCTTCACCAAAACAATAGCTTTTTAAAATGCCGTCGTGTGGTGCGTTAAGCGTGTATTCCATTTTCATGGCTTCGATAATAACAACCGCATCGCCTTTGGTAATTGTGCTACCAATGTCGATTAAGTGCTTAACTACTGTGCCATTAAGGGGCGCGGCAAGAGGCAGTGCTTCGCTTTCGTGCGAACTAATATAATGTTTATCAACTAGCTCAAGCTTAGTTTGCAGTGCTTTATTCATAACAGTGACAATATTGCCACCAGTACTATTGCCAACAGTATTATTACCTACCGTAGTTACGTGCGCGGTATGTTTTTCGCCATTAATAAATACACTGCACAGATTATTATTTAATGTGCCTTGTAGGTTAAATACGTGCTCGCTATGCGTAATACTATAGCCCGCTGCCGTTTTTATAGCGCTTAGCTGTAAATCGGCAAAAGGGACTGTAATTACTTGTGGTGCATTGAGTGTAAAACCACTCAGTTGTTGCCACGGGCTTGCACTGTTTTGCGCATTTTGGGTATTAGTTAGCGATTCTAAATATGCAAAAGCAGCAATAAGCTGGCTCGTTTGTAATAACGATTCGTCAACCGCAACTAACGAGTCGCCTTGCTCTGCAATAAAGTGTGTGCTTGGCGCACCTTGTTTAAAGGTAGGGTGGCTTGCTAAATTATGTAAAAAGCCAATGTTTGTGCTAAAACCCGCTAAATGAAATTGCTCAAGGGCTTGTTGTAAGCGGCTCAGTGCTTGTTCGCGATTGTCGTCGTGCACAATAAGTTTTGCAATCATTGGATCGTAAAACGGGCTGATTTCGTCGCCTTGTGCAATGCCTGTATCAATGCGTACAAATTCACTGTTAAGCGGTGTGTGTAGTGCTTCAATAGTGCCCGAGCACGGAATAAAGTCGTTGGCTGGATCTTCTGCGTATATACGTGCTTCAAAGCTATGACCCTGCAATTGAATATCACTTTGTGTCAGTGGCAATGTTTGCCCACCCGCAATATTTATTTGCCAATTGACTAAATCTACACCGGTTACCATTTCGGTCACTGGGTGTTCTACTTGAAGGCGCGTATTCATTTCCATAAAGAAAAATTCATCGCCACACAGTAAAAACTCAACCGTACCTGCGCCTCTATAATTTATAGCCAGAGCACAACGTACAGCCGCTTCGCCCATTTCTTTGCGTAGTTCGTCAGATAAACCCGGAGCAGGGGCTTCTTCAATTACTTTTTGATGACGACGTTGCAAAGAACAATCACGATCGCCTAAATAAACACAGTTACCGTAGTTATCCGCAAATACTTGCACTTCAACATGGCGAGGCTGGTTAACGTAGCGCTCAAGTAATACTAAATCGTTACCAAAACCGGCAATCGCTTCACGTTGCGCACCTTGTAATGCGCTCATAAAGTCTTTTGCCTTTTGTACAACGCGCATGCCTTTACCACCGCCACCAAAGGCAGCTTTAATTAGTACAGGGTAGCCAATTTTTTCAGCTTCACTTTGTAAAAAAGCAGGGTCTTGTTTATCGCCGTAATAACCAGGTACTAATGGCACATTAGCAGCTGCCATTATTTCTTTAGCGCGGGTTTTAGACCCCATTGCTTCAATGCTACTTGCTGGTGGCCCTATAAAAGCAATGTTATTAGCTTCGCAGGCTTTAGCAAATTCACTGTTCTCAGATAAAAAACCATAGCCCGGGTGAATACAATCAGCGCCGCAGTCTTTGGCAACTTGTAAAATTTTGTCTGCTACTAAATACGAATCTTTACTTGGCGCGGCACCAATATGGTAAGCCTCGTCAGCCATTTTTACGTGCTGGGCATGTTTGTCTGCGTCAGAATAAACCGCGACCGTGGTTAAGCCCATTTGTTTTGCGCTGCGCATTACTCGGCACGCAATTTCTCCACGATTGGCAATCAGTATTTTTTGTAATCGTTGTGTGTTCATAATCAATCCTACAGTTGCCAAGCGGGTGGGCGTTTATCAAAAAAAGCACTTAGCCCTTCTTGACCTTCTTCAGATACGCGAATTTTTGCAATACGCTCTGCGGTAAGCTCAATGAGTTCATCGGTAATTTCTTTATTTGCTACATCGTTAATTAATGCTTTTGCGGCTTTTACTGCAACAGGTCCGTTATCAATCAGTGTTTGCAGCATATTATCGAGTGCACAGTCTAAATTACCGGTTACTTGATGAATTAAACCAAGTTGCTTAGCAGTATGTGCATCAAACACTTCAGCCGTTAAAAAGTACCTGCGAGCAGCGCGCTCACCAATGGCTTTAATGACATACGGGCTAATAACCGCCGGAATAAGACCCAGCTTTACTTCACTTAAACAAAATTGCGCATCGTCTTTACTAAGGGCTATGTCGCAACAGGCAATTAAGCCCAGAGCACCACCAAAAGCAGCACCTTGCACAGCACAAATTGTAGGATGAAGGGATCTTGCTAATACATGCATTAATTTAGCTAATTGCATTGAATCAGCTAGGTTATCGGCATAGTTGTTATCCGCCATCGATTGCATCCAGGCTAAATCGGCGCCTGCTGAAAAGTGTTTACCCTCAGTTTTTAAAACCAAAGCACGAATATCAAGCGTATTTGCATGTTCAATACACTGGATCAGCTCATGTATTACTTCGCTGTTAAATGCGTTTCTTTTTTCTGGGCGACTTAACACAAGTACAGCCACATTAGATTTTGTTATTTGTAGTGTTACTGACATTTTGCGCTCCGGTTACATTCTAAATACGCCAAATTTCGAATCACGTTTTGGTGCGTTATTCGCAGCCGTTAACGCAAGCCCTAATACATTACGCGTATCGGCAGGGTCTATAATGCCGTCATCCCACAAGCGTGCGCTTGCGTAATACGGATGACCTTGCTCTTCGTACTGATCAATAATTGGCTTTTTAAAATCACTGATTTCTGGCTCGCTCATGGTTTGGCCTTTGCGTGCTAAACCATCTTGTTTAACTTGCGCCATTACACCGGCTGCTTGCTCGCCGCCCATTACCGAAATACGGGCATTAGGCCACATCCACATCATAGTTGGTTCAAATGCGCGGCCACACATACCGTAGTTACCTGCGCCGTAAGAGCCGCCAATAAGTACAGTGAATTTAGGCACATCAGCACACGAAACCGCCATCACCATTTTAGCGCCGTGCTTAGCAATACCTTCAGCTTCGTATTTTTTACCCACCATAAAGCCGGTAATATTTTGTAAAAACACTAAAGGAATATTGCGCTGAGCACACAGCTGAATAAAGTGCGCGCCTTTTTGCGCCGACTCACTAAATAAAATACCGTTATTAGCCACTATGCCAACGGGGTTGCCATAAATGCTGGCAAAACCGGTGACTAACGTTTCACCAAAATAGCGTTTAAATTCATCAAATGATGAGTCGTCCACTGTGCGCGCTATTACTTCGCGTACATCAAACGGCTTTTTAAGGTCGGTGCCTACAATGCCGTAAAGCTCGTTAATATCGTAACGCGGTGGTTTTACATCCTCTAGAAGAGGGGCTGTAGGGCGTGTGTAATTAATACGCTCGATACATTGGCGCGCAATAGAAAGCGCATGAGCATCGTTTTCAGCGTAGTGATCGGCAACACCCGAAATTTTACAATGCACATCGGCACCGCCAAGCTCTTCGGCGGTTACTTCTTCGCCGGTTGCTGCTTTTACAAGGGGCGGACCTGCTAAAAATATAGTGCCTTGATCTTTTACAATAATGCTTTCATCGGCCATTGCAGGTACGTACGCACCACCTGCGGTACATAAGCCCATTACTACAGCAATTTGTGGAATGCCTTTACCCGACATACGGGCTTGATTGTAAAAAATACGACCAAAATGCAGCTTATCCGGAAATACATCATCTTGCTCAGGCAGGTTAGCACCGCCGGAATCCACCAAATAAATACACGGTAAGTGGCAGCGCTCTGCAATGTCTTGTGCGCGTAAATGCTTTTTAACGGTAAGCGGAAAATATGTACCGCCTTTAACCGTGGCATCGTTTGCAATAATCATGCATTCAACGCCTTTAACACGGCCAATACCGGCTACAACGCCTGCACAAGGTATTGCTTGTTCGTACACACCAAAGGCAGCAAATTGCGAAATTTCTAAAAACGGTGAGCCTTCGTCAATTAATGTATTTATGCGGTCGCGTACAAATAATTTACCACGGCCTTCGTGGCGCTCCTTTAATGCAGCGCCTCCGCCTTGGCTAATTGTTGCTACTTTACTGCGTAAATCATCCACCAGCGCTGACATATTTTTATGGTTTTGCACAAACGTTGGGTCGTGAGGATTAACGCTCGATTTTAAAATAGTCATGGTTTAATCCTTAACGGCTTTCTGTGAAAAGTTCGCGGCCAATAAGCATGCGACGAATTTCGGATGTACCTGCACCAATTTCGTATAATTTAGCGTCACGAAGAAGACGACCCGTTGCGTATTCGTTTATGTAGCCATTGCCACCTAAAATTTGAATTGCATCTAGCGCCATTTTAGTTGCAAGCTCTGCGGCGTATAAAATGGCACCGGCGGCATCTTTACGGGTGGTTTCGCCTCGGTCACACGCTTTAGCTACCGTGTATACGTATGAGCGCGCAGCATTCATTTGTGTATACATGTCGGCTATTTTGCCTTGAATTAACTGAAATTGACCAATAGGGGTATCAAACTGTTTACGCTCATGAATGTACGGTACCACTATGTCCATACACGCTTGCATTATGCCAAGCGGGCCCGCTGCAAGTACTACGCGTTCGTAATCAAGGCCACTCATAAGTACTTTAACGCCTTCGTTTAAGTTACCTAAAATGTTTTCCTCGGGTACTTCGCAGTTTTCAAATACTAACTCACAGGTATTTGAGCCGCGCATGCCCAGTTTGTCGAGCTTTTGCGCTGTTGAAAAACCAGGAAAGTTACTTTCAACAATAAACGCGGTAATACCTTTAGCGCCGGCGTTTAAATCTGTTTTAGCGTAAATAACTAACGTGTGCGCGTCTGGACCATTGGTGATCCACATTTTATTGCCATTTAAAATGTACTTATCGCCTTTTTTCTCGGCTTTGAGTTTCATCGATACAACGTCAGAGCCCGCATTAGGCTCGCTCATTGCAAGGGCACCAATGTGCTCACCACTAATAAGCTTTGGTAAGTATTTTTCTTTTTGAGCTTGTGTGCCGTTACGGTTAATTTGATTAACACACAAGTTTGAATGCGCACCATAGCTTAAACCTATAGAGGCACTGGCACGGCTTATTTCTTCCATAGCAATAACATGTTCTAAGTAACCTAAACCGGCGCCGCCAAGTTCTTCAGATACGGTCATACCTAGTACGCCCATTTCGCCCATTTGAGTCCAAAGTTGATTTGGAAAAGCGTTATCTAAGTCCGTTTTTTCAGCAAGCGGGGCAATCTCCTGACTCGCAAAACTGTTTACGTGGTCGCGGATCATATCGGCGGTTTCGCCAAGGCCAAAGTTCATTTCTTTATATAGTGAAATAGTGCTCATGATTCATTCCTGTGTGACGTGTGTGTTGTCAGTGTGTTTTTATTTTAAAAATAAACTTACTCGTCTATTTTATTAAGCGTGTCTCTACAGCGGCGCTCGGCCGTCACCAACTCCATAAGAACAACTTTAATGTCGTCCATTTGTTGAGATAGGTCTGCTTTTTTTTCTGAAATAAGGTCAAGCATAGTAACCAACTGCTTAGCGCTTGATTTATCTGCGTCGTACAGTTCAAACAAACGACCGGTTTCGGCCAATGTAAAGCCAAGGCGCTTACCACGTAATATTAGTTTTAAACGCACTTTATCGCGTTTTGAATAAATACGGGTTTGACCATTACGATCAGGCGTTATTAACCCTTGGTCTTCGTAAAAGCGAATAGAACGGGTTGTAATGTCAAATTCTTTAGCGAGTTCGCTAATGCTAAATGTTTGTTCATTACTGGCCGGCATTTTGGCTGAGCTTGCAAAGTTTGTTTGATTATCTGGTTTCATAATTGTATTTACCTCATTCGAATAACTCCAATATAAGTGAAGTTTACGTAAAGGTAAAGCTTGGTGTGATTTGAAACTATTTATAAAGAGATGTTTGAGCGAGGCATTGATTTATATTATTAATATTCAATGGGTTACTTTTATTTTATCAGTGTAGTCTAACCGATGGAAAATAATCCTTACACTTATAAAACTAAAAATTAAGCTGTTTTTAGTTGACGTTGGCGTAAACGTTAGTATTGTGTAAGGGTATTAAATAATAAATGAATACTAAATTAATAGAGCAAATATACTAACAACTATTTGCATATAAATACAATGGAGTTAGTTATGACTTTAGAATCAGTGGTAATTGTAGCAGCAAAACGCACCCCAATGGGTGGTTTTATGGGAGCGTTAAGTGATGCGCAGTCTACCGAGCTTGGCGCTACCGCCATTGCCAGCGCACTTGCACAAACTGGTTTAGCTAATAACGCTATAGATGAAGTAATTATGGGCTGCGTATTACCAGCAGGCCTTGGACAAGCACCCGCACGCCAAGCAATGTTAAAAGCAGGCCTTGCACTTAGCACTGGCGCTACAACAATTAATAAAGTATGTGGCTCTGGTTTAAAAGCGGCCATGCTTGCAAACGATTTAATTAAAGCAGGCTCTATTCAATCTGCTATTGCCGGTGGCATGGAGAGCATGACAAACGCACCGTACTTTATTCCAAAAGCGCGTGGCGGAATGCGCATGGGACATGGCGAAATAAAAGATCACATGATGAGCGATGGCCTTGAAGATGCTTACGACAACAAAGCAATGGGTTGTTTTGCACAAGACACCGCCGACGAATACGGCATTGGCCGCGAGCAAATGGATGCGTTTGCATTAGGCTCATTAAGTAAAGCTAAAGCCGCGATACAAAATGGTAGCTTTGATAACGAAGTTGCACCCCATACAATGCAAACACGCAAAGGCGATGTAACAGTATCGATTGATGAGCAACCAGGTAACGCCCGCCCAGAAAAAATTCCTACCTTACGTGCAGCTTTTAAAAAAGACGGCACTATTACAGCGGCTAATTCATCGTCAATTTCAGACGGTGGCGCAGCGCTTATATTAATGAGCGAATCAAAAGCAAAAGAGCAGGGCTTAACACCGCTTTGTAAAATTGTGGCGCACAGCACGCATTCTCAAAAACCAAGTGAATTTACAGTAGCGCCAGTAGGGGCTATGAACAGCGTGCTTGAAAAAGCAGGTTGGGCTGTAAACGATGTTGATCTTTGGGAAATTAACGAAGCATTTGCCATGGTAACCATGCTGGCTATTAACGAGTTAAAACTTGATGAAAGCAAAGTAAACGTTAATGGCGGTGCATGTGCACTTGGCCACCCAATTGGTGCAAGCGGCGCGCGTATTTTAGTAACGCTTATTCATGCCCTTAAAAACCGAGGCCTTAAAAAAGGCATTGCGTCTTTATGTATTGGTGGCGGTGAAGCGGTTGCTATGGCCGTGGAAGCGTATTAACTAGGTATTTAATAGTTATAAGAAAGCTGTACGAATAACTATAAAAGCGCTGCACTAATAATACTAACAAAGCGGCGCTACCAATTTTAAAAGAGAACACACAACTCACACACTAGGATTTAATCATGCACCAAGTACCACTACTTATTAATGGCGAATTTATTCAATCAGCATCAAAAGAGCTTATCGATGTTATAAACCCAGCAACTCAAGAAGTACTTGCACAAGTGCCATGTACCACAGAATCAGAAATGGACGCGGCAATTGCCTCAGCTTCTGAAACGTTTAAAACATGGAAAGACGTACCTATTACTGAACGTGCTCGCATTATGATGAAGTACGCGGCGCTATTAAAAGAACATCATGATGAGCTTGCTACCATTATTTGCCATGAATTGGGTAAAACATTTGAAGATGCAAAAGGCGATGTTTGGCGCGGTATTGAAGTAGTAGAACAAGCAGCAAACGCACCATCATTAATGATGGGTGAAACAATGGAAAACGTAGCGCGTAAAATCGATACGTATTCTTACATGCAGCCACTTGGCGTATGCGCGGGCGTAACCCCGTTTAACTTCCCAGCAATGATCCCTCTTTGGATGTTCCCGCTCGCTATTGTGTGTGGTAACACCTTTATTTTAAAACCGTCAGAGCAAGATCCACTTACACCAATGCGCTTAGCTGAGCTATTTATTGAAGCCGGCGCACCAAAAGGCGTATTACAGGTTGTTCATGGTACAAAACCACAAGTAGACCGCTTACTAGAAGATAAAGCAGTGCGTGCTATTTCGTTTGTAGGCTCGTGTGGTGTAGGTGCTTATATTTATTCTAAAGGCACACAAAATCTTAAACGCGTGCAAGCGTGTGTTGGCGCTAAAAACCACATGGTTATTATGCCTGATGCAAGTAAATCGCACGTTGTAAACAACCTAGTAGGCGCATCTGTCGGTGCTGCTGGCCAGCGTTGTATGGGTATTTCGGTTGCTGTGTTTGTAGGTCAAGCAAGTCAGTGGGTAGATGAAATAAAAGCAGGCTTTGAAAATGTACGCCCAGGCGTGTGGGATGATGCAAACGCGGCATACGGTCCACAAACATCAAAAGCAGCAAAGGCACGTATTTTATCACTCATTGCTGGTGGTAAAGAGCAAGGCGCTACCTGTTTAATTGATGGCTCTGACTTTACGGTTGAAGGGTATGAGCAAGGTAACTGGGTTGGTCCGACGTTATTTATCGATGTAACCAAAGAGATGGATTTATACAAAGAAGAAATATTTGGTCCAGTACTCGCGTGTATGTTTGTAGACACGCTTGATGAGGCAATCGCACTTATTAACGACAGCCCTTACGGTAACGGCACCTCGTTATTTACCTCAAGCGGCGCAGTGGCTCGTAAATTCCAACACGAAATTGAAGTAGGCCAAGTAGGTATTAATGTGCCAATTCCGGTGCCACTTCCGTTCTTTTCATTCACTGGTTGGAAAGGCTCGTTTTACGGCGATACTCACACGTACGGCAAGCAAGGTATTCGTTTTTACACAGAAACTAAAACAATTACCTCACGTTGGTTTGAAGACGACATTGCGTCGGGTCCAAACATGAGCATTAACTTAAAATAATCGTAATTAAAAAATGAGTAAATAAAAGAATAATTAATAAAAAAGATGGGCGCGAAGGCTACTTCACACACAACACACACATAAGCCTTCGCCGCTCGTCACAAACTATCCCTGTGACGGGAAACACTAACAACACAACTAACACAATTAAAGAGGCCTACCATGGACTTTAACTTATCTGAAGATCAACAAGCCTTTGCTCAAACTGCACGTCAATTTGCCGAGTCAGAACTTGCGCCCCATGCTGCAAAATGGGATCGCGAACATATCTTTCCTAAAGACACGATTAAAGCAGCGGGCGAGCTTGGTTTTTGTGGTTTATACACGCCAGAGGAAGCAGGCGGCCTTGGTTTATCACGTTTAGATTCGAGCATTATTTTTGAACAACTTGCTATGGGCTGTACCGCAACAACGGCCATGTTGACCATTCATAATATGGCCACCTGGATGGTAGCAAGTTTTGGTACTGATGCCGTAAAAGACAAATACGTAGAGCAATTAGTAATGGGCGAGCTACTTGCCTCTTACTGTTTAACAGAGCCAGGCTCGGGCTCAGATGCCGCATCACTTAAAACAAAAGCCGTGCTTGAGGGTGATGAGTACGTTATTAATGGCTCAAAAATGTTTATATCAGGCGCGGGCGAAACCGAAGTATTAGTGGTAATGGCACGTACAGGCGGCGAAGGCGCTGCGGGTATTTCGGCATTTGTAGTGCCTGCCGACGCAAAAGGCGTTGAATACGGCAAAGCTGAAGAAAAAATGGGTTGGAACGCACAACCAACACGGCTAATTAGCTTTGAAGATGTGCGCATCCCTGCGCATAACTTGTTAGGCGCAGAAGGCGAAGGCTTTAAATTTGCGATGCAAGGCCTCGATGGCGGCCGAATTAACATTGCCACATGTTCAATTGGTACAGCGCAAGCGGCGCTTAATACAGCCCGTGAATATTTAAAAGAACGTACACAATTTGGTAAACCATTGGCTGCGTTTCAAGCATTGCAATTTAAAATTGCCGATATGAACACCGAGCTTGTAGCTGCGCGCCAAATGGTAAGGCTTGCTGCATTTAAACTTGATAATAACGACGTTGAAAAAACCACTTACTGCGCCATGGCTAAACGCTTTGCTACCGATGTTGGCTTTACTGTGTGTAACGACGCACTGCAAATTCATGGTGGTTACGGTTACATAAAAGAATACCCGCTTGAGCGCCATGTACGTGATGTACGCGTTCATCAAATTTTAGAGGGCACTAACGAAATTATGCGTGTGATTATAGCGCGCCGTATTTTGGCTGAGTCTGCAAGCGACGTTTTATAAGGAGCAATGTATGTCAGAATCTAAATCTAATCCGAGTATTGAACTTACAACCGAAGGTCATGTTGCTATTTTAACTATGTCTAACCCGCCAGCAAACACCTGGACAAAAGACACCCTAGTTGATTTAAAAAATACCGTTAACGCGCTTAATAATAATAAAAATATTTATGCATTAGTACTGACTGGTGAAGGCGAGAAGTTTTTTAGCGCGGGTGCCGACCTAAACGTATTTGCTGGTGGCGATAAAGGCGTAGCTGCTGATATGTCGCGTGTATTTGGTGAAGCATTTGAAGCGCTTACTAATTTTAGAGGCGTGTCGGTTGCTGCCATAAACGGCTATGCAATGGGCGGCGGTTTAGAGGTGGCGCTTGCGTGCGACGTACGTATAGCGGAAGAGCAAGCACAAATGGCGCTCCCTGAAGCTAAAGTAGGGTTATTACCCTGTGCTGGTGGCACACAAAATTTAGCATGGCTAGTTGGCGAAGGCTGGGCAAAACGCATGATTTTATGCGGCGAGCGCTTAAAAGCTGATAAAGCCCTGCAAATTGGCTTAGTAGAAGAAGTAGTACCACAGGGTGAAAGCTTTGCGGCGGCATTAAAACTGGCCAACCAAGTGGCCGATCAAAGCCCCACCTCAGTTGCAGCATGTAAAACATTGATTCAAAAAGGGCGCCATCAACCAATGGCAAGTGTATTGCCTCTTGAGCGCGAGTTATTTGTTGGTTTATTTGATACCGAAGATCAACAAGAAGGCGTAAATGCCTTTTTAGAAAAACGCCGCGCTAACTGGGTAAATGGCTAATGAGTGCTTTAACATTATTAAATAGCGCCGATGAGCCCGTGGTATTTGAAACCGCAACCGCAGAAAACGGCAGTTTAATTGGGCTTATTACACTCAATGCGCCAAAAGCCTTAAATGCACTTAATTTTGAGATGATCAAATTACTTGAGCCGCAATTGCGAGCTTGGCAAGACGATGATGCTATTGCAATGGTGTTGTTAAAAGGCGCAGGCGATAAAGCATTTTGTGCAGGCGGCGATGTTGTAAGCCTTCATCATGCAATGGCGCAAGGTAAACCAACAAGCTTAGTCGAAGAGTTTTTTACGCTTGAGTACAAGCTTGATTATCTTATTCATACCTTTGATAAACCTATCCTCGTTTGGGGTAACGGCATAGTAATGGGTGGCGGTTTAGGGCTAATGGCCGGTGCTAGCCATCGCGTCGTAACCGAAACATCACGCATTGCCATGCCAGAGCAAACCATAGGTTTATACCCTGATGTAGGCGGTAGTTACTTTTTACATAAAATGCCACAAAGCGTCGGGTTATTTTTAGGGCTAACTTCGGCATCAATTAACTGTGACGACGCGCGTTTTGTATCGCTTGCCGATCACTTTATAGACAGCACTAAATATGATGCCATGCTTGCACAAATTTTAGCAGCTAAATGGGGCAAAACCGCAAGCTTAAATCATGAGCGTTTAACTAAGTTATTAACCGATTTAGACAACCAATCTGCGCGTATGCCAAAAGGCAATATAAAAGCTAATTTAAAAACAATTCAAAAGCTGGGTGAATTTACAACCTTGCAGGAGCAAGTTGATTATATTTTAGGGCTAACCACTGATGATAAGTGGCTACAGCGCGCTCAAAAATCACTTAAACACGGATGCCCACTAAGTTGTGCACTCGTTAGTGAGCAATTAAAAACAAGTAAAGGCAAAAGCTTATTAGCGTGTTTTAAAATGGAGCTGGGTATGTCGGTTCGCGCTGGCGAAGTAGGTGAATTTCAAGAAGGTGTAAGAGCGCTATTAATAGATAAAGACGGCGCGCCTAATTGGCAGTACAAAACACTTAGTGATGTCCCACAAACAATAATCGACAGCTTTTTTGCTAATCGCTTTGGCGAAAACCACCCACTCGATGGCTTAGACACGCCAATACACAAATAAAGGAAAGACGATGACTAAACTCAATATCGGTTTTATCGGCTTAGGCAATATGGGCGGCCCAATGGCGGCTAACTTAATTAAAGCTGGACATACTGTGAGCGTGTTCGATTTAAACCAGTCGGTCGTAAATGAACTTGCAAGCAAAGGCGCAAAAGCTGCGATTGATGCAAAGCAGTGTGCAACCAATGCTGACGTACTTATTAGTATGTTACCTGCGGGCAAACATGTTAAATCGCTGTATTTGGGTAATAACGACGACAGCGGTTTAATTAACGTGCTGAGCAAAAATACATTAGTCATTGATTGCTCAACAATAGATGCAGAATCAGCACGTATTGTAGGCAGCGCACTTGGCGAGCAGAGTATTAGCTTTGTAGATGCACCAGTATCGGGCGGAGTTGCAGGAGCAACTGCTGGCACTCTTACCTTTATTGTAGGTGGCGAAAAAGCAGCGTTCGATAAAGCAAATACAGTGCTTAGTGATATGGGTAAAAACATATTTCATGCAGGCGATATTGGCGCAGGGCAAGTAGCAAAAATATGTAATAACATGCTACTCAGTATTTTAATGGCAGGTACCAGCGAAGCACTGCAAATGGGTATAAATAACGGCCTCGATCCTAAAGTACTTAGCGACATAATGACCGCAAGTTCGGGCCGTAACTGGACGCTTGAACTTTACAACCCTTGCCCAGGTGTAATGGATACCGCACCGGCTAGTAACGATTACAAACCAGGCTTTATGGTCGATTTAATGGCTAAAGACCTAGGCCTTGCCATGGAAGCCGCGCAGCAAAGTAATTCATCAACCCCAATGGGTTCAATGGCTAAAAATTTATACACTATGCTACAGCACCAAGGTGCGGGTAGTGATGACTTTAGTGCCATTTTTAAACTGTTTTCTAAGTAGGAGCAACGCGTGGAAATTAAAAGTAACACGGTAGTAATAACCGGTGGCGCACAAGGTTTAGGCTTTGCAATGGCGCAAAAGTTTGCACTTATGGGTGCTAACATTGCTTTAATAGATATGGCACAAGACTTATTAAACACAGCATGCGAAGAACTCACACAGCTTGAAGGTGTAACTAGCAATATTAAAGGTTATGCCGCAAACGTAACCACTGAGAGCGAAGTAGAAAACGTATTTAATACCATCAACAGCGATTTTGGCCATATTGGCGTGCTTATAAACAACGCCGGTATTTTACGCGACGGCATGTTTATAAAAGCTAAAGATGGCAAGGTCGTTAAAAAAATGTCTCTTGAGCAATTTCAATCAGTGATTGATGTGAACCTGACCGGTGTGTTTTTAGCAGGGCGGGAAGCTGCAAGCCACATGATTGAATCAGGCAAAGGCGGCGTAATCGTAAATATGTCGAGCGTAGCGCGCGCAGGTAATATTGGGCAAACAAACTACGCGGCATCAAAAGCAGGCGTAGTGGCACTTACCACCACATGGGCTAAAGAACTTGGCCGCTTTGGTATACGCGTAGGCGCTATTGCACCAGGTGTTATAAGCACCGCCATGACCGACGCCATGAAGCCCGAAGCCAAACAACGTATGCTTGCAGTAACGCCAGTAGGGCGCTTAGGCGAAAGCGACGAAATTGCCCATACTGCACAATACATTATCGAAAACGACTTTTTTACCGGTCGCGTGGTTGAAATAGACGGCGGCATTCGTTTGTAAAACGAACTAGATTAAGGTTGATTTAAAAGCATAACTCTTTGGGTTGTGCTTTTTTGTTTTAAATCGGGGAGATTTATAAACTTGAAAAAGGGCTAATAACCCCGTTTGCACCTTGCTGCAATACATGAGTATAAATTTGTGTGGTTTTAACATCAGAATGGCCAAGCTGAGCTTGAACAGTTCTTATATCGGCGCCATTTTGCAGTAGATGAGTAGCAAAAGAGTGCCTTAATGTATGAGGTGTTATTATTTTTGTTAACCCTGATTTTTGGACGGCTTTTTTAACCTCTTTTCTAATACAAGAGTGATGAAAATGATGTCGCCTTATTTCACCACCTTGAGGATCTGAACTTAACATATGAGAAGGAAATAAATATTGCCATGCTAGTGTTTTTGCGGCTGAAGGATATTTTTTTGTTAAGGCATATGGCATCCACGCGCCGGCATATTTAGTGTTATTTAAATCAAGCTTTAGGTAGTCATCAACGTTTAAAATTTGAGTTCTCAGCATAGGGATCAGCTCTGTAGCGAGCGTTACAATACGATGTTTATTTCCTTTGCCATTCCATACTTGAATACATTTATAATCAAAATCAATATCTTTCACCCTTAATTGCACCGCTTCCATTACTCTTAAACCACTTCCATACATAAGGGCTGCAATTAAATAATAGCGCTTATTTAAATGAGCCATCAACATTTTAACTTCCTCTGGGGTCATCACGACAGGGAGCTTTGCTTGTTTTTTACTACGGGCAAAATTTAAATTTAATGAAAGTTCGTTTTTTATTATATGTTTGTATAAAAATGACAATGAATTGAGTGCAGTGGCTTGCGTACGTGGTGCAACGTTTTGCTTTAACACTAAATGTTCTAAGTAGCACTCGACTTCATTGTCTCCCATTGAGGCGGGATGGCGTTTATTATGAAAATGGATATAAGATGCAATCCATCTTAGGTAGGTATCGATGGTGCGTAATGAATACTGACGTACCAACATATAATCGGCTATATAATTTAAAAATGGAGAGCGTGTTTTCATATTACCACCAATAATGTAACTGTATTTATATACAGTATAGTTGCACTGCTCCCATCTTCAAGAAAATGAGCGACGAGCGCATTTTGTCTTTTATTGAGAGTTTGTGTGCTAGTAAAAAATTATATATAGCAATGTGTTAAGTTATTTGGTAAAAATGATTTATTGAATACATGAGCGTGACATTGGCAGGTATATGCGCGATGAGCGCACTATAAAATTGTTAGGTATTTAGAGTATGCATCGAGTTCAGGTTCAATATGAAAGGTTACGTAGGCACTATGAGCATGCAGAGAAAACATATGATTATGCCTCTCTTTTAGATCTTTCTCACATTTTAAGAATTTGGGTAGAGTTAAAGGCAGTACTACCTAATATCGACAAATCATTCACATCAAAAATACTTTTTAAATCAGCAGTACCAAATAGAAAAATATTAAAAGCATATAAAGACGTTGAATACATTGTTGCCTTTATGCCAGATGGAGTTACAACTCATGCGGCAAAAGGAAAAATGTTTGATTGGAAAGAAAAAGAAGGAGATTTTTCAATTGGTGGCAGTGTAGCCCAAAAAGACGACTGGATGAAAATGACAAGTTTTCATTTCTGCTTTCCCAATGCAGAGAAAGGCACAAAAAGTATATGTGACAACCCTAAAATAAGCCGATTAAATATGGTTCAATGGTTTGGTGCTGAAATCATTAGAATTAACTTTAGAAACAATAATGGTTTGTTGGAAACTATATCAATCCCTAGAGAAATACTAGTAAAGCGGCTAGCAAATATAATGGACGGCTCGCATACTTCACTAGAAAAAAGTGGAGATTTTGACAATAAATTTGATGAGCCAATAAAATTCTTAATGGACTTTAAGTGTGCGGGATGTCCTATACCTTATTATTTGTTAATGAAAGTTGCCCAAGACATAGTAGAGTTTGGCCCTAAATTGATAGGTAGTATAAAAAATACCTAACAAGCAAATCAACTAGGACTAAAAACAGCGGGCTGTTCGCTCCGCTCCATTTTAGCCCACTATTTTTAGCCTGTTATTTGGGCGTTAGGGTTTTCTGGAGTCACGGATGAAATTTAAACTACCTTTTATTTTCCTCGTATTTATTTCAACATTCGCGTATTCGAATGAAATTGATGAATTCTGGAATACAGAAGCTGCATATAAAAACAAAGCTGAAAGTTATATTTCTCAACTGTACAGCAATAAGCCTGAACTTCTTGTTCTTGAATTTTCTATTAAACGCAACCCAACGAAAATTGAATCTGAATTAGAGCACTATGTATTTTTTAAGGCGCTCGACAAAGCGAGTATCGTTGATACTAAAGATCCTGCTATTCTAGAATGGGCTAAATCTAATGGTATAAGTGCTAAAGATATAACCATCTATGACGTAGTTTTCGAGTTGCCTAAAACTAATAATATCAGTCCAGTAATAATGTCAGTTGGGCAAGAGACTGGCTTTTTAAACAACAAATGGGCAGAGTTAATAAAACCTTAAAAACACTTAAAATGCAACAAAAACAGTTACTCAGGTTCCGCTTCGCTTCACATTTTAACCAGCTATTTTTGTCCGCTTAAGTGGGCGTTGAGGCTGTAGAATTACTCTTTTTTAAGAAAACAGCCTGTTTTATGGTTTCCAAATGCATTACCTAATGCTTTTAAAGCGCTTAGAGTTGATTTGAGGAACTCGTTTTTTAATTGAATTTGGTTGTTGGAGTTATTCTACAGCCTCGTTAGTTGGCTTAAATTCACCCTGTAGTATGGAATAGATTTTTGGAGTTTTAAAAATGGAGTTTCTCATAGGTTTAATTCTTTTTTTATTCTTCTTTGTTCTAGTAAATTATGTACAAAGCATTGTTGGATTTTACCCTAAACTAGCAAAAGAGTACAAAACGGATTTATGTATTTCTGAACGTTCACTTTTTAAATCAAAAAGTATTAACCTGACAAATGTTGCGGACTTTTCTCAGGAGAAAAACAGTGAATATAGAAATTTTCTAAATATAAAACCATGTAAACAAGGTTTGTTTATAGGTCAAAATAAGATGTTGATTCTACTATTTCCCAATAAATTTTTAATTCCTTGGGGGCAAATCAACCTAATAAAAGAAAAAACTAATTTTTTAAAAAATCAATATCTTTATAAAGTAGAAAGTAAAAAAGAGCCTATTTATATCATTTCTAAATTCGATCTGTTTAAAAGCACAACTAACAAGAATTTAAAGCGGGACTGCTAACAGTTTGCTCAGTTTCGCTTCGCTACACATTTTAGCAAACTATTATCAGCCCCTTAAATGGGTGTTAAATGCAAAGGAATCTCCAGCAATGGATGCGCTCGAAAAATTAGCGGAGAGAAACCGCCAACATAATAAAATAAAAAAGGATGAAAAATTCTCAACGTATTTTCTTTTGTTAGGCTTATTGCCTTTTTACACAGATCTCATTTATTCTAAATTTGTTGTTGGTCTAGAGTTTCCTGAAAGCTTTGGGTATTTTCTGCAATCACTGGCTGGGAATTGTATATTCGCTTTTCCTGTTTTAGGTATGGGGAGTCTTTTACTTTTTCCTCGGTTACTGAAATTGTTTACTTTAATTGGTATTCAAACTTGGTTTACATATTTTTGGGTATTCCATGACTTAACTTGGGTTGGCTTTTTCCCTTTAGTAATTGTGTATATAACTTTTCAAATACAATTACCAAAAATAAAGCAACGTGCCGCAGAAGAAGATGGTATATAACAAGATAATTGGACTCCCAACTTCTACACTTAAGTAGAAATTATTTTTCGGAGTTCAATTATGAATAAGTTAAGAATTGGTGTCGATTTAGCTCATAAATTAATACAAGTTTGTAGTTCTACAAATAATAAAGTGCACTCAAATAATGAGATGACACTGCAACAATTTAGTGAGTACTTGGTATCGCTTAGTTCTTCAACGATTATTTTTGAGGCCTGTGCGAGTGCTAATTATTGGCATCAATTTGCAACTTCACTTGGTCATAATTCCTTACTAATATCTGCGCGATTAGTTATGTCTGTTCGTCAAAGTCAAAAAACAGATAAAAATGATGCTTTGGCTGTTTTACAAGCATCGCTGTTACCAGATGTTCACTTTATTACTGCAAAATCAATTAATGAACAGCAAGCGCAATCAATGCTCAAATTGAGAGAGCACAGTGTTAAACAAAAAGTAGCGCTTAAAAATCAACTCACAGGTTTACTGCGTGAATTTAATATAAGCAGTGGTCGCTCAATAAGTCAGTTTGTAGGTACAATCCAAGATACATTGGAAGATGCCGAGAATGGTTTTTGTGATGCATTTAGAAAAATGCTTAAAGTATCATTGGATTTATATTTAACGTTAACTGAAGCAATCGCGACCTATGATTTAGCATTGGCTAAATGGGTTGATGAAACACCAAGCTGTAAAAAACTAATGCGCCTAGAAGGGGTTGGGATTTTAAATGCCATTCATCTTTTTATTAATTTGTCGTCGGGTGAATTAGCCAGGTTTAAAGCGGGCAAAGATGCCGCTGCTTGTATAGGTTTGACACCGACTCAGCACAGCTCTGGTGGTAAATTAAGTTTAGGTAGAATAAGTCGGCGTCGAAATACAACATTACGTAGTTTACTGATTACAGGTGCAATGGCTGTCATCCAACAAGTTGTTAAGCGAGAGCCAAAAACAAGTAAAGAGCGCTGGCTTAAAGCGTTAATAGAACGACGAGGGAAAAAGTGTGCAGCAGTCGCATTAGCCAATAAAACGGTTAGAACCGCTTTTTCTTTAATCAATAATAAAACAGAATATAAAGCTGTTTTATTATAAAAAAATCAAACATCAGCTTTAGCTAAATTAACAACATGTTAGACGACACAGTATAGTCACAAGTCACAAGAGCGAAAAGCTCGTTAACAAGAAGAGTGTTCTAACACGCGAAATTATCTTGGAGTCGAGGTAGCGCCTCATTTAGAACTCGTACATAAGAAAGCGAATTTATTTAGTTAAAATAGTTGTTGATAAATGGGACTCCACATAAGTGACTATGGTGTCAATTCCTAATTTTAAACCATTTTAGGATCCCACATGACACCATTTCTCACCAGAGAATTAATGATTACTATAAGCTTTCTTATACAGGCAATAATAGCCACTTTTTTAGATTTCCCTGCCGCGGCTAGCCGATGATAAATAGCTTTAAATTTAGGGTTACATTGGATAGCTGACATCATTACCATATACATTGCGGTTCTAATTTTTTGCCGTCCACCTCGTATCATTCGTTTACTCTGATAGGCTCCACTTTCTCGATTAAATAATGGCAAACGACTCGGCTGTATCGAACCGGCTTTCCTTTAAATAAAAAGCGGAACATTACAGTGAATAAAGGGGTGAACAAACTGACCTTACGAGGTCAGATGAAAACGAATGCCTTTACTTTATTGTGTGGCAACTGTATTGCCTTGTTCATAAAATAGAAAAGTTGCAAAACACGATGCATTAAGAAGGGTAAGCCCTTTTACTCTAAATAAAAGCCACTCAAACACCCGAAATCCCTTCCAAAACGCCAATTAAAACAATATCAAACACTTCTATATTTTGCGTAAAAATACAGTAATCAATTGAACCAAAATAGGAACTCAGCTATGGTTTGTTTATCAATAAAAAACAAATTTAAAAGCGAGTTAATCTACAGGCTCGTTATAATCAAAGGAGCTGTAGTGGATGGAATCAAAAGTAAAGTTAACTGGTGGCACGTTATTCGTAATAGCGTTAATTGTTCTCTTTTTGGGGAATGCACGTTCCATAGAAATTGTAGAAAAACTAGATGAGATACAGTCTGATGTTTCTAGCTTAAAGAGTGAAGTTGCATCTTACAAGCAGCAAGTTGAAATATTGAAAAATGAAAACCTTAACTTAAAAGAACAGCTTAGAAGTGGTAATTAGTTATAACAAGCTGTTAAACAAGGACAATGCTCCTGACCCGTTTTAGTGGACACCTCCTCATCACTTTGAGGAAAATAATGATTAGGATGACACCTATCCTAATCATTAGGAAAAAAGCCAACAAAAACAGTATGAAGAGTGCATTATTATAAATAATGAATCACGCAAAAAGCTGAGCTATGTAGACAAAATGAAAGTAAAAATAGACAGCCCAATCGGGCTACGATAGCTGTTTATTAAATAATGGCAAACGACTCGGCTGTATAGAACCGGCTTTCCTTTAAGTAAAAAGCGAAATATTATCGTGAATAAAGGGATGAACAAACTGACCTTACGAGGTCAGATGAAAATGAATGCCTTTACTTTATTGTGTGGAAACTGTATTGCCTTGTTCATAAAATACAGTTGCAAAAGACGATGCATTGAGAAAGGGAGGCCCTTTTACCCTAAATTAAAGCTACTCAACCAGCCGCAACCCTTTCCAAAACGCCAATTAAAACAACACCAAATTCCCACTTTATATTCTGCATAAAATACAGTAATCGATTGAACCAAAATAGGAACTCAGCTATGGTTTGTTTATCAATAAAAATAAATAAAAAACGAGTTAATCTACAGATTCGTTATGTTGCTCATGAAGAATGTGGGCTATTCTACTCAAAATAAGGATTTTTTATGAGTTTATTTAAATTAGTTAGTTTATTGATCAAGTTTAGTTGTTTGTTGTTGCTTTTAAGCGCCCCAAAATATCTTCATGCTGAGGATAAAGCCTACCCTCAATTTAGCGGTTATTCACCTAAATCTAAGTTAACAATAAACTTTGAACCTGTGAACATATTATTAGAATCGAATGTTCTTGATATGGGGCCATCCAGAAGAATAAATGCTAAACTTGACAAACCTCCGATAGGTACTAGGTTAAGAAATGTTTTCCCCAGTGCTACCCATAATGAAAGTAACAGATTCACATATGAGTTGATAAAATCTCCTAAACAAAAAAGTTTAGTCAATGATGTTAAAAAATATTTAGAATCATTGCCCGAGAAAAACAACCTTAATTTATATTCAAAACAAGAGCAATTGGCCTATTGGCTTAATCTTTATAACATTACTTTAATTAACGAAATTGTAAAGCGGTATCCAATAGTTAGTTTAGAAAAAATATTAACTGGTCCTGACTCACTATTGGATAAAAAGCTAGTGAATATTGGTAGTCTTCAGTTGAGTCTCAGTGACATACAGTATGGGATTTTAGATAAAAACTATAGTAAAGAACCTTTAATTATTTATGGATTATATCAAGGGTATATCGGCAGCCCAAATATCAATAAAAAAGCCTTTTCAGGTAAAAATGTATATAAGCTATTAAAAAATAATGCAACAGATTTTGTCAATTCGAATAGAGGTACAAAAATTGATTCTCTAAATAGTTTAGAGGTCTCAAGTTATTATGCGAGAAATGCTGATTATTTTCCTAATTTTAGCAATGACCTCAAACTTCATCTGTTGCAATTTGCTGATAAAACAACCCAAGAAATAATAAATAAGTCGGATAAAATTGAACCCATTATAAATAATTGGGCAATTGCTGATCTATTTGGAAGTAAAAGAGTCTTTGGTGGGGGCATGTCTACTAACTCAGCAGCATCAATAGGAATGTCAAGAAATTATGCGTTGACCGATAAAGTCACTAAAGACGCGAACACAGGTGGAAAGTTCAGACTTTCAGCTAGAGAAATAACCAGGTTAAAGGAGTTAATGAGAGTAAGAGCTAAGAATTACGGTGAGACATCCGTAACGATAACAGACCTAGAATTACAAGATGAAAACTAAAATTTACAATATATGAACAGTAGCTCAGTATGGTGAGAAAAAAAACAAATAAAAAACGAGTTAATCTATAGGCTTGTTAGGTATACAAGGAAGTATTGAGTCTGGTGTTGATCCTTAAAGAAAAATTCAAAACTATTTTTGAGTCTACTTTCTTAATCGTTGTATTCTTACTTTGTGGGTTGGCAATTAGTGATATCCTAATTCAGCCGTTTGCAAAACTCGTATTCATATCTATATTCTTTTTAGCATGGTTTATATTGCTAATTTATGGCTTAATTTACAAAGAGTCTTATATGTTTAAGTGTTCTGTAAAAAGTAGATTATTGATATACTTAGCTGAGCAGTTTATATATTGTTCTTTGATCATAATTACAGGTATTGTTCTCTTTCGAGCAGTGTATACCTAACAACACCTCTGAGGTGGACAGCAAGCTCTAAAGCTCACTTCCCACCGCAAGCTTTAACAGTGTTGATCTC
The DNA here is from genome assembly GCF_030407615.1 of Pseudoalteromonas sp. APC 3355. Classification (NCBI taxonomy): domain Bacteria; kingdom Pseudomonadati; phylum Pseudomonadota; class Gammaproteobacteria; order Alteromonadales; family Pseudoalteromonadaceae; genus Pseudoalteromonas; species Pseudoalteromonas sp. APC 3355. The sequence continues at coordinate 353,366 of NZ_JASDDB010000001.1, read as the reverse complement.
TTACTTTTCAATGCCGTTAGGTAAGTTGATTCATCTTAGGGCGTATGTAGATTTAAACCCTATTTTACTTATTTAGTTCTTTTCTTATAATTTCTGCCCCTGCGCTCAAGGCATTTAATTTGCCGTTAGCTATATGGTGAGGTAGCGGAGCCATGCCGCAGTTTGTACATGGGTAGAGTTTGTCGGCATCTACAAATTGCAGTGCTTTACGCAGCGTATTAGCTACTTCTTCTGGCGTTTCGATAGTGTGATTTGCTACATCAATAGCACCAACCATTACTTTTTTACCACGAATGAGTTCTAGTAAATCCATTGGTACATGGGAGTTATGGCACTCTAGTGAAATAATATCGATTTTAGATTGCTGAAGTTTAGGGAATGCTTCTTCGTACTGTCGCCATTCACTTCCTAGTGTTTTTTTCCAATCTGTATTGGCTTTAATGCCGTAGCCATAGCAAATATGCACGGCTGTTTCGCATTTGAGCCCTTCAATTGCGCGCTCTAAACAGGCAATTCCCCAGTCGTTTACTTCATCAAAAAATACATTAAACGCGGGCTCGTCAAATTGAATAATATTAACGCCTGCGGCTTCTAACTCTTTTGCTTCTTGATTTAGAATTATGGCAAATTCCCACGCTAGTTTTTCGCGGCTTTTATAATGGTCATCGTAAAGCGTGTCAATCATTGTCATTGGGCCTGGTAATGCCCATTTTATTGGTTGCTTGGTTTGCTTGCGTAAAAATTTAGCGTCTTCAACAAACACAGACTTTTGACGGCTGACAGGGCCCACAACGGTGGGTACACTTGCGTCGTATCGGTCACGAATTTTTACTGTTTTACGTTTTTCAAAGTCAACGCCATTTAGGTGCTCTATAAATGTAGTTACAAAGTGTTGCCTTGTTTGCTCACCATCGCTAACAATATCAATGCCTGCTTGTTGTTGGTCGAATAATGACAAGCGAAGAGCGTCGTGTTTGCCTTGAGTTAATTCATCACCTTGTAATTTCCAAGGTGACCAAAGTGTTTCTGGCTCTGCAAGCCATAAAGGCTTAGGTAAACTGCCAGCGGTAGATGTCGGTAGTAATTTTTTCATAATAAATAATGCCGTATATTTTAGTTAATTATTAAACGTAGCGTTAAGCGCGTTATTACTGGTTGTTACCATTAGTTGTTATGACAGATAGCTAGTAGAGAATTGCTCAAGGACCGTTTGGTACGGCTTGATAAAATGCTCTTGTGCAAACTTGCCTTGCTCACTGGCTAACTTGCCGCGCTCTTCTCGGTCATACACAATTTGCGTTAGTGAGTGATCCAAGTTTTTTAAGTTTGGTTTATATGATTTACCCGCTGTTGCGTTGGCATTATAAATCTCTGGTCTGTAGATTTTTTGAAACGTTTCCATCGTACTAATGGTGCTTATAAGCTCAAGATTGCTGTAATCATTAAGTAAATCACCAAAGAAAAACAATGCTAAAGGCGCTGCACTATTTGGCGGCATAAAGTAACGTACCTGCAAGCCCATTTTTTTGAAGTATTGCTCAGTTAAAGACGATTCATTTGGTTCGTATTCAACGCCAAGTACCGGGTGTTGGTTTTCGGTGCGGTTGTAGGTTTTGTTATCTGACACACTTAGGCATATAACCGGTGGTTTTTTAAAGTTTTGTTTGTATGTATCCGAATTTACGAATGACTGAAATAGCTTGCCATGTAAAACTCCAAAGTCATCAGGAATACTAAATTGAGGCTTGCCTTTATTGTGCTCTTGTAGGAGTACGCTAAAGTCGTAGTCACGCACATACGATGAAAAGTTGTTTCCTACAATGCCTTCAATGCGCTTATTAGTTTTATGATCAACAATATTTGTTTTTAATATTTCGATTGATGGGAAGCTTTCGCCGCCGTCTTCAATACCTATCTCAACAGAGACAATTTCAAGCTCAACAGCATAACGCTCACCTTTGGTGTTATCCCAGTGGGCTAGGGCATTAAAACGGTTGTTAATCATGTTTAAGGCGTTACGCAAGTTTGCTTTGCGGTATTCACCTCTGGCTAAATTAGCAAAGTTGGTTGTGATACGCGTATTAGTTGATGGATGATAATTTTCGTCGAGTGAAACGCTCTTAATATTAAATGTAAAATCTTTTTTCATCGTGTTTATATCCAATTTTATAATTTAAACCTGATTGATGCTCTGCGCTTTATTAGCCTTGCAACTTACTTAGCTGGTTTTGTTATTCAGCGGCTTTAAGTTGTTAGTAATAGTGTTTAGCGCTAAGGGATGAGTAATTTATACGTGGATTGGCATATGAAGAAAAACGGTTTAATTTCACATAAAACATGAGTCATATTCATTACACATTATTGTTAGATGCGATTACGTAGTAATTGACGAAAAAAAGGCATAAATCGATAAAAATAAAGGATGGATGTTTAGCCGTTTAGACTTCCTTTGTGTTGGTGTGTACTTTATTCATGTTAAACATGAGGAATATTCAAAGAGTTTTTTTGTAGCTATATCAGTGTATTAGTTGGTTTTTAGCATATTGCATCGCTGTTTATAATAAATGTCGTCACGGGTAAGTTCCATCTAGCTATATAAGTAGATACCTTAGCTAATCTAATCCCAAAAGATAAACCGACTTTTCTGAGTACGTATATAAATGCCTGTAAATTAATAAAAGGCTATAAATCATATTAATAGCCATGGCAGTACGTTAAGTAAGTTATACTCGTTTTTCATCACCTCACCTATTGAGTATTCGTGGATATCAAAGGCACTTGTATTGCATCAACTATTGATGAGCATGGCCCTGTTTATGTATATCAAACAAAAAAGAATCTAATTCTCAGCTTTGACGGAAAAATTTATCAAAGCTGTATTAAGTTAAATAATATTAACGGGTTAAGCTTAGCTTATACGCAAGCTATGATGGCTGCGCTTTTTTTTATACCAAATTTAAAAACCGCGATGATAATGGGACTTGGGGCGGGCTCTATAGCAAAAAGTCTTTATCATGCGTTTCCTGCACTAACTATATATACCGTTGAATACCGTAAAGCCGTTGCTGAAATGGCTATAAAATATTTTGAACTGCCTGTGTCAGAACGTTTGTTTATTCACATTGATGATGCGGCAAACTACATGAAAAAAACGCAGATAAAAACGGACGTTATTTTTTCTGATTTATATAGCTCAGAAGGGATGGAGTCAGATCAGGTGCAATCATCCTACTTACGTGATTGTAAAAATGCGCTCACTTTTGATGGTGTTTTAGTACTTAATATTTGCCATACCAAAATTGGGCAGAGGGAAGTGTTTGATCAACTACTTGAGAAAGAATTTGCAGGAAAGATTCTTAGTTTTATTCTTGAAGGCGGTAATAAAATTGTGTTCGCTTTTAACAATAAAATGCCTGCACTTAGTGAAGACGAATTACTTGCTAAGGCTCACGCGTTACAAAAATTAATAAACGTACCAATGACGCGCTATGCTGGGCTTTTATTTAATTAAAAATGGTTAGTTTGATGTACTGTTAAATGGCGCGTTTAAATCCATCCATCTATCTGTTGTTCATTTAAACTTGGTTAAACTAATCATACTCTGAATAAAAATAATAAAGTACGTACCCGTACGGAAACACTCATACATGGATTACTGTAAAAATATAATCGCTAAGTTTATAAGCTTGATGCAAAAGCGGCCTGGATTATTGGCTGTGTTGGCGTTTTTGTCGGGCGTTGCTAGCTTTGTACTTGTAGATAGAAAAGAGTCTTTTTCGCAAGTTATTGCGATATTTTTACTTATTAGTTGGTTGTGGCTAATTATTGATAATTGGCTACGAGACAAAGTAGAAGAAAAGTTTGGTGTGGCTGTATCTCCTAATGTAATGCGTTTTGCTCTACAAATGGTGCAGCAAGAAAGTCTATTTTTTGCTTTGCCGTTTTTTTTAGCGGTTACGCAGTGGGATCATCCTCAAGCAATTTTTACTTCCCTTATTGCTTTGTGTGCAGTTATATCGGTTATCGATCCCTTTTATTATAAAAAACTTGCTAGAAACCGCACGCTATTTAGCGTGTTTCATAACTTTGCTTTATTTGTTGTTTTACTTGTTACCTTACCTATTTTGTTAAACCTTACAACGAGCCAAAGTTTAGCTGCCGCACTTGTAACTGCTGTCGTGGTTACTCTTCCGAGTTTAAACAATTTAATGCCTAATGCTCGCTGGTGGCGTTTTCCTATTCTTGTATTGATTTTATGTGCTTTAAGCACAGCAGTGTGGCAATTAAGAAGCTATGTGCCTCCTGCAGCACTGCGATTAACCGATATTACATTAGCTCATGAAGTTGATTTACAGCATAAAAAGCCAGTAGGGAGTATTAAACACTTAGATTCTTATACGCTGCACCATCAAGGTTTATATAGTTGGACTGCTGTTAAAGCACCAAGAGGCTTAAACGAAAAAATATTTCATGTGTGGCTTCATAATAAAAAAGAAGTTGATCGGATCACGTTAAATATAAACGGTGGGAGAGAACTCGGTTATAGAGCGTGGACACACAAAGTAAACTTTCCTAAATACTCTGTTGGTAAGTGGCAGGTAAAAGTAGTCACCGAATCAGGCCAGTTAATAGGTTTAACGAAATTTACTGTTACACCTTAATGATGGTAATAAGTTTGTAATCTAATAAATATTTGATAGGCTATTTTTACAGTGTTTATTGGATGAACGTTATGAGTTTTGCATTTGATCTGTTTATTTGGTTAATGGTAGAGACTATTTTAGGTTTTTTTATTTACTCAACAGGTTGTACTATTTTAAAAATAGTTACCTTTGGTAAGTTTAAATGTGATATTACCGATTACGTATCGTTTAAGGCGAATAAAGCTAAAAATGTTTATTTAATTTGTGTGCTCGGGTTTAGCTTTTACGTGCTATTAATTGGCTTTGTTGCCTACATGAGTCATTAAATTATAATTACATGAATAACAATACGTTATTTACAGCAGGCATTTTAAGCTTTATAGCATCACTTTTACATGTAGCCTGTGTTTTTGGAGGGCCTGATTGGTATCGCCTTTTGGGTGCTGGTGAGCAAATGGCTCAAATGGCAGAGCAGGGCAGTATGTATCCTACTTATGTAACTTTAGCTATTTCAGTTATTATTGCTATTTGGGGCTTTTATGCTCTCTCTGGTGCAGGCGCCATTTTAAAACTGCCATTTTTAAAAACTGCACTCGTATTAATAACCGCAGTGTATTTAATACGAGGTATTGCGGGTTTAATCATTCCTTTTTTAACTTCAAGCCAAATCGTTCATCAGAATTCTATTCAATTTTGGATTATAAGCTCGATAATCTGCTGCATTTATGGGTCATTTTACTTATTTGGTACCCTTAAATGGTGGCGAATAAAAAATGTATGAATGCTAGATTTCCTGATCTTTTAAATTCAAATTATTAAATACTGATAGCTTATTTTTATATTGCGAAATACTATGTGCGACTATTTTTTACGCGCATATATTTTGGCTTTAGGTATCTATAAATGAATAAAACGTTATTGAGTACTTTGCTTGCAGCTCTTATTTGTGCATCTCTTTTAGCTAAAGTGCAGGCCCAAGACGTTCATGCACTTGAGCCTGAATTAGGTGTTGGCGGAAATATTAAGCTAGATGAGGCAAGTACAGCTTATGTTGATGACGGTTTTGATTTTCATGTGCATCCACTTTGGGAAAGTCGATATGTAAGTGAGGGCCGTGACAATTTAGCGGGTAAAGGTATTGCCTCAATCGCAACTGAATTCAATTATAATGAAATAGCTATTATTCCGTGGGTTGCAACGGGTGTTGATAGCGATTATACCGAGTTTAACTTAAATGCTATTTATGCAACTCAGTTATTTAATACCGTTGATATGTTTATTGGTTACAACCATTTAAGATCGCGTGAAAATACCTCTAATGCTCTCGACAATGAGGTTAGCTTAGATTTTTCGTATTTTTACGATGATAAATTTCAGCTCACTAGCAGCGCATATTATTCGTTTGATTCTCAAGGCACATTTATAGAGCTTACGATAAATAAAGGCTACGAGATAAATGAAGCTGTTAATATCGATTTTCAAACGGGGCTAGGGTTTAATGCAGGTTATGTAAGTGATGGCCATAATGGTATTAACAACCTTAAGCTTACAGCTAACGTATCGTATCAAGTTATTAAGCAGCTTGAAGTATACGCATATACTAGCTACACCATGGCAATTAATAAAAATGCTGAGCGCTTTGTGGGTGATCAAACCTTAAAAAACGTGTTTTGGAGTGGTATTGGTCTGAGCTATCTATATCGTTAAAAGTTAGCAGCACAATAAAATGGTTGTGCTGCTTATTAAGAGTTTATCAATAAAAATTAGCCCTAAATTTACATAGCTTTATTAACGTTGGTTTTTAAATCACTCTTTTCTTTTTCGTGAGTGTGGCTTTTTATAGGGGCGGAAATTCCATTATCAATTTTTTGAATCGGTTGGCTTCGTACACACATTAAATCATCAGCCATATACTGGCAGCTGCCAATATATAAATCGTTATGGCCGCCTTCGTATTTACATGATTGAGATTTTACTTTATCTGCGCATGCTTTAACTGCAACACCATTTAACGGCCCTGAATGAGCATTTAAAAATGTGGGTGCTGCAAGTAAAGCCATACCAAACACGCTTAAACAACTACTTTTTATAAACATAACAACTCCTTTTTAATGCTTTTCAGGATCATTTCCTGGCGGTGGACCATTATGATCACCCGGTGGCCCACCTGCAGGCCTAACTGATTCTCCATGTAGGCACCCTATAAACATATTTTCACTAGGACTGGCTGCGTGGTAGTGATAACCCCTTACTTCATCTGTATTACCTCGGCATTCATCAAGTGACTCTTCTTTACCGCTTGTATCACGCATTGCATAAATACCATAACCGTCTATTGCATAACCTATAAGAGGTGCATGTCCACCTTCTGTAGCAGCTGAGTCAGTACAACCAGTGGTAGAGTGATAGTGATAACCTTGGTGTAAATTTATATGGCCACCACAATCATCAAATGCCGCAATGGTATAGCTCTCTAAAATTGCATTAATTGGAGCAGGCCCTGATAGCTCAGTACCGTCTAGTGCTATACCTACTGTTCTTAAGCGGCCAGTATCAGATGCTGGAATAGGTGTAACAGGAATTAAATACGTTAATGAAAAACTATCTTCTAAATACGAAAGTTCACACTCAATACAATTTTGTTTATATTGCTCTTCAACATCAGGGCGAGCTGCACCAGCGCAAGACTCTTTTGTAGCTGTATATCTAATTTCATTTGTTTTAGTGTCGTAAAGTACCCACTTTTCATCGCCGTAGTATTCATCAAGCTTCAGGACAAATTGGCCTGTTAAATCAACTAAATCACCAGTACCTTCTTTACTAAACCAACTGCCAGTTACATCAGCGCCATCGGTCGATGTGCGCGGGCAAAATGGACCCGGCTCTCTACCTGCAGGTGCTCCTGATGTAATTAACTCATAACACTTAGTTTTAGTTCCTTGCGCCGTTTCGCAATCAACAATGTTAGGCTCAGATAAAAAGGCCCCTTTTTTAAACATAGATAAATTTATTGTTTGATTCGTTTTTTGTACTTCACTAAGGGAGCTACTAACTTGCTTAGTATTTTTATTAGTTGGTGAGTCGTCGCAGCCACTTAGAGTTAAAACTGTTGCGGTAATAATGATTGCAAACGCGCTGTAATTATTTGAGCCCATTACTTGTATCCTTTTCAGTATAGGTTTTGGTGTACTTATACTGTGGCATATTACTGGCTAAATGTGCAAAAAGTATGGAGAACGACAAAATAAGCACATGATAAAAAACCTTTAACAGTGTGTGGTTGCTAAAGCGCAGTTTTAAATTTAATTATTAGTGTTCAAAATTAATAAAAACGGATATGTGTAATACACATAAGCTAAAAGTGTTAGTGTTTAGATGTTATTCAAATACATATGAGGATTACATATGAAGTTTTTAGTGTTCTTAGGGACAGTGCGTAACAGCACGCCACCAAAACCTGCTCGCTTAGGTGAGAGAGTGTCTAAAGCCTGCATGGAGTGCTTAAACGAGCAATTCTCCGAACATGAGTTTGAGCTTATAGATGCACTTGATTACCCAAGTGATCAAGTTTTTAAACCACATTTTGCCTATGCTCAAGGTAAGGCGCCTTCAATGCTAAATACTTTAGCTGATAAAATTAAAGCGGCTGATGGATATGTAATGGTTAGCCCTGAATATAATCACAGTATGAGCCCAGCTCTCGCTGACTTACTTAATCACTTTGGTAGCTCACTATTTTCATATAAGCCCAGTGCTATTGTTACTTACTCTGCTGGGCAGTGGGGTGGACTCAGAGCGGCAATTAGTATGCGCTCGTTTTTATCAGAGCTTGGCTGCTTACCTGTATCAGCAATGATCCACGTACCAAAAGCACAAGAAGTATTTAATGATAATGGCTCTGTGCAAGCTGGTGAAGAGCAGTCACCGTGGTTTAATTATTTTCACCGTACTTTTGGGCAGTTGGTTTGGTGGGCAAAAGCTGCAAAAGTGCATAGTGAAAATGTAGATCCTCATCAAATGATAAAAAGCTTTAAATCAAATCCATCGCAGCGTAATGCCCCTTAACGAATACTTTTAAAATATAACTAATTTAGCCCTTAACTGGGCTAAATTTGTTTCTTTTATAGAAACTTAAAATATATAAATGTTACTATTAACATCTACTTATAAAAAAGGATGTTATATCTTGAAATACCTTACTCTTTTAAGTGTATTAACACTTAGTGCTTGCAGCTCTGTACAAAACTTAACGGCGCTAGGCGAAGGGACTACTGCTAATATGAATTTAATAGCTCTTTCGGAGCAGAGCGCGCCACAAGGTGTTAGCGGTACATTTAAGTTTTATATTAAAACTGCAGGCTCTCAGTTCGGTGACGTATTTTTAAATACCGAAGCTGACTATCGTGATCGACGTGCTATTACAATTTCAATTGATTCAAAAGTAGCTGCTAAACTCACCGAAAAATACGGACAATCAGCCAACACATTTTTTATAGGTAAAACAATTGAAGTAACAGGTGAAGCGAAGCGGGTAACTATCGATTTTTTAAGTAAAGGCAGAAAAACCAATAAATATTACTATCAAACACATGTTGCTGTTAACTCAATAAATCAACTTCGCATTGTTGAGTAACATCAGCCAGCTTGTTGAGGCATCGGATTAATTACTAAGATACTTATTGGCTAAGGGTATGTTTTACAGTGATACTGTTCTTATATACAGTACCACTGTAAATCTCAATGAATACTAAAATAATAAACTTACACTTAATCGAGCTGTTCGTGGCTCTATTGGATGAAAGTGGTTATCTTCAACGCCTTGTGCTGATTCGCCAGGTAAACGCGATGCATAATAGTAATCTATATCGTGGTCGGTGCTATTAAATAAGTTAAGTAATTCAAAGTTTACTTTCCAGTGAGTCTGCTCATAGCTAATTGCGCTATTTACTACTGTTAAAGGCTCCGAACGCTCGTCACCATCGCTAGTTAATGTACGTTTGCCAATATGGCGAACTCTAACTGATGACTGCCATTGCTCACTTAAGTGCCAATTTAAACCTGTACTTGCAACAACAGGAACAGCACCTTCTATATAATCATTATTGTCATTAATATCTAAACGTGAATGCGTGAACGAGGTTTCTGCGTCGATACTAAAGCTGTCGTTAATCCAATAATAAGCGCTTATTTCTAATCCGTAACGTTTAGATGCATCACTTGGTTCTGTGTTACCCGCATCGCCAACAAATAAAAGCTCTGAGTCGAGTGTTAGCCACCAAAGTGCAGCTGATAGATTAAACTTTTGCTCATCAGCAAATCGGACGCCTATTTCAGCGCCTTCACTTTTAACTAATAAGTCAACTTGCTCTGCTTGCTCACCGGTAACAGGGTCAATATTAATAGTAGATCCGCGCGCATCATTTGAATGAAAAGATTGTCCCCAATTAGCATATGCAGCTACTAAATTTGTAAAACGGTAATTTAAACTCCCTTTAAAACTTACTAAATCATCCTTTGCTTTTCCTGAATTTACGGCGGTAATACTAGTCACGTTTGTATCAAAATAGTCGTACCTAACGCCAACGGTTGCTTCAAGTTTTGGAGTAAGTAAAAGTTTAGACTCCCAAAAGCTTGAGTAGCTCGTTTGCTTTAGTTCATCTTGCCTAACCGTACTAAGTCGCTCTCTTGCTTGTGTGTTATAAAGCCCTACGTTATCTATGTCGTCGTGGCGAAGCTCAATACCTACGGTATGTTGTATGTTTATATCTGATGTTTTGGTTTCAAACTGGTAGCTTATATCTGTTCCATAAATATTTCGGCTATCTTGCTGATTAAACTGATCGCCATTAATTGGATCATTTAAAAAATAACTAAAATTAGAATACAGGTTTAAATCGTAATTAATTACATAAGCGCTGGCTTTTATATGCTCGCCCTGCCAGTTACTCGATAAGCTATAACGGCTAGAGCTACCGCCAAGTGTGGTGTCAAGAGAGCCTAATTGAGTAATTAAATTTTGTGATATAGCGCGCTGTGGAATTTGATCTGCTGAATTCCATGTATTGTCGTATGCCATGGCACTTATTGATAAGTCACCATCAAAAGCTTTACCAACATAGCGCAGTAGGGCATTCTTTTTATTTACATCTTCGTTTATATCATCCCATGGGCCGTCATAGCCTTGCCATTCTGCCGCTGCAATGAGCTTACCTGTTGCAATGTTAGTAGATCCCAGTACAACAGCGCGTCTATAATTATCTTCTCCTATACTGAGTTCAACTTGGTGATGTTTTAGGTTATCAGTAAGTTGAAATTGAGCACTACCAGCGGTTGAAAAGTCACCTTGGCTTGCGCTATATGAGCCTTTTTGATAGTTAATAGTTGAAATAGACTCAGGGATTATAAAGTTTAGGTCGGTGTAACCTTGTCCGTGGCCATGGCTGCGCATATTAATTGGCATGCCATCTATGCTGGTGGCAAAGTCGGTGCCGTGATCTAAATTAAACCCCCTAATAAAGTACTGATTAGCTTTACCAGAGCCGCTATGTTGAGTGACCGCCATACCTGGGATTAACTCTAACATTTCGGCGCTTCTTAACATTGGGCGCTGCTGAATTTCACCTTGACCAATAATACCGCTAGATGCGCTGATTGACTCACCAATTAACCCATCTCTGTGACCATAAACGGTTAATTTTTCTATGTTTGCATAGCTATAACCACTATACAAAGCGCCTAGCGCTAAAATTGCTAATGTTTTCATGACTAAAATCCCTATCTAATGTATTTGTTATTAATGCAGCTATGTTAAATACGGCTTAGATAATTTATTGGATGCAACATTTGTTGGTTATTTGTAACTATTTAGGGGTGAGTAAAGATGGGTAACTTAAAAACTACGCCGCACGCTATTGTAATCTTATTACATAAAACTAATAATCGAGTGCTTTAAATAACTGTATAACACTAACAAGACAGAGAGCCCGTATTGAAAGCCAAAGAAATCCGCAATTTTTACATTAACGAAGAGCAATCTGTTTATTTGCTTTCGCACCGCGATGCTAAAAAGCACCGTCAGTGGCTTAATATTTGTATTAAGCAGTTAACAGTGTTGGGCTATAAAAACGTTGAAATGATTGGCTCGGGTGCTTTTGGCTTTGTGTTTGCAGGAGATGACGATAACGGCTTACCTTGGGTATTTAAGTTTTCGCGTATTACTCTTGCTCAAAGTGTGCGTGACCGCCTAGAAGACGAAGCGTATATGCTTTCGCAAATTAATAACCCCTTAGTGCCTACCTTTTATGCTTTTGAACGTATTAAAAAACAAGGGATTTTAATGATGGCACGCGCCATTGGAGAGGACCTTGAAAAAGTATCGCTTAAAACAGGGCGCTTTAGTGCCGCGCAAATAATGACGCTAGCTGTTAGGTTACGTAATGTGTTGGTTGATTTACGTAGCCATAAAAATGGCGTTAGCCCACAACCTATAGTGCATGGCGATATAAAGCCTTCAAACCTTGTATGGGATGCAAACACTGATGCGCTGTCGTTAGTGGATTGGGGAAGCTCTGTGTATGCACAGCTCGATAGTGATGGTAACCCTGTTGCCAGTAACTTTATGGATTTAATGTCGGGCGATTTAAGTACAACGAATGCGCGTATGGGCGATGTGTACTTTATTGGTGAAGCGCAAATGTCGGGGGAGCAATCATCCCCACGATTTGACGAACAAGGTGTAGCCGCTACGTTGTATGCGCTAGCGTCGGCGCAGTCATGTCGCTTTGGTGCACAAGCTATCCCAGCAAGCAGCTTAGGGCTTCCAAAAGAGCTGGCTAAAGTCATTGACGGTATGCTTTCTAAAAGTAAAGCTCAACGTGATGGTGCTGGTGATTACTTTATGCGTAACATTACAACTATGGCGAAAGCGTATTTACCTGAGTTTGCTAAAAAACCAAAAAAAGCAGATATCCCTTTTTGGTATGGCAACGACGAGCAGCCCGACACGGTGGTATATAGTTCACGAAAACAGTTTTTACGCCAAGCCGATCATAACCAGCAATTACTAGATATAAACGACGCGCAACTTGACCGCTATTATAAAGAGTTTTTATTTGATACAGGCGATACCGAAAAAGCATTTTTAGCATCAATAAGCCGATTAGCTAAGTACCCTGTAGTAGGTGGGCTTAGTTTTCATTGGAAGGATGAGTCAATGTTTGTTGAATCATCTTTAATTATGCATGACGAATCATTGGGTGATGCGTTTAGCGATGCGATTAATAACACGGTAATGCTTGCTCAAGCGATTAATCAAAAAGGGTTATTTAAGTGTTGTTTGTTTGATGCCCGTAAAACCATTCAGTTAGAGCGAGATGGCACCGGTGCATTTAAGTTTGATAGCCTACCAGAGCTTGAATACGAAGTTGTAAGCATGAAGGCAAACGATATAACCCGCCCGCATTCATACTTTGAAGACGGTAAAGACCCTGATGAGCAACTACAGCTACCTAAAAAAGTTATTAAGTGCGTATTTGAGCTTAACCAAATTCATCATACGGGGTGTATTATTTTTGAAGCACTGCCGGACAGAATGAAGATTCACCATTACTACCGCTTACTCGATTCGAGCAAAGAGGTTGAGTTTAAACGCCTTCTTAATAAACTTATGCAATACGCAGTAAATATTACGGACGTGGGTGTTGCGGGCTTTATGAAGTTGCCATATAAAAACACCCGTGAGTTTAGTTTACGTGAGCAGCAACAAGAGCATTACTTTCCTAAAAATCCCAAGCTTGTATCTTTATAGAAAGAACCCTTCACTAAAGAGTGTTAAATAAGAAGACAAAGATAAAAAAGAGCACAAATTTGTTTAACTTGTACTCTTTGCCACTTAATTATTTAGGTAAGTATTACTAATTATTAAACACCTTACTAAAGGGCGACGTTGGTGTTAGCTCAAATTGATGAGTTAGCTTTTGCGTTTTATTAGTCGCTGTAATTTGATAATGCTGCTTGTGCTCATTGTTACTAAATAGCTTAACGTTAAAGTTAACTTTGGTTAGTTTACTAGGCAAAGAGTAGCGCCCAGTAATGGTTACTTGGTCTATATTGTCGCTTTTATGTTTATGCGACGCTTCTGGGTTTAGCAAAAGTCCATCAATAGTAAATTTATACTGATGATCCGCTAAATAAACGTTCTTTTTAACTCGCTTAGTTATTAGTTTTTTATGAGCGTTAAACTCAATTATTGACACTTTGCCATCCTTGTTTTCATCAACCCCTTTAAAAGCCGACATAGGGATTGAAAGCACAATAAACACGTTATTATCAACAAAATTCAGCGTACCGTGCTCTGCAACCATTAAATGCGCGTTTGCTAATGTTGATGTACTCAATAAGCCCAATGTGGTCACACTTAACAGATAATTTTTTATATAAGGCATAACTTACTCCAAATTAAACTTCGCCTTTAACGCAGCGTTGAAAAAACGGGTAAGTGTCTGTTGCGTAGTAGTGGTATATCCCATCAGGAAACTCAGGTGTTACGCCAACGCGGCCATTACATTCATCTAAATCACCAGAGCCTGCTACGTATTCCCAATCTTGTGCAAATGTACCTAATGGGTATATATCGGTAGAAGGGCGGTTTACGCTTACAGATGTTATGTGTTGGTAGCTACCGGTCATTACGGTTAGCGCTGAAGTTGCATCATTTGAGTCTAAATAGCCGTAACGTGCATAAATGGGAAAGCCGTCTGCTGCCCAGCCTATTAGAGTCATAGTGGAGCTATTGCCACCTCGCAGTGTTACAAAGCCTTCAGGCATACCATGATAATGATATGTGCCATCGGGTTGTACGTGTGCATTGTTGTCGTCTGTTCCAAAACTAAACGTGTCTTGGCTTAAAGCTTCTATATTCCAATTACCGCTGTTGTCGCCTAAATCGCAATCGGTGCCTGAATCATCGCAACTTCCGCCTGTGCCGGCGTCTATTTTAATGCCGTTAAGTACAACGCCTATCATTCCGCGAGGGCCACCAAGCATGGTTGCTTGTGTTGTTTCTACAGGCTCAAGTGTGTAGCTTTCATTTACTGATTGTTCAGAAATAGTATTTGGGTTATCGGCATTAGGGAATGTACCTACTTCGTGATCAGGTATGCCATTAGCTACTAAGTCGCGTGTAGTTCCTGTGCATGACCAATCTGCAGCGCTGGTGGCCTGTACTGATACTGACTCGTTATATTCACTGTAGCTATATTCACAAAACACGCCTTGGGTTGAGCTACTCGTACCTGTACCGTTATCTGAGGTGGTTGATGATGAATCTGTAGTTGTTGAGGTATCAACTATGCCTTCTTCACCTCCACAAGCAACTAACGATAAAACAACTAGAGCCAAGGTGCTTAGCTTTATAGCATTTACCCTATTTGAGTTTTTATTATTAAGTGCGTGTAGTTTCATTGCTGCTTACCTGAACAATTAAGTTACTCAAACAATAATCAGCAATTGTGCAAATAATGTGTAAACAATGATGACAAATTAGCAATGATGTAAATAGACAAAGTATTAAAGCTAAGTTGAGATTTAACTTTATTGAATTGTGTTTTATTTTAAAAATTCAAAAAGTTAAACTAATGCAAAAATAGCTAATATAAAAGGTTACCTTAATGGCTAAAACAAAACCTGTAGTGACGTTACAAAGTCACGGTATTTACTCTAAGTGGGACAGCGAAAGTAAAGCATTGCCACAAATAGAGCAATTTACAACACATGTAATAGCTGAGGTAGATGTTGAGTTTGGCTTAATCGTAAATATTAAAAAGGGTAAAGGCGAAAAGCTTCACTATTGTATATACCATCCAGATATTCCAGACAGTGACGGTGATGTAATGGACCCCTTTGAAGGCGACGTATACGTTAAAAACAGTGATTGGAACTTTTATTTAGGCGACACGCTTTGGTTACCAATAGAGAATAAGTTGGGTGATTGGCGTATGACGATTGAGCTAAATGGAAAAATTATTGCTGATAAAACTTTTAAGGTGGCATTAGAGCTAGAGCGTACTGAAACAGATTTTTGGAAAAACCGAGGGTATTGATTTCTATTTGTTAGCTATACGGCGTGGATGTAATAGAAATTAATAAAAGAGAGTTGTAGAGCCATTAAAATAGCTCTACAAAATTAAATTAGCGTGTTTAGTTACCCCAAGGGTTACTAGAATTAGAGCGTTGTTTGCGATCACGAGCACGTTGCTTTGATGCTTTTTTTTCCATAATACGTTTTGCATCACTAAAACTTAACTCACATGGCTCACCAGGTTTATGATCAGCTGGGATCACGCGATCACGTGGCGGTAATTCGTATTGTACATCATCAGGTCTAGGTAAGTTTTTTAGGCGATAAAGGTAAAAGTTATCTACTTTTTCTTGTGCCCATTGTGTTTTACGTAAAAATTTAACCGCTGACTTTATATCAGGATTGTTTTTAAAGCAGTTAAGTTGTAAATAAGCGTGTAGGAGCTCCCACCCGTATTGTTCAACCAGCTCTTCAACCACTTGTTCTAATTTAACGCCTTGCAGTGGATTATTACTGAAAAGTTCTTGGTTGCTCATAGGTGTTGCCTCGTTATTAAAATACAAATTGCATTATAAATTTAATAACGAGGCTTTAACAGAGTAAATAGCTTAACTTTGACAATTAACTACAACACGACCGCGAATTTTGCCTTGCATAAGTAGCTCTGCGTTATCAATTACGTGTTCTAGTGATATTTCTGTCGAAATTTTATCTAAATAATCAGCGTTTACTAATTTTGCTAAACGATCCCACGCTTCAATTCTGTCGGCTTTAGGGCGCATTACGCTATCAATGCCTATTAGTGACACACCACGTAATATAAATGGGGCAACTGAGGCAGGTAAATCCATGCCTTGGGCAAGTCCGCAGGCGGTTACTACACCCCCATACTTTAATGATGCACAAATATTAGCAAGTGTATGGCTACCTACTGAATCTAATGCCGCTGCAAAGCGCTCTTTTTGCAAAGGCTTACCAGGATTTGAAAGCTCGTTTCTGTCAATTACCTGTTTAGCACCTAACTCTTTTAAATATTCACTTTGATCTAATCGACCCGTAGCTGCTGTTACGTTGTAGCCAAGCTGGTTTAATAAATAAATAGCAAAGCTGCCTACGCCACCATTGGCACCTGTTACAAGTATTTCGCCAGATTCAGGGTTTATTCCTTGTTTTTCAAGAGCTATAACACTTAGCATAGCGGTATAACCGGCTGTACCTATTTGCATCGCTTGTTTTGGAGAAATACCTGCAGGCAAGGGGATTAGCCAATCGCTATTAAGTGCCGCTTTTTGAGCAAGCCCGCCCCAATGTTTTTCGCCTACACCAAAGCCATTTAATATTACGTTATCGCCATTTTTAAATTCATCGCTGGTGGAATTTGTAACCGTACCCACTAAATCGATACCTGGCACCATAGGAAAACTGCGTACAACAGGGCCTTTACCCGTAATTGCTAAACCATCTTTATAGTTAAGTGTGCTGTATAGCACGTCGATAAAGACGTTTTCGTTTGGTAAATCACTGCTTTCGATAGTCGATAATGAGGCGCTGTAGTTATTATCTTCTTTATTAATAACAATGGCTTTAATTGGGTTATTCATAGGATATCCTTTTAGACCGATCGTCTTTTAATTGGTAAATAAAAACGCATTAGGTTAGTAATGCGCGTAAAAACATTTCTGTATATAAAGTAAGTGGGGTATTTGATTTTGTGAGCTTGGCGCGCATAACCGCACCTTCCCAGCCAATCCAAAAGTACTCACTCATCAATTTTGTATTTACATGGCTTGCAATAGTGCCTTGTTGCTTAGCTTGGTTTAAGCAAACCTCTACATGGTTTTGCCAAGCGGTGTAGCTTTGCATTAATCTGGTTTTAAACTCATCACTTAAATGGTTAAGCTCTTGATTTAAGTTACCGACTAAACAGCCACGTTTGTAATCGTATTTTTTCATTCCTTTAATTGCGCTTTGGGTAAAATTAACGATTCGCTCAAGTGGGGGAATATCTTCTTGCTGTAGGTAATGGGTAAGCTTTGCAATAAAGTAACTGTCGTATGCATCAACTAGGGCAATGCCGTAGGCCTCTTTACTTTTAAAGTAATGATAAAAGGAGCCTTTAGGTACAGCCGCTTTTTTTAAAATAGTATCGAGCCCCGTGGCGCTAAAGCCAAATTCAGTTAAGGTTTCTAGGCCCGTGCGAATAAGTAACGCTTTGGTATCGGCGTTCTCTCTGGCTATTTTAGGTGGGCGACCACGGCGTATTGGTGTTGATGTATTTTTGTTCATGTACATATATTAGACCGATCGACTTTAAATAATCAAGCATAAATTTAAATTGTTTAAAAATACTTCAAGTTAAAGGCGGGCTACTAATTTAAGATTAATGAAATAAAAGTGTCACGATTACATTTTTGTTTGGAACTTAGTCAATATTAGTCGGTCACAAATAAAGCACATAAGTGCTTTTTAGCGATTATTGAGTCGCATTTTATTTAGCATAAAACCGGTCAAATTAAATGTTGTATGACCACTTACTTTTTTAAATGTTAATTCATTTTTGCATCAGCAGCTTAGTTAAAGTCAAACAATTTAATTGCTTTTACGATTTGAATTTTACATTTTTATTAACTATTCATTAAATGTAGATTTCACTAATGCTACACAATATATAAATAAAAAGGTGAGGATATTACCGATGAAGAGACAGAAAAGAGATCGTTTAGAAAGAGCTCATTCTCAAGGTTTTAAAGCAGGTTTAGCAGGTCGCTCAAAAGAGCTATGCCCTTATCAACAAGTAGATCCCAAATCAGAGTGGTTAGGAGGTTGGCGTGAAGCGATTGAAAACCGCAACATGTACAAAACCTAAAATCAATAATCGAATTTAAGCAAAAAGGCCTCCACGTTGGAGGCCTTTTTGTACGCATTTAAAAATTAAAACGCGCTAGTGTCTTGGAACAAGCCCACTTTTAAATCTTTTGCTTCGTAAATTACTCGGCCATCTACTTCTACAGTGCCATCTGCAACACCCATGAACAATTTACGTTTAATTACGCGTTTCATTACAAGGCGGTAAGTTACTTTTTTATTAGTTGGTAAAATTTGGCCAGTAAATTTAACTTCACCCACACCTAGCGCACGGCCAAGACCAGGGCCACCAGACCAACCTAAGTAAAAACCAACTAGTTGCCACATAGCATCTAAGCCTAAACAACCTGGCATTACTGGGTCGCCTTTAAAATGACAATCGAAAAACCAAAGGCTAGGGTCAATATCAAGCTCAGCAACAATTTCGCCTTTCCCATGAATACCGCCATCAGCAGTAATAGAGGTAATGCGATCCATCATTAACATGTTGTCACTTGGTAAACGGCAGTTACCTTCACCAAACATTTCACCTTGACCACACAGGATCAACTCTTCTTTTGTATAGCTATTTTTAGGTTCCATAACACTTATCTTCGCTTAGAAATTGCCAAGTACTTTAGCGTACACTTGTACGCTAAACAACTCGGAGCAGTTAAAAAATCAAAATATTGCATATTAAATCATCAATCAATCAACGCGATTGGTTTTTGCACTATAAAACCGCGCAATTACAATCAGAAATCATTATAATTAACGCTGTCTTATAACCAGTCTAAAGGAAGTTTATGATCCTTTTTGTTAACTCACTAACTGTGATTGATTTTTCTTACTTATGTAACAAACGCGGCGCCGTTGGCGAGAGCTGGATTGTTGATTTAACTTTGCACGGTAAACTTAACGAAGAGTCTATGGTTTTAGACTTTGGTTTAGTTAAAAAGCAAATTAAAGGCATTATAGATGAGTGTATTGATCACCGTTTAGCAATTCCTACAGGGCTTAATGGTACTGTATCTGAATTTGACGAGCATAAAACACTCGACTGTACATTTGGTGAAAATAATCACTTAGCTATGAGCGCTCCTCATCAAGCTTATTGCATGATTAACGCAGATGAAGTAACTGTTGAATCGGTTACCGAATTTTTAATTGCGACTATTTTACCAAAGCTACCAGATAACATCGAAAAAATTGAGCTGTCTCTTAAGCCTGAACACAGCCAAAGTTTTTACTATCATTACAGCCATGGCCTTAAAAAGCATGACGGTAATTGCCAGCGTATTATTCATGGGCATCGTTCTCAAATTGGTATTAGCCTAGATGGTATTTCTATGCCGCGCTTGCAAAAAGAATGGTCTCAAAAGTGGGAAGATATTTACTTAGCCACCAGTGAAGATCAAATTAACGCTGCTGATTTAAAACACATAACAGCCAAAGCGGGTGATGTATGTTTTGCTTATACATCGGCACAAGGCTATTTTGAAATGGCTATAAGCGAGTCTCGTTGCGACATTTTGCCAGTAGATACCACTGTAGAATGTATTGCTGAACATGTAGCTGGCCAAATTAAAGCTCAATATCCAGAAAAAGCAGTGAAAGTAACGGCTTATGAAGGTGTTGGAAAAGGATCGATTAGTTATGTTTAAAACACTTTTAGCAACAGCGCTTGTTGCCTCTGCTAGCTTTAGTGCTATGGCGCTTGAGTTAAAAGGACATTTAACACAAGGCGGTTTAGTTACTGGAAAGCTAGAAAACGCTAAATCAGTAAGCTTAGATGGCAAAAGCTTAAAACTTTCACCAAAGGGTGACTTTGTATTTGGTTTTGGTCGTGACGCTGAAACTACTCATACTTTAAAATGGGTAGATAACAATGGTAAATCGCATTCACAGCCAATAGCTATCACAAAGCGCGAATATAAAATTGATAAAATTACCGGTGTAGCTAAAAAATATGTCTCTCCGCCAAAAGAAGTTAGTGCGCGTATAAGCCGTGAAGCAGTTGCTGTTCGTAAGGCGAGAGAAGTTGATTCTGATTTATTGTACTTTTTAGACCCTGTGTTAAAGCCTGCAGAAGGGCGCATATCGGGTGTTTACGGTAGTCAGCGCTATTTTAATGGCGAGCCTCGTCGTCCGCACTTTGGCTTAGATATCGCGAATAAAACGGGCTCTCCTGTTTACGCGCCTATTAGTGGTACCGTGGTATTTGCTGAACCTGATTTATACTACTCTGGCGGAACATTAATTATTGATCATGGCCATGGTATTACCTCAACTTACATTCACTTAAGTAAGCTTGATGTAAAAGTGGGTGATAAAATTGAGCAAGGTAACAAAGTGGCTGAAATTGGTGCAACTGGACGTGTAACGGGTCCTCACCTAGATTGGCGTTTTAACTGGAAAGGCGAACGCCTTGATCCTGCATTACTAATGCAAGATACATTAGCAAACAAAAAGTAGAGATTATGACTGACGTAAATCGCGATGCAATAATTGCTCAGCGTATTGAAGACTCAACCACATCGGTAACTAAAACCGTGTTTCCAGGGCGTACTAATCATCACAATACTTTATTTGGTGGTGATGCACTGGCGTGGATGGATGAAGTGGCATTTATAGCCGCTACTCGTTTTTGCCGTAAGCCTTTGGTAACTATATCTTCTGATAGAGTCGACTTTAAAGAAGCCATACCAGCAGGTACTTTTGCAGAGTTAATAGCTAAAGTAGTGCATGTAGGTAACACCAGCTTAAAAGTTGACGTAGATATATTATTAGAAACTATGCACAAAGACGATAAGCATTCAGCCATTAGTGGCAGCTTTACCTTTGTTGCAGTTGATGATAACCACAGACCGACTCCGGTAGTATGCGAAAAAATGATTTATGGTTTTGATTAACTTAAAGCTTTGAATATGCGCTAAAGCAAATTTATATAAGCACCTTAATTGGTGCTTATATAAAACACCTAAAAGAACACATCATACTAAATATTCATAAAGTATAACCTCAACAACAGAGTGAGTATTAACTAAAAAAGTAATCAAACTGAAGCGAATTGATAGGGGTGAGAGATGTTGGATTTGGATACTAAAAAGGTATGCTTTTAACATACCTTTTTGGTTATATTTAGCTTTTAATTACATTTATTAATACTTACATAAATACTTTTTAAAGTACCATTGCTGCAATCCAGCCAAATATCAGCAGCGGTATGTTAAAGTGAATAAACGTTGGAATAACAGAGTCTCTAATGTGGTCGTGCTGGCCATCGGCATTTAAACCCGATGTTGGGCCAAGCGTTGAGTCTGAAGCAGGAGAGCCTGCATCACCTAAAGCGCCCGCAGTACCAACAAGCGCAGCGGTAGCCATAACAGAAAAGCCAAGGTCTAAACATAAAGGAACAAACAAAGTTGCAATAATAGGCACTGTTGAAAACGAACTGCCAATTCCCATTGTAATTAATAACCCGACTAACAAAATAACACCGGCGGCCAAAGGTTTATTACCATCAAAAAGGGCGGCTGCGCTGTGTACTAAGCTTGCTACATCGCCAGTGGCTTGCATAACCGATGCAAAACCTTGTGCCGATATCATAATAAAGCCAATCATGGCCATCATCGCAACGCCTTTACTAAATACGTCACCGTTTTCTTCCCACTTAACTACACCAAAAACACTAAATATCATTACACCTACTAAGCCACCTAAAATCATTGAGCCACTTAGGTTTTGTGCAAGAAGTGAGGCAAGTACTGCAAAAAGCCCCACAATCATTACTTTTTTAGGGTTTTCTACCTCAGCAGATTTACTCACAGTTGTTAATGGGAGCTCGGTGTATTCGCGGCGTTTTTTGTAAGTAATAAATACCGCAATAAGCAATCCAATAAACATACCTAATGCAGGAATTATCATCGCCACAGGGACTTGGGTATTTACAATGTCTAGGCCGTTATCAACTAGGTTTTTGTGCAAAATCGAATATAAGTAAATACCCCCAAAACCATAAGGAAGCACCATGTAAGACGTTGCTAATCCAAATGTTAAAATACACGCTATAGCACGCCTGTCTAATCTTAACTGATTAAAAACAACAAGTAACGGCGGGATCAAAATAGGAATAAACGCTATGTGTACAGGGACTAAGTTTTGCGAAGAAATTGCACAACCTAAAATAATTAATAAAATGAAGTAACTTAAAAATGTTTCATTACCGCTGCCTTTTGCATTTACTTTAGCAAGTAGCTTATCAGCGAGAATGCGTGTTAAACCCGACTTAGAAATAGCAACGGCAAACGCGCCGAGCATAGCATAACTTAGTGCAATTTCAGCTCCAGCTGAAAGGCCAGAATTAAACGCATCAACACTTTCTTTTATGCCCAAGCCTGCAGTAAGACCTGCAACTAACGCGCTTATGATCATGGCAACAATGACGTTAACGCGAGCCAGAGATAGCCCGAGCATTAAAATAACGCCTATAACAACAGCATTCATAGTATTCTCTATTTGGAAATTTTAATTAATTTTATCAGATCTTTAGCCTGAGTTTTACGCTCTTTCGTAAAAGGTTTTTTACCATAGCGTACTTGGTTAAATAACTGCCTAAAAGTGTTTATAGATTGTGCAGAACGAGGAAGTTGATCAGCAAAAAAGTCTAACTGCTGACTCGGTGTTAAATTATCGGGTGTATTTATTTTTTGTTTTTTAGCCCATGCTTTTACTTCATAAAACTCTTTAACCATAGGCGCTAATTTAGACGGGCGTTTTGGCAAGTTTAAATAAATAAAATAACCTATAAAACAAAAACCAGCTGTTAGTAAAACCATTAATGGTACAAGCCAAATATTTTTACTACCAAAAATTGATTTTAAAAAATCATTTTGTTTTTCTTCGTCAAAACCAAGTACCCAGCTAGACCATTGATAATCGAGGTTTTCAAGTTCCAACCTTAACCAATTAATAGCGGGGAAATTACTTAAACTCACTAAACCAAAATCAAGATTACTTTTAAATTCGTCATTCAGCTCTTCGTTTTGCGAAAGCGAGCCATTTAAACGCTCCGGAGCTACAACAGCGGTTGCATCAAAAATAACCCAACCTTCGTTTTGTAAATATACTTCGACCCATGCGTGTGCGTCGTACTGGCGAACTGTTAGCGTATTATTATCTTGATTTAATTCACCGCCTAAATAACCACTTACTAATCGAGCGGGTATACCTGCGGTTCTAAAAATGTACGCAGCAGCGCTTGCATAGTGGCCACAAAAGCCACGTTGATTATCAAATAAAAATTGATCTATGGTGTTATCGCCGCTCATAGGAGTGGGTGTTAATGTGTAAGTAAATCCCGTACCTGCAAAGTATTGTAATAAGCGGTTATAAAAATCGCGATCAGAGTGTGTATTTTGCTTTAAGTTTTTAGCAAGTAATGATGTTTTTATATTCTTTTTATAAGCGAGGTATTTGTAGCGTTTTTCTTCAAATTCGCCAAGCGGTAAAGCTGTGAAGTTAAAGCTATTTACATCGTATTGTAAGTTTTTAGCTTGGCGACTTTTTTTACGCAATAAACCTAGTGAATTACCTTCAACATTTGGTGAGTTACTACTGGAATACGCTAAACCATAGAGCCATTTTTGTGTCGCAGGCTCTGTAATAACTGAGTAGCTTGCAATAAGTTGCTCATCATTTTCGCTCTGCGTATTTGTTTTTACATTATTATATTTTAAAAAGTCAGACGTAAGCCACGCATTACCATTAAACTCATCATGGACTATTGCTCGCCAATAATAAGGCGCTACAGGTTTTTCTTCGTTAAATTTAGCTCTAAACACAAGTTCATCTGAGTTTGAAAGCTTTGCAATATCGAATGGATCGACTTGTTCAGAAAGCCCTGTTTTAGCAAGCTTAGGCCCAGGAAGCTGCCAAAAGGCGGGCATTTTTGGCAAAAAAAGCAGTAAAAATATAGCTAAAGGAAGCGCTAAAAGTAGCAGTTTACCGCTTTGTTTAGAGGCTATTTTTAAATTATGTTTGGACTCGAGTAAGCCAAGTACTGCAAAGTTTAATATGTATAAACCACTTACAGTTAAAGTTGTTAAAATGCTTTGGTTAAATAAATACACCGATGAGAGTGAAAAAAACGTAAGCGTTGTAATTACATGATAGTGTTTTTTGGTTTTAGCCTGCAGCAGCTTAAATAAACTAGCAAGTAGCAGCATGGCTACAAATAAAATAACCGTATCCGACATGCCTACTGTGTAGAGCATTAAACCCAGTGACACACCTGCGAGTATATTTGCCAGCCAAGCATTTGGCTTTGGTTTATTACTCAGCGTTATGTAAAAGTTCCATGCACAAATAAGTGAAAGTACACCTACAAAAACAAGCGGTAAATGTGATACAAAAAATACAATCAAACATGCATATATAAAAGACAGCGAATAATTTATTACTTTTTCGTTTTTAAGTATGTCCATTACACATCACCATTAAATGAGCATAATACTTCTAAGCAGTGCTGCTTATGATGCTGTCCGGTATTTGTATTTATTGTTTTATTCGGTAGCTTTAACATAAAAGGGGTGTTTTTCTCGGTTGCTTCACACACTAAAAAGCATAACTGGCTTAACCGTTGTTCTGTATCTCCATTCATTAACGTAAAATCGAAGAGTGCATTTGCTGTTTTAAAGTCTACAAACTCTTTAACTAACAACTGCTGTGTTTTTGCGTAATGCTTCCACGACACTCTTTGCAAGCCCATCTCAGGTAAGTGTGGGATAAGAGACTCAAACTCTTCGCTACCAGATTGTGTAGAAATACCTTTATCGGCTTGCTCATCAAGCATAGAAACATGCGCGTCACAGTGAACCTGTTCAAGCGACGGGTATACAAATACATCTTGTTGTAATTGAATGTAGCTCCAAACAGTTATCAAACCAAAGGGATAGTTACTCGCTATTTTAATACGTTGCACTGAGTACTTACCGCGTGAGCTGTAGGGTAAGTTGAGTGTAAGTAACTGAGGTTTACTATCAACTTGGCCGGTATGTTTGTGAGTTTGCTCACTACCTTGATATGTTAAATTAATAGATTGGGTAACAGAAGGGCTTTGTAATTCAAATATAATACTCGGTTTTTGAGGAGCGTAGCTGTTAAATGCATCTTTAAATTTAACTGTTAAGCCTTTAGCGTTACTGTAGCCCATTAATACAGCAATAATCATTACCACAAACATAAGATAAGACATTATTAAAATTAAATTATTTTGATAATTAATGCCCATCACAAAGTTTAAAATAGCTACAACTATAAAATACCAACCAAGGGATGATGGCAATACATAAATTGTTCTGTGTTCAAGTGTAATTGAGTTTTTTAAATGTTTATTTTTTAATAACTTATTAAATACACTTTGCTTAAATGACTTAAATAAAGAAGGGCGCTTAGCTGTTTTTTTTGGCATAAAAGTTTATACCGGAACTAATACGTTTTTTAAAATATCGTTTACTTGTGCTTCACCTGACTCATTATGCAAACCTAATCGATGCTGACACACACTTACAAATACGGCTTGGACATCTTCTGGCATTACAAAATCACGACCATCAATAAAGGCCCACGACCTAGCTGCTTTAGCCAAAGCCATACTAGCACGAGGTGATAACGATGATGCAAAAGCGTTGCTTGTGCGTGTGTAATTAACAAGCTCTATAATGTAGTCAATAACCGGGCTACTTAAAGTAATTTGGCTTATCTGAGTTTGAATTGCCGCTAACTCTTGTTGGTTAATACGCTTAGGTAATTGGCTGTAATCTCGTTTTTGCATATTCAAAATTAAGCGTTTTTCGGCTTCTTTAGGTGGAAAACCTAAGCTAATGCGCATTAAAAATCGGTCTAATTGCGACTCAGGTAACGGGTAGGTACCTGATTGGTAAAGCGGGTTTTGTGTTGCAATCACAAAAAATGGATTTGGCAGCGTATATTTTTTTCCATCAACTGTTACTTGTTGCTCTTCCATTGCTTCAAGCAACGCACTTTGTGTTTTGGGCCCTGCGCGGTTTATTTCATCAGCTAAAACAACTTGGCTAAAAATAGGGCCTTTATGAAACGTAAAACTGTGCTCGGTAGAGTTAAATACATTAGTACCCAGAATATCAGCAGGGAGAAGATCACTGGTAAACTGTATACGCTGATACGATAAACCTAACACAGCTGACAATGCATGAGAAAGAGTGGTTTTTCCCATGCCAGGCAAATCTTCAATGAGTAAATGCCCTTCGCTAAATAAGCATGTAAGTGCCAGTTTTATTTGTTGTTGTTTACCAAATATAACACTCGAAAGATCGTCTATAATCGCAGTAACAGTTCTATGCATGCTAACCTTATTATTATTCTATTATTTCAAGACGCTTCATTACAGTGTCTACTTTTTTTGTATTAAAAGGTTTTGCAATAAAACCTTTAGCGCCCATTTCCCACGTGTTTTGTACGTTTTCGAGACTATTGTGGCCCGAACACATAACAACATGAGTGTGCGGGTAAGCACTTTTAATGTATTCCAATATCTCTGCACCGTTAGAGTCTGGTAAATCTACATCTACAAATATAACGCCTGGCGGTTTATTGTCCATAATAGGTTTGGCAGAGCTAAAATCAGCACTTTCTAATATATCTTCAAACCCTAAGTCAGTTAAAATTTGGTTTAGATAATCACGAATTTCCTTAACGTCATCAATAATGAGGATGGGCTCTAGCGGGCGAACAAATTCCATATGTAGGTTACTTCTATTTTGAATACATCTAAGTGCTTTAATACTAAGCTAACCCCATCATAAGCTCAAGAACGTTACTTAAAAAACACCAATAAATAAACTGTTTATAGGTTTGCCCAACAACGTATTTTTAAATGATTATCTGCTCTCATATCTTCTACTAACTTATATTTTCATTAATTGTAATGAACAATAATGACGTATTCATAAGAAATTCCTTAATCCAATACAACATTCCATCAAAATTTGATGTAACAAATTTGCTACTTAACTTATTGATTCAAAAATATTTACATATGAATTCGATTTTTTGTAAACGTTTTGTAATAAAAAATCGTTGACCTTCTAAATTCATTCTGTGATTATGCTCAGCAGATGGGCTTATGCTCACAAGTGCAGTTTCATTAACCACTTAATGTTTTGCTCAGTCAGCCTCATCTATACACACTGAATTAATACCAATTTCATTAAATGAAAATGCAATTTAATAAAGTTGGCATCACACACCACACTAAATAAAGAGCTTATTATGTTGAATAATAAAAAGACTAAATTTGCAATTTCTCTCATAGCGGCAGCTATGGCTACATCGGCTCCAGCACAGGCTGATATTTCTGAATATTTAGATCGCGTTGACGTAGACTTTTTACTAATGCAAAACTTTCAGTCAATTCAGGCTAAAGATGGTGCATTTCGTCCAGAAGATGAAGAACAAGAATCAGGATTTGGCCGTATTAGAGCAAATCTAATGCTTAAATTTCATATTAACGAGTTCATCACTGCCGATATAGATATTGCAGAAGAGCCTAATGACTTTGGTGGCGAAGATCGTGACTTTTCATTTCACAACGATTTTGCAGGTGTTGAATTTGACTTACTAGGTCTATATGGCACACTAAAAGAAAACGCAAATTTAACACTGCGTTTGGGTAATATTGGTGGCTCACCATTTCAATTTAAAGGCTTTCAAGACGGCGCAGATAACCAAAGTAATGCACTTATTGGTAATGGTATTACCGATTACGCAACCGCAGAAAACGGCGCACAGCTAAGTTACAGCGAAACTTTCGATAGTGGTGTAGTACGTGCTTATAATGTTACAGGTCACATTACGACTTCAAGTTTCGGTGAAACATTTCAAGAAGACAGAGGTTATAACTACCGACTTCAAGGTACTCTAGAATTTGAAGGTGGCTTTAAAGCAGGCTTAAACTTATTAAAAGCGAATCAAGGCGACCAGTTACGTTTTGAAAATGGCGTAGCAAGTCTTGATGGTGTAACCACAACAAACTATCGCTTTGGCGATGGTGAAAACTATAATTTCTCAGCGTCACCTTCAAACGAGCGTGACACTCACGTTGGTGCAATGCCAGGGCTTGAGCAATCAATCATCCAGCTTAACTTAGCTTATCAACCATCTGACGAAACTAGTCTAATTTTTATGGTTGGTAAATCATCTGATGACTACACATTCGCAGATGCCGCTGGTAATGCAGTTGCCGGTATTACCTACTTTGGTACAAACGGCATAGCTGATGAAAATGGCACTACTTTTGATTCAAACAGTGTAATAGAAGGCGACTCATCGGTTGAGTACTTCGTGTTTGAAGCACAACAATATATTATTCCTAAAAAGCTATATGTAGCGGCTCGTTATGCAGAAGCCGAAAACACTTCCGACTTAATTGAACAAACAGACAACACAGTAGAGCGTATTCAAGTAGCCGCAGGTTACTGGTTTAACGATAAAACGCTTTTAAAAGTTGAGTATGTTAACCAAGAAGAAGGTGTTAATTCGGGCGGCCAAATCGGTAAAGGATTTGACGGCTTCACTTCTGAGATCTCTGTTAAATTTTAAATCATTATCCAACTAGTCTAACTATTTAAACAAAGGACCTAAAAAGGCACTTTGCGGGCAGTTTTATGCGTTAAAACTGCCATAAATAGAATTGGTAATAGATTGAAATTTAATAGCACTTGTTAAAACATAACGTGTATGGGGAATACCCGATGAAAAATAAATTAATTATGCTCGCGTGTGGCTTTATAAGCATGGGCGCTGCGGCAAAAGAAACAATCACAATAGCGACTGTTAACAATGGTGACATGATCACCATGAAAGAATTAAGCAGTGACTTTACCAGCCAAAACCCGGATATAGATCTAAAATGGGTTACTCTAGAGGAAAACATTCTTCGCCAACGTGTCACTACCGATGTTGCAACAAAGGGCGGCCAATACGATGTTATGACCATAGGTACTTATGAAGTACCAATTTGGGGCAAACAAAACTGGCTAAAAGAGCTGGATAATTTAGGTGAAAACTACGATTTAGACGATTTAATTCCGGCAATTCGAAGCGGTTTAACGATTAACGACAAGCTTTATGCTGCGCCATTTTATGGCGAAAGCTCAATGGTTATGTACCGCACTGACTTAATGGAAAAAGCAGGGCTGACAATGCCTAAAGCCCCAACATGGGACTTTATACGCAAAGCTGCTAAAGCGATGACAGATAAAAAAGAAGGTGTTTATGGCCTTTGTCTACGTGGTAAAGCAGGTTGGGGCGAAAACGTTGCGCTTATTACATCCATGGCAAATTCGTTTGGTGCGCGTTGGTTTGATGAAAATTGGAAACCTCAGTTTAATACCCCAGAGTGGGAAAATACCCTTCAGTATTATGTCGATGTGATGAAAGAATCTGGTCCTGCTGGTTCATCTGCAAACGGTTTTAATGAAAACCTTGCACTTTTTCAAACCGGAAAATGTGGTATTTGGATTGATGCAACCGTTGCAGGCGCATTTGTTACTAACAAAAAAGATTCAGAAGTTGCCGATAAAGTAGGGTTTGCACTTGCGCCAGATAACGGTCTAGGTAAACGCGGTAACTGGTTATGGTCTTGGACTTTAGCCGTACCGGCAAGCAGCAAAAAACCAGATGCCGCAATGAAATTTATTAGCTGGGCAACATCTAAAGAATACACACAACTTGTAGCCGATAAAAAAGGTTGGGCAAAAGTACCGCCAGGTACACGTAAATCACTTTACAGTAATCAAAAGTACATGGACGCAGCACCGTTTGCGCAAATTACTTTAGATTCTATTCAATCTGCAGATCCTAAAAATCCAACCGTTAAACCGGTGCCTTATGTAGGTATTCAGTTTGTTGCTATTCCTGAGTTTCAAGGAATTGGTACAGCTGTTGGGCAACAATTCTCAGCAGCATTAACTGGCCAAATGACCGTTAAGCAAGCGCTTAGTGCGTCTCAGCACCTCGTTGAGCGAACAATGCGTAAAGCTCGCTATCCTAAATAGCATGTAATGGGCGGGTAAGTACTAAAACTTACCCAATATTTTATGTCAATTCTATTTACTTGTTAGTTATAAACACTATCAAGGGTTTCTGATTTTCACTTGATAGTTAACAAGTAAATAGAATTGGCTTTTTTAAGGTCACCTTTATGGCAACAACTAACTCGCGCACGCTTGCTCGGTTTATGCTTATTCCTAGTGTAATTTTATTACTTGCTTGGATGATAGTTCCGCTGTGTATGACACTGTATTTCTCATTTATTGATTACAACTTACTCGTTCCAGGGGATAAAGAGTTTGTAGGCTTTTTAAACTATGAATTTTTCCTAACTGATCCTGCTTTTTTTGAATCATTTTTTAACACGCTTTACCTAGTAACTGGGGTTTTACTTATCACTATATGTGGTGGTATTGGCTTAGCTATTTTACTAGACCAAGCAATATGGGGACGAAATTACGTTCGCATTATGGTACTAGCCCCATTTTTTGTAATGCCAACTGTGTCGGCATTGGTATGGAAAAACATGCTAATGAACCCAGTTAATGGCTTATTTGCACATTTCGCGATTTGGATTGGCTTTGAACCTATCGACTTTTTTGCTCAAATGCCGTTATTTTCAATCATCATAATTGTGTCTTGGCAGTGGTTACCGTTTGCAGCATTGATACTGCTAACAGCAATACAGTCATTAGACCGTGAACAATTAGAAGCGGCTGATTTAGACGGAGCTGGGCCATTTAGTAAGTTTTTTTACATCGTTTTGCCGCACTTATCGCGCGCTGTAACCGCTGTTATTTTAATCGAAACTATATTTTTACTGTCAATCTTTGCTGAAATATTAGTTACAACCAGCGGTGGTCCTGGTTATTCGTCGACCAATATAACGTACTTAATTTACACGCAATCGCTACTTCAGTTTGATGTAGGCGGCGGTTCGGCAGGGGGCATAGTTGCAGTTATTATTGCAAATATAGTCGCTATATTTTTAATGCGCTTAATTGGCAAAAACTTGGAGGGTTAATTATGACTATAAAAGATAGCCGTCGTTCCAAACTAATTTATACCATTGCTGCATGGACAATAAGCGGCATGATTTTCTTTCCAATTTTATGGACGTTAATCACCAGTTTTAAAACGGAAGCCGAAGCAATCTCAGCAAGCCCAAGCTTATATGCGTTTGATTGGACGCTCGAAAATTACCGCGATGTACTGTCGCGCTCGCCATACTTTACCCATTTTTGGAACTCTGTAGTTATATCACTAGGTTCAAGTTTACTGGGGTTATTAATTGCGGTACCTGCTGCGTGGTCTATGGCGTTTGTGCAAACTAAAAAAACAAAGCACTTATTAATGTGGATGCTTTCAACCAAAATGTTACCACCAGTAGGCGTACTTATTCCTATCTATTTATTGTTTCGCGACTTTGCATTACTCGATACAAAATTAGGTTTGGTTATTGTAATGACACTCATTAACTTACCAATAATGGTATGGATGCTTTACACCTACTTTAGAGAAATACCAAACGAAATACTTGAAGCTTCTCGTATGGATGGCGCAACAATTGGTGAAGAAATATTCCATGTTTTATTGCCAATAGCCTTACCGGGTATAGCCTCAACGCTATTACTCAATGTTATTTTGTCGTGGAACGAAGCGTTTTGGACACTTATTTTAACCGCTGCAAATGCTGCACCTTTAACGGCATTTATTGCCAGTTACTCAAGCCCTGAGGGGTTATTTTACGCTAAGTTATCGGCAGCATCTGCCATGGCCATTGTGCCAATTTTAATACTTGGTTGGTTTAGTCAAAAACAATTAGTGCGTGGATTAAGTTTCGGCGCAGTAAAATAGGAGAATACACATGGGCAGCATCACACTAAAACAAGTCACTAAAAACTTTGATGAAGTAAACGTAATTAAACCGCTCGACTTAGAAATTAAAGACGGTGAATTCATCGTTTTTGTTGGGCCATCGGGCTGTGGTAAATCTACATTACTTCGTATGATCGCAGGTCTTGAAGATACCACCAGTGGTAATATAGAAATCGATGGTATAGATGCCACAAAAACACCGCCGGCAAAAAGAGGCTTGGCAATGGTGTTTCAATCATATGCGTTATACCCGCATATGACCGTGCGTAACAATATTGCTTTTCCTTTAAAAAGAGCCAAGGTAAGCCCTGCAGAAATTGAGAGTAAAATTGCTAACGCTACTAAAATTCTTAATTTGACCGATTATTTAGATCGAAAGCCAGGGCAATTGTCGGGCGGTCAGCGCCAGCGAGTAGCGATAGGGCGCGCAATTGTACGCCAACCTTCGGCATTTTTATTTGATGAACCGCTTTCGAATCTTGATGCGTCATTACGTGTAAATATGCGTTTAGAAATATCTGAATTACATAAAAGTTTAGCTACAACAATGATTTATGTTACGCACGATCAGGTTGAAGCCATGACAATGGCAGATAGAATCGCGGTATTTAATGCCGGTATTATTGAACAAGTAGGCACACCTTTAGAGCTTTATAAAAACCCTGTAAACAAATT
The DNA here is from genome assembly GCF_030407615.1 of Pseudoalteromonas sp. APC 3355. Classification (NCBI taxonomy): domain Bacteria; kingdom Pseudomonadati; phylum Pseudomonadota; class Gammaproteobacteria; order Alteromonadales; family Pseudoalteromonadaceae; genus Pseudoalteromonas; species Pseudoalteromonas sp. APC 3355. The sequence continues at coordinate 320,159 of NZ_JASDDB010000001.1, read as the reverse complement.
TGTAGCTGGTTTTATAGGTTCGCCAAAAATGAATTTTATAGATGCTCCACAAAATGAAGATGCGAATGTTAGCTGTATTGGTATTCGACCAGAGCATATAACACTCTCTACTGAGCAAGGTACTTGGGCTGGAACTGTAGGTGTAATTGAGCATTTAGGTTCGGAGAGCTTTTTACATATAAATATTGAAGGCAAAGGGACCGTAACAGTAAAAGCAGATGGTGATTGCCCATTAAAATATGGCGACAGTATTTACCTAAGCGCACCGGATGATAAAGTATTAAAGTTTGATAATAACGGTTTAACAATTCGCTAAAGCCAATCTTTAATTACCTTAAATAGCACCTTTATAAGGGTGCTATTAACTAAATTCTAATTACATAATCCTATGAAACCTAGGTATTTTTTATTAAGGAATGGTATATTTAAAACTATAAATAACAAAAACGTTATTGATAAATAGATAATCCAAAATTAATAAAATAATTTATATAGCAGCACATATAATTAAAATTATGTAATGAAAATAAGGACTTAGTTTTCCTTCTATTTTAAGAGGTTTACGTGGTAAAGCTATCAAATACAGAAATTAGAAAGCTAGATGATGCAGCCAGAGCAGGGTGGTTATATTATGTTGGCGGTAACACACAAGATGAAATTGCCAAAAAGCTAAATATATCTCGTCAATCTGCACAAAGAATGGTCGCATTATCTGTGAGCCAAGGATTAATTAAAGTTAGACTTGACCACCCGATTGCTAAATGTATGGATTTGGCCGAAAAATTAAAAAGCCGTTTTGGGTTAGATTCGTGTGAAGTTGTACCGAGCGATCCATCTGAACCTTCATCTACATTAGGTTTGGCTCAAGCTGGCGCGGCAGAAATAGAACGTCATTTAAAATCAGAACAACCCAAAGTACTTGCTATGGGAACCGGTCGAGTTTTACGTTCATGTGTGGATGAGCTAAGAACCGTTGATTGTCCGCAACATAAAATTGTAGCCATGCTAGGTAATATGGCTTTGGATGGATCGGCTTCACCTTATGATGTTGTAGTAAGAATGGCCGAACACACCAATGCAAAACATTATCCAATGCCATTGCCAGTTTTACCAAGAAGCATTGAAGAAAAAGAACAGTTGCACGCACAACAAAATATTACCGGTAATTTAAAACTCGCTAAAGATGCCGATGTAACATTTGTGGGTATTGGTAGCTTAGGTGAAAAGTCGCCATTACATATAGATGGTTTTATTGATGCGCAAGAACTTAAAGAGTTACAAGATCTGGGTGCTGTTGGTGAAATGATTAGCTGGGTGTTTGATAAAAACGGTAAGCTTTTAGATTGCACAGTTAATCAGCGTGTAGCAAGTACGCCATTAAAAACAAATGCTAACAAACAGATTTATGCGATAGCTGCTGGTGAAGAAAAAGTGTTAGCCATTTTGGGCGCAGTAAGGTCAAACATGATCAGTGGATTAATTACTAACGAATATACAGCTGAGCGTTTACTTAGTATTGATTAAACAAATTGATAAATAAAGTATCTGTATTAGTAATACTAGTTATTGTAATAAAAACACTTAATGTCCGATACCGTCTAGTATTGGACATAGTAAGGGCGCATTTAGGCGCTCTTTCTATATATGCATTAACTACCTATAATTTATATTATGTTAAATAGCATAAATAAATACATAACTAAGTTACTCACCTTCATTAATTAACGTATAAACGCGATATTTTGACTATTTAATAAGCATTAACCTACTTATTTTAAAAATTAATGTTTTGCCTCTTTTCGCTATTTGTTACTTAATCATATAAAAATACCGCTTGGTTATTAATATAATCAAGCGGTATTACAATGGTTGCCTATTCGCTACTTTACTCAATAAAACTTAACGTATTGAAATAAGTAGCTTTTTAATAAGCCTAGTAATTAACTAGAATGTTTTATCATTCATAAATTCATTAATAAGCTCAGACACTTTATCTGGATGTTCATCAATAACCCAATGTGCGGCTTTATCTATCCAAACCAATGACGAATTTGGAATTGCTTCTTCTAACATTGGTGCATACTTTGGCTTTTGAAACTTGTCTTCTTTACCCCATATTATGAGTGTTTCATGAGGTAAGCTTTTAAGATCGCCTGTAATAGCTTCGGTATATTCTTTATTGAGTCTGCGCATGTTACTAAATAAAGCGGCTTTTCCTTTTTCATTACTCCATGGTGTTAAGTATATTTTCATCAACTCTTCAGTCATTACGTTCGAGTCGTAAACACCTTTGGGCATGAAATCTCTTAATGTATCAACAAATTCATCTACAGATGTTTTTTCTTCTACGCCTGGTTCTAGTAAAGGCTCAAATTCTGGTATTGGCCAAGAATCAAAACATACACTATCAAGTAAAACCAACCCGTTTACTTTATCTGGATGATTTACAGCCATTAATTGAGCAACACCACCACCAATATCATGTGCAGCAATATTAACTTTAGAAATACCGAGCTCTTCTATAAACTTACACATTATTCTACATTGCGCATTTATAGATACATCAGTGTTACTTGGCATATCTGATTCACCAAAGTTAAGTAAATCTGGTGCTATTACCCGATATTTTGATGCAAGCTTTGGCATCACATTTCGCCATAAAAATTTATTTGTCGGAATACCGTGTATCAATAATAAAGGTGTACCTTGTCCCATTTCTTGATAAGCAATTTGATGACCTTCTACTGTAACGTACTGTGTTTTGCTCATGCTTGTGCCTCGTTAATTTTAAAAATTATAATGTTTAGTAAACTATAAAATTGGAATATAGCCTTATAAAGCAAATTCCATCCCAAGATGAGTATTTTTTAGTTATTAAAAAATCTTAATGTTTTAAAAGTTAAACCCTTGTGATACCTTGGCTTAAGGCTAAGTAAGTTTATTTGTTTTTTATTATTATAGAGTTTGATAATTGTGATTTTTAAACCACTTTATGAAGTGTGAAGCGTTTACTCTTATATATGCAACAATTACAAAAGCGAAGTTGCTAATAATTTGAAGAAATTATTCTTATTAAATAGTTTTTAGTAAGTAATAAACAGCGAACCGCCCTACTATTGCTATTAATCACTTTAAGAAAGATCTAATATTTTCAATTAATACACTTTGCTTAACTGGCTTTAATAACAAACCATTAAATCCCAGCTTTATATATTTATTATTACTATTTTCGTTTTCACTAAATGTATGCGCAATAATTTTCGTTGCTGATGCATCAGCGTGCTTTCTTATTTTTAGCATTGCGTCTGTGCCTGTAAACTGTGGCATGACTATGTCCATTAAAATAATATCGTAAATATTTTGTGAAACCATTAATAGCGCCTCTATTGCACTGGATGCAAAATCTATTAATATGTTTTCTTCTTTAAGCATTTTTCTTATTACAATTTCTATTAGTAAATCATCATCGACTAAAAGTAGTCGTGTAGTTTTATTTATAGGCTTTACTTTATTAAACCCGATAACTTCCGCTGTATTTCCAATAGTGTTATTCATTTTTCACCTTATTACTTTTCAGTAATATATTACTGCTAATTTTTAATACCAACCGCTATAACTTTTAGAACAAATTAACGAGTAAAATAACTTTATAACGTTGTTAAAATTTCAAATAAAGAAATTAGATATAAAACTTACTAAGTTGTAGCGCTAATTCTTTATCGTTAAATAGACCTCTTATGTAAGGCGGTTGGTATAGCGGATTACCTTTTTAAAATACGTGCTATTTGGTTTATTAATATACCTTGTTTTACAGGTTTTAATAGCATGTCATCAAAGCCCTGGTTTACATATTTAGATTCTGGATCGGGTGTCGATGTATGGGCAATTATTTTAGTTTTAGAATTATCACTGTGTTTTTTAATTTTTAACATAGCATCAGTTCCTGATAATTCTGGCATTACTATGTCCATTAAAATAATGTCGTAACTGTTTTGAGATACCATCAACATTGCTTCTATAGCACTTCGCGCGTAATCTATTTTAATGCTCTCATTTTTTAGCATTGCCCTAATAACAATTTCAACCAGTGGATCGTCATCAACCAGTAATAGCGTGTTTTGTTCTTCATTAGTTAATGGATTAATATTTACTAAATCGGTAGTTATTAATGGACTGTTTAATACTTCTTGTCCATCATCTTTGTTTTGTTTACTCGCTAGGTTTACCAACATAGAAAGTGATATCGTCGTTTTATTTGCACTACTGCTAATAATTATCGCTTTCCCACCAAGCATTTTAAATATCGAGATAAAAAACTTTAACTCTAATGATAAGTCTTTATCATCTATAAAGCGCGTTATATCATCACCCGAAATGCTTTTAAGTTCAGTTATAAAATGGTTAGTGTTGATTAAATTACTTAATGAAAAGTCGAGGTTTAAGTAATTACGCGTACTTTCTTTTTTAATCAGAGCATCAATTGAAAGCGTTGTATTATTTGATGAATCCAAAACCTCAGTAACTAACTGAATAACCAGTTGAGAAATTAACTTTTCATCGCTTGCTACCGTTAACTCTGATGTAATATTATTTTTCAAAACTATTTTATTATTTTCAGCCTCTTTCGCTAAAATTGACATGTTATTATTGATCAGTTTCTTTAGGTTTACGTTTTTGGCTTGAAGCTTTAACTTACCTATCTCTGATTTATTTATATTTACGAGCTGTTGAATCACACTTTCAAGCTGGTCGCACACATCAGAAATATTCCCCACATTGTTTTTAAATTCGTTAAAGCTTATTGGATCTTTAGATATTTCAATTAATGACTTTAAAGATGATAAAGGTGTTTTTAACTGACGGCTAAGCCTTGAAACAAATTTTTCTTTTAATTGATTTGTCTGTTTTGATTTTTCGAGAACATCAGCGAGTAAACACTCTTTTTGATGTGCCTCTGTATCATCTCTAAAGTAGCAAACAAAACCATTAAAATCTGTATGTCTTTGTAATACGGTTATCCATTTCCCGTCTGTAAAACCTATATCTATTAATTGGTTACGATCATCATCAAGCTTATGATGCTCATGGTAATGATTTATAATATTATGCTGTTGCGCAATACTTATCAGCTGGCTATACGATAGCTGACTGTTTTGTTTATTCACCTGTGCAAATAAAAGATTAAATGCATTGTTGGTAATCACAGGAAATTCGTGGCTATTAAAAATAGCAAACCCATGCGGCAGTGCATCAAGAGAACTTGAAAATAGCTCTTCCCTATTAAGTATTAATTGATTTTTTTGTTTTATTTCATTGTGTAAACGCCTAGGCAAACGTAAAAAATAGTACACGAATGCGAATACACAAAAGGCGATCAGTCCTAATCTAATTAGGCTATATTTAGTTATTTGTGGACGTACTATTTTATTCATTGGTTGCACATGTAAACGCCAAGTAGGTGGAAAACGACTGCTTAAAGCGCTAATACTATTTTTAATTATACTGGGGTTTACTTCTCCTTGTTTTCCTAAAGTAAACTGTGGTGTTGCTATAAAAACGTTATAATTTTCAGTGTTTAATTTTCCAATAACGGCTTTTAAAAACTTACTTAAATCAAATGCTGTAAGTGTATAAATAGAGCCTTGTTTAATTTTTATTTCAGAAATTAAAAAGGCCGTATCTGCAACAGTAAATACTTCTACTGCTTGTTTATTCGCTCTATTATTGAATTTTTCTAACCAGTTTTTAAATCCATACGCGGCTAAATCAAAATTATTTTTTGACCAAAGTGCAAGTTGGTTATACTCAGAATCAAACACAACATACCCTTTATAAGTTAAGCTTTGTGAAACCTGACTCTGTACTAAATCATTAAGCTGCTCTTTTGTATAGCTATTTTGGCTTTGTAAAAAACCTGCGATAACTAAATCTTTTTGCGATATATATAATCCTTGATTATCAAATCGCTCTAAAGCATTAAATAACGTTTTACGTAATTGCTGAGTTTGTTCATTGTAATTACTTTGCAGCTCCTTTTTTTCTATAGTATAAAGCAGTAATGCAGTGAATGAGCATAATACTAATGCAATTAAGAATGCCACGGGCGCTAAACTAAATACATGAATATACTTTTCCCCATAATTTTTTTTCACAGGATTAGTACTTTGATTACTTACTGAATCTGAATTTTTATTTAACTGTGTCTGCAATAATTGAGCAAAAGAAATAAACTGATCTTTTTGTGAACCTATTAATGTTTTAGGTGCTAAATCAGCCATCAGCACTACGCCAATTAATTTATTCGTAACACTATAAATTGGATATTGTGCATAAAAACGAATTAATTTGTGCGTGTTGTTTGATACATCATCAAAAAAAGTATCTTCAAATAAATATAGTTTTTCTTGTGTACAGCGTTGTTGATAGCTCAATAACTCATTTTCGACGCTTTCTTTATCGTTGCAGGTTATTAACTGCTCTGAATAAACTTCTCTAAAATCGATAAATTTAACAATTGGAACATCATAAAACTGTTTTAGTAGTGTTAGCGTTTCTTTAATTTCTGTTGATATTTCATCAGTTGATGTATCTACTAAATTAGCATGTGAGGTAAATATATTTGAGGCGTTCATTGACGTTCTCCTTCCCCTTTTGGGGGAGTATGTATCCACGTTGTACTGTTTTGGCCGCTATGTACTGGCAGTAAAACTTTAAATGGTGGCGTTAAACTACTAAGAGCAGGTTCGCCTGTGGTGATATTTATTACTTGTTCTGCATTAACTAAATTAAGTGATGTTTTGCAATATGTAATGCCTGGCTCAATCCCTATTAAGCTCAGTGTTTCACTAATGATAAGGTTATTTACTAAATCGATACCAGCGAGCTCAAATGTAGTTTGTAAAATAGTGAAGACGAGTGTCTCTACAATGTTTTCATCTTCTTCTAAGCGTGTACCTTCTGGGCAGCAGATTGTGCCAAGCTCTATGTCAAAGTTTGTTCCAATTCCAACGAACTTAAGTGCTTTAAGTGCATCTTTTAAAAGAGATTCTACTTCAGGTAAGTATAAATCAAGTATGTCGCCTTGCGATTCGTACCCTGTTTGACATGTGTCACATGATACCGCCAACTCTCGACCATCGGTCCCTACAAGTGGACGACCCAAAGCAGTCACTCCAACTAAACAACTGCTGTCGGCCGGTTGCTTATCTATTTCAAAGCTTTCACAAGGTGAGCCTGTTACTACTTTTTGCGATACATAACGAGATAGAATTTGTTCACTATTAGCAGGGCATTGTTGTGGCGTACTTCTTAATAACTGACCAATAACGGTGTTACCTAACTGCCCTATTGCATAATTTGGACCTTGCTGCAGCGCATTTATATAACTTACATTACCGGTATTATTTAGTTTACTCACACCTTGGCTGTCTGTTGCTTCGTCGCTTAAGCCCTTTAAACACGGGTTACCTTGGCAATTTGGAGCATCGTAATAAACAGCTTCCCGCGAGGTAAACCTATCATCTCTTATGCCTATTAATGCCCTGTACGTGTTGTTTGCTCCCCTGTCTGTATAAAAAATGAGTGGTGCTTGATGCTCATCAAAACTTACTGCAATACCGAGTGGTCTATTGTTAGCATCAACTACAGTAATTTGATTATCTACCTTAGTTTGATGGCGCTTAATAAGGGCATCCCTTACTAAAATCACCCCACCAATTGAGCCAATAATTAAAATAGTTATAATTAAAATAAGCTCAATAGTAAGTATGTACCCTTGTTGATAATGCTTTTTCATATCAGGCTCCTATAACACTTCTACAAGCATTTTAAGTACGTTCATTACTTGTAATGCTGCGGGAAAAAACACCAATACCAAAAACATCGGAAAACAAATTAAGATAATGGGAAAGGTTGTGTGCATCGCTTTTTTGTTTACCTTTTTAGCGAGTAAAATGTTCTTTTTTAAAGCTAGGCCTTCAAGTTGAGCCTCTACTGCTTGGATAAGTGGCGTACCAAGTTTTGACCCTATTAACATTAAGTTGGCGAGTTTTTTAATTCCTAATACGCCGGTTCTTTCAAAAAGTGAATTAAATGCAAATTCACGATCTTTACCTGCGCTTAGTTCGAATAAAAATAACTTTAGCTCTTTATATAATGGGTGTTTTTGACTTAATCCATGATCAACTGCTAGTGCAAATGAACGCTCTAGTGAAAATCCAGCGCGCATGTAAACCAGTAACACCCGTAAAAAAAACTCTAAGCTATTATTTATAACGGTTTTACGTTGATTTTTACGTAATAAAAACCAGCATTCGGGTGCAAAAAAACACATAAAACACAGTAATAATTTAATCGATTGGCTCAGCTCATACCCTGTTAGTTCAATAACTGTAAATGCACTAAAAGTAGCAGCCACTTTAAAGCAGTACAGGCTTATTAATATTTTATTAATTTGAATTCCTGCTTGTCTTAATTGACGTTTAGAGATGATGATTAACGGATACCAATTAATGTTTTTAGTATCGGGTTTATCTAATTCGACTTTAAGAGATTGCCTATGAATATGGATAAACGAGCCCATACTTACTAAAAGTCCGATAAGTAAAAGTATATCAATCATAATGTTACCCTTAAGCTAAGGCGTAGCCATAAAAAACCAAATAGCTGACAAAGAAGCGCAACCGTTATAAATGCAATCCCATTAGGATCGTTTAATAAAGGTTCAAACCAGGTTGGATCGGTATAGCTAAATAAAGGAATTAGTGCGTAAGGTAAAAAACCACTAAATACAGCAGCGTACTTAGTACCCGAAAGCTTTGCTTTTAGCTGTTGGCGGTCGAGGGTCCGAAGCGACATCATGTTGCATACGCTTTTTAGCATGTCAGTTAAATCGCACTGGCTTTGTGTATGTGTGATGATGCTATGAGCAAATAATCTTACGGTCTCGCAGTTGTACCTTTCAATTAACGGAGCAAACGACGTTTCGGCATCACTACCCATGCTCATGCGTTGTAATAGCAAAGAGCTTTGTTTTTTTATATATGGGTCAGCATGTTCATCAGCAAACTGCATTGATTGTTGTAGCGACAGCCCCGTACTTAAACACGATTGTACGGTTTCAATAAATTCTAAAAAATGATGCTCAAATTTTGCTAATTTATAATGAGCCAAGTCAATCAGAGTTATAAAACACGTTACAAAAACCACGATTGAAATAATAAATGCGCTGGTTGATGCCTCAGGGTAATATAATTTAGCTAAAAACCATGAACTACTAGAGAGCGAGCACGCCATGCTTATAAACCAAGCGTTACTTATGTTTAAGCCTAGTACTCGTAGTGACAAAGTAAGGACGTCTTTTTCTTCTAAAATATCTACTTTTTTAGCGCTCTGGTTACTTTTATTTTTAGCATACAAAGAAACCAACACACTAGCTGCAAGTACAAAAGTAATAACCGCCGCTATAGCTAATAAATAATCAAGTTTAGTCATTGTTAGCCTCCGGGTTATTGTGCAGTAATGCTTTTAATTCTTTTGCATTTGCGCCTTGGCCTTTCATAAACTCAATAACACTTGAGTTATCTATTAGCTCACTTTGAACAGGCTCTGCTTCGTTAATACTATAAAGCGGGCTGAAATGTGCGCCGCCATTAACACGCTTAATTTCACCAATACTTTTTAGAGTTCGGGTGCCATTAGTTGAGCGAGAAACATGCACTATAAGTTGAATACTAGACGCAATTAGCGAACTTGTATGTGTATCACTCAGTTGTGCATTGTGTAACTGCACTAAAGTAGATAAACGAATAACGGCATCATTTGCGCTGTTAGCATGTATGGTCGTCATCGAACCTTGGTGACCACAGTTCATTGCTTGGAGCATATCGATTACTTCGCCAGAGCGTACCTCACCTACAAGTATTCTATCTGCGCGCATTCTTAGGGCTGCTTTTACTAAATCTCTTAGGCTTACTGCACCTTTACCATCGCTGTTTGTGTCGTGAGCTTCTAATTGCACAACGTGGTTGTGATGCAAATTAAGCTCAGCACTTTCTTCAATGGTTACAACACGTTCATTTGGGTTAATTGAGTTAGCAAGTACGTTTAATAATGAGGTTTTACCTGCCCCGGCATTGCCACACACTAAAATATTAACGCCTGTTTTAACTGCGCTTTTTAAAAATGATAAGATGTTTTTATCTAAAAAATGGTTATTAACTAAAAAGTCATCGTTTATTTTTTTATGATTAAACTTACGAATCGATACAATCGCGGCGCTGGTACACGCAGGCGGTACAATAATATGAACTCGGCTACCATCTTTTAGTTTGCCATCAACAATTGGCATAAGCGCATTGACTTGGCGGCCACAACCATCAAGTAAGCGATCAACAAATCGGCGTAAATGGCGTTCGTCATCAAACTTACTGGCAGTGCAAAGTAGTTTGCCTTGTTTATCAATCCATATATCTTGCGTGTCGTTTATTAAAATATCACTAACCTGATCGTCCAGCATAAACTGTGCAATAGGACCTAGGCCTTGAATTTCATCAAATACAGCCTGCACAACCTGCTCTTGTTGATGTTGGTTAAATGAAGATTGATTAAATTGTGGAATTTCACTGCACAGTGCAGAGATTTTTTCGAGAACATTACTTGATAAAAGCGCGGTTGGTTCTTGTTCGTACTCTTCGATAACGGCATCATGCAATAGCTTTTTAAGCTCTTCAAAGGTACTTAAACTGGTTTGAACTTCTTCATGTTTGCTTGATAAATTAAACATAAAAACTCACTTAGCTACATATACAGCTTCATTTTTAACGCCTTTAACCACTTCGATTGTGCGACTGGTTTGTAAGCGTGAAAAGTTTTGCAAACGACCTTGTTCAATGTCATAAGCGCTATGCACAATAATTGAAACTTTGTCGGCATTATCTATACCCGCCAACGAATAAACATCTTTTGGAAGTACCGCAAGGACTAACGAAACACCGCCTGTTGCAGAATTAGACTCTTTAGCTAAGTTATCCATTACGCCATTTTTTTCGGCTTGCGATTTAGGGCCTTTTGAAACACCAATGAGCTGTACATCACGGGCAACTGTTCTTACTAGACGATTAGTTTTAGCGACTATGTCGAGTCGGTCACCTTTGTGTATACGCGAAAGCGGAATATCTAAGGTGTTTAGTTTTAAAGTATATAAAACACGCCCTGCTGGTATGGCTTCTGACAAATTTTGGCTTTTCGCTCTAATAAAATCTGTGTCAAATAATGGTTGTTCAACCATTTTATTAGTTGCTAATTTTTGACCAATTAATGCACGTGGGTTTTGAACACTCAGTGCAATATTAGAATAGTTACTTGGATCTATACTCTTTTGCTCTACATCGTGAACGGTTACTGTTTGACCGGCCGACATATTTTTGTTTACTACCCAAGCTGTTACGCTATTTTCATCGTTTACCTGTCTAATACCCAAAGCCGAAGCTAACATGCCAGAGGTGATGAGTAATGTGAGAGCCGCTGTGGTTGCGCCTTTGTTACTTTTACTTTTCATAATATTCCTCCAGAGTAACTTTCACTGCCACACTTTTGTGGCAGTGAGCCTTAAGCTTGGTATTCAAACTTAGTTACCTTGTGAACCGCCTGCCGTTGTACGTGTTGCAGCATCACCACTTGGTGTTGCACTAATAAGTGCCGCATTTTCACTAAAGTCTGATGCAACAAAAGTGAATGAACTACCATCGCCTGCGTACACATCAACTGAATCTACAAAGCCTGAGCCAGACACTTCAGCTGTGCCTTCGGCGTTAATCATCCCGTCAAATACATAGCTTTGGTCAAGTGAGCCAATTGCTTCAGCTACATCTTCAAGTTCGCTGGTTACCGAGTCACGTAATGTAGATAAACCAATTACAAGTGCCGCTACCATTGAAGTAGAAAGAATGATTAGCTCTGACGTTAGTACAAAACCTTTTTGCTTTTTGCTATTTAAGTTATGTTTAATAGTTTTCATAATCGTAGCCTTTAAATTAGAAGAGCTTATGCTCACTTTATATATTGCGAGGACCATGCCAACTAATTAAGTCCTTTAAATACATGTAGTTAGTGTGTTTTGATTATTTGCTCTTTAGCTGTTTTTACTTTTGATTTGCAAAATGCAAATCAATATTAAAAAATAATTTTAGATACTTAATACTAGGGTCTGTTGATCTTTGCGGATTAAAATTTGTTCAAACTAGGGGCTATTTAATCGCGGCGCGAGGTTTGTAATCTAGTGGGCTCGATAACTGCTCCTGCGTTATTCTACTGACTTACATCCATGTAAGAATAAGTAAAAACCGAGCAACAAAGAGTAAATAGCCCCTAGAAAGAACCCTTTGGGCAGCGCCTGTTTGGCATTAATGCTACGTTATCGCCCATTTATGGGGAATAACCACACTACATAGGCTCTGCCTTGCCTAAATACCAAACAGACTGCTGCAAATTTAACCTTGAAAGATCAACAGACCCTAGAAACGCTCTGTTAAATTATTAAAACTAATAGGTGTTCAAAAAAGGGTTAAATATTAGAAGCAGTCTTGTGGGGTAACTTATAAAACGTATGATTAGCGTAAGCTTTACTACTTTTTTTGATAAATAATAAAGTGGTTTTGGCTCCTTAATAATGCCAAATTTTAGGTATAAAAAAAGGCCCGAAGGCCTTAAGAATAACAATTACCTAAAACAGAGAGTTTACCGCGCCTAGCAAGTGCTTTTTGATGCGTGGGTTCGACACGTAAAACTTGCTCATAATAGCCACAGGCCAATAAATTATTGGTATTAGCTTCTTCAATTAGGCCTTTATGGTAAAAATAGGCGGTGCTATTTAAACCAAACTTAACCGAAAGCTCTAAATAGTTTGAAGCTACAACGTAGTTACCCTGGGCATAATGTATAGAGGCCATTTGCAGGTATGGTGAAGCATGTGTACCAAAAACATCTACGCCGTATTGGGCAATGCTTTTCGCTTTAGCTAAATTGCCTTGCTCTATTGCTAAAGTGACTCCTAAAGTAATTGCGTTTAACGGCGGGTTAGCTTTATTAAGCAAAGTGTTTATAACCTGTTGAGACTGATTAGCACGGCCACTTTTATAAAGTACATATGCAGATATTGAAAGTATTGCCGTGTTATCGGGGTGTTCAAGCATTAACTGATTCACCTCATGTACAAGGTTCAAACAGTTACTTGCATTAATACCTTCGCACATTAATGGTTGGGCATTTAATTGGTATTTTTTAACTATGTCACCCAGCGCGTTGTAGGGATTTACTGTTGGCTTGTAGTCAATATGAGCGCAACCCGATAAAGTAAGCAGTAAAATTATATAAAGTATTTTCATAGCCCTTGCTCCTGTATATAGCTAAGTATCTGGGTGTCTATATTTGCCTGTTCCCACGAACGTAAGGTATTAATTGGCTCACGCACCAGGTTTGGAGTTACAACAATTATAAGCTCGCGGTTGTTTTCACTTTTACTGGTTGTTTCGCTTAACTTTCCTAGCATGCTATTGCCGTTGCCATCAGGTACAAAGTCGTGGCTTGCATTGTTATCGGTGCTAATCAAGCCACCAATAATAAGAGGTTGTCCGTCTTTTAAACGCGTTGATGTTTGCATGCTGCGTGTATTAAATGCACTACTGTTCAAACTGCTGCCTGTGCTTTGTGCAATTTCGGCGGTTAACGTGGTATCGGGTAGCGAAATTACTGGGTTTAGATCAAGTGTGATTCTGTCTTTGTCGTCAACCATGGCACGTACATTTAATTCAACTCCGAATGATTTAAATTCTGTACCGCTAAACACCGAACCACTACTACCTTGCTGCCCGCTTGTAATTCCTGAAGGGCTATAACTTGTAGGTACGGGCACTTCTCCACCGACCTTAAATACGGCACTTTCACCAGCTAAAACCGTAATTGTAGGGCGAGAAAGCGTTCGAGAAATACCTTCTTGTTCAAGTAATGAAAACAACATATCAATGGCAAACTGTGAGGTAGAAAGCTGTAAGTTATTAGTTAATTGACCGCCAATTAATTGCAGCGCATTTTCTATTGTTGCAGAGCCTGATTCGCGTTCAGTCATACCGTCACGACCAAACAACCCCGCTTCTTTTTCATACCCATTAGACAGCACGCTAATATCTGGGCGCCATTGCTTTAATCTACGTTGATTTACTTCATATAATTGCACCGATACACGCACTTGAGGTAAATCTTCAACTTCAATGCTCGACAAAACTTTACCGCCAGCCACTGAAAGCAACGTTGCTCTTGCAATATTAGAACTTACATTGCTTAAGTTTAACCCTGATGTAGCATCGTTTATTAACCCACCCGACTCGTTGGCAAGTACTTCAATACCTGCGCTTTTATCCTGTGTTGCGCCGCCCATTAAATTATTAGGATCAAGAGGAGAGCCCTGAGTTTGTAATGCTTGCTCTGGTTCGAATAATTTATTAATTGTATTTAATAAGCGCACTAACTCTATTTGATTTTTTACAGAGCCTGACAGTAAAAATACATCGCTATCATCATTTGATAGCTCATCAACCGAGATGCGTTTAATGGTCACTTTATCTGCGCCCATTGATTTAATTACTTCGCTAATACGTTCTTCTTTTGGCTTGGGTGCTTGAGTTACTTTTATTAAATTAATAATAGCGACTTTGCTCGAGTTTTGAGAGGTACCACCGTTTGCGTTACCCAATCCTTGCAAGCGTTGAGCGAGAGAATTAAACATTCCTTGGTTAGGGTTTGAGGTAATAACGGGTTGTGATGCTTGTGAGCTACTGGCGTATAGATAGTTTTTTGCAGCTTCATAAGCGGCATGACGATAATTTATAGTAGGTACTTCACCTCGTAATACAACAGCATGGCGATCAGGTGCTATGGTTAGTTGCACGTCAGGGTGAATATCGTTTAAGGCATTTTCCAGTACGCTATAGTCTTCGGTAACACCAAGTAAAAATGTTTCCGAGCTTTTATCGTCGTACCACACCATCATAGATGTACGGCCCAACTTTTTAGCTAAAATTAGTAGCTCGCGACCATTAACCACGTTCACATCAAGCGTTGTTTCGTGGCCAAGTGCTATACGCGAAATATCACGGGTAAACACAAAGCGAGTATGCGTCCATTTAACTAAGTGTGATACTTTTTGTACCCGCTCACCATTTGCATTTTCTATATAATCTAAATGACTTTCACTGCCTACGGCGCTAAAAGATATTAGTAAAAGTATAAAAGTAAATTTTAACATAAGCCTTTCCCTTAATTTGCTTAATGTATAGGTAGCAAGTATGAGACCAAACGCTTTTATCTTTATTATCAATGCATTAAGATGTGTGAAAGTGTGTTTTATTATTTTGATTCGCAAATTGCAAATCAATAATTCATGAAGGGTTTAATCAAGAAATGAGAGTAGAGGTAGGTGGCGCAAAGCGAATAAAATAGGCTCTGCGCTAGTTTTAGTTAATGCAAAGCAGCTGTAAATGGGATGCTTTCACAGATTTTAGCTTCAGCTATAAGTAACTCTTCCAGGCGAGTATCAACTTCTTCTTTATCAAAGTATTCGTAAGCAAGCTCTACAAAAAGGTTTTTATGTTTTTCTTCTGACTTGGCAATCGCAACATAAAAGTCTTTTTCTTTACCCTCAGGAAGTGCTTGTGCAACTAAAGAAAAACGCTCGTGACCACGTGCTTCAATTACACCGCCAACCAGTAATCGGTCCATTAAAAAACCATCACGACCATGTCTAAACAGTGCACGTATTTGTTTTATGTACGGATCTTTTTTGTCGTCACCTAAGTTTACATCGCGCTCTAAAAGTAACTTAAGCACTTGTTTAAAGTGTATTAATTCTTCTAATGCTAAGTCGGTCATGGCTTTTACTAATTTACGTTTGTCTGGGTAATGTGAAAGCATAGACATAGCCATACCCGATGCTTTTTTTTCTGCAGCGGCATGATCTTGTAAAAAAGTATTAAAGTCAGCAAGGACAACTTCGGTCCATTCAAATGGGGTGTGGTATTTTAATTCAAACATGTTCTGTACAACTTAAATAATAATGCGGGGATTTTAACGTATTTGTTTTAAAAAATCTTGTAAGGCAGTAATTTATCTATGCGCCCTTTAGCGGTGGATTCGACTTTTAGCGGGTGTTTAATATCGTTCCATGCGGTGACTTTACCGCCCATATTCATTTTTTCAAAATCAGCTTTGTCACTTTTTAATGCTAAAAAATCGCATAGTTTTTTGTAGCTATCAGGCTTTGCTACATCAATGGATAAAAAATCGTTTTCACGGTTATTAAAGTACGTGTGAGCATCATTAAAATGTGTTTCATAGCAGTGAGCTAAGTAACTATCGTCGCTAATATTATTAAGCGAAAGTTCACTAAACGTATTTAAATAACAGCGTTTTATATGAATATTAAAGCCCCCGTCGCCGCGCGTTAAATTAGTGTGCATACGCGTTAAAAGCTGTTTTATTGATACAAGCCATGCATCAAGTTCGCGCTCTAAATAAATAAACTTAGAGTCAGGATAATGAATATCAAGCGCTTTAAAATCGTTAAATATGGGAGTGTCGGCAATCGCACGGGCATTTTCAAAACAGGCATTAGTATACGCGGTATGCGCTGTTGTAATGCCAAGCTCTAAAAATGCGTGGCACACACTGGTTGTGCCGGTACGTGGTAAACCTATTATAAATATTTTGCTCATTAACTTTTCTTTAATTAGCCGCGTGTTACTAGTAATACAAAGGCGCTGATAATCATGACTAAAAATGTAGTAATAGTACCAATTTGGCGATATTTAAGGCTTTTTTCTACTATGCCTAAATTTTGAAACACACGCCCTACTAATAACGCACCACCTAATATATGGCAGTAATGGCTAGCAAGCCCTTGGTACTCTGCTAAAAAAAGCAAAATTAAAGCAAATGGCACGTATTCCATAAAATTTGCGTGGGCACGCACAGCACGTTGCAGCATTGCATTACCGTTATCACCAAGTGATATTTGCTCCGCACGGCGCACTTTTATTACGTTAAAGCTTAAATAAATGTAAAAGAATGCGAGTAATGCAGCATAAGTTGAAATGATCACGGCGTTTTCCTGTTATTTTTATCGCATAAATATGCGCTCTATTATTGTGGGCGTGATAATAACACATAAATTTGAGCAGCATTATCAGAAGTTTAATAATTGCCTATGCTAAGCTAGAGGTATTAAGTTAGTAGAAAATACATAAGGATTTTATGTTTGTACCTCGCAAAGTAGCCGACAGTTACCGTGAAATGATTAACAGTATTGGCTTTTACCCTTCGATGCTTTCAGTGGGCTTTTTGGTATTTGCCATTATTACAATGTCGGTTGAATATTTAGCCCCTGTTGAGCAGCTAAAATCGTTTATATCGGTTGTACTTGTAGATAGCGCCGAAAACGCGCGGACTATTTTAAGCACTTTAGCGGGGAGTATTATTTCGCTTACCGTGTTTAGTTTTTCGATGGTAATGGTGGTTTTAAATTCGGCCAGTGCGAGTTTATCGCCCCGCGTAGTGCCAGGGCTTATTACGCGCAAATCACACCAAATGGTTTTGGGGTTTTATTTAGGCAGCATAATTTACTCTATTATTATGCTTATAAATATTAATAAGCTTGATGGTGGCAGTACGGCAATTCCTTCAATAGGTGTGTTGTTTGCACTTGTTTTTGGATTGATTTCATTAGGTTTGTTTGTATTTTTTATACATTCAATCTCACGTGCTATTCAAGTTGATAACGTGTTAAATGGCTTGTTTAGCCAAACTAAAAACGAAATTAAAACAATAATACAAAGACAACAAGAGAACCCAGTTGAAGACTTTCCGGACTTTAGCAAATGGCATTCGGTTAGCAGTAAAACAGAAGGATATTATAAAGGCGTACATACCGATAAGCTGTGTGCTATTTTGGCTGAGCAAGATATAAAGGTGTATATATCTGTAAACCAAGGCTATTTTACAGTTAAAGGTTACCCGTTTTTAAAATGCAATAAAGATATAGCAAACGATGAAGAGCTGATTAATAAAATTCTCGACTGCTTTATTTTTTATATAGAAGAGTACATTAGCGATCATTACCGTTATGGATTAACGCAAATATCAGAAATTGCGGTTAAGGCAATGAGTCCAGGCATAAACGATCCCGGTACTGCGGTTAAATCAATTGATATGCTGAGTATTTTACTTATTCAACGACTTTCAATTAACGATATTAACTACTCGTTTAAGCACAGTGATAATGCCCCATTGTTATACCTTCATGAAACAAGCTTTGATGAGTTATTACACGACAACTTTACACCGCTGCGTAATTACGCCAAAGGCGATGCATACGTAATGACAAACGTGCTTGAGGCATTTAAAAATATTTTGTTTGTTGCCCATAAAGATACCGATGCACGCAACAGTTTATTTAATTATTTAAATGCGATTGTTGATGACATAAATGAGCATGTAACTAATGAATACGACAGACGCGAAGTGACTAATATGCTCAACTCAATAGCGCGTATTAGCCAAGAGCAAGGTGAGAAGTTGGTGGCACGTTTTGAGCACCACTAGGGCGTGTTGAATTATTTGGATTGAAATTTGTTCAATCTAGGGGCGATTAAATCGCGGCGCGAGGTTTGTAACCTAGTGGGCTAAGTAAAAACCGAGCAACATAGAGTTAATCGTCCCTAGGAAGAACCTATATTTTAATCTATGTAGTACACAGCATAGCTTGAGGCTGTTACTTTAATCTCTCCAGCATGGTAGGCATCAGGTACATAGTTACTTGGTGCGCTATCAGCCATCATTACTTTTTCTGCGCGCATATAAGGCTGCGACTGCACATTGAGTGGACTCAGTGATGCGCTGTATAATCCTTTTAAGTCAACGCCATAATCGTCACTAAACTCTTTTGCTGCGTCACGTGCGTCTTTAATTGCTAACTTTTGCGCTTTTTTATGCAGCTCGTTATAGTTACTTGCTAAAAATTGAGTTTGATTAATTTCGTTAATACCGTTGTTAACTAAGCTTTGTAGTAACTCTGGGTATTTATTTATATCGCTGAGTTTTACTGTTAACGTACGAGAAACCTTAAAGCCTTTAAATTCTTGATTACCGGTAGTGCGGTTGTATTGGCTATCACGGTATATTGAAATTTGCCCTGCGTTTATATCTCCCTCTTTAACACCAATCTCTTTTACGAGCTTAATTGCCTTGGCGATAGTTAAGTCGGTTTTATTTTTAGCAGCAATTAAGTCTTTATCAACTTCGGTAATACCTACACTTAGCTGTACGTAATCCGGCATTGTAGTAAGTGTCGCTTCGCCCTTGACATAAATATGAGGAGCATCGGGAGTCGCTGCCGCGAGTGCATCAAAGCTAAGTATGTTTAAAGCCAGTGCACTACCTAAAACAAGAGTCAGTGTTTTCATTAAGTCGATCCTTTAATTATGTAAAAGCAAGTAAACACCGTACGTGGTTAATTAAATATGAACAAGCACAAAAAAACAGGCAATTGCCTGTTTTTTGTTAAGCGTTGTAACTAATGCTATTACGCCATTTACTTTTAATTACTTATAAACCTAATTAAACACTACAACGTTTATAGTTACGGTATTTTGGTAACCAGTAATTTTTGTCGATTGCTGCCCATAATGCGTCATCCGTAATCTCAAGAGCAACGCCCTCTTCGATTGCTTTTTTAGCGATGGCAAATGCAATACGTTTACTTAGCGTTTCAATTTCAGTCAAGGCTGGTAATAAACTACCTTTACCTGTGTTTGCACGCGGCGACGACTCTGCAAGCATTTCGCTAGACACACTTAACATTGCATCTGTAATGCGTGTCGCTTTAGCGGCAATAACACCTAAACCAATACCCGGGAAAATATAACTGTTGTTACATTGTGGGATTGGGAACGTCTCGCCATTGTACTCAACAGGATCAAATGGGCTACCTGTGGCAACAAGTGCTTTACCGTCAGTCCACTTAATCACATCAGCAGGATGCGCTTCTACTTGCTTAGATGGATTACTTAATGGGAAAATAATTGGCTGTTCACAACCGGCATGCATAGCGCGTATTACTTGTTCTGTAAATAAGCCAGGTTGACCAGAAACACCAATTAGAATGTCAGGTTCAGCACAGTGCATAACATCAAGAAGTGATGCGTACTCGCCGCTGTAAGTCCAATCACTTAACGAGCCTTTAGGTTGTGCAAGTGCTTGTTGGAAATCGCGTAAGCCTTCCATACCCTCACTAAGCAAACCAAAACGGTCAACCATAAATACTTGGCTACGCGCTTGTGCTTCTGAAATACCTTCAAAAACCATTTGGCTAATAATTTGCTCAGCAATACCACAACCAGCAGAGCCTGCACCCACAAACACTACTTTTTGTTGACTTAGGGTTGAATTTTTAACGCGACACGCAGCAAGTAAAGAACCGACCGTTACAGCCGCAGTACCTTGAATGTCATCGTTAAAACTACAAATTTCATTGCGGTAGCGCTTAAGTAATGGCATTGCATTTGGCTGTGCAAAATCTTCAAACTGAAGTAATACATTCGGCCAGCGACGTTTAACCGCTTTAATGAATAAATCTAAAAACTCATCGTATTCGTCTTGAGCAATACGCTTATGGCGTGCGCCCATGTACATAGGATCGTTTAAAAGCTTTTCGTTATTAGTACCCACATCAAGCATTACAGGCAATGTGTATGCTGGGCTTATACCACCACACGCTGTGTAAAGTGACAATTTACCAATTGGAATACCCATGCCACCAATACCCTGATCGCCTAGGCCTAAAATACGCTCGCCATCGGTTACAACAATAACTTTTACTTTACCTTTGGTAGCGTTGCGTAAAATGTCGTCAATTTGGTAACGATCTTCATACGAAATAAATAAACCACGTGCACTGCGATAAATGTCTGAGAATTTTTCACAAGCATCGCCCACTGTCGGTGTGTAAATGATTGGCATCATTTCTTCAAGGTGGTCACGTACTAAACGGTAGTAAAGTGTTTCGTTGTTATCTTGAATCGCACGTAAGTAAATATGCTTATTAAGGTTGTCGGTAAAGCTAGAATACTGCTGATAACAACGCTCAACTTGCTCTTCTATTGTTTCAAAGCGAGGAGGAAGTAAACCAGCAAGATTGAAATTTTCGCGTTCTTTTTTACTAAAGGCGCTGCCTTTATTTAATAGCGGTGTTTCAATTAGGCCAGGGCCAGAATGATGAATATATAAGTAGTTAGGATCAGTATTAGTTGTCATATTTCCAGGCTTTAACGGAGTCTTAAGTTATGATCTGTCATTATCAGTGTTAGAGGTTTAATTGCAACGACAATTAAGCTAGTCAGACCATTGAGAGAAAATACATGCGGGCTTCACTGCCCGCATGCATATTATACATAATTTAAAATTTGATAGTGGCGTTATTATCAGTTAAATCAGATAACGCAACACCTTCACGGCGCGGATCAGCGCCACCATATAAGGTATTATTTTTAACTTCAACTGCGTGTAAGCCTGAGTTTAAATCAATAATACGTACATTGTGGCCGCGTTTGGTAAGTGCAGGCGCAATGGCTTCGATGGCTGTACCTTTTTCAAGGCTGGTGTAATCGTTACGATTTGTTGTACGCGGTAAGTTAATGGCGTCTTGCGCTGATAAATTCCAGTCAATAACACCCACAACAACTTGTGCAACGTAATCAATGATACGGCTACCACCAGGTGAGCCTACAATTAAGCGTAAGCTACCATCTTTATTAAATACCATTACCGGTGACATAGAGCTACGCGGGCGTTTACCGGCCTCTACACGGTTTGCTACAAGCTTGCCATTTTTACGTGGCGATAACGAAAAGTCAGTTAATTGGTTATTTAAAATAAAGCCATTAACCATAACCGTAGAGCCAAACGCCATTTCAATTGAACTGGTCATCGAAACGGCATTACCTTTACTATCTACAATAGATACATGTGAGGTAGAAGGTAACTCGTATGAATCATCCATTGCATAACTTAAGTACCCTACAGGATTACCTGCTACCGCTTTTTGGTCTTTTTCGGTAATTAATTTAGCGCGTGAGGCAATATAATCTTTGTTTAAGAGCTCTTGTGTAGGTACTTGAGTAAAATCGGGATCGCCCATGTACATATCGCGATCGGCAAATGCAATACGCGAAGCTTGGCTAAAGTAATGAATCGCCTTTTCGCCGTTTGGCTTAAGTGCGCTCATATCTTTATGCTCAAGCAAGCCAAGCATTTGTAGTACTGCTACGCCGCCACTACTTGGTGGTGCCATAGAACACACGTTATAAGCACGGTATTGAATACATACCGCATCGCGTTCTTTACTTTTGTAATCTGCTAAATCTTGCACACTTAATTTACCAGGGGCAATTTTAGAGTGTTGAACAGCATTCACCATTTGTTTAGCGTTTTCGCCTTTGTAAAATGCATCAATGCCCTGCTTTGCAATGTCTTTGTACAAATCAGCAAGTGGTTGATTCTTTTTAACGCTACCCACTTCAATTAATTTACCATTAGGGTAAAAGTATTCGTTAATAATTGGCATGCTCAATACGCCTGGGTTTAACTGTCGGGCTAATAAGCCATGTAAACGCGGCGAAACTACAAAGCCTTGCTCTGCAAGTTCAATAGCAGGTTTAAAAAGCGCTTCCCACGGTAATGTACCGTATTGTTTATGTGCGCTTGCAAAGGCATGTAAAATACCGGGTACACCAACAGAGCGTCCACCTACTACGGCTTCAATCCATTTAACGGCTTTACCGTGTTTATCTAAAAACAGCGTTTCGTCTGCATTTGCAGGTGCGGTTTCGCGGCCATCAAAACTAGTCAATTTATTGTTAGCTTTGTTGTAATACATCATAAATGTACCACCGCCAATACCAGAGGATTGCGGTTCTACTAAGGTAAGCACTAGTTGAGTAGCAATCGCAGCATCTACGGCACTGCCGCCTTGGGCTAAGATTTGTTGACCGGCTCTTGAAGCATACGGATTTGCCGCAGCTACCATGTATTTATCACCTTGCACTACTTTTTTATGGATTAATCCGGTAGCAGCTTCAGGTTCGCGAGTTTCAATTTGAGTTGCTTGCTGTGCAAATGAAGGCAGTGATACTGCGCACAGTCCAATGGCAAATAATGAGTTAAGTTTAAAATGCATAAAAATACTAAAAACACTTAATTACGTAGTTGTATTTGGCATCTTAAAGTTAAACGGGCACAATATGCAAAAATTTTGACTAAAAAAATATAATAAAATGCTTAATTTACCTATTCAACCTCGTTATATATTACCGCCTATTATTTTGCTGCTTTTTAGTACCATTTTTGCTGCATTTGATTTAAATAGTTTACTTGAATTTAACCGAAGCCTAATTGATGATGGCGAACTGTGGCGAATCTTTTCTAGTCAATTTGTTCATGCTAATTGGGCTCATTTGGGATTAAATGCCAGTGGTGTTTTACTAATATGGTTACTACATGGCGAATACACATCCCCTACTCGCTACGCTTTTAATGCAATTTCGCTAGCACTGTGGTGTGGACTCGGTGTTTATTGGTTTTGCCCAAACATACAAATTTACACCGGATTAAGTGCTCTACTGCATGGTGTAATTATTTGGGGCGCAGTTAAAGATATAACCGTAGGGCTTAAGTCGGGTTATTTATTATTTATAGGCGTATGGATTAAAATAGCGTTTGAGCAATTTAGCGGCCCTAATGCTGATATAGGAAAGCTTATTAACTCCACTGTGGCTATTGATGCACATTTAATTGGTGTAATTGGCGGGACTCTGCTTGCCACACCATTGGTTATAGAGCTCTTTAAAAAGAACTTTAAAAAGAAAAAATAAAGTTAGATTTTGTTCAATCCAATAAAAACGCCGCATTAGTTAACTAAACTAACGCGGCGTTTTTGTTTTTATACTTTAAGAGTTAAAGATTAAAGCGTTTCTTTAAATAGCTTATGAATACGGCGGTATTCGTCTAACCAGCTTGAAGGCTGTACAAAGCCATGCGGTTCAACAGGGAATATAGCTGTTTCAAAGTTTTGTTTTTCAAGCTCTATTAAGCGCTGTACTAAACGCACTGAGTCTTGAAAAAACACGTTATCATCAACCATTGGGGCATTAATTAATAAACGTTTGTTTAAGCCCTCAGCGTAATAAATTGGCGAGCTGCGCTCATACGCAATCGGGTCAACATCAGGATGGTTTAATATATTAGCTGTATAACCTGTATTGTAATGTGCCCAATCGGTAACTGGTCTAAGTGCCGCACCCGATTGAAATAACTCAGGCGCGGTAAACAATGCCATAAAGGTCATAAAGCCGCCGTAAGAGCCACCATAAGTACCGACCGCTTTGGTATCAACGTTGGCATTTTGCGCCATCCATTTAACGCCATCGGCTAAATCTTGTGTTTCAGGTGTGCCCATTTGACGATAAATCGCGGTGCGCCAATCACGGCCGTAACCTTTAGATGCGCGGTAATCCATATCCATTACTATGTAACCTTCATCAGCGAGCAATGAATGGAACATAAATTCACGAAAATAAACCGAAAATCCCATATGTGAGTTTTGTAAGTAACCCGCGCCGTGGTTAAAAATAACTGCTTTGCGATTTTTACCTACTTCACCTTCAACGTAATCAGCTGGGTAGTACACTTTTGCGTATATTGGTTGTTCGGTATGGCTAGATGGCACAGCAACAATTTTAGGGGCTGTTAGCTTTTTAGCTAAAAACTCATCCGACACTGTATGGGTTAAGCGCGTTGCTTTTGCATTGGCTTGTGCGTCAGCTACATAAAGCTCATTAGGCATCGTAATTGTAGAGTGCTTAAGGAGTAACTTGGTTTCATCTGGGCTTAACGTGTAATCGGTCATGCCGTTTAAGTCAGTAACTTGCTCACTCTTACCAGTTTGCGGGTTAACACGGTAAATTTCGTACAGACCTGGGTGTTCAACATTCGCTTTATAATAAATTGCGCTGTTGTCACTTGTAAGCGTTAAGTTAGAAACCTCAAATTGGCCTTGTGTTAGCGCGGTTGCACTACCATTAACTGGTTTTTTATAAAGCTGACTGTAACCCGACTCTTCCGATAGGTAATAAAGCGTGTTTGAGTTATGTAACCAGCCAAAGTCGTTAAACGCATAAGCAATCCATGCATCGTCGTGTAGGCGATGTTGCGACACAAGTTTATTGTTTTTAAAATCTACGGTAGCAAGCCAGCGGTCTTTGTTATCCCATGCTTCGAGCATGATAGCCACTTGCGAGCCGTCATCGTTCCATACTATTGGGCTTTGCTCAAAACCCCAGTCCATAATAAGGTTAATGCCACGAGGCGCCTT
Source organism: Pseudoalteromonas sp. APC 3355 (assembly GCF_030407615.1). NCBI lineage: Bacteria > Pseudomonadati > Pseudomonadota > Gammaproteobacteria > Alteromonadales > Pseudoalteromonadaceae > Pseudoalteromonas > Pseudoalteromonas sp. APC 3355. The sequence continues at coordinate 294,688 of NZ_JASDDB010000001.1, read as the reverse complement.
TTTAGACTTATATGTTTTACCATCACGTGCATAATTTTCTTTTTTAACTGCGGCTAAAACATCTTCGTCAAAGCCCGGTAAAGTATTAAAGCTAAGTGATGTTTGCTCTTTATTAGTTAAATTGATGTAGACAAGCTTTGACGTTTCTTCTTTAGCGTCAGCTACTCGGCGGCGTGCTTTTTTAGGTTCAATGGTTGCATCATTTGTAATGTAGTTAGGCATAATATCGCCATCACAACGCCAATCAGTTTGCTTTTGTACAACAACTAATAACGCATCACCATTTGGCGAAAGCTGAGCCTCAGCAACTTTATTACCGTCACCTAAGTAGTAAGCCGTATTAGCAATTGAATCGTTTTGTTCATTAATTTGCTCATTACGTGCTTGCTTGTATTTTTTATTTTTTTGTTGAAGCGCCACAAACTTAATCAATTTATGCTGCTCTTTAGCAATATACGTGCTTGGCTCTTCAATCCCTTTTGGCTCATCAGTAAGTTTTAAGTTAGCAAGCTCGCTCGTTAAGCCTGTTTTTAAATCAACTTTAAAAAACACATTGCCTTGGCGGTAAACTAAATCGCCATTATTTAAAAATTGTGGTTTAGACTCGTTTGCTGATGTCGCTGTAATTTGCTTAAGTTCACCCGTTTTTAGGTTTTTAACAAACACATTGCCTTTAAATGTATAAGCCGCCATTGTTTTATTTTTAGAATAAACGGCTTTATTAGAACCCACAGTATGAAGTTTTTTAAGAGCTACCTGCTCTGCTGTTTGGCTAGTAACAGATTGGCTAAATAAATTGCGTAGTGTATTACCTTGCTCTTTTTGAGCATAAATAATAGTAGCCGAATCGCTAGCCCAGTAAGCGTTCTCTGGCTGATTGCCCATCCAATCAGGATCGGCCATTGCTTGTTCTAGCGTTATTTTTTGTGAGCCGATATCTGCTGGCGTGTTCACAACCGCAGCAACCTTACTTGCTGGTAAAGCACTTTGCTGTGTTGAAGAGGTGTTAGCGGTAGCGCTACAACCTGCAAGCATAACACTTGAGGCAACAGCTAAGGCCACTAACGTTTTAGATGAAGAAAAATTAAAAATCATAGTGCTTCTATACGGTTATTATAATTAAGCCGTATTTAAGCAGAAGCACTTAAGTTATTGCAATTTTTTAAGATAAATAGCCATTAAACAGGGTAAAGCTCTGTTTACTAGCGCCTCTTTTGTTAACAGGCGTTATTCAATTACCAAATCAAGCCAAACCATGCGGTGATCGCTCGATGCGTTTCTATCTTTAATTAAACGATATTCACTACTCTTTTTAGTAGGCCAAAACACACCACCGTCCTTAATTTTTAAACCATAGTTTGACGGTAAAACGTAATCAACACGGGCTTGCCAATTTGCACTGTAATTTTGTGCATAAGGCACATCATACTGCTCTTTAGCACCTTCGCTTTTTGGAACAAAGCTTGCGTTGATAAGTGGGTTTTTAAGTAATTGGTCGGTGGTATTTGTACGGGCTTTATCCCCTTCAGGGGCTGCATTTAAATCGCCTAAAATAACAAAACGAGAGTGAGTTTTTAAACCGCCTTTTTCGCCTTTATCGTCATAAATATACTTAGCATTTGAAACGTAATCGGCAATTAACCTTACTTCATCGTGGTTACGCTTGCCGTTTCTATCCTCTTCACCGTCAAATACAGGCGGTGTTGGGTGAGATGCAATAACATGAATTGTTTTATCATTTACGCTAATAGGTAAATCCCAAAACGATTTAGAACTGAGTCTAAGTGCTTGCCATTCTTGTGCGTTATACCAGTTTTCACCTGTTTTAGGCATCTCAGGCATTTGTGCATTTGGCATGTCTTTATATTTAAAGGTTTGAAGGGTTCTTACTTTATCAAAATCGATTGGGTACTTTGACAAAATAGCCATACCGTAATGCCCTTCAAAAAAGCCAAAGCCTTGTGCATCGCCCATCACGCCATTTTTCTTGCCATCGTTATCTAAATCAAACTCGGTAGCTAGGCCTGTATTTACTGGTGCAATATAAGAGTAAGGGTAGTTAATAGCGGCTTGTTTTTGCTGACTTACATTTAAATAATGCTGATTAAAGTATTCAATGCCTTGCTCTTTTGGGATGTAATCAAATTCGTTAAGTAAAATAATATCAGGGCGAACACGCTGAATAATTTCCGCTATGTTCTTAATTTGCTGGTGGTTAGCTTTAAGTGCATTAACTAAAGCATCACTTTTAACTTGCTCACCTTTAGGCGTGTGATTAGTTGCATCCATACTTACATTAAAAGTTGCAACACGAAGAGATTCCGATGCAAATGTATTTAAGCTAAATAATGCAGTAATGGCTAGCACGCCAGATATTGTTTTTAGTTTCATTGTTTTACTTCACAAATTTAAAATTAGACTTTAACAGTATTACATATTCAAAGCCCATTTTTATGACAAAAAAATACCGGCTTAAGCCGGTATTTATATAAAAGTATGATAACTATTCGCTGAGCACTAAATTGGCAGCTGCTTTTAAAATACCAGGATAATCTTGCTCTGGTAGGTACTCTGTAAGTTCGCCAAGTTTGTCTGCTAGTTCGCTCATATTAGCAGCCGATACATTAATATGGCCCATTTTACGACCTGGCTTAGCTGTTTTACCGTACCAATGGCTCGTTACATCAACCGTTTTTAATACTTCACGTGGAATACTTGGTTGGCCTAATACGTTTATCATCGCGGTAATGTGCTTAAGCTCTGTATTGCCAAGCGGTAAACCTGCAACAGCGCGCATGTGGTTTTCAAACTGCGAGCAATGGCAACCTTGTTGCGTCCAGTGGCCAGAGTTATGTACGCGCGGTGCAATTTCGTTAACGAGTAACGTGCCATGTACATCAAAAAACTCAATAGCTAACACGCCAACGTAGTTAAGCTCATTTGCTATTTTTGTAAATGCATCGTTTGCTTGAGCTTCGACACTTTGATTATTTTTACCGGCAACAGAAAGCGTTAATACACCATTTGTGTGCTCGTTTTCTGTTAGCGGATAAATAGCAACATTACCGTGTTTGTCGCGCGCACCAATAATAGAAACTTCACGATCAAACGGAATCATTTTTTCAGCAATAATCGTATGTGGCGCAAGCTCGGTGCCTGATGCAATAAAATCAGCCATTTGTGACCAAATTTCGTCTATTTGATCATCCGATTTTAAACGCCATTGGCCTTTTCCGTCGTAACCCGCTTGGCATGTTTTAATTACAAGTGGTTTACCTAGAGTTTTAACGGCAAGTTCTAAATGCGCTTTTTCAGTAATTAATTGGTACGGCGCACAAGTTACGTTTGTTTTATCAAGCAATGCCTTTTCAAGCGAGCGATCGCCACCGGTTTTAATAGCGGCTTTTCCTGGGTAAAACTTATTACTGTTACAGCAAAGGGTTAGAACATCATCAGGAATGTGCTCAAACTCGGCAGTAATGGCATCAGCGTTTGATATTGCTTGCTCAAGCGACGTGTTATAAATGTCACCAGTTAGCGGGTGCATAATTTGTTTACTACCTACATCGTACGCAACAACGTTTAAATTAAGCGGCGCGCCTGCAAGGCTCATCATACGTGCAAGTTGCCCTGCACCTAATATTAAAATATTCATTATTACTCTGCAGGGTTTGGATTAGCTAATATAGTGTCGGTTTGAGCTTTACGAAACGCTTCAATTTTTGCAAAAACTTCTGGATTTTGACATCCTAAAATTTGTGCAGCTAATAAACCCGCGTTTGCTGCGCCCGGCTCACCAATTGCAAGCGTACCTACTGCAACGCCTTTAGGCATTTGGCAAATAGATAAAAGTGAATCAACACCATTTAATGCTTTTGATTTTACAGGTACGCCAAGTACAGGAAGCGACGTAAAAGCAGCTGCCATACCAGGTAAGTGCGCTGCGCCGCCAGCACCAGCAATAATAATTTTAATACCACGTTCTGCGGCTGAACTTGCGTAATCAGCAAGTAATTGAGGAGTGCGGTGTGCAGACACGACTTTGGTTTCGTACTTAATGCCAAAATGCTCTAGCATAAGTGCTGCATGTTCCATGGTTGGCCAATCTGATTTAGAACCCATAATAATGCCAACAGTCATAAATACTCCTCAGTAATGTATTTTAAAAATAGCGGACTTATGTCCGGTTTTAGGCGGGTATTATACCCAAACCAAGTTTAATTGCGACTCACAAAAACAAAAAAAGCCATGTTTAAACATGGCTTTTTAGAGTTAACGGGTAAATAGCTAATTAAGCTTCTTTACTCGCTAGGTATTCTGCGTAGTTGCCTCTAAAGTCGATAACTTTACCGTCTTTAATTTCCCAAATACGGGTCGCAACTGATGATACAAACTGACGGTCGTGGGAAACAAACATCAATGTACCCTCGTAAGCTTCAAGGGCTAAGTTAAGCGCTTCAATTGATTCCATATCCATGTGGTTAGTTGGCTCATCCATTAACAATATGTTTGGCTTATGCATCATAATTTTACCAAACAACATGCGGCCTTGCTCACCACCTGAAATTACTTTAACTGATTTTTTAATATCGTTTTGAGAGAATAACATACGGCCTAAGAAGCTACGAACCACTTGCTCGTCGTCGCCTTCTTGTTGCCATTGCTCCATCCACTGAAACAAGTTCATGTCGGTTGCAAACTCATCAGCGTGATCTTGCGCGTAGTAACCAATATTCGCATTTTCTGAGAACTTAAACTCACCAGCTTTAGGTGCTAAACGCCCTGCTAATGTATTAAGTAATGTTGTTTTACCAACACCATTTTCACCAATAATAGCAATACGTTCACCAACTTCTACTAAACCTTCAAGTCCAGAAAACAACGTATTGTCGTCAAAACCTTGTGTTAAGTTTGTCATTTCAAGTGCGTTTCTGAATAACTGCTTTTCTTGATCAAAACGAATAAACGGCGTTTGGCGTGAAGATGCTTTAACTTCGTCTAATTGGATTTTGTCGATACGTTTAGCACGCGATGTTGCTTGCTTAGCTTTAGATGCGTTAGCAGAGAAACGAGATACAAACTGTTGAAGTTCAGCAATTTGGTTTTTCTTTTTCGCGTTTTCGTTAAGTAATTGCTCACGTGCTTGCGTTGCTGCAAACATGTATTCGTCATAATTACCTGGGTAAATACGAAGCTCGCCGTAGTCAATGTCGGCCATGTGTGTACACACAGAGTTTAAAAAGTGACGGTCATGCGAGATGATTATCATGGTACAGTCGCGCTGATTTAACACGTCTTCTAACCACTTGATGGTGTAAATATCTAAGTTATTAGTAGGCTCATCAAGTAGCATAATGTCTGGGTCTGAAAACAATACCTGTGCAAGTAGTACGCGCAGCTTAAAACCCGGTGCAATTTCTGACATTGGGCCAAAGTGTTGGTCAGTGCCAATACCTACACCTAATAAAAGCTCACCTGCTTTAGATTCAGCAGAGTAACCATCCATTTCAGCAAATTCAGTTTCAAGATCGGCTACTTTCATACCGTCTTCTTCACTCATTTCAGGTAAAGAGTAAATACGGTCACGTTCTTGTTTGATTTCCCACAGCTCTTTGTGGCCCATAATCACGGTATCGATTACTGAGTATTCTTCGTAAGCAAACTGATCTTGATTAAGTTTAGCAACGCGTTCGTTAGGATCAGTACTTACATTACCTGAAGACGCTTCAAGCTCACCACTTAAAATTTTCATAAATGTTGATTTACCACAACCATTTGCACCGATTAAACCGTAACGGTTACCATCGCCAAATTTTGCTGAGATATTTTCAAATAATGGTTTAGCACCAAATTGCATGGTGACATTAGCTGTACTAATAATAGCGCTACCCTCCAAAGGAGTAATGATGTATTTAAATTGCGCGCAGTTTAAACCAAAATGGCCTGTTTTTCTATGAAAGTTTAAAGGCAAACCACTGCGTTTTAGCCATTTATTATGGCTATGTAGTTAGTAGTAAAAATAACGGATTAGATTTAATGGTTTCGTTAATTTTTATTCAACTTATTCTAATTAAAATCCATAAAGTATGTTTTATAAACAGGCATAAGAGATTAGAAATTACGATACAAATTAGAGTAAAAACACTTTTAACGTGTTTGTGTGTCTACTTAACTCATTTTTGTTCACTCTATAATAATAAAAAGTTATATTTATGAAAATAAAGTACTTTTAGAGCTTTTACACTAGTTACTACTTTTTAACCAAGATGAAATTAATTCAAATTACAATTTTTACACATCGCTAATTCCTCATCCTATTTACCTATCAAATCATTAAAAACATAAACTTTTGCAACACCTGAAAAACAAAATTAACCTTTAGTGAATATCAGTTAAGTTTAACGATTAATTTTATTGAGTATTTTTCACTTTTGAGCCGTTTATTGCTTTGTTAGTCTTCGAATCTGAATTTTTACCTACGTAAAAAATTGACCAATTTACACAGGGCAACACACAAGATGAGCAAAAAATTAGCGACGCTTATTAGCGCAAGTATTGTATTCGCACCCGCTGTTTCGGCAGTAGAATTATACAAAGATGACAAAAATACTGTTGAAGTTGGTGGATATCTTGATGTGCGTGTAATTAATACACAAAACGAAACCGAAGTTGTTAACGGTACCTCGCGCATTAACTTTGGATTTACCCGAAAGCTTAAGAAAGACTGGACTGCACTCGCACTCGTAGAATGGGGTGTAAACCCTGTTGGCAGCAGCGATATTATTTATAACAACCGTTTTGAGTCTATCCAGGATGAGTTTTTATACAACCGTTTAGGTTACGCAGGGCTTTCGCACGAAAAATATGGCCAACTTACCATTGGTAAACAATGGGGTGCATGGTACGACGTAGTTTACGGCACAAATAATAGCTTTGTATGGGATGGTAATGCGGCTGGTGTTTACACCTATAACAAAGACGATGGCGCTGTTAATGGCACTGGTCGTGGAGATAAATTAGTGCAGTACCGCAATAGCTATAACGATTTTAGTTTTGCAGTACAAGCGCAGCTTAAAAACAGCGAATTTTTTACCTGTGACGTAACCGACATTTCAGAAGAAGAATGTGAAGCACTTTGGAACTCTGGCGATAGTGCAGCCCAAGAAGTTGAATTTAATTACACATTTGGTGCGTCTGTAACTTATACCCCAACTGACATGCTAACACTTACAGCAGGTGTTAACCGTGGTGAGTTTGATTTAACGTTTGGCGATGGTTCTACTCGCAATGTTGAAGATTTAATTTATGGTGCAGGTATTATGTGGGGCAACATTGATGAGCCCGGCCTATACGTTGCAGCCAACGTAAATAAAAACAAAAACCACGACACAGATAACATTGGTCGCTTAATTAAAGACGCAATCGGTGTAGAAACATTTGCATCTTACCGCTTTGATAACGATTTTCGCCCTTTTATTGCCTACAACGTGTTTGATGCCGGTGATGATTACGTAATTCAGCCAAACTTTAACGCCGACCCAGAAGATGTGTTTAAGCGTCAGTTTGCTGTTATTGGCCTTCACTACTTAATTGACGAAGACACTATTGCCTACGTAGAAGCGCGTAAAGACTTTAGCGACTTTGAAAGCGATAACGACGATCAACAAGCACAAATGGAACAGTCGGAAGATGACGGTATAGCATTTGGTTTTAGATATAAGTTTTAAATATAAGTTTTAAATATAAGTTTATAAAACGACTACAACTTCCCTAAGCACAACCCTTTTAGCCCTTTTAACTTTTTTAACTGGGCTTTTTTTTATTCCGCCATACTTTTTTCAATACTCAATTTTGCATTTAAGGCTATTTCAAAAAAGGCATTAACAGCCGCAATGGTATCTGCTTTTTTAATTTGTAATAGCACCATTCACGATGCCCCTATTTTTAACGTTTACCGTTTTTCTGCTCATTACAATGAGCGGGGAAAACTTTAATTAAGCACTCATAGTCCACACTCGGCATTTATATTTTTAGTAGATGTAGTTATCGCAGGCTTTATTATTTTGATTACTTTTTTCTAATTTGACTCTATTGCTAAGTTTAGCCTTATAGCAATATTTAGTATGATGTGTTCTTTTGCTGTAAAGCCACCAGCCAATTTATATTAACTGCATTAAGAGTATAAAAAGATGCTGAAACTATATTGAAATAGCAAAGTACTTACACTGCTTATTGCTGATCACAAAGGCGAAAGGCTGATTAAAAGCAGTAACAAATAGATGTGTATATGCTTCATGGGTACTGACGGTATTCTAATTTAATAGTTGTGAACTGTATATAAAAACAGTACATGTAATTGCAGTGCAAAAATAATTTAAACCTAGCTTTTTTGTAAGTCGTTAATAATATTGAACTAAGTAAATTGTTATAAAGCTGATTCGTTATCATAAATAGATGAAATAGCGACAACTGTATATGTATACAGTTGTCGCTTAAACCTATCTAACCTACTTTTTAATAAACGTACTATAACCAGCTAATGCCTTAGCCACACTAATTGATGGATTATCTGAATGCTCAGCACCTTTGTTTATAGCACTTTGCCACACAAGGTTATTGTTAGGGTTGGCTGTTAAAACGGTCTCTAAATTACTAAACGCTTTTAACATTAACGGATGCTCTGCCCCGCCCACCGAAAGATATAAATAAGTAGACGATTTAACTTTGTTATCTTGAGCATTTAAAAACGCTTCTAAATTATTAACTACGGTCATATCGTCATACCAAGCCGCTGGGCTAAAAGCAAAATAGCCATTAAACAATTCAGGCTTTGTATGCAGTGTATAAAGCACAAAGCTACCACCTGCCGAAAAACCACTTAATACACGGTTATTACTAAGCTTATATTTTGCTGATAAATAAGGGAGTAACTCAGTTTCAATAAACGCTAAAAACTTGTCGGCTTCACCATTTGGTTCAATAAGTGTTTCATGCTCTGGACGCGCTTGTGTATTTACATCTTGGCGGGCATAAGGAGGTACTAAATCGCGATTACGTGTATCTGTAAAAAACAAATTAGGAATAGACACCAATATAGCCTTATCCCCTTTTTCGCTCTTAGCTTGTTTTGTAAGTGCTTTATCCCATGTATCTAAATTAAAGTTACCATCGGTTTTAATAATTAACGGATACGCTTTTTTAGGATTGTAATTAGCGGGCAATCTTATAAACACTTTGCGCGACTCATTAAGCACGCTTGAGTTAATTGTTACATCTGTATAGGCCGATACATAATGGTTATAATAACGTATAGCTAAAATACCAATAGCAAAAATGACTACGGCTAAACTTAAATTAATAATATAGTGTTTTGTTATTTTTATTGCCATACGGCATTCCTTTCAATGTTTAGGAGTTATTTAATCGAGCTTAACCCATTGCTTTATTTCCAGCGCGGTCATAATAAGCTCTACCGAAAACGCGGCTAAAATCATGCCCATCACTCGCGTTAAAATAGACGCGCCGCCAACACCAATTAGCTTAATAATTTTACCCGAAAGCAGCAACAGTATTAAAGTAATACCCAACACACCAATTGTAACAAGCGCTGTGCCTATTTGAGTAGTAATTGGGTGTATGTGGTTATCGGTAAGTAGTATTACCGCCAAAATAGCGCCAGGAGTCGCCGTTGCCGGTATAGCAAGCGGAAACACGGCTATATCGTGATCGGGGTCTTGTTTGGCTTTGTTAGAATCGTTTCCAAAAATCATTTGCAGGCCAAACAAAAACAATATAATTCCGCCCCCTAACTGAAACGACACCAACCTAATTCCCATCGCATTAAGTATTAGTTGCCCTATTAAAATAGAACCCAATAATACGCCCCCGGCATAAAGTACCGTTTTAAATGCAGTTTTACGGCGTTGTTGATCAGTTAAATGAGAAGTAAGCGCAGCAAACAGCGCCATAGTGCCTATTGGGTCAATGGTCGCCCAAATTACAAGCGCATCTTGAGAGAGTTTTTCTAGCATATAAAATCCTTGTTAAGCGTAAATGTTTAATAAAACACGGGTAACAAATTCATTTGCTTACGCTTAACTATAATAGAAAGCCGCTATTTTTTGTATTTTATTTACTGAGCTTTAAGGATTGAGGATTGAAAAAAGGTAAGCACTTATAATTGCCGTCTTGAGTTAAAGTGATTTATGCCAAATAGAATTTTCTCTTAAACTAAAGCCCAGTTTCATAAGTAAATTATGGGAACGTGCATTATGTGCACTCACCTCAGCAGACAAATGTTTAAGCGGAATATGCTTAACTAGAGTTTCAATAAAACCGGTCACCACTTCAAACATTACGCCCTTATCCCAAAAGTCAGGATGCAGCTCAAATCCTATAAACGCACTACTTTTACACGGGGTTAAATTATAAAGCCCACAAGTACCCATTAACTTTCCAGATATATTATGTTCAATTGCAACTCGAATTACTTCACCTTCGTAGTAGGCACTAATATCATCTTGTATTAATTGTTTGATTTGCGTTTTGCTAAGTGGTGTTTCGTAGTCGTTAAATTCTGACACGTGCGGGTGATTTAAAATATTAAATAAACACGCTGCGTGTTTGTGGGTAACTAAACGTAGCGTAACGCGCTCAAGCTTTGTGGTGTTAAACATTTTATTTAAGTGGTTAGTTAAATTAGCTCTTTATGGGCACGCATTATTAACTTACCATACCCCATTAACAAGCATTATCTTTAAAGCAAAAAGAGTAAGAGAACGTAATGAGTGACGATTTTAAAGTAATACAACCCACTACCACAGTATATTGCCCAAAGCGCGGCGAAGGCTGGACCTTAACAGGCATTACTAATATTAACGAGTTTACCTCAGTAATGTTTGACGGCACACGCTATACGCTTCCAGCACGCGAAATAGTAGAAGAACTTCTTCCTAACCAATTAGCGCGTGAGCAAAATAGCTAACCAAACACATACACAGTAAAAAGGCTGCTATTTTGCAGCCTACTATCTAATTAACGAGTTAAAATGCATCGTCTTCGCTGTAAACATTAACGTTTAGCTCGTCATCATTTTCAAATACCACAAACGAAATAGGCTTACAGCATACTTGGCAGTCTTCTATGTATTGCTCATCAATATCTGCTGCATCAAGTAATACTTCTATACTTTCTCCACAATAAGGGCAGCTTATTGATGTTTCTGTTAACTGGTTCATTTATCACCTGCTAATTTATATCACGAATGTTGTCACTTTAATGAACACGTAAGCATAATTCAACACCCCATTAAATAACGCATACTTGGCTAACCCAATTAAACCGTGCTACTAACTTAAATAGTGATCTTGTTACTAGCCTTATCCCTATAAAACTTGTCAAAGCACAATATTTTTAACCATAGATAAGTTGGCCAGCCCTCTACAATGAAATTGTATTAGCACTTAGCGGGTCTAACTTTATAAGTATTTATAAACTCACAGTACAGATGGATAATTTTATGAAAAAATCACTTACGCTTGCATTAACATCTGCCGTTATTTTGTTTAGTACATTTTCCCATGCAGCTAAAACCGAAAAAGCCGTTCTAGCTGGAGGTTGTTTTTGGTGTATGGAAAGTGACTTTGAAAAGCTAGAAGGCGTAACCGATGTAATATCGGGCTTTACTGGCGGTAAACTTAAAAACCCGACATACAATGGTAATCATAAAGGCCATTACGAGGCGGTAGAAATTACTTACGATCCGGCCATAGTAAACTATCAGGGCATACTTGATCATTACTGGGTAAATATTGATCCCTTTGATGCCAAAGGCCAATTTTGTGATAAAGGCCCTAGTTACTTAAGCGCTATATTTGTACAAAACGACGAACAACGTAAATTAGCCGAAAAAACAAAAGCAGCAGTAGTTGCCGAGTTCCCTAATCAAACTGTGGTTACACCTATACTAAACGCAAGCACCTTTTACCCTATAAAAGGGAGGGAAAGCTTTCACCAAGATTATTACAAAAACAATCCAATCCGATACAACACTTATCGTTGGCGTTGTGGTCGCGACAGCCGCCTAGAAGAAATTTGGGGCGACAGAGCAACCCATTAATCACGTTAAATCAGGTATACCACAGTAAAATATTAAAAGGCTGGTTTAATTATCAGCTTTTTAATATTTTAGTTATTGCGAGATTCTTTAATAAATCGATATCTAAATTCAGATAAATAACCAACAATGCTAACAAGCAAGGCAGAATTAAAATCACCTCTCACAAGCTGTGTCCAAACATTTCCTTCTCCATTAAAGCTAATGTAAATAACCATAATAAAAGCAACAAACGCTGAAACTTGATACATCCAAGAATATTCACCAAAAAATTTCTGTGTCACACTTTTTTCTTTTAATTTATCTTCCACAATTAATCTCCATTTTATATTGCTATTAAATCCTAGCTATAACATAGGCAAAATAAGGAATTTATAATAAAGGTTTATTTATACACCGTCTATTTCATAAAGCCTTTGTTATTAAGCTAAATGCTTGAATAGCTAATAGAATACATATCACTTCGCTTTAAGTGGACAGCACTGCTTGACTTAAGATACTCAGTTTTAGGATTCATTATCAATAAATAGTATATTCTGTTTCCTAAAGCAGGCTGTTTATCTACTAAATCAAATACAATAAATTGCACTCCTAAATTGATATAAACAAAATTCAACAGCTGGAGTTACACAAAATGTTTGCCAAGCAATTACAACTAGCGCGTGCTCTAGAGTTACCAACACGACAAGCCATGCTTTACCGTGAACCAGCAGTACAAAACTTTTGGATAAACAACACTGACCTAATTACAAACGCGTGGAGCGAATGGGAAGCCACATCAATAGATAGCTCAACGTTTACACTTGACGACACACTACTTGATAAAAACCTGCGCGAAGCAGTAAAGCAAGCATGGGAAGATCCATCAAAAGAGCTGGCCGTAAAAGCGTTATTACACGAAGTAGCGCCTGATGTGTTTCAATTTCAATTTTTTGATCCTGAGCGCCTAGCTGTATTACGCGGATATTTAGAACAAGTATGGAATTCGCAAATCCCTATGCGCCCGCCATACGGCATAGTGTTAAATCACCGTGGTGCCATGCTTGATAGCCGATCAGAAGGTTATTTAGCCGCGCCAAGCTTTCAAGCATTTTATAACGAAATACTAAACACTTATATGCGCCCTATTTCACGTATGCTGTTCCCGGAAGTTATGGGGTTTGATACACAAACATTTGGCTTTTCAATTTATTATGAGCCAAATACAGATTCGTCAATTCGCCCACATACCGACGCATCAGCTGTAACGCTTAACATTAACCTAAATTTACCAGGCGAAGAGTTTACAGGGTCACAAGTGGACTTTTATCACCCGTACACAGGTGACATTAAATCACTTACCTTTAAGCCTGGTACTGCCATGTTACATCGAGGCAATATTGCACACGCAGCCAAGCCTATTACCAGTGGCGAGCGAACTAACTTTGTATTGTGGTTGTATGGGGAGCGCGGTCGATTACCAGCACAAGGTGCACCACGCATTCCTGTTGATGCTAAACAGCGCTGGACTAACCCAAACAAACCAAATGATGGCTATGCACCATTTTAAGTAATCGCTTTTAACGTTTTAAATACAAATGGCTGCCTAATTTAAGCAGCCTTATAAAAATAAAGCTCATCCAGTAACCAACACGTTTTAAATATAGTAATATCAAAAAACCGCCCTATTCATAATCTATATTGTCGCCACTTATAACAATAGATAACACAAATTTTCCGCCTTGCTTTTCTTATGTCCAGTACTTCGCTTAACAAAGTACAAAATTTAGGGGGATGTCATGTTTTTTTGTATTTAATTGATAAGCCACTGTAATGCTTAAGTTGGTAATTTAATAAACTGTGCTATCTTTTTACTATCTATATCATAAAAATAAGCGCTAACATGTTGTTCCGAGGTACAATTGCCATAGCTATATTGGTAATTTCCGCTGCTAATAAAAGCTATGCAGATGAAGTAGACGTGCAATTTAGCGGTTTTGCATCCTTAACACTCAGCTACACGGACGATTCAGATATTGGCTTTGCATCGAGTTATTCAAATGTCAACGAATCTGGTTTTTCAGCAACGCGAGATTCAATTTTAGGTGGGCAGGCTAATATATCATTGGCCAAAAATTGGGACTCTGTGTTTCAAGTAGTTATTCAAGATCATGCCTTTAAAAGCTTTGATAATTTTTTAGAGCTCGCCTTTGTGCGCTATCGCCCTACCCGTCATTGGGCTATTCGTGCAGGCAGGTTAAATAGCGACCTTTACTTACTATCGGAATACCCTTACGTAGGGTATGCCTATTTATGGGTGCGCCCGCCTCATTCGTACTACTCGTTTGCAAACATTGCAGGAAATTTCGATGGTGTAGATGTGGAATACAGCAAAGCAATTAACGACGGTTTTTTACGTTTAAAACTTGCTTATGGTATTACAACAGCCAAGCTACAAGCCTATAATAACGACTTTTTTATTGATTTTGATAACTTAACAACTTTTAGCGCAACCTACTCTTTAGATGCATGGACTATGCGTTTTTCATTATCAAAGTCAGACTTTGGGGATTATAAGTTAACCTCTTTAGATGAGTATTTAGCCGCACTCAACTCAATACCACAAAGTATATGGCCGCAAGCGCAAAAAATATCAAACAAATTTAACACCAAAGGTAACAGTATAGAATACGCCGCGTTTGGGCTAACTTACGATCACAACAATTGGCTAATCCAATCTGAGGTGGGTATTTCAGAATCCGATTGGATAGTTGCTCCGTCAGTTCTTAGTGGCTACATTAGTGCAGGTTACCGTGTAGATAACGCAATATTTTATACAGGTTTTACAGCGGCTAAACACCGACATGACGTAATAAAAGTAAACGATCCTGCTTTTCCGCCAAGCACTCCCGAGCAATTTTCAGTGCCTATACAACAACTCGCAGTTGCCAGTCAGTCTGCTGTTAAAGTTACCAATGTTCACCAACACTCAATTAACGTAGGCGTAAAATGGCAACTGTCTGAGAGCATAGCATTAAAAGCCCAGTTAGACCGCTTTGATATAAAGCCTCAAGGCGCTGGCTTATGGAGTCTTAGCAACCCTTCAGATGTTGATGAGGGCCACAAAGTACATATACTTAGTCTAAATGCTAGTATGGTGTTTTAATGATGAGCCCTCGCAACTTGTTTATAACTGCATTGCTGCCCTTGTGCCTGCTTTTTATGAGCTTTTATGCTAAATCTACAGAGTTTGTAGTCGTGGTTAATAAAAGCAATGCGATTAACGCATTATCAAAACGAGAAATTATTGATATTTACATGGGCCGGTATTTAACTTTCCCTGATGGTGAGACATCAAAACCGCTTGATTTGCCCGCGCAATCAACATTAAAAAACGACTTTTACCTGCAGCTGGTCAACAAAAATGAGCAAAAAATTAATGCTTATTGGGCAAGGCTTTTATTTTCAGGGCGTGCAAAGCCACCCACTCCTTCAACATCGGTAGAAGACGCAATAAACAAAATAGCAGCATCACAATTTGCAATTGGCTACATTCCGCTATCGCAAGTTACAGATGAAGTAAAAGTGGTATACACATTTGATTAAAATTATTAGCCAAAAACTCTACATACGCGTCGCTATATCAATTGCGTTAGTTGCTATTGTTGTGTCTTTAGTCTCGTCTATGCTCTCTTATTACTCAGGCTTTAAAGAGAAAAAAAATACAAATTACTTACTCGTTCAACAGTTAGCGCAAACAATGGAAAAAACAGCCGCCATAGCAGCCTACCTAAACGACCGTGAATTAAGCCAAGAAATTATTAACGGCCTACTCAGTAACGACTTAGTGCAAGGCGCAAGCCTAGAAGGAGAAGTAAACCCTAAAGGAGAGATGGATTTATTTATAGCAAAAGGATCTACTAACAAAAAAAATGAAGCTGTTTTAATTAAATTAGTTCACCCTTTTATAGAAGACACTTTTATAGGTGTACTCGCCATATACCCTGACGATAACTTTATTGAACAACAAGCACAGTCAGCGCTTATAAAAGAATTTATCTTAATGCTGATTCAATCCATTGTTATCGCATTTTTTGTATCGCTGGTAGTTCAGCGCTGGCTTACACAGCCTATTCAAAACCTAACCGACAGCTTTGCTAAAATAAATCCAAGCGAGCCAGAAACCCTTAAAATGCTAACCTTCAAGCAAGGCAAGCGGGACGAAATAAGCCGTTTAACCCAAGGTATAAATGCCTTAATGCACGAGCTACATTTAACTATTAGTAATGAGCAAACACTGCGTAAAAAAACTCAAGAGCTAGAAGCTAAATTTAGACTTATTTTTGAACAAGCCAGCGCAGGTATTTGTTTACTCGATGACAAAAACATTATCACCACCTTTAACCCTGCATTTAAGCATTACTTTACCGTACCTGGTGAAGAAGAATTACCAACCTTGCATTTTCCTGAGTTACTTAGCAATGTAGACGAATTACAAAGCCTACTGGCAGATATTCGCTCTGCTAAAAACCCACCACAAACCACCTTAGATGTAGAGTGTAAAGTTGGCTATAAAACGGTATGGTTTCATTGTTTATTTGTAAGGTTAACAGACCAAAGAGATACCAAACGAAACCCCAAACAAGAGCAGCTAGTAGAAGTAATTTTACACGATGTAACCGAGCGCGCAGAACGCGAACAGCAAACCCGCTTTGAAGCCGATCACGACCCACTCACTGGCTTATTAAACCGACGCGCCGGTGAAAACCGCCTTAAAAAAGCACTACGTGAATGTATTAAACATAATGAACATTTAGTACTAATGATGATTGATTTAGATAAGTTTAAACCCATTAACGACACCTACGGCCACGAAGCAGGTGATAAAGTACTTATTGAAATAGCACACCGATTTAAAAAGCACTTTAACCAAGAAACCGACATATGCATCCGCCTAGGCGGTGACGAGTTTATTGTTGCAAGGCAGGTTAATACCTACAACAAAGCAGCAACGCGTGAGCAATCAATCGCTTTACTAAACGAGCTACAACAAGACATTTATATTTCACAAAATAAAACATGCGCCGTGGGTGCCAGCATTGGTATTGCAGTCGGCCCTAAAGATGGTGATGAGTTACTCGAATTAATGATCAATGGTGACAAAATGCTCTACCACGTAAAAGAAACAGGCCGAGGGAAAATTGCATTTTATGACGAGTTTAAAAAGTAAGATGGTGTGACTTAAATAATAGCATACAGTTTCTTGAAGTTGCGAAAATAGACAGCAGAAGCTAATGCTATAAAGTTTTAACGACTTTCAAATAGTCTTTATTATAAAAATAAGCCGCTAACCCAAAATAAGAAATAGCACCTAAATAAGCAATTGGAAAGTGTGAATATACACTGAGGTAAATAAGCAATAATATAAAAAACAGACTAATGCTAAAGCAAACAACTGCCAAAAGCCTGCCTAACCAACATATAGGTTGGGCTGCAATATTTAAAACAAACAAGCTAATAGCACCAAGTATTACATACACTAAAGTGTTTAAATCTTCCCCATGCGCTAAACCATCTTCGGTATAGTACATCATGTAATGAGCAAGCGGAGTCAGTGCTAATAAAGCCCAGAAACCATAACTACTCCAAGTTGATGAGACAAAATAGTTACTACCAATGTCAGGCGCAGGAAACGATGCTTTATATCTATTTTGGTTCATGTGAATTCCAGTTAAGCCGTTTTATATAAGTTGATAGCTAGGCTTTTATCAAAAACACAAAAGGCCAACAGACAATAAAAACTGTCCGTATTATTGATTTTTATCAAAAAAATTACAACTTGCTTCTATTACTAACCACAATACAGAATAACAATTGTACTATTAGCGATTAATCAAAGTAATAAAAAATCTATTTAAAAAGAATATTGAACAATAAACTTTTCAATTGATAGAATGCCCTACTTTTTCCCATAAAGAGATACAATGGCAAACTTCAATACTCATCTTAATACTGCCGTAATCATCACAGGTTTAGGCTCGGCCACTTTATTATCTGCAGGCCATATCGATTTAAAAGACGCACTTTGGTTATGGTTTTTAGGCTCAATTGGCGGCTTATTGCCCGACATAGATTCAGATAACTCAACATCACTCGATACTATTTTTAACTTATTCGCACTCAGCGCTGTATTACTGGTACTGCATTACATAACTACCGAGCTCATTATTGAAATTAGCTTTATCGAGTTAATCATAGTGCCGTTATTGGTTTACGGATTTATGAAATATATTATTAGACCTATTTTTGAATGGATCACAGTACACAGAGGTAGTTGCCACTCTTTACTATTTATACTGTTATGCGCGCTAATAACGACTCAAGTAACATGGAAACTGAATGACCAATCAACCACACAAGCAGCCGTCTTTGCCTGGTTAACGGGTGGGTTTATTTTACTCGGCGGATTAATTCATTTATTGCTGGATGAAATTTACAGTGTAGATTTAAGTAACGTCACCATTAAACGCTCTTTTGGCACCGCTTTAAAAATAGCCGACTTCGATAATAAACTAATTACGCTAGCTTCAATTATTGCCATTGCAGGTTTGATCTATGTTGCCCCTCCCACAGAACAAACTATTACAGCGTTAAGTGACTGGTCTCATTTTACGTTTTTATCTTAACGCCATAAGTAATAAGCCGTTTGTCCACATACTCAAAATGTGTGCCCTCTTGGTAATCAAATGTTGATTTATTAAGAGGGCATGAGGCACTGCGCTTTTAGATACATGCATGGCTAAACCAAAGCGGCTTTGCAAAGTCCTGTTTGTTATTAATTAATACTTTTATAGGTTTAAGTGAAATAATTTACTCGCTTTACCTGTCTTATACCTACAACGATAAACGCTATTTAATACAAATACTAAGCAGTTTGATACATTCAAACCCGCAACAACTGTTGAAAGCGTCAAATATAAAATCAAAAGAGGTCCATAATGGAATTTACACATAAACGCACCGCCCTAATTACAGCATCGTTATTGTTGGTATTGGCGATATCACAGGGTATTTATTCAGCGCTTTACAGTGCTGAAATTAGTTTTTCAAGACAGGTTGCTTGGGGGCTAGAAGCACTGGTATTTACTTTACTTGTTGCCTTTGCAGGCGCAGCTATGGTGCAAGCAAAAAACGCTCAACTAGGCTGGTCGGCTATCGCGTTTAGTGCAGTACTTAACATAGTGCAGGTAAGTATTGGCCTTACGTTGTTTTCAACATTTGGCAAAGTTGCAGGCACAGTAGAAGGCGCACAACCTTTAATTGGTGGCGTAGTTTCTTTGTCATTCATGATTTACTACGCAGCTAAAGTACTATTGGGATTAGCAGCACTTATTTTTGGCCTGTCTTTTATAGCTAAAGGTGGCAAAGCCATCGGTAGCCTTACAGCCCTTGCTGGCGCAGTTGCAATGTTAGCCAATGGTATTTTAATTACCTTTGGTCGCGATGGATTTTTGCCATCAGGTGTTGCTGGCGCATCAGGCATGATTGCCACGTTACTTTTGGCAATCTGTTTAATAAGTCTTTACCGTAAAGTAGACTAAGGTTTAATATCTTATAAGTAATGTGCTTACTTAAATAAGTTATAAACATCGGCGTGTATTACATATATGCGCCGATGTTTTACGTTTAAAGTGATGGAATTTAAAATGCCAACCACCTTAATAAGTTTTCACAAAGAGGCTATGAGGCGCTGCGCTTTTAGAGGACGTTGATAGCTTAAAACATAAAGTTTTGCTAATTTAAGTTTTGGTGATTGGAGCCATAGCTGACTTTATTAGCTAAAAACCCCATCAACATGTGTTAATCAAAAAAACCGAGTGAGTTTAGGAGTGCGAAAAAAGCCCCGAATAAACCTGAAAGAGTCAATGACCAATAGAAGATACAACCAAGTACCCTATCGAATATTGTTGTATTTTCGTATAAAGCAGACGAGTTTGCATACATAAATGCAAACTTACTCTTTTCAACCTTGAGCATCCATTTCCTTGGTAGTGAGAATACTTTAGCAACATTTATGATATCCCAGCCACTTATATACTCCATACCAAGAAGCTCTTTGGTGTTTGGGTTTTTCCTTAATTTGCGTACAGTAACTTGCCCAAAAAAAACATATAAAACTGCACTAAGAAGGCAACCAACTAGAAAAATAACAAATAAAGTTTTTTCAATATCCATTAAGAGTCAAACCATTTCATAATTTCGTCGTATAAACTACCGCTATTTTTCTTCGTATAATCATTAATTTCTATTGAGGCGGCCGCCGCAGTTCCTGCTACTGCCAATCCCCCAATAACAAGCCCAACCCAGCCGACGGGAGTTGCTACGACTAAAAAAGTTAGAGCAGCAGCCCCCGCGTTAACAACACCGATACCAGTAGCAGCACTTGCAATAAAACTAGTTGATTCTACGAACATTTCGCGCTCCCAATTATCACCAGCTTTGTAGGTGTTATGTATGTTACCCACCCGACTACCAAAATCAATTACAGCTAAACCATTTCCTAAAAACTTAGAATATTTTGTAAATTTAACAACATTATCTGCATGAGTAGGGGTTATTAAGTCCAGCTTAGCAACATTACGGCTGCTCCTAGCTATATTTGCCCCCCTTGAAAAGTTTGTCATAGGTGTACCGCGTTTAGATTGGATTTGGTTTGTAACTGCTTTTACTTCCAATCTAAATTTATTTTGCATTTTATCAAAAGCAAGCTTTGCTTTTTGTTTAGCCGCAGCTTTATATGGTGATTTAGACTTGATGGCTTGACGAAATTCGAGCAGTGATTTCTGATAATCACTTACTGCATCGGCAAAATCACCAACTCTTTTAGAATAGACACTAGTCGAAGTGCCCATCAGCCCTATATTAAATTCATTTAATTTTGCTGAGATCATTGAAAGAGCTACTAAATTATCACCACCAAAAGAAAGTGATAAGTCTGTTAAGTTTTTTACATTTGGAATATTGGATATCTTTGCTAAGGAACTTGTACCAGTAGTCGAATTTCTACCTTTCAATAAATATGGTTTGTTCGCAATTATCATGTCAGGATCAGGGCATGTTAAAGAGAAAAGCCCTTCCATTTCAATACCACAATTGTTTTTTAATGAAGTACTATTCATATTGCTTTTACATAAAATTATTTCATCCATTACTCTAGTTCCTTCTAAAATTTTTATTACGCTATAAATATCTAATTTATCAAATCAATTAAATCAATTAAATCAATTAAATCATCTTTAACTTAATGACACCCTCTAAAACTAAAATTTATATAATCCCAAATATATAGAGCGCTTTAGATTATTTTTGCAAGTTTGAAAAATAATCTAACACAAGCAATTTAGAAAGCCAATTCA
The DNA here is from genome assembly GCF_030407615.1 of Pseudoalteromonas sp. APC 3355. Classification (NCBI taxonomy): domain Bacteria; kingdom Pseudomonadati; phylum Pseudomonadota; class Gammaproteobacteria; order Alteromonadales; family Pseudoalteromonadaceae; genus Pseudoalteromonas; species Pseudoalteromonas sp. APC 3355. The sequence goes on along the minus strand of NZ_JASDDB010000001.1, from coordinate 273,178 downwards.
CTCATATTGAAAAGAGATGAATTAAGTTGAAGGTAATAGATTTTTCACCAATCTTTTTAGATAACCCGCTTGATGGGTGGTGTGGGGCTGGAGGTTAGAGACCTCCAGCTACCCGATTAAAGTACTACTCATTCAAATCTATTTCATCATCAGAGGTATCATCGAACTGCTCTCTCAATTTAATTTTTAGCCAACTTCTGGGTAACTAAACTAGACAGAGGAATAACTAAACTAGACAGCGGAATAACTAAACTAGACAGCTACTTTAATTGAACAAATAAAACTATGCCAAAAAATTCGCTCTTCAGGTTAAGAATTTATCTTTTATAACTGGGTCACTTTATTTCATCCGTTAAATAAGTAATTAGCCCTATTAAAGCTAAATTACACGCATGAAAATAACAGCATAATGCAGTTGTGATTTTTTACTGAATAGTTTTACTGAGTAGCTTAAGTTTTATGCGAGTAGCTTTTCGCAGTTGCTAATATTTGATCGCCGTTTACGCTTTAAATTTTCACAGTAACTTGCTTGTGAAGTGGGTCTGCCTACTGCACCTTGAAATACGCGCGCAAATTGCGTAGTCAGTTTTAACCAGTTCTCTGGGGATATATTAAGCCTTTCTAACAAAGGTAGGTTCATGTAATCAATATACCCGCGTTTATCCTCTCGTATTATTCGCCCTGTTAGCTCAACAAGTTCAAGGTACGATTTAAGCTCAAACGGCAGTCCTTTAGGCATAATCTGACGTGGCATACCTGCAAAACGTAGTAACTGTTTAGGCTGTTTACCTTCTGTCGCGCATGTTAAGCGCTTTTGTACACTGGTATGGTCTGACTCTTCTGGTGTGTTAGCCATTTTAGCCCTAATGGGATTTAAATCGACATAGGCCATACACGCTGCAAGTGCTGCTTCATCTAGTAATGCTTGCGATTTGAATCTACCCTCCCAGAATCGTCCTGTGCAGTTATCTTCTTTATTTGCTCTGCGCGCAATGTCTTCATTTAACAACCGCATAAACCAGCTAATACTTGCTAGGCGTTCGCGGTATTGTTTAACCGTTTGGTTGAAAAAGATGAGTTCAACTTTACTTAGCTTTTCACCTTGTACATATTTTTGCGTTAACAATGTGCCTTTACAGAGTTTATGCCAGCGAATAACAATCGCTTTATCATTCAGTCTGTTTGCTTGATTATCATCTACATACAGGACTAAATGAGTGTGATTACTCATAACAGCATAAGCACACACATCAATACAAAATACCTTCGCTAATTCAAGCAGCTTATCTTCAACCCAGCCTCGTCGATGCTCGTAAGATTGACCAGTAAAACTGTCTTCTCCACATAAAAATGCACGACGAACACAGCGTGAAATACAGTGATAGTATTTTGTATCAACCAAACTTATTTGACGCTTTCTTGCAATTGCCATAAGACGCCCTGCTTTTTTTTGAACTAATTAAAACGTAGTCCTTAATTTTTAAAAGAGCAAAATTTAGAATGGGTGTCACTGTTAATCGTCAAGAATGGGTGTCACTGTTAATTCCACATAAAAATGCACGACGAACACAGCGTGAAATACAGTGATAGTATTTTGTATCAACCAAACTTATTTGACGCTT
>NZ_JASDDB010000001.1:106842-271457 GCF_030407615.1 Pseudoalteromonas sp. APC 3355 | reverse complement strand
TTCTTGCAATTGCCATAAGACACCCTGCTTTTTTTTTGAACTAATTAAAACGTAGTCCTTAATTTTTAAAAGAGCAAAATTTAGAATGGGTGTCACTGTTAATCATATATATTTCATCTGATATATATTCTAAAGCGAAATATGGCTTACCAGCAAAACCCCACAGCAGTCTAAGTTTCTCTTTTATATCATTCATAAATGTTATAAAAGTGCCATAAGCATCATTTAGTCCACCTTCAATTGCTCGAAAGGCAATACAACTTTTAGGATGGGTGTCTTGTTTATTTGCTCCATTGACTTATATAAAAAACTTTTAACCAATTTAAATTTTGATATATGAAATCAAAATTTGACCCCTTATCTTTAATAGCCATCGATACTTAGTAGCTTATTACAATATTCACTTGCCCCTGTTAAATCAGGAAATAGTGTAGAGTGATTTATATTCATTCTATTTAAATACTTTAGGCATTTTTCAATATCTTTCGTTGGAATAACTATTTTAATTATAGTCATTTCACCACCTTTATAGGTATTGTATTTTTTAACCCAAGATTCGAGATCCATATTGTTAGGAGCTCTTGTAAATAAACCTCTTTGGCTAACAAGCCTACTATTTTCATCACTAAGTGGTCGAATAACTTTTACTGTGGGTTTATGCTTATTGATTAAGGCTACGTCCTTATCGTCTCTGATTGCTTTATTGAAGACTTCAGCACTTCCCTGAAAAAAAGCAAATATAGACATAGATTTACTTTTTGATTTAAATGCTGCTGAAGCCGCAAAATATAGTGCAACAAATGGTGACTCACTCCAATCTAATAGAGGCGTACATAAACCATGATGTTGTCCCAATGCCCACCAATCATTTTCTGATTCCATTAGTGGCGGATGAGATCCCCTTCGACCTCTAGTCTCGAATTTAAATTGTTCTAAGATGGCTTCTCTTTTGGGTGATGTTGAAGAATCCACAAAACGATCTAGAGTAGGTTCTAATTTCCAATTACTATCAGCATGACCTCTGAATACATAACTTTTATGCTCAAGAAGCTCTTGATTAATATAATCTGAGAAGTACTTCCAGGAGCTTAACTCATAAGTAGCTGCTCCTTTGTCGTTAGTGATTTTTTTCCATCGCGGCTTTCTGGACAACTGAACTCTCCATTAAACATAACGGCCATAACAGGCTTAAAATAATTTGTTAAAGTTTTGAGGAACGAAAAACAACAAACGGTTTTAAGTCCTGTTGATTGCTTGTTGTATGGTTTTATTAATTAATTAAAAAACAATATAAAAGCCCCAAGCTTGTAACACTAAATACAATTGGAAATAAAAAATCACTAATCAATTTAACTAAATTAGAAACCCTAACAAAGTTACTTTTGTATTTGTATGTAATTTCTTGATTTTTTCTTCTTATGTCGTTTACTTCTCCGCTCCTTGTTCCCACATCCGGATCGCAGTATTCATTTTCCTCTTCAGGAAAGCATTCATCTTCTGTTAAACCGATTACATCCCCGGTGGTTTTTGCAGTTTTTCTACCAATCAAAGCTGGAAGGTAATACTGAATTAATTCAATAATTGACAAAGTTATAAAACTTACTAAAAAATAGGCTGTAACAGCCAAAACAAACCAACCTGCCATAGTTTCATTTTTAGATAAATCCAAACCAAGGATAGCCACTTTCTGAGGCAAGGCTTGTGTTAGAGCAATAAATAAAGAAATCCCAGACATAACTAAAACTTTAGTTTTTATTTTTTTCAAATCATCATTTAGATTGAACATTTATTGAATTTAACTCCAAACTTTGAGAACCATATAACAGCTTAGTGAACCCTACTCTGGTGGCTTATAACACCCAAAACTGCGTTTATTACGTTGTTCGATAATTACAATTGCTAATCAGTAGCCTTTGTAATTTAACCCCAAAACGACTTTTAATAATGTTATGGGACAAAACTCAAAGAACTGTATTTATACACAGCCATTAATTAAATCTGTTTTTATTTAAAGCTGAAAGCTTTATAACCCGCCCCTTTAAAATCGTGAATCCCTCTCACAAGGCTCTCCATCTCCATCACCATCCATTTTTGTATTCGGGCAGTTGTTAATAAAAAACACCGCCTCTTCGCGTGAGCGCATTTCAGTACAATACTGCCTACCATCACACGTAAAATTTTGCGTGCTTTTAGGAATAACGACTTTTGGGTATGTTTCATCAAAGGTGGCTAAATCGTCATTAGTGGCTAAATCATTGGTGATAATGGGTGTTTGGCTGCTTGAGTGAGTGTTGTATTTATTAATCGCATAAAAACAAAGTGCTGCAATAAGCGCTATTGAGGCAACTTTACCTAAAAAGCTACTGGCAAAATTAGATTTGGCAATGCGGTGCGGCTGGTTATTGTGTTTTTGATAAGGTGCTTTAAGCTCTGCAACGCCTTCTATACGGCAGTTAACTGCTTTGGTTTTACCGTCGGGCTGTGTTGCAACTTCAAAGTAAATAGTGTCGCCCACTTTGGGCTTGCGGCTCATGTGTTTGAGCGCTGATATGTGTATAAACGTGTCGTGTTCTAGGGTGTCTGATTTAATAAAACCAAAACCTTTGTCGGTTTTCCACGACTTTAACAATCCTTTGTTCATGTATCCACCTGCTCTGCTTAAGCTGCGTTTTACGCAAATTCCATTTAGTTAACACTTGTTATTATACGTTCCTAAATTAAAACCATGCAACCAATTATTCATATTGCGTTAATTTTCACGTCTTATCTATTAAACTTAGCTGAAAAATAAGCGTGCTAAAAACAACTAAACCTCAACTTATTTTATTTATAATTTGCGGCCAAATGTCCTTTAATTCATATGAGCTACCGCGCACTCACCGATTAGCTTAACAGCTTGTTTACACTAGGTTTTGTCATTAGCTATTTCTATCTAAATTAACCGTTTTTAGTACGATTTTTCATTCGTTATTTACTTAATTTATCTATACAATCCACACCTTATTTTTACGCACGTATTTTAAGTGATTATCTCATGTTACTAACCGTTGTTTATATTATTGGTATTACCGCAGAAGCCATGACCGGCGCACTTAGCGCAGGACGAATGAAAATGGATTGGTTTGGCGTAGTGCTAGTAGCCAGCGCCACGGCAATTGGCGGTGGTAGCGTTCGAGATATATTACTAGGCAATTACCCGCTTACGTGGGTGCAACACCCAGAGTATTTATTAATTACCTGTATTGCCGGTATTGTCACTACGTGGCTTGCTAAATGGGTGGTTAAATTTAAAGGCATATTTATGCGCCTAGACGCCCTTGGTTTAGCAGCCTTTAGTATTATTGGCTGCCAAGTGGGGCTAAATATGGGGCTGCATTACGGTATTTGTGTAGTGGCTGCGGTTGTAACGGGTGTTTTTGGTGGCTTACTGCGTGATTTAATATGTCGCCAAGCGCCGCTTGTATTACATAACGAGCTATACGCGAGTGTATCGTTACTTGTTGCCTGTTTATACTTAGCATTGCACCATTACAATATTGACGACAACATAAGCATTATTGTAAGCCTTGTTGCAGGCTACTTAATACGTATGGCATCAATACGCTTTAAATGGCGCTTACCTACCTTTAGTTTATTAGAGCAGCACGCTAAATAAAAATAAACTTTAATACAAAATAAGGCAGGTAATATACCTGCCTTAGTTAATATAACTATTAGCGTATTATTTTAATGCCCGCTTACATCACTTAACCCGGTTTTTAACCCGCTGTTATTTTGCTTAAGTACACTAAAACTGCCATCGGTTTCTAGCACTACTGCGGCTACATCTTCTATGGCTAATATACCAGCGCCACGTATAGCTGCGCGAATTTCTGATTTTGTTACGCGCTGCGATTTAAGTGCAGCCGTGCAGTATTCACCATCACTCATTAAAAGCGTGGGTTCTGCTTTTATAAGCGCTGCAAATTTTGACGAGCGCACACTAAGCCACGTAATAACATATTGCAGCCCTATTAATACTACAAAGGCAAGTATGCCCTCAAACAGCGGTACACTTTTTGAAATAATAACCGAGGCTAATATAGAGCCCAGCGCAATGGTGACTACAAAGTCGAACACGTTCCACTTTGAAAGCGTACGTTTACCCGATACACGCAACCAAAACACCAGCGCGATATAACCCAGTACACCTATTGTAAGTACACGTAATAATCCCTGCATATCATCATAAAACATAGTGGTTCCTTGCTATTAAAGGTGGCAATTAGCTTTTGCTTATAACCCTACATGGCGCTAAGTTAAATAACGATGAATAAAGTGCCTGTATTTACTTTGTTAGTTGTTTTACAAACTTAATTTTGCTTAGCTCTGTGCTTTGATTATCAACGTAGCCACAAACGTGATAACCATTAGTGATTAGCATAGTTAGCATTTGAGGAAACCGGTTCATCGATTTAACGTGTATATTGGTAAAACCTTGTTCATAAGCCCACTTTTCTTGTTGGACAAGTAATTTTTTAGCAATACCTAATCTACGATAGTTAAAATGCACTCCACCAAGCCAACTATAAAATTGTGTATTAGATAGCTCATAGCCAATTTTAAAACCAACTAATGTATCTTCTTTATGTGCTACTAATATCAATGCTTTTTTGTTTTCTAAACGGTTACGTAAAGTGTCACTATCAATGGCTGTTAGTAGTTCAGGGACATATTCACTCACTGCGGTTACATCATCAATTGTGCCTGTGGTTATTGTTATAGCCATAAAATTCCTTGTTTTTATTATATGATTTGACCTAGACAGTTTAAATTTAAACTACGGTTGATTATGATGGTTTAAGCATTATATCTTTATTTTCGCTTTATCATTTTTGAAAGGATCACCATGTCTAACTATAACGAATCTCCAGAACAAGTTGAACAGGCCACTCAGGGCTTTGTTATGCAACAAACTATGTTACGTATTAAAGATCCAAAGCCGTCGCTCGAATTTTACCAAAATGTATTAGGTATGAAGCTGTTAGGTAAGTATGACTTTCCTGAAATGAAGTTTACATTGTACTTTTTAGGCTACGAGCCAGAATTGCCACAAGGTGATGATAAAACTAAAGCTAAATGGGTATTTGGTCGCCCTGCACTCATTGAGCTTACCCATAACTGGGGCACAGAAAACGACGACAGCTTTGAGGGATACCACAGCGGTAACCAAGAACCTAAAGGCTTTGGTCACATTGGTATTAGTGTACCCGATGTATACGCAGCCAGTGAACGCTTTGCAAAGTACGATGTAGAATTTGTGAAAAAGCCAGACGATGGCTCAATGAAGGGCTTAGCATTTATAAAAGACCCTGACGGTTACTGGATAGAAATACTCTCACCAGAAGGCATTACCGATATTATTTTTGGTAAATAACCAGCTTACTACACACTAAAAAGCCAGCTATTACGCTGGCTTTTGTGTTTGTAAATAAGAGTTACCTTATTTACGTAGTGCGTCTATTCGCGCATCAAGCGGTGGGTGCGACGAAAACAACTCAGCAACACCTTTGCCACTTGCAATACCAAAGGCCATCATTGAGCCTTCTAATTGCGAAGGATGGTTTTGCTTTAATCGCTCAAGGGCTGAACGCATTTTATCAGCACCAACTAGTTTTGCTGCGCCGCTGTCGGCTGCAAATTCACGTTTACGGCTGTAACTTGCAACTACTATGCTTGCTAGCACGCCAAATAATACTTGGAATAACATATCGAATAAGAAGTATGTCCAGCTACTGCCGCCCTCTTCTTCATCGCTATTAATAAAGTTATCTACAATGCCTGCCAGTACTTTTGCGGCAAATATTACAAAGGTATTTACCACGCCTTGTATTAGCGTAAGCGTTACCATGTCGCCGTTAGCCACGTGCGATACTTCGTGGGCAAGTACGGCTTCGGCCTGATCTTTGGTCATGTTGTGCATTAAGCCTGTGCTTACTGCCACTAACGAATTGTTTTTACTTGGGCCCGTTGCAAATGCGTTCATTTCTGGGCTGTCGTAAATAGCCACTTCTGGCATTTTAATGCCTGCTTTTTGTGCTTGCGCAGATACCGTTTGTACAAGCCAATGTTCGGTTTCGTTTCGAGGCTGCGTAATTACATGCGCGCCTGTTGATTTTTTAGCGATCCATTTCGACATAAATAACGAAATAAACGATCCACCAAAACCAAATACGGTGGCTATAAGTAAAATTCCGCCAAGGCTACGATGGCTTAAGCCCAGCGCACTCATTATTATTGAAAGCACTACACCTAATACCAACATAACCGCTAGGTTAGTTAATAAAAACAAAAATATACGTTTCATATTGTCCTCACAAAAATAGGTTTGATCACCGAACATAAAATTAAATTAGGTTAAAGCAATCACTGCGTTATGACACACTATGTCATAACGTTAACGCTATTCTGTGACAAACTATGTCATAACACAAGTGTTATTTATGTGTTTATTGATAATTTTTTTAAGAAGGGTTTTACAGCAAATTTAAGTATGAGGTTTACTTATAGATCAGCTTTTTACAAGCTGTTATTAAGCTCTGCCATATCAATCGGAAACCCACGCTCGTGTGCCAATATGCGTGCAACTTCGTCAATTTTTTCGCTGCTATTATGTTTAAGATACGACCATTGGTGGGTACTGCGGTGATGATTTACAGCAGGATCGCTACTTATTATTCCTAATTTTATAAACTCACCCACTATTTGATCTGCCGCTATTAACGTTGACGATGCTTTAACATTTTCGGCCCGTGCGTAACTAATATGCGAATATAAACTTACATCGGCTACGCGCAAAGTGTCGTCATCACCCGGGATTTGTTGCCCGCCATACAAGGCATTATTTTGTGTGCTAGCAGTTTTAAATGCAGGCACAAACTCGGCTACATAATCAATTGCTGTTTGGGTACGTGTTTGCAATGCAGCTTTGTCCCATCCATCTTTAATATAATGAAGGTATTTATTGGGAAGTTTAGGTTGTGCGCTCATTGGCGTGGCATCAGCTAAGCCATCATTAAACAATGTAATGTTGTTAGTCATGCCATGTATTTGAAAATACCCGTTAGGGTAAGGCGTTAACTGCGCCATGCCCTCTGGCGTACCACGGTTACCATAAATAATTATTTCGGGTATTTGCCCACCAGCACCTTGCCAATGAGTAATGTAAGAGGCTTTAAATTCAACCATGCGTTTTACATCGACCCCAACGAGGTCGTCAATAATACCGGTTTGAAAACCACACGCATTTATTAGGTAATCTACCTCAATGGTTTGTGAATCGGCTTGTGTATCAGGTTGTTCATCAAGGCTTGGCTCTGATTGGTATTCAATGTGCCATTTAAGTGTTTGCTTATCATTATTGGTATTTATAACTGGCGATACGTTTTTAACACTGGTGCTTGTTAAAACATGAGCGTGTTTGTACTGTGCAAGGGCGAGTTGTGCACTGGCCGATAAACGAAATATATTCCAACCATATTCTTGTGCAACAATAAGCGGAAACTTTAACTTATCTAAATCTAAATGCTTAGCAACGGGTATCATCCACTCATCTAATGACGTGGGTTTGGCTACTTGTTTTTGCTTAGCAAGCTTTAGCATATGCTCATAACTATATAACTGATAATAATGCTCAGGCTCGCCTAATACTTTGTTAGCGCTATCTTGCTCTACAAGGTCGCTGTAGGCTTTTACTAATTTATTTAAACGCGGAAATAAGTCCTCGGGTGCGTCGTCATCACGCTTGGGTACGGCAAATACTGTAGGGCGAACATCTATGGTGTGAGGATAAAGGCGAGCAATATCTATACATTGCTTGAGTAAATCTATGCAGTCTTCATCGGGTATTTCACGGTATAAGTTGCCACCTGCATGCAAATGGCACATTGGAGGGCCATCAATTAACGACTTTTTCTTTTCAAGCACATAAGTTTCTAACCCTAACGCAGCAAGCCTAATGGCTATTGTGGCGCCAGCTGTGCCTCCACCTATTATACCTACGCGTTTTTTAGGTAAGCCATAGTTTAGTGCTTTTGGCTCAGCGCTTACGTGCGCATCTGGGGCGTAGCTTTCAATAAATGGGTGCGTCATATAGTCGTTATGTCCTTAGTAACATTGTCTTTAAGCAAGCTATGTATTTATAAACGTTTATATGTGTACTAAGGCTGACTATTTCAAGATTTACCTAAAAAAGTAACTTTTTTTTAAAACCACTTAAGTGTTTATAGATAACGCACTAAGCAAGCTTTTGTATATTTGTAACTTAGGAGTTTGCTCGCTGTATGGGCTTATGGCAAGTATTGGGAACGGTAAGCGTGCTTTGAGTGAATCAAGGTTTGCTTGGTATTCGTCCATATTTTTATCGACTTGGTTTGCAATCCAGCCAACGCAGTTTATACCCATACTTTGCATATGCGCAGCGGTTAGTAACGCATGATTTAAGCAACCTAGCTTCATACCAACAACAAGTATTACCGGCAGTTGCTCTGCTTTAACCCAGTCGTATAAATAATCGTTTTTATTAATAGGTAATGCCCAACCACCAGCACCTTCGGTAAGTATAATGTCAGCGCCCTGTTGTTTTACGTTTTTATAAGCATCACTAAGTTTATCTACAGTAATACTCACCCCAACTTTCTCCGCTGCTATGTGCGGCGCAATAGGCGGTGCAAACGCAAACGGATTTACTACGTCGTATTTAGCGCTCACTGTTGCACTTTCCATTAGTATGAGGGCATCGGCATTTACTAGTTGATCGAATGCCATTTCGCAGCCAGCAGCAAGGGGTTTAAAGCCAATGGCTTGTTTTTTGTGTTGGGCAAGTAACTTTAATAGCAAACTGGTAACGTGGGTTTTTCCGGCATCGGTGTCGGTGCCTGTTATAAAAAATTCTTTCATGCGTTGCCTTTAATGTCTTTGGGCTTATTTAGTGTTTTTGTAATGATAACAGCACCACATGATAAGACACACATGCTTTGTTATTTATAAGCGGATACGCACTGCATACTTTTTGTAGCGCCGATTTGGTAAGTAATCCTTGGCGCGTATTGGTATGATTTTGTGTCGTTGCACCAATAACCTTAATAGAGGCAATAGCTTTTAAAGGTGTTGTGTATTCATCGGTGTAAATACGCTTTTTAGCGCTGTTAATAGTAAACCCTGCACTTTGGACTGATTGGTTTATATACTGCTCATTATTAAAGGTATTTATGTGGCTGTTAGAATCAAGCGCGGCAAAGGCCGTTTTTATTTCGTTAAGTGAGCCCTCTACCACAGTGCTTATGTACGCCTGCCCGCCTGGTTTTAATATGCTGTAAAGCGATTGCATTAAAGTTGAAAAATTAGCAGACCACTGCACTGCAAAGTTACTGTAAATTATATCAACACTGTTTGCTTGTAGCGGTAAGTTATCCATATCGGCGCATATTTTAGGTGTGGTTAAATCACTACTTTGCAACATGTTTAAGCTCAAATCCATTGCCACAACGCTTTCAAATACGCTTTGTAAGGTAAGTGTATTAACAAGTGGCCCTGCGCCTAAATCAACACAAAGCTTATTTTTATTAATGCCTGGTTTTATGAGTGAAAATAGATCGCTTGCTGCCTGTTTTTGTACATTTGCATGGGTGTTATAACTCGCCGCCGCCTTTGAGAACTTACTTTGTGTAGACTTTTTAAGCTCCTTGTTTAGCTCTCGATTTGGCTCCTTATTTAATTCTTTATTTGAATCGCTACTTACTAGGCACGGTTTTACAAGTTGTGTTTGCACTGGGTCTGTTTTTAATATTGGCTGAGCAGTCATGCTATTGCACCTACTAAATGCTTAACTAAGTGCGTTATATCTTGCTCGGTATGTGCGGCTGTTAAAGTAATGCGCAAACGTGAGGTGTTATGTGCAACTGTGGGCGGTCTAATTGCAGTGAGCCAAATACCCTGTTGTTTAAGTTTATCTGCCGCTTGCAATGTTTGCTCAGCGCAGCCTAATACAATGGGCTGTATGGCTGTGTTTGACTCCATTACAGCAATATTATGACTTTTAGTGAGTTGCTTAAATAATGCAATATTGGCATTTAGCTTATCGCGTTTATCATCAGCTGTTTTTATGTTTTTAATACGCGCAAGTGTGTGGCTTGCCATAAGTGGCGACATAGCGGTTGAATACGTGTAATCGCGATTAAATTGCAGCATGTAATCAATAAACTGTTTACTGCCCAATACACACGTGCCACTACTAGCCACTGCTTTACCAAAGGTAATAACTAATATATCTGGCAGCGTTTGAGTAATAAACGCTTCGCAACTACCCAAACCGGTTTTACCTAATGCACCAAAGCCGTGTGCGTCGTCAATCATTAGCCATGCGTTGTGCTGTTTTGTAAGTGCGAGTAATTCTTTAAGAGGCGCGGTATCGCCATCCATCGAAAATACGCCTTCGCTTATAATTAGCTTGTTTTGCGCTTTTGATTTTTCGAGCCGTGAACGTAAGTGATTCATGTCGTTGTGATTAAAGCGCACTAATGCCGTGTTTGAGTGCATAGCACCGTCAATCAAGCTTGCATGATTTAACTTATCTTGAAAAATAGCGCTGTTTTGCGCAGCTGCTTTATCTTGAAACAATGCTTTAATTACGCTGCTATTAGCGCTAAACCCTGAGTTAAATAGCATTGCTGCGCCATAACCAAATTGCTCACATAAGTATTGTTCAAGCGCTTTTTGCTGAGACTGATAACCCGTAACCAATGCTGAGCTGTGACTCCCTAATGCGTGGGAGTCATTAAGGTTAACAGCCTCATCACCAAAGCCTAAGTAGTCGTTACTGGCAAAATTAATGTAGGCTTTATTATTAACCGTTATGGTTCGCGCTGTTGCATGTTGTACTACGTGGCGTTTACGAAGTAACGCATCTTGCTGGCGAGCCTGCAGATGCGTGTTTATAAAATCAAAAGGCATTGATATAAGCCTACGCTTCATAAAACAATTCAGAGGTTGCTTTGTCGGCTACTTGCGATGAAAGCGAGGCTTCTACTGCTTCGTCTGAATAGTCGTGACGTTTTTCTGGGTTCATGCCTAATTTTTTAATTAGGTTCATATCGGCATCAGCGTCTGGGTTTTCGGTGGTAAGTAGTTTGTCACCATAAAATATTGAGTTAGCGCCTGCAAAAAAGCACATTGATTGCATTTGCTCGTTCATGGCGTTGCGCCCTGCCGATAAACGTACATAACTGTGTGGCATCATAATACGCGCTGTTGCTATGGTACGTATAAATTCAAAGTGATCTAAATCGTCTACGTTTTCAAGCGGTGTGCCTTTAACTTTAACTAACATATTAATAGGCACGCTTTCTGGCTGTTGTGGCAAATTAGCTAGCTGCATAAGTAGTCCAAAGCGGTCGCTTGCTTGCTCGCCCATACCCACTATTCCGCCTGAGCATACTTTCATACCGGCATCACGTACGTGGTCAATGGTATTTAACCTATCTTGAAAAGTACGGGTTGATATAATTTGCTCGTAATACTCAGGTGATGTGTCGAGATTATGGTTGTAGTAATCAAGCCCTGCGTCTCTAAGCTCATGGGCTTTTTCGTTTGTGAGTTTACCAAGCGTCATACAGGTTTCTAACCCTAGCTCTTTTACTTCTTTAACCATTTGCGAAATGTATGGCATGTCTCTGTCTTTTGGATCTGACCATGCAGCCCCCATACAAAAACGGGTAGCGCCTTTTTGTTTTGCGAGGCGTGCTTGTTCTACTACTTTTTCTACTTCTATTAAGCGTTCGCGTTCTAAATCTGTTCGGTAATGGCCCGATTGCGGGCAGTACTTACAATCTTCTGGGCAAGCGCCTGTTTTAATTGATAACAACGTAGAAATTTGCACTTCATTTGGGTTGAAGTTAGCACGGTGAACCGATGCGGCTTTAAACAGTAAATCGTTAAATGGCATTTCAAATAATGCTTTAACTTCAGCGTGGGTCCAATCGTGACGAACAGGTGCAAGTTCCATAATACTCTCTTATTTTTTTTCATAACGGTGATATTGGCTTAGTCTACGAGTTGAAGTACCATTGTCAACGAAGCCCACCAAATTAAAGTTTACATATGATTAAAAAGAATACGATTGACCTTGATTTTGATCGTGAGCACATTTGGCACCCATATACGTCTATGACTAAGCCAATTCCGGTATACCCTGTTACACATGCTAATCACAATATTATTCACCTCGAAACTGGTGAGCAATTAATCGATGGCATGGCCTCGTGGTGGAGCGCAATACATGGCTATAACCACCCTGTTATAAATAACGCCATGATTGAGCAAATTAATAATATGAGCCACATTATGTTTGGCGGTATTACGCATAACAGCGCGGTAGAGCTGTGCAAAAAAATAGTAAATATAACGCCGCCCAGTTTAACTAAAGTGTTTTTAGCCGACAGCGGCTCAGTAAGTGTTGAAGTAGCGATTAAAATGGCGCTGCAGTATTGGTTAAGCCAAGGCATTACAACAAAACAAAAATTAATGACGCCTTACAAGGGCTACCATGGCGACACCTTTGCAGCCATGAGCGTATGCGACCCAGTTAACTCAATGCATAGTTTGTATAGCGGCTTTTTACCTGAGCATGTATTTGTACCCGCACCGGTTAGTCAATTTGGGGGCGAGTTTAACCAAACTGAAGCCCAAGAGCTTGAAGAATACTTTAAAGCAAACCACAACCAAGTAGCCGCCTTTATCATTGAGCCTATTGTACAAAACGCGGGGGGTATGAACTTTTATCACCCTGATTATTTAGCCTGCGTACGTAAATTGTGCACCCAATATAACGTACTGCTAATTTGCGACGAAATTGCCACAGGCTTTGGCCGTACAGGTAAATTATTTGCTGTAGAGCACGCCAATATAGAGCCCGATATAATGTGTATTGGTAAAGCATTAACTGGCGGCTCAATGACGCTATCGGCCACTATCACTAGCGATAAAATAGCCATTGGCATAAGCGAAGGTGAAGCCGGTGTTTTAATGCACGGCCCCACTTTTATGGGCAACCCGCTTGCCTGTGCTGCGGCCTGCGCAAGTATTGATTTATTACTTGAGCAAAACTGGCAACATCGAATAAAGCAAATAAACACCCAGCTACAACAACTTAATAAATGCAGTGAACTAGATGCGGTTGCCAATGTGCGTACCTTAGGTGCAATAGGCGTTGTTGAACTAAACGAGGCTGCTGGCAATGTTGATGTTGCTAAAATTCAGGCTTATTTTGTAGAGCAAGGCGTATGGATACGTCCATTCGGTAAACTAATTTACCTTATGCCACCGTATATAAGTGACGATGCAAGTATAAAAACACTGTGTGATGCCATTTATAATGCCATTAAAGGCAAGCATTACGCTTAATAGTCGGTCTCAATAACTAATCCTAATACAGGTTATAGCGCTATTTGCTGTAACCTACCGCTACATTTAGTGTTTTTATCTATTAAGCGAGTTTGTAGTTATTGATCTCGTTAACCATTAGCTATATGATAATGTCTATCATTTACAATTACCTTTTTGGACTTCTTTGCTATGAAATTACTATTTAAACCAGCCAAAACTTTAGGTGCAAGCCTGTTACTAGCCTCGGCGTTTATGGCTCAACCAGTATTAGCTAACGGCCCTATTGGCGAGCATGTTAATCATCTTCAAGCTAACCTTAAAAGTTACGCAGAAGAAGTAGAATGGATGGTAGGCAAAGTTGATACCATGGTAAGCGACTACGATACTAAAGGCGCAAAATCTGTAAAAACTGATGATTTAATTGAATATTGGGAATCAGTTAAGTTTCACAGTGCAATAGAAACTAACTTTGTACCAGTATACGCTTCTATTTGGCAGGGTCTTTATGGCGTAAAAATGGCCATTGATAATAAAGAGCCTGCTGATGAAGTTCGCAAACAGCAAAAAGCGATGAACATAGCCTTGTGGCAAGGCCTTGGGGCTGTTAAGCTTGCTGCTAAATTCCAGCAAAAAGGCTTGTTAGACACTGTAAAAGCAACCGCTACAGCTCAAATGACACAAAGTGCCACAATTGATGAAATTAAGCACAAATTAGACCGTGTAGTAGCTAAATTTGCTGAGCGTTTACGAGACGAAGCAACTGAAATTGTTCACGATACTTATCTGCACCTGTTTGAAGGCGTTGAAGGTACTCTTATTGAACAAGATGCAAAACTAGTTGAAGTGCTGGAAAAAGACTTTAACGTAACACTGCCACAAGCCATTAAAAACAGCAAAAGCGTAGACGAAGTACGCGATGTGATCAGTGACATGCAAACCAAATTAGACCGCGCTAAGGTTTTAATAGAAAAAGCCGAAAAAGCCCGTAAGGATGTATTTTAAGTGAAGCGTAGGACCTTTATTCAAGGCCTAGCTGCGTTAGGGGTGGTTGGCTCATTGCCACTGCCTCTTTCTCGTGCGCTAGCCGCTGATATAGCACCCCCTGTTTCTGTTGACGATTTACCAAAGCTTAAAGGCGAGTTAACGCTTTATTTAGGCCGAGGTGAAGGTGGTTTGTATGAAAACGTATTACAAGCAATCCAGAAAAAAAATCCAGACTTTAAACTCGGTATACGCCGAGGTCCTACTGCTGCTTTAGCAAATACGATTGTTGCAGAAGCTAAAGCCGGCGTTCGCCGCGCTGATTTATTTTGGGCGGTTGATTCAGGCGCAATTGGCTTAGTAACCGATGCAGGCCTTGCACAACCTATCCCGGGTGATTTATCTGCTCAGTTACAACCACAGTTTAGATATAAAGAGTGGGCACCAGTAACTGGCCGTATTCGTACATTGCCATATAACACGTCGCGTTTGACTAAAGATCAAATTCCAACAAGTATTATGGAAATTGCCGACAGCGATTTAAGTATTGGCTGGGCACCCGCCTACGCTTCTTTTCAATCGTTTGTAACCGCAATGCGAATCTTAGAAGGCGATGACAAAACCGCTAAGTGGCTTAAAAAGATTCAAAAACGTGCTAAAACATACGCCGGCGAGCTAGGTGTTGTTATGGGCGTTGAGCGCGGTGAAGTTGATATTGGTTTTGCAAATCACTATTACACTCTGCGTTTAAAATCAGGTAAGCCTGATGCCAAGCTAGATTTAGCATTTACACAAAATGATGCGGGCTGTTTAGTTAATGCATCGGGTGTATTAGCGCTTAACGACGATCCGCTTGCAACTAACTTTATGCGTTACTTACTAAGTAAAGAAGTACAGGGTTACTTAGCCAGTGAAGCGTACGAAATTCCGTTAGTAAATGGTATTACCCAACCTGAGGGTTTACCGTCACTTGCTAATATTTCTCCACCTAAAGTAGATTTAACACAGCTAGCTGATTTACGCCCTACTATAGATTTGATGCGAAGCAGCGGCGTATTGTAATGAAAATACCTGCCTCTTATCCAATGGCGCTGCTTGCAGCGCTTGTTGCGCTTACCCCTGTTTATGTATTAATTGTGCTTGCAAGTGATGCAAGCTCAGTGTTTGACACCCACAATCTTCAAATTTTAGGTAACACGTTATCGTTAATGGGTTTAACGGTACTCGGATCTATTTTAATTGGTGTGCCACTGGCGTTTATTAGCGCGTATGTGCATTTACCATTTAAAAAGCTCTGGCTGGTTGTATTTGCAGCCCCACTGGCAATTCCCAGTTATATTGGCGCATTTACCCTCTATGCTGCTTTTGGCCCCGGTGGCGAAATAAATACCTTAACAGGAATAGAAACACCATCTATGTATGGCCTAACAGGTGCCGCCATTGTAATGACGCTTTATACCTTCCCGTTTGTAATGATGACAACTCGCTCATCCTTACTAAGCCTTGACGCAAGCATGGTTAACGCTGCGCGTACGCTGGGCATGTCGATGACGCAAAGTATATTCAAAGTGATATTACCGCGCGTAGTTAACGGTATTGCAGCAGGCTCATTGTTAGTCGCGCTTTATACGTTATCTGACTTTGGTACGCCCGCAATGATGCGCTTAGATACCTTTACTCGCGTAATTTATGTTGAATATAACGCCTTTGCGTTAGGACGCGCTGCAATGCTTTCGCTTCAACTGATGGTTATTGTCGGTTTTTTACTTTTAGTTGAATCACAAATAAAAACAGCACCTGAGCGCCATGGTCGCCCGTTAATTTTATTTCCAAGTAAATTACAATTAAGTGCGATGTTTATTACGTTTGCACCTGTTTTACTACTCGCTATTGGCTTGCCTTTGGCTATATTTTCACTTTGGTTAGCTCGCGATGGTTTTAGCTCATTTGATTTTAATATTGCATGGAACTCTACGTATGCATCGGGTATTGCGGCAATTGTAGCTGTTATCGTTGCGATCCCCGTTGCACATGCTGCACTTAGCGGAAAAGCGGGTCGTATAATGGAGCGTGTTACTTACTTTGGTTTTGGTATACCGGGCATAGTAATGGGCACAGCGCTTGTTTACGGTGGTTTGCAGTTACCGTTTTTATATCAAACACTGGGATTGCTTATTATTGCTTATATGCTGCGATTTTTACCACTTGCTGTAGGCTCTGTTAGAACAAGCACCGAACACTTAGATCCAAGCTTAGTAAAGTCTGCGCGCGTATTAGGGGCAAGCCCACGTGAAGTATTTACTCGCATAACACTACCTTTAACTATGCGCGGTATTATTGCCGGTGCAGCACTGGTGTTTTTAGAGTCAATGCGCGAACTAGAAGCCACGCTACTACTTGGTCCTACAGGGTTTGAAACCCTCTCTACATATTTATGGCGTGTATACGAAGCGGGCTATTTTGGTCGCGCCGCGATTCCTGGGTTATTGTTAGTAGTGATATCTGCCTGCGGGTTAGCTATTATGATGTCTGGCGAAAAACGCAACCAGTTTGAACATTAAGGATTTAAGAAACAATGCTATCTGTAAGTCAGTTGTCTATAGATTATGGCAGTAACCGCGTAGTAAGCGATTTAAACTTTTCGCTGGGTGAAAACGAAATCCTTATGCTTGTAGGGCCAACAGGTTGTGGTAAAAGTACAATTTTACAAGCCCTTGCTGGCCTTATACCTATTAGCGAAGGCGAAATAAACACGGGTAAATGGCGCGCTACTCCCAAATTAACACTACCTCCTGAAAAACGCAGTGTAGGTATGGTGTTTCAAGATTTTGCGTTATTTCCGCACTTAACCGTACAGCAAAACATTTGCTTTAGATTAAAAGATACAGCCCCTGCTGAGTATTGGATAAACCTACTTGGACTGAGCGATTTTAGAGACAAAAAACCAGCAACACTTTCTGGCGGACAAAAGCAGCGCGTTGCACTTGCGCGCACCCTTGCCCACCAACCTGACTTTGTATTACTTGATGAGCCGCTTTCAAACTTAGATGCCGCCCTTAAAGACATGCTTCGTTGGGATATTAGAAACGCACTTAAAGCCGCTGGCGTACCCGCTATTTGGGTAACACACGACCAAGAAGAAGCACTCTCAGTTGGCGATCGTGTTGGTGTGCTTAAAGGCGGCGAAATTCAGCAAATTGATACACCCGAGCGCTGTTTTAGTACCCCAAACAATCGCTTTGTGGCACGCTTTTTAGGTGAAGCAAGCTTTATTAAAGGCCAATTTAGCCAAGGACAAGCCACTACCTCAATTGGTAATGCGCCCGCTCATGGCGTTGACTGTGAAAGTGGCGACGTTGATGTACTGCTACGCCCTGACGATGTGTTACTTGTACAAAGCAGTGTTGGCAATAACGGCGAAGTAATTTGGGTACGCTTTGAAGGTGGCAGCCGCTTGTGCGCTGTAAAACTTGCGTGCTCTACGGTTGTAACTAGCCGAGTAAGCCATGAAGTTGTGGTAAACCCTGGCGACGAAGTGCATGTATCACTAAGTACCTCGCACCCATTAGCGGTTTATAAACAAAAAGCTTAATTACCTTGTAACTTACATAAACCAAAAAAGCCCATATATGGGCTTTTTAATAGGTATTGCTATGTATGTTACTAACTAAACTCGAAGTACTACCACTCAAACATGTAGGCCATTTTGCTTATGGTTTTTAGCGGCACATTATGTGAGTTTCGTTTAGCGTATAGGTGCTGCATAGCTTTGTCTTTTACTTCACCCACTATCACTTCTTTTACTTGATAACCTAAAGCAACGGCAGCTTGAGAGTAAGCTATAAATTCCCACTTTTTAATATTGGTGTTATCTACAATTACCAATGGAATGCCTTGAGCAAGTGCATTTATAAAGCGCGCCAAATTTAAATTATGAAATTGTGGTAACTTAAATTTATCAAAATGATATTCGCCCTGCTCATTATTAAAGTAATCATCAGTTGAGCAAATTAGATACTGACTTTCGTCGGCTCCACCTAATTCGTCAGCAAGGCTTTGCGCGTAGTAAGACTTACCACTTCCTGGTAGTCCTCGTAAAATAAAAACTTGTTTCATAGCATCGATTTTTTAAGGGTGAATAAATATTAATTTAGTTTGGATGTTAATAATGCCACAAAATCATTAAATTTCAGAGCAACAAATCATAATAGTGGCAATTAAACTCTAAAAACTGTTTAAAAATAAACCGCATGCATAAAAACTTTTAAAGAGTTGCCCACAATAGTTTTTTTATTTAACTTTACTAGGTAAGATACAGGGTTCAAGTGCAGCGCCGTTTATGTGCAATTTATGCCCGAGTGTTGCGCACAGTTAAAATAAAATAGTTAGGCAACTTATATCATTGGAGTGAAGATGAGCCATTTAGCGATTTCAGAGCTATTAAAAGGCAATGTTGCGGTAGACAGCCAAGTAACAATTAAGGGCTGGATCCGTACTCGCCGCGATTCAAAAGCAGGAATTTCATTTTTAGCCGTTCATGACGGTTCGTGTTTTGATCCTATTCAAGCGGTAGTTCCTAATTCACTGAATAATTATGATGAAGTTACTAGCTTAACAGCCGGTTGTTCTGTGTCGGTTACTGGTGTTTTAGTTCAATCTGCTGGCCAAGGTCAATCTTACGAAATTCAAGCTAACTCAGTGACTGTGTTAGGTTGGGTAGAAAACCCAGATTCATACCCAATGTCGGCAAAGCGCCACAGCATTGAGTACTTACGTGAGCACGCTCACCTTCGCCCTCGTACAAATATGATTGGCGCGGTAACTCGTGTACGTAACTGTTTAGCACAAGCTATTCACCGTTTTTACCACGAGCAAGGCTTTTACTGGATCAGCACGCCAATCATTACGGCAAGTGACTGTGAAGGCGCTGGCGAAATGTTCCGTGTATCTACGCTTGATATGCAAAACTTACCGCTTACAGATAAAGGCGATGTTGATTACAGCGAAGATTTCTTCGGTAAAGAAGCATTCCTTACTGTATCTGGTCAGTTAAATGGCGAAACTTACGCGTCTGCAATGTCAAAAATTTATACATTTGGCCCTACATTCCGTGCAGAGAATTCAAATACATCTCGCCACCTTGCAGAATTTTGGATGGTAGAGCCTGAAGTAGCGTTTGCAGATTTAGAAGACATAGCAAAACTTGCTGAAAACATGCTTAAGTATGTGTTTAAAGCCGTACTTGAAGAGCGCCGTGATGATATGGAATTTTTTGCACAACGTGTAGAAAAAACCGCAATTACGCGTTTAGAAGAATTTGTAGATAAAGACTTTGCACAAGTTGACTACACAGACGCTGTAGAAATCCTTAAAAACTGTGGCAAAAAGTTTGAGTACGCTGTTGAATGGGGCGTAGATTTACAGTCTGAGCACGAGCGTTTCTTAGCTGAAGAGCACTTTAAAGCACCGGTAGTTATTAAAAACTACCCACGTGATATTAAAGCATTCTACATGCGCCAAAACGAAGACGGTAAAACCGTTGCCGCAATGGACGTTGTAGCACCTGGTATTGGTGAGATCATTGGCGGTTCACAGCGTGAAGAACGCCTTGATGTGCTTGATGCACGCTTAGAAGAAATGGGCTTAAACAAAGAAGATTACAGCTGGTACCGCGATTTACGTAAATACGGTAGCGTGCCACATTCAGGCTTTGGTTTAGGCTTTGAACGCTTAGTTGCTTACGTAACAGGTATGGGCAACGTACGTGACGTTATTGCCTTCCCTCGTACTAAAGGCAGCGCAACTTACTAATACTAAGTTAGCCGTAAAAACCAGCCAATTGGCTGGTTTTTTTGTGTCTTGAATTAACCGTATAAAAAAGCCGCAGCACTCAATGAGCACCACGGCTTTCAACCAGAATAAGTTTGTTTATTTGAAGGCTATAAAGCACTCTCTAACTGTGGCAGTACTTCAAACAAATCAGCCACTAACCCGTAATCTGCAACTTGAAAAATAGGTGCGTCTGGGTCTTTATTAATCGCGACGATTACTTTTGAATCTTTCATGCCGGCTAAATGCTGAATAGCACCGCTGATACCTACTGCAATATATAAGTTAGGCGCTACAATTTTACCTGTTTGCCCTACTTGCATGTCGTTAGGTACAAAGCCCGCATCAACTGCAGCGCGCGATGCACCAATAGCTGCACCTAGTTTATCGGCAATACCATTAAGTAATGCAAAGTTTTCACCGTTTTGCATACCGCGACCACCCGATATGACCACACTAGCTGCTGTAAGCTCAGGGCGTTCTGATTCTGTTTGCTCAACACTTACAAAGCTGCTTAATTGCGAATCTGATACTGTATCAATATTTGTTATAGCAGCGGCTGATTGCTCACCTTGTAAATCGAAGCTACTGGCACGTACGGTAATTACTTTTTTACTGTCGAGTGATTTAACCGTGGCGATTGCATTACCTGCATAAATTGGACGTTTAAATGTATCGGCGTCCACTACTGCGATAATTTCAGAAATTTGCGCAACATCTAATAGCGCAGCAACACGTGGCATAAAGTTTTTGCCCGTTGTAGTAGCACTTGCAACAATGTGGCTGTAGTTGTCGCTAATTGATAAAACTAAATCGCTCATGCTCTCAGCTAACTGATGTTCATAAACGCTATTATCAGCAACTAAAACATTAGCTACGCCATCAATGCTGGCCACTTGTGAAATCATTGCGCTTAAGTTGTTACCTGCAATTAGTACATCAATAGGAAAACCCATTTTTACTGCGGCGTTAATAGTTTTTGAGGTTTCTGGTTTTAAGGCACCGTTGTCGTGCTCTGCAATTACGAGTGTTTTCATTTAAATCACCTTTGCCTCTGTTTTTAATTTTTCTACAAGCTGTGCAACGTCTTCAACAATAATTCCTGCGGTGCGTTTAGCTGGCTCTTCTACACTTATTAATTGCATACGCGATGTTAAATCAACACCAAGCGAATCTGCTGCTATTACTTCAAGCGGCTTACGTTTGGCTTTCATAATATTTGGCAGTGATGCATAGCGAGGCTCATTTAAGCGTAAATCAGTTGTAACAACCGCCGGTAAGTTAAGTGCTACCGTTTGCAGCCCGCCATCAACTTCGCGAGTTACGTTTACTTTGCCATTTTCAATAACTACTTTTGATGCAAATGTACCCTGCCCGCGATTAGTTAATGCAGCAAGCATTTGACCTGTTTGATTATTATCTGAGTCAATTGACTGCTTACCTAAAATGACAAGTTCAGGCGTTTCTTGCTCTACAATTTTAGCGAGTAACTTTGCAATATGAAGTGACTCGAGCTTTTCATCGGTTTCGATGTGAATGGCTTTGTCAGCGCCTAATGCTAATGCTGTGCGTAATTGTTCTTGTGCTGCTTTTGGACCAATAGTTACGGCAACCACTTCAGTGGCGGTACCGGCTTCTTTAAGGCGAATTGCTTCTTCTATAGCAATCTCACAAAACGGGTTCATTGCCATTTTAACGTTGGTTAAATCAACGTCGCTGTTATCACTTTTAACGCGTGCTTTTACGTTGTAATCAATCACTCTTTTTATTGGTACGAGAACTTTCATAGGAACTCCATAATTATTTAAACCTACAAGGTAACGTGCACGTCAACCTATTTATTTTATGAAATTAGACTACTTCCTGTTGACGTAAACGTCAACCTAAAATAACCTTTAACTATTCACAGTCTGTAACATTTAATTTGCAAGGTTATAAATAGGCTGTACACCTTATTTAAATGCGTAGTAAACATTCAAATAAGTCCGTCATAGATAAAGAGGTTATTATGGTCGAACGTGAAACCATGGAATTTGATGTAGTAATTGTTGGTGCAGGCCCCGCTGGGCTTTCAAGTGCAATTAAACTCGCACAATTAGCACAAGAAAAACAACAAGAGTGCATGATTTGCGTAGTCGAAAAAGGTTCTGAAGTAGGTGCACATGTACTCTCTGGTGCTGTTTTTGAAACCAAAGCTTTGGATGAACTACTACCTAATTGGCAAGAGCTTGGCGCACCGGTTACAACCAAAGTAACTAACGATGAAATTTATTGGTTTAATAACGAGCAAAAAGCGACATCAATCCCCCACTTTGCTACACCAAAAACATTTCATAATGATGGTAACTACATTGTATCTATGGGCAATGTATGTCGATGGCTTGCAGAGCAAGCTGAAAGCTTAGGCGTAGAGATATTTCCAGGATTTAGCGCACACTCTTTAATAATTGAAGATGAAGCAGTAAAAGGCATTATTACTGGCGATATGGGTGTAGACAAAGACGGGAATGAAAAAGACGGTTACATGCCAGGCATGGAGCTTCGTGCAAAATACACTATTTTTGCTGAAGGTTGCCGAGGTCATTTAGGTAAGCAGCTAATTAATGAGTTTGCACTTGATGCAGATTCATCGCCGCAGCATTACGGTTTAGGCTTTAAAGAAATTTGGCAAATTGATGAAAGTAAGCATGAGCTTGGCAAAGTTGTTCATGGTACAGGTTGGCCACTTAGCGGCGATACTAATGGTGGTGCATTTATGTATCACAGTGAAAACAACCAAGTTGTTGTGGGTTTAATTGTTGATTTAAATTACTCAAACCCACATTTAAGCCCGTTCGATGAGTTTCAGCGAATGAAGCACCATCCAGTATTTAAAAACGTACTTGAAGGCGCTGAACGTGTTGCTTACGGTGCGCGTGCTATTGCTAAGGGCGGTTTACATTCATTACCAAAAATGCATTTTGCAGGTGGCCTACTTGTAGGATGCGATGCAGGCACACTTAATTTTGCAAAAATTAAAGGTAATCACACTGCAATGAAATCGGGAATGGTTGCCGCTGAAGTTATTTTTGAAGCATTGCAAAATGAGTTGGCAAATACCGATTTAACTCATTATCAAACTGCGTTTGAGCAATCGTGGGCATATAAAGAGTTATATCAATCTCGTAACTTTGGCCCTGCAATGCACAAGCTCGGTAAATTTTTAGGTGGTGCGTATAACACGCTTGATCAAAATATTTTTAATGGCGGTTTACCGTTTACATTTAAAGATAATACGCCCGATCACTCTACCCTTGTTGAAGCTAACGCCGCTGACAAAATTGCGTATCCAAAACCAGATGGACACCTTAGCTTTGATAAACTCTCAAGTGTGTTTTTATCAAATACTAACCACGAAGAATCACAGCCGTGTCATTTAAAGCTTAAAGATGCGTCAATTCCTATTAGCGTAAATTTAGTTAAATTTGATGAACCCGCACAACGTTATTGCCCAGCAGGCGTTTACGAAGTACAAGAAATTGCAGGCAATAAAGAGTTTGTTATTAATGCCCAAAACTGTGTGCACTGTAAAACCTGCGATATTAAAGACCCAAGCCAAAACATTACATGGGTAACACCTGAAGGTGCAGGTGGGCCAAATTATCCTAATATGTAACTAAATTATGCGCTGTATAGCTATATAACTACGTTTTTTACATATAAATTATAAACATATCCTAAATTGCAGGGGCTTCGGCCCCTTTTTTACGTTATGCTAATAGTAGTTTTAATAATAAGAGTGTTATTTATGCCGTCGTCAAAAGTTATTTTTCGTTTTTTAGCAGAGCCTACTGATGTTAATTTTGGTGGTAAAGTTCATGGTGGGGCCGTCATGAAGTGGATTGACCAAGCAGGTTATGCGTGCGCTGCAGGTTGGAGTGGTCATTACTGCGTAACTGTTTCGGTTGCGGGTGTTAAATTTAGACGCCCTATTTTAGTGGGTCAAATAGTCGAAGTAGAAGCTAAAATTGCCCATACGGGCAGAAGTAGCATGCAAATATTTATTCAAGTTAGGTGTGGCGATCCAAAAACGCAAAATATGGTTGAAACAAACCATTGTGTTATCAGCTTTATTGCAATGGATGAAACGGGCTACCCAATAGAAGTGCCTTCGTTTAAAGCAGTGACCGATGAAGACATCAAATTAGAAAATTACGCTATAAAAATGAAAGAAATAGCAATTGAAACAGAAAACTTACTTCATGAAGTCTAATTACTTATTTAAATAGAGTAAGGCTATGTAAAAAACTCATTATACTTTGTAAAACATACAACTTATTTTAGAGTACACAATTACACAAAAGTTCACTTTGATTATAAAACACGCTAAATAATGTAAAAACCAATACAAAAGAACTAATTATGGCGTGTTTTTAATCCATTTTAATATTGGCACGCTCGCTGCAAGTAGATAATTGAAGTTTGATTAATGAAATCAAGCATTTGATTATTTTTTGTAAAGGAGCTATTCAATGATTAAAACACTTTCTCTTTCAGCTATTGCACTAGCAACACTGGGTTTTAACTCTGCAGCACACGCTGACATTTCTGATTTCGATTCTCCACGTATTTATACTGGTATCGGTTACGGTCAATATTCTTTTGAATTTGAAGACAGTGATAACGACACTGACTTTGACGACGATGCACAAATGCTTAAAGGCTATATTGGTACTCAGTTTAACGAATACCTAAGCTTAGAACTTGCTTATCAAAACTTTGATGAAGTAAGTGATATAGACAGCAAAGCTGAAATTGATGGCGTATCGCTTGCCGCACGTTTGGGCTACCCAATAACAGAAAGCTTTTCTGTATATGCAAAAGGCGGTTGGCTTGAGTGGGATGCAGATTACACACAAGATTTACCAGTAGGTGGTGTAACAGCGTCTACAGATGGTGGTGATGCATTTTACGGTGCGGGTATTGAATACGCACTTACAACAAATGTACAGTTTCGTTTAGAGTACGAACGCTACAAACTTGATGACGATATTGATCCAGACATGGATGTAGCATCTGTATCAGTTCAATACATGTTTTAATTAATCTTTAACATGTATGAGAGGGGTAAGCTTATGAGCTTGCCCTTTTTTGTTTTAGGTCCTTTTTAAATACATTAATACAAAATATAAACCACTCAGTCTAATAAATGATTTTGAACCGCTTGGTCTATAAGCAATAAACTTACTTACACTAATGCCATAAATACTAAATGCAGGTAGAATAGCGCTCTATTTTATTTGTACCCGAGTACTATGAGCGATTATACCATTTCGGCTATTGGCCACATTGAATCTCCTTATAAACAAAAGTTTGCTATACCTAGGCAGCCTCGTTTAGTGCCACAAGCCAAGGCAAAACTTATTTTTGCACCTGATTTTAATCGCGAAGAGTTTGTACGTGGTTTAGATGAATTTACTCATATTTGGTTGTTATTTCGTTTTCATGAAACGGCCGATAAAGGTTATTCTGCTATGGTGCGCCCACCTCGTTTAGGTGGCAATGAGCGAAAAGGTGTATTTGCTACCCGCGCTACATTTAGACCAAACGCGATTGGTATGAGCGCAGTAAAACTTGAAGGTATCGAGTATAAAAATGGACAACTTAGTTTATTACTCGCTGGCATTGATTTACTTGATGGCACCCCCATTATCGATATTAAACCGTACTTACCCTATTCAGATGCAATGCTTGACGCCAGTGCTGGCTTTGCAGATACACGCCCAGAAACACAAATGACGGTTGAATTTAGCCCACAGGCAATTGAGTTTGTTAATGCGCAAACACAATACCCAGATTTACATGATTTTATAGCTAATGTTTTAAAACAAGATCCCCGCCCTGCCTATAAAAAACAAAAAGACGGCGAGCAAAGCTATGGTATGACTTTGTACAATTATAATATTCGCTGGCAAGTCAATGGCGAGCATAACGTAGTAACAAACATAGAAAAAAACTAAATAACTCACTTAGCGCTTTAGTGTAAAAGCATCCGCTGTTAAACTTAAGCTCTATTAAAAGAACATAATTACTCTATTTCGGAAAAAAACATGCGTACAAGCCAATATATACTCGCAACACTTAAAGAAACGCCATCAGATGCTGAAATCGTATCGCATCAGTTAATGCTTAGAGCCGGTATGATCCGTCGCGTCGCTTCGGGTTTATACACTTGGTTACCCTCTGGTTTACGTGTGCTACGTAAAGTAGAAAACATTGTACGTGAAGAGATGGACAAAGCAGGTGCTATTGAAATGTTAATGCCTGTAATTCAACCCGCTGATTTGTGGGAAGAGTCTGGCCGTTGGAATGAATTTGGTCCTGAGCTTATGCGCTTCACAGACCGTCATAACCGTACGTTTGCACTTGGTCCAACACACGAAGAAGTAATAACTGATTTCGTACGTAAAGAAATAAGCAGCTACAAGCAGTTACCAGTTACTTTGTATCAAGTACAAACTAAAGTACGCGACGAACGTCGCCCTCGCTTTGGTGTGATGCGTGCTCGTGAATTTACAATGAAAGATGCCTACTCTTTTCACTTAAGTGAAGAGTGTTTAGATGCGACTTATCAAGCGATGCACAAAGCATACTGTAACATTTTTGAGCGTTTAGGCCTTGATTACCGCCCTGTACTTGCTGATACTGGGTCTATTGGTGGTAGCTTATCTCACGAGTTTCATGTACTTGCTGAGTCGGGCGAAGATGCAATTGCATTTAGTGATGGCAGTGATTACGCAGCTAATATTGAAAAAGCAGAAGCTCTAGCGCCAAACGATCCACGCCCAGAAGCAAGTAAAGAGTTAAAAGCATTCCCTACTCCTGACGCTAAAACAATTAATGAGCTTAAAAAGCACTACGGTGTAAAACCTCATCGCGGTGTTAAAACCTTAATTGTTTACGGTGCGCCTGATGAAAACGATGTACGTGGTTTAGTGGCGCTTGTACTTCGTGGCGATCATGATTTGAATGAATTGAAGGCTGAAAAGCACCCATTAGTAGACTCTCCGCTTGAAATGGCAACAGAGGCAGATATTGTTGCTGCTATTGGTGCAAAACCTGGCTCATTAGGCCCTGTGGGCTTATCTATGCCTATTATTGTCGATAGAGCCGCTAATATCCTTGCTGATTTTGTTGCCGGTGCTAATAAAGACGACGAGCACTACAGCGGTATTAACTGGGATCGTGACGTAACTGATTACGAAGTTGCTGATATTCGTAATATTGTTGAAGGCGATATGAGCCCATGTGGCCAAGGCGTTTTACAAATAAAACGCGGTATTGAAGTAGGTCATATATTCCAACTTGGCACTAAATACTCAGAAGCAATGAAAGCGGGAGTATTAAACGAAGGTGGTAAAAACCAAACCATGACCATGGGTTGTTACGGTATTGGTGTTTCACGTATTGTTGCTGCTGCTATTGAACAAAACAACGATCAATACGGGATCATTTGGCCAAAATCAATCGCGCCATTCGATTTAGCAATTGTTCCAATGAACATGCACAAATCGCATCGTATTCCTGATATTGCAAATAACCTTTACCAAGGTTTAAAAGATGCAGGTCTTGATGTGTTATTTGATGACCGTAAAGAGCGCCCTGGTGTTATGTTTAATGACATGGAGCTAATTGGTGTACCATTTACGCTGGTAATTGGTGAGCGTAACCTTGACGAGAATAAAGTTGAGCTTAAAAACCGCCGCACCGGTGAGAAGCTAATGATTGATATAGACACTGCAATTGATGCAATTAAAGCGGCTGTTAAAGGTTAATAACACGCACGCTCAAAATAGACTAAAAGGCCGCATTTAAAATGCGGCCTTTTTTATGCGTAATAAAAGCTGCTCAATGACTCACCTTCCCTAGCTTTGTAGAAATCTTTTAATTACGTGCCTTGGTATAAATTGTCATGGAGGCTTCGCTAAAGTGTCTCATAAGTGTCATTAGATTTATCTACAGTGTTTAATTATTACACTATGGATGACGGGCATGACAAACAATCAACTGCGTAAAAAACAACATTATCCAGCCATTTGGATATCTGATGTTCATTTAGGTTACAAAGATTGTAAAGCTGATTACTTACTTGATTTTTTAAACTCGGTAGAATCCGACACACTTTATTTAGTGGGTGATATTATTGACTTATGGTCGATGAAACGACAGTTTTATTGGCACCCTTCTCATTATGAAGTATTAAACTGCATACAGACAAAAGCAGCTAGCGGTACACGTGTCATTTATATTCCCGGTAATCATGATGAAGCGTTTAGAAACTATATAAATCAAACATTATTTGGTGTTGAAATCCACCAGCAGTTTATTCACACCACTAAAGCTAATAAACGGTTTTTACTTATACACGGCGACGACTTTGATTCAGCGACTCGTTATAACAAACTTGTTAGTATTGCGGGGGATGCAGGGTACGACTTTTTATTATTTTTAAATCGCTGGACCAATCGTATACGTAAAATATTTGGTGGTAACTACTACTCGCTTGCATCATGGATAAAAGCTCGGGTACACAAAGCTCGAGAAGCGATTAGTGCCTTTGAAGATGCCGCAGTTCATGAAGCTAAAAAACAAAACGTAGACGGTATTATTTGTGGGCACATTCATCATCCCAAAATAAAAGTGGATGACGGTATTATGTACTGTAACGATGGTGACTGGATTGAGAGCTGTACTGCGCTTGTAGAGCAGCAAGATGGAAAGATAGAATTACTACATTGGTCAGATACACAGTTTATACTCGATAGCGCAGACATAGCTATTCTTAACACGCCTTTAAATACGTCAACAAATACCAAACCAAAAAAATCAGCTGCTTAGCAGCTGATTTTCAAAACGATTAACTTAACCAAGTAATTAGCTTGTCTTTTAAAGTTTGTGGTTTAATTGGTTTAGTAATGTAGTCGTTCATTCCAGCAGCTAAACAACGCTCTCTATCACCTTCCATCGCACTCGCTGTCATAGCGATAATAGGTATGTGAGTATAATCTACTCCGGCCTTACTGTTTCTAATTTCACTTGTTGTATCGTAGCCATTTAAATTAGGCATTTGGCAATCCATTAATATAACATCAAAAGCTTGCTCTTCGTTTAGTCTAAGTGCCTCCAAGGCTTCAATACCGTCTGACGCACAAGTGATTTTTACTTTGGTACGCTTTAATATCGCCTTAGCTACTTCAATGTTTATCATATTATCGTCAACCAATAATATATGATAAGCAGATAGGTCAGGCTCTACTTGTTCCTCTTCCAAGCCTTTAGGTGGCGCTATAATACAGTCACTACTAGCACCAAATAAGCTGGCTAATTTATAGCTGAATTGATCTTGAGTGAGTGGTTTATTTAAAATATGGCTGCCTTCAGGTAATACCGTTTTGATTGGCTTATCTGTCACCATATCTCGTAAAATTAAAACATACTTTTTATTAAACTGTTTACAGTAATCAATTAACGCATCAATTTGAGGATGCTCATCATCAATTAATAATAAATCAGCTTCAAACTCTTTGTGCTCACTAAAGTAGTCAAGTCGTACAATGTTTTCTGCTTTTACTTTACAGGTTAATAACAATAAGTCGCACACGTTTTTGTAAACGTTATCGCGCGCTATTAATGCCGCTACGTTAATACTTGTAGCAAGCTCAATACCTGTGTTTAGTTTTTTCTCTTGTGCTACATGTAGCTCAACCGTTGCTGTAAAGGTACTACCAGCACCCTTTTTACTAATAACCGTAATATTACCACCCATTAACTGAGCAAGTTTTTTACATATAGATAAACCTAAGCCTGTACCACCAAAATGGCGTGTCGTGCTTGAATCTTCTTGTGTAAATACTTCAAATAGTTTGTCTATGTTTTCAGGCGCTATACCAATTCCGGTATCTTTTATTGTAAAGCTCATTAATAACTTTGAGTCAGTTATGTACTTAGAGCCAACAGTTAAACTTACTTCACCTCGGTGGGTAAATTTAAATGCATTATTGACTAAGTTAATTAAAATTTGTTTAAGTCGATGGCTGTCGCCAATAACCATTCTGTCTACTACATCTTTAGTATCTAAAAATACTTCAAGACCTTTGCGTTGGCCCTGTAACGCTAAAGAGCTAATCATATCGCTACATACTGTAACAACATCAAATGTATGGTTATCAATATCAAGCTTACCTGCTTCTATTTTAGAAAAATCAAGAATATCGTTAATCAGATTCATCAATGAATTAGCACTGCTATTTGCTAGTTTTAAATAATGGTATTGTTGATCGGTTAAGCCATCTTCTTTGAGCATTTCAAGCATCCCTAGTACGCCATTCATTGGTGTGCGTATTTCGTGAGAGATATTTGCTACAAAGTCACTTTTTGCTTGGCTTGCTGCTAATGCTTGGTCAATTGCACGTTCTAGTTCAATGGTCCTTTGTGAAACCTTTAGCTCCAGAGTACTGTTTAACGCTTCGAGCTCTGATTGCGTATTTTTTAATGAGCTAATATTTCTTAAAATAGCCGCTACCTGATAACGGTTATTATATACGTCAAAAATACTGCTAAGCGTGATTGAAAAGTATTGTTTGTTGCCATAACCATCTGTGTAGATAGCTTCAAACGGCATTTTTGAACCGTTTGTAATGGTCTCTTGTATACAATTAGTGTCTGCGCTGTTTAAATTAAACAGCGAGACGAAATCAGGATTAGTGCCTGAAATTGAACTACCAAAAACCTCTTTAGCGGTATTATTAAAGTGAACAATTTCGCCGTTTTGTTCAATTGTAAAAATAGCATCCAAAGAATTTTCTATTACTTTATTGTTTTGCTCTTTTAGAGAATTAATTAACAGCTTACGGTTTATAAAGCGTTGGTATAAAAAAGCAATAACTAAAAATACGCTAAAAAATACCACTAACATTGCAATAAAGTTTTGACGTCTCTCATTCACCTTTGCAAATAATGTTTTTGTATCAACACTTACACCAAGCTCTAAAGGTAGCATGGCTATATCACCCTCAAACGAAATTCGTTTTTTTAAAGTGTAAGCCACTGGATAATTACTTATTGGTAAAGTGCCTTGCTCTGTCATGGTGGTTGTAGTGGAAAATTCATCAGACCATGTTTTAGTTTTATTAAATTCAAAACTAAACCGAAGTTGAGGGTTTGGATGATATAAAAATTCACCTTCATTATTCATAAGGTAAATCTGCGTCCCTTGTGGAGATTCAACTGTTAAATCTTCAAGTAACTTATCCGCAAAGTAATTAGTAACTAATATTGCAAATATTTTATTATTTTCATCAAAAACAGGCTTAGCAACACGAAAAGTGCTTATATAAGGTTCTTGTATCTGTCCATTTTCACGGTTGTAGTTAATTGGAGAAATATAAACACTTTTCTTATCAAGCATGCTTGCTTTAATTATGTAGTCGCGTTGGCCTTTTTTTTGTAATTGCAGACCTTGCAGTCGATTAATCTCTCCAAGTTGATTTCGGTCAACTCTAACAATCTCTTGCCCACCATCTTCGAGCATAATATAGCGAGCTTGCAAAATACTGTCATCGGTCTGCATAAAACCAGTAAAAATGCTTGCTAAGCGCTCTTGCCAAACATCTATTGGCGTACCAAGAACGGGATCAATTAGTTTATTTTCTTTAGCGCGGGTAATGCCTTGTATTGGTGGTGTAGCATCTAAAAAGTGAATGGCGGTAACACTGTCTTTAAGATGTTTTTTTAATGAAAGGCTTTTTGTTTCAAGTTCACGCTTTAATTCTATTTGAGCTGAATGGTAAACATCATTTCTTACTTTTTGATCGAACAAATACAGAGATGGTAAAGCTATAAGAACAAATATTATTGTTGCAACGAGCATTAGTTTATTATTTTTTGTCACATTCAAAAAAATATTCCTTTTTAACATTTACCATCACCATAAATTTTTATTGTTATTAGTATAGAGTATTAAAGTGAGAATTGGACCCTCTAACTAATCAGTTATCGTTATAATTTTTATAATAAAAAGACTAAATCATTAGTTTTATTTAGAGCACTCTCTCTATATGAACTATAAATGAATGAGAGTACCCATATCGACTTACACAGATTATAAAATAGTTGTTTCAACCAATCATTCCTTTAAAATATAAAAGGTAGCCAATGCTACCTTTTATATATCTTCAGAGTGCTAAATCTATATAATTACCTAAATAGCACATCTTCTCTGTTAAACCACTTAACACAAAATGCCAATAGTCCTGCAGCAATGATTGCAGTGGCTAAAAATATTAAGCCTACAAATGTGTAATCAACAGTCCCTTTTACTATTTCTTTAATTGCTAATGCTACGTTTGTAACAGGAATGAATGCTGTTTTAGCAGTAAGTTCCATATTTGGCATTATTGAAATAATAATCGGGAAAAATACGCCCATACTAAGTGGTGCCATATAATTTTGCGCTTCTTTAAACGTGCGAGCATAGATAGATATAGCCAGAGCTAAGGCCGAAAAGATAGCTGCAACAGGTAGTAATAGTACAAATATCATCAGTAAATCGGTAACTGCTAATGTACTAAATGCGGCTTTAATAAAATCAAGATCGGCAAATGCGAGCGCCAATGCTATCCAACAGCCCATACTTAAGACGGTTATGGTTGTGGAGGCAATGGATGTAGTTAACAAGGTTATAAACTTACCAAGCACCAACTCTGTACGCGTAATAGGTGTAAGTAGAAGTGTTTCTAGCGTGCCGCGTTCTTTTTCGCCAGCGCCTAAATCAATAGCGGGATAAGTTGCCCCCATCAATACTAATGGAATAAGTAGGTAAGGTAAAAAACCGCCAATTTTTTCGCCAAGATTTTCACGTTTATCGGCTGTATCTACTTTTATTACTTCAATTGGATTAAGAATAGATTTTTGAACAGACTCTTCAATACCAAAACTGATTAGCTTTTGAGTTTGCAGCACGTCACTGTATTCTTTTGCGAGCTCTTTAACGCGTTCGAATAAAAAGTTAATAGATTTTGAATCGTTAAAAACAACCTGCCACTGGCTTTGTTTTCCATCGTCCAATGTTTGCACAGCATGACTTGGTAAATAAATACCCATATCAATATCGCCAGCGATTACACCTGCTTTAAGCTCATCAATATTGTTAAAGGTTTTATCCCCTTTATAAAGCTCAAAACTTTTGTGATAAAACACTTTGTCAGTAAATTCTTGTGCGTATTCACCGTTGATAATCGCGTAAGTATTTACTTTTTGCTCAGCATCCATTGCAGCTTGCGAGCTTATAAATGCCATTACGGCAAACAATAACGGAAATATAGCAACAGGAAGCGCGACAACAAATAATAGCGTTTTTTTATCACGTAATAACTCTCTTAATTCCTTTTTAAAAACCTCAAACATCATGTTTCTCCGTTAATATGTTCATAAACGCTTGGTTAAGCTCATCACTATTGCCTGCTTGTTTAAACTCTTCTACTGTTCCGTCAAAACAGCTAATACCTTCGTTAATTACAGCGACACGGTCACATAAAAGGGCTACTTCATCTAGATGATGGGTTGAGAAAATAACAGGCGTCCCTTGCGCCTTTAAACCTTTGATAAATTTAATAACTGTTTGTGTTGTCATTATATCGAGGCCCGTTGTTGGCTCATCAAGTACCACAACTGCTGGGCGATGAACAACTGCACGCGCTATATTTGCTTTTTGCTTCATACCTGTTGAAAGGTTTTCTGCCCGTTTATCTACAAATTTATGCATATCTAGCAATGTAAATAGCTCATCACAACGCGATGCTATATCGCTTTTGTTCATGCCATGAAGCTTTGCAAAATACTCTATGTTTTCTTTTACAGTTAAGCGGCCATACAGCCCCGTAGAGCCTGATAAAAAACCAATAGACTTACGGCCCAGTAGCGGTTTTTTTACAATATCGTTTCCGGCAATCGTTATTGAGCCTTCATCGGGCTTTAACGCGGTTGAAATCATTCTCAGTGTCGTCGTTTTACCCGCACCATTTGGGCCGAGCAATCCAAGTACCTCACCTTTAGCGCAACTAAAACTAACGTCTCGTACTGAGTGAAAGTAGTCTTTATCTTCACGAGGATCGATGTCGTCTATTTTATTTTTTTTGTGATCTTTAGTTAGCTTAAATTTCTTTTTAAGCCCAGCAACTTCTATCATGTTCGCATCCTTCGTTTCGCTCTAAAATAATCTGTATTGTTGTAAAAAGAGTCGTCTTTGTTTTCGTCATGCCAGCCTGGCACACCTAATAAAGGCAGTGGTGAAAGCTTTTTGTTATCGGCTAAGCAGTTATCTGTACTAATCATCTCATAAAGGGCTTGGTCAAGGTACTGGTATTGAGTTACTAAATCTTTACAAAATATTTCATTAGGTACACAAACAAATAACGCTTTACCCGTTAAACCTATATAGGGCTTTGTTAGCATTTCATAATTAGCATGACCAAACATAAAAGGTTTTATTGTTTTACCCCACTCATGTTTGTGTTCAACGAATGCAGTTTTCCATTGGTGATCGCAAAGCCACTGCTGCCATTTACTCTCACTTATAGCTAATACAACACCACACTCATCAAAAAGCGTTAGTGCATTACGATGCTTAGTACGCTGTTGCAGTCCATGCTCAGCTATATCTTGCACATGTCTATGGTTTATTAACGCTTTGGTTTTAGGAAATAAACACCATATAAACCCACCAAATAAGTCATGCCAGTTTTCACTGCGTGTAGGTACAACACCTGTTTCAAAAATTACTTGCTCATAATACCGCTCGCCAAAGTCTACCTTTGCATCATCTTCAAAAGTAATAGGAATATTATTCTCATTAATAGCAGTTAAAAATGGAGAAAACCACTGCGGCGATGGCCAATCGGTTAGTTCGTTAACTTTAAATAGCTCACGTAAATGCGCAAATGCACCTGTTTCTAAACTACTGATTTGCCACTGCTCGGGGGGAGTAAAACGCTTCATTTAAACCTTTAACAATTTATGCCTATAATTTACGAGAAGTTTACCGCAAAAACTGGTTCTGCTTAATAGAAGTTAATATACTAATCACAACTTAAAACAAAAAAAGAGCTGACATGAAACATTATTTCTCTCTCACACTCCTCGCTACTGCTGTTTTAGCAGGTTGCGCAACAACAAGTATTACCCCGACTGATGTAACAAATGGTTATAACAGTATTCAAGCTGATGAACTGGCTAAACATGTAAAAGTACTCGCATCGGACGAATTTGGTGGCCGTGCTCCTTCATCACCTGGCGAAAAGCTAACGCTTGATTATTTAACTGCGCAGTTTAAAGCTTTAGGCTTAGAACCTGGTAATGGCGACAGTTACCTACAAGAAGTGCCATTGGTTTCTTTAGAAGCTGATTCGAACATGGTGCTTAGTATTGGTGGTAAAGACTATCAATACAAAAAAGACATGGTTATGGGTAGCAGCCGCATTAGCGCACAAGAAGGCATAGAAAATTCTGAACTTGTTTTTGTGGGCTACGGCGTTAATGCACCTGAATACAATTGGAATGACTACGAAGGGTTAGACGTTAAGGGCAAAACGGTTGTAATGCTGGTTAACGATCCGGGCTTTGCAACAAAAGACCCTGCTTTATTTACTGGCGACGCGATGACCTATTACGGTCGTTGGACATACAAATATGAAGAAGCAAGTCGACAAGGTGCAGCTGGCGCAATTATTATTCATGAAACAGCACCTGCGTCATACCCATGGTCAGTAGTTGAAAACTCTTGGAGCGGTGAGCAGTTTGGTTTTCAAAAAGAAAACAACAATATGGACCGCGTAGCCGTTGAAGGCTGGGTTACAACTGACGTAGCAAAAGAGCTTTTTACTAAAGCAGGATTAGATTTTGAGACTGCGAAAGAAAACGCAGCTAAAGGTGCTTACCATGTTGATATGGGCGATTTAACTGCTTCTGTTAATGTTAAAAATACAATTAAAAAATCAGTGTCGTATAACTTTATCGCTACGTTACCAGGAAGCGAGCAACCAGATGAGCATGTTATTTACTCAGCGCATTGGGATCACTTAGGTACAGATAAAACACGTAAAGGCGATCAAATTTACAACGGTGCTCACGACAACGCAACGGGTACAGCTGGGCTTATTGAAGTAGCTGAAGCCTTTACTAAATTACCTAAGCACCCTAGCCGCTCAATGACATTTTTAGCAGTAACTGCTGAAGAGCAAGGCTTACTAGGTTCTAAATACTATGCAGCTAACCCAGTGATTGCAGCTAATAAAACAGTCGCTAACATAAACATGGATAGCTTAAATTTATTAGGCAAAGTAAAAGACATGAATGTGGTTGGTATTGGCAAGTCACAAATGGATGAGTTTTTAGCAACTGCAGCTAAAGAGCAAGGCAGAACAATATCAGGCGATCCTAAACCATCATCTGGTGGCTATTACCGCTCTGATCACTTTGCATTTGCTAATATGGGGATTCCAGCCATGTACGCAGGTGGCGGCACAGTCGCAGCTGACGAAGAGACAGCTAATTACCGTAAACGCATGAGTTTAGTACTTCGCGGTTGTTATCATCAACCATGTGATCGTTACCGTGACGAATGGGATTTATCGGGTGCTGTTCAAGACTTACAATTGTTTTATAAAGTAGGTTTTGATATTTCGGAGCAAGAGCAATGGCCAACGTGGAATGCAAACTCAGAATTTCAACGTAAGTAGCATTGGTTTAACATCGAAAAACTCAAAGAGAGTAATCGATTTAAATAGATGCAAATGATATTGATTATCATTTAATTAAAATATACAGTGTTACTAAGTTTATTTAATTGGTAACACTGTATGATTTTACTCTCTCAAATAGGATTTATTACGCCCGCTTCTAAACGCTTTGTTAGCCAAAATAAACGTTTATTATTACCACTTTTTTTACTGGTATGCTTAGCTGTGCCATCACTTCGTGAAATTACAATAACAGCACTAAGCGATGCTTTTTTTCAAGTTAGCGTATTTGTTGCTGCTACATTATTAATTTATTACTACGCCATAGAGCATTTACCTCAATTAGAACTTAGTTATTTAAGTGCTAAATCGCCGGTATTAGAAATATTTTTTGCTGCCGTTTTAGGTGCCCTTCCTGGATGTGGTGGTGCAATAATAGTGGTTACCCAGTTTACAAAAGGCCAAGCAAGTTTTGGGGCTATTGTTGCTGTTTTAACAGCTACAATGGGAGATGCCGCATTTTTACTCCTTGCCACTCGCCCTACTGAAGGTTTAACCATAATGGCCATTGGCTTAGTCGTAGGCACGCTTTGTGGTGTTATAGTAAATGCCCTACATGCAAAAGACTTTTTACGCCCAACAAAGCAAGAACAAAAACACCAAGTTAAAGTATTGCCAACTCGTATAATTAAAATAAGCAAACCCGTTTGGATGTTCGCTATTATTCCAAGCCTCATTATTGCTTTTTTAATTGCATTTAATGTCAACTTTGATCAATTTGGAAGATACACAGGCACAAGTATTAGTATTTTTGGTGCTGCAATGGCGTTATTTACTGTAACTATATGGGCGTATTCTTCTAAAGGTGAAAGCTATAAAGAAGTAACCTCAGAAGACGATGAATGTAATCCACCTTCTAAAATTATTAAAGTACTTCAAGACACACACTTTGTGACCGCATGGGTAGTGGCATCATTTATGTTGTTTGAGATTTTAGTAAATATTGCAGGGCTTGATTTAAAAAACTGGTTTGCACACTATGCTTATTTAGCGCCACTTATTGCTGTAGTGATTGGTTTTTTACCAGGTTGTGGTCCGCAAATAATTGTTACTACGTTATATATTCAAGGCATTATTCCCTTTAGTGCATTAACTGCTAATGCAATATCTAATGATGGTGATGCGTTATTTCCTGCAATTGCAATGGCACCTAAAGCGGCTGTAATTGCGACTGTGTATACATCTATTCCTGCTTTGGCCGTTGGCTATGGCCTTTACTTTTTAAGTTAAAATTGCCATAAACAAAAAAGCTCAGCTATTGCTGAGCTTTTAGGATGTTAACTTATTTTATTTATACGGCTGCTGGCTCTGCAGCTAGCTCTTTCGGATTTGGGCCATAATCGTTCTCGCCTTCATGTGAGTTTTGTGCAAGAAAAACAATTAAAACAATCCAACCAATTACTGGCACTAACCAAAGTAACTGCCACCAGCCTGAACGACCAGTGTCGTGTAAACGACGTGCACCCGCACTCAATTGAGGGATCAATAAAGCTAAGCTATATATTGAGCTTACGAACATTGTGTTTGTAATACCATCTATAACACTTGTTAAAAGCGAAAAAATAATATTAATTAGCATAAACATCCAAAATGCTTTACGACGATTACGGCCTGAAAAATCTGCGTAGCTACGCAACGCGTTCATATAATGTTCCATGAAATTTCCTTAGTGTTATTTTTTATATTCCCTAACGGGGTTAACTTTATTACTTTTTAGTAACACTTGTATCTTAAATAAAAACAGACTCATTTAAAACAAAAAACCAGCAAATTGCTGGTTTTTATTACATATTAGCAGTTTAGCTATTAACTCATTGCCATCATCATTGCCGAAGGATTTTCTAAGTACGATTTCCATAGGTTATTAAAGCGTGCAATAGTGCCGCCATCAATAACACGATGATCGCCAGACCAACTCACTTGCATTATCGCTTTACTCACAACTTGGCCACTTTCATCAAAACGCGGTAAGTGCTGCAGTTTACCCAATGCAACAATAGCTACTTCTGGTTTATTAATTATAGGGGTCGCAATAGTGCCACCAATCGCACCAATGTTAGAGATACTAATTGTCCCACCTTTTAAATCATCAGGTGCAACACGCCCTTCTCGCGCTGAGTGAGTTAAGCGGGTTAAATCATTAGCCACATCGACAATGCTCTTACTCTGGCACGACTTAATATTAGGCACTAACAAGCCAATTTTTGAATCAACCGCTATACCAATATTATGATCGTTATAATAGGTAAGCTCTGAGCAATCATCATTCACTTTTGAATTCAGTACAGGGTACTCTTTCATTGCTAGCGAGAGTGCTTTTACAAAAAACGGCATCATGGTGAGCTTTACACCTTGTGCTTTGTACTGCTCTTTTAAGGAGCTGCGCAAAGCTATAAGCTGTGTTAAGTCTATTTCATCACTAAACGTAAAGTGCGGAATAGTTGAAACCGAAGCTACCATTTGCTTGGCCATGGCCGCTTTAATGCCTTTAATTTGCTCTACTCGTACGCCACCGCTTTGATTCTGTGTTTGGTTTTGTACAGCACTTTGAGAAGCATCGCTATTAAGCGGTGAAGTATCAATAGTATTTGGGACTTCGCCTTTTACAAACTCTTCAATATCTTGCTTGTAAATACGGCCATTTTTTCCACTACCTGGTACACAGGTTAAATCAACATCTAGCTCACGTGCTTTACGACGAACTGCAGGGGATGCAACCGCTTTTTGATTGATAACCTTTGCAGCTTGCTGTGTTTCAACTGGTGCAACTTTTTCAGCGACGGCATTAGTTTGAGCCTTTACGACCGCTTGGTTTATATCAACATTTGGCTTTACTGCACTGCCTGCAATTGTCATTTGAAACAACGGGCTATGTACTTTTGCTATTTCACCTTTTTGGTAATATAGTTTTTTTACTGTGCCTGTATATTTTGCCGGAATTTGTACTAATGCTTTGTCGGTCATTACGTCACAAACCGCTTGGTCTTCTTCTATTTCATCGCCTTCTGCGACTAACCAATCAACAATCTCACATTCGACAATACCTTCACCAATATCAGGTAGTATAAAGTCCTCAACTACATCAGATGCATTGTTATTAGTTTGATTTGCAGCTTGAACTGGCTCTTCTACTACTTCATTACTCGTACTATCACCAGTTACATCCATAGCAAATAAAGGAGCATGTACTTTAGCAATTTCACCTTTTTGATAATATAACTTAGAAATAATGCCATCATGCACTGCCGGAATTTGTACTAATGCTTTGTCTGTCATCACATCACAAATTGGCTGATCCTCAGATACGGTATCGCCTTCTTGAACTAGCCACTCAACAACTTCGCATTCAACAATGCCTTCACCAATATCGGGTAATATAAAATCTTTCGCCATGGTAACCCCTAAAAATCCATTGATTGTTTAATTGCAGCCAACACTTTTAGTGCATCCGGTACGTATTCTTTTTCAAGTGCCAACGGGTAGGGTGTATCTAGACCACATACACGTAAAATTGGCGACTCTAAATGCAAGAAACACGCTTGTTGTATTGTTGCTGCTATTTCGGCACCAAAGCCATTAGTTACAGGCGCTTCATGGCTCACGATTAAACGGCCGGTTTTAATAACCGATTTAGCAATCGTTTCAACATCCCATGGTAAAATACTACGAAGGTCAATAACTTCACAGCTTATATCTTGCTCGCTTGCTTGCTGTGCTGCCTCTTCAATAATCTCCATTTGAGCACCCCACGCTAAAAGCGTAATATCGGTACCCTCTTGTACTACTTCAGCCGTGCCTAATTCAATACTATAATCTTCTTCTGGCACTTCGCCTGTTGATGCACGATATAAACGCTTAGGCTCAAAAAATATGACAGGGTTATCATCTTTAATAGAGGCACGTAATAACCCCTTAGCTTGATAAGGGTTACGCGGTACAACCACTTTTAAGCCCGGTGTATGTGCAAAATAAGCTTCGGGTGATTGCGAGTGATATAAGCCACCAGCAATACCACCGCCATAAGGCGTACGAATAGTTAAGTTACCTACATTAAATTCATTACCACTGCGATAACGAAATTTAGCGGCTTCATTTACTATTTGATCAAACGCTGGGAATATATAATCAGCAAATTGAATTTCTGCCAATGCAGGCGCACCAAAAGCAGCTAAGCCATTAGCGAAACCTAAAATACCTTGTTCGGTTAAAGGCGTATTAAAAACGCGATGCTTACCGTACTTTTCTTGCAAACCTGATGTTGCTCTAAATACACCACCGAAGTAACCTACATCTTCGCCAAAAATACAGGCTTGAGGGTGTTCGTTCATCGTAATATCGAGGGCAGAGTTAATTGCGTGGAGCATGTTCATTTTAGCCATTACTTAATTCTCCCTGCGGTTACTGGGTAAGCATCTGGATGCTGTTTTATATGTTCTTTTAATTGCTCGTACTGACGTTGCAATAAGGGAATTGGAGTATCGTAAACGTCAGATACCAATTCTTCTAAAGCGGGCTTTGCAACGACTTCAGCACGCTTAAGCGCTGCTAAAATTTCTTCACGAATCGACTCTTTTGCTTTTATGTCGTCCTCTTCGTTTAACCAATCTTGCTTGACCAACCATTTTCTAAATTTATCAATAGGACAGATTTGATTATTTGCTTCTTCATCTTTAGAGCGATAACCACTGGGATCGTCTGATGTAGAATGTGCGCCTAATCGATAAGCAATCGATTCAATAAGCACAGGCTCACCTTGTGTTGAGGCTATTTCGCGTGCTTTTTTAGTCGCTGCATACACTGCAAGTGCATCTGTGCCATCAACACGAATTGTTTTAATACCATAACCTACACCACGCGACGCAATACCATCGCCTTTAAACTGTTCATCAGCAGGGGTAGATATGGCATAGCCGTTATTACGTGCAAAAAATATAACCGGCGCTTTGTGAACAGCCGCCATATTTAAGCCCGCATGAAAGTCACCTTCTGATGCAGCACCTTCGCCAAAGTAACAAATAGTCACGTTATCAATTGTGCTTGCAAGCTCACCTGTTTTAGCGTCGATATGCTTTATTTTTTGACCATATGCATAACCTGTGGCCTGTGGTATTTGCGTACCCAGTGGCGATGAAATCGTCATGTAGTTTAGCGCTTTAGAGCCATAATGGATTGGCATTTGGCGACCTTTACCTAAATCCAATTCATTTGAGAACATTTGGTTCATAAATTGATCGAGTGTAAAACCACGATAATGTAGTGCAGCTTGTTCACGATATTGAGCCATGATCATATCGTCTTGATCAAGTGCAGCAGCAGAGGCTGTAACTGCGGCTTCTTCGCCTAGGCATTGCATATAAAAACTAACACGACCTTGGCGCTGCGCGCCTTGCATACGTTCATCTAACAAACGTATAAAACGCATTGTTTCATATAACTTAATAGCGGTATGTTTTGAAATATCAGGTGCGGTTGCACTAGGATGAATGTCGCCGTCCTCAGTTAAAATACTAAGGGTTGGAATATTAAGTGCTTGGCCATCAATAAATTCAAGCTCGTGGTTAATATTCAGCGATACGTTATTTGGGTTACTCATAACCTACCTTCTTTTGTTGTCGGTAAAACAGTGCCCCTTTAAATTATTATTGTGGGTGATTGTTGCTGGTTAAACTTTGCAACATCTGCACTATCTTTAATTAAAGCTGCCAACACTTTACGTTAACGTAAAGTGTTATTCAACACATCTGGGACGAAACAAAAGCAAATACAGGTTAAATAAGTGGCAAGTTAACGATACGGTTACTTTAATTAATAGTAATCATATAGTTAACTTGAAGTCACCAGTGGTCTGATGAGTTTAATTAGACGAAATTGCTATCAATATCCATTGGAATAACAGTAAGCAGTGCTCTTTGGCCTAATGCTACGCTCGCATTTGGAAATATAATAGCCTCACCTTCAACGTCAGCGTAAATCGCTGTATCACCGTCGGTTGCAAGTAGTTCACCTTTCGCAAAGCCAGTAAAGTTCTCAGCATCATCAGAAAAAGGGAAACTAAAATCATCCTGCGTTCTATTAATTGTGCGGTGCACTGCAAATAACTCAAACTCACTTGCATTAAAATCAGGGTATTTAACTTCATTTTGGCTAATTAATGCAGTTAATGTTTGCTTTGTTTTTTCAAAGCGGGCCATATCATTTTGGCCAAATGGCTTAACTTGACCCAGCTCTACTGTAAACGAGTCTGCACCATGAAC
The DNA here is from genome assembly GCF_030407615.1 of Pseudoalteromonas sp. APC 3355. Lineage (NCBI taxonomy): Bacteria > Pseudomonadati > Pseudomonadota > Gammaproteobacteria > Alteromonadales > Pseudoalteromonadaceae > Pseudoalteromonas > Pseudoalteromonas sp. APC 3355. Next base: position 228,142 of record NZ_JASDDB010000001.1, on the reverse strand, counting down.
AAACGACGAATAATAGCTAAACGTTGTTGCGGGTGATTTCATCATAAGTACGGTATTTACACCACAGCTCAATAAAAATTGTAACTGTGACTTTTTCCATGGCTTACCATGTAAAAATGGATACACAGCAAATTTTTCGTTTTTAGAGCCTCTAATTGCAGTATGTAAATCGTAATGACATCGGCTACTGCCTTGCTGGCCACGGGCATAAAAGTCACTTACGTATTGCTCAAGCTTTGCAGCGCGGTTTCGTTCATTATTCATTGGTACACCTTCAACTGTATGGTGACCATTAAATAATCTATTTAAGTTTTCTTCTACAAAACGCAGGCCAATATTAATTGATTGTGGATTACCATAAATAAATAAAACACGCTGTTTAAGGACTAGCTCACCTTTTATAATTTGTTTAATGAGCGTATCACAAATTTCAATTGGCGCAGTTTCGTTACCGTGTACAGCGCTTGAATAAATTACATCTTTGCTTGTTTTAACAGCAGGTTGAAACTCAATTACGCCGGTATCGTGTATATTTACACAAGTTCCATTATCTAAAACAAATTCACCTGCATCTAAATGCCATTCGTTATTACGGCTAAGCGTTAAAAAATCGCCCGTTTGTTTTAATTCATTTAAGTAAGATGGATTGGCTGACATGTAATAAGCCCTTTAAAAATAATGTGAGAGTAAACTCTTATGCATATATATGCACAAGGTAGAGGTATAGAAACAAAAACGGCTGAATAAATCAGCCGTTTTAAAATAGTTTAAGCAGTGTTAGCTGATCACAGAATCGACTAACTTTTTAGCTTCTTTTTCAAGTAACGCTAAATGCTCTTCACCTTTAAATGATTCAAGGTATATTTTATAAATATCTTCAGTACCTGATGGACGCGCTGCAAACCAGCCATTTTCAGTGACCACTTTTAAACCACCAATTGCCGCATCGTTACCTGGTGCATGAGTCAGTTTTTGCAAAATAGGTTCGCCAGCAAGTGTATCTGCTTTAACATCAGAAGCACTCAATGCTTTTAAACGTGACTTTTGGCCGCTTGAGGCCGGTGCATCAAGGCGTTTATAAATTGGAGAACCAAACTCTTGTTCTAGTTCTTTATATAGCGCTGATGGAGTTTTACCTGTTACTGCAAGTATTTCTGCAGCAAGTAGTCCCATAATAAAGCCGTCTTTATCTGTACACCATACAGAGCCATCAAAACGTAAAAATGCAGCGCCTGCGCTTTCTTCGCCACCAAATGCAAGCTTGCCTTTGCTTAAGCCCTCAACAAACCATTTAAAGCCTACGGGTACTTCTTTTACTTTACGATTATTGCGCGCTGCTACTTTATCGATCATAGAGCTAGAAACCAGTGTTTTACCAATCTCTACTGTTTCATTCCAATCACGGTGTTTAAGTAAGTAATCAATTGCCACTGCTAAAAAGTGGTTTGGATTCATTAAACCATCTGGCGTTACAATACCGTGGCGATCGTAGTCAGGGTCATTACCAATAGACACATCAAAATCATCTTTTAATGCAATAAGGTTCGCCATTGAATAAGGTGATGAACAATCCATACGAATTTTGCCATCTTTATCAAGTGGCATAAAAGCAAAACGTGGGTCAACAACATCATTAACGACGGTTAAATCTAAATTATATTTTTTAGCAATAACAGGCCAAAAATTAATACCTGAACCACCTAGTGGATCGATACCAATTTTGATACCTGCATCGCTAATGGCTTTTAAATTAACGATATTTGCTAAATCATCAATATAAGGAGTCATTAAATCTTCGTAGCGGATAAAGCCTGAACGTGAAGCTTTAGCGAATGGGAATAACTCAACTTCAACCAAGTCTTCTAATAAAAGTTGATTTGCTCTGTCTTCAATCCATTTAGTAACGTCGGTGTCAGCAGGTCCGCCATTAGGTGGGTTGTATTTAAAGCCACCATCTTCAGGAGGGTTATGCGAAGGCGTAACAACAATCCCGTCTGCAAGCTCATTTGGGTGTAGCTTGTTATGGCTAACTATGGCGTGGCTGATAACTGGCGTTGGTGTAAAGTCACCGTTTTCTTGCGTTATCACTTGCACTTCGTTAGCAACTAAAACTTCAATAGCTGAATTAAATGCAGCCTCACTCAGTGCGTGTGTGTCTTTACCTAAAAATAACGGACCAAAAATATCATTTTGTTTTCTATAATCACAAATAGCCTGAGTAATCGCTAAAATGTGTGACTCGTTAAATTTAACATCGTAAGAACAACCACGGTGGCCTGATGTACCAAAAGCAACACAATGCTCTGGATTTTGTTCAAGATCAGGTTCGTTTAAGTAATACGCAGATACTAATTTAGGTACGTTAACCAGTGCTGATTGTGGAGCAGTTTTGCCTGCGCCTGAGTGAATAGCCATTATATTTCCTTACAGGTAATCGCGAATTTTTTCAGCTTGCTCTGCACTATATCCAAGGCAAAGAGCAACTTCATGAAGCATCATTTTTTTACGCGTTGTATTAGAATTTGTCATAACCCAATATTCACTATCAGTTATGTTTTTAGGGTTCATACTACTACCGCTATTTACTAAGGCTTCTTTACTAGTAGCAAAGTAAACACGGTCACGCCCTTTTATATCTAGTACAGCCGAAAAATCAGTTTTATGTGTGCGGTAAAATGCACTTAAAATAAACAAAAAGCGCCCAACAACACCCTTTTGCATTGCCAGCTCTTCTTTATTTAATACATTAAAAACATTATCGCTTTTTTGCTTCACGGGTGCGTGAGCTACAGGCGTTTGTTTTTTTGAAGTCTCAGCAGCAGGTGGCTCTGAGCTTTTTAATGTGGCGGTAGACGTAGTCGCAGTTTGATTATTTTGAGTTAGTTCTACGTTTGCGGTTTGAATTTTTTCGCCGCTCAGATTTAATAAACGACGTAAAATAGTGGATGCACTTTCACCAATACTTTGCGTATTGCTTGCAATATACTGATATAACTCGTCGTCTATGTCGATTTGTTTCATGTTCTTCCTGTCATTACGGGTCACATTTTTTTCTCCCGTGTGATTATACCCAAACCAATCAGAAATGCGAGTTACAACAAGCACTCCCGTAAACATATTAATATTTACTTGATTGTTGTTGATTTAACAAACAAAAGCCCAATTTAATAAATAGTCGCTGTATTTTTTGCTTTTTAGAGCAATGCTCGGCAAACTATGGCGAAATTTTCAGGAGGCGTGTATGCAGTTAAATTACAAGCAACAAGGGCAAGGCCCTAATGTTATCTTGATCCACGGACTTTTTGGATCATTAGAAAACCTAAATGTAATCGCAAAACCATTAAGTGAACACTTTAATGTTATTAACGTTGATTTACGCAACCACGGGCTTTCTCCTCATAGTGATGAAATGAACTACCCTGCAATGGCTCAAGATATTGTCGAGTTATTAGCGCATTTAAACATAGATAAAGCTCATTTAGTTGGACATTCTATGGGTGGGAAAGTCGCAATGGAATTAGCACTGACACACCCTGAACTGGTAAATAAATTGGTTGTACTTGATATCGCACCTGTTAGTTACCCTGCTCGCCACACAAAAATATTACAAGCATTAAAAGCAGTTTCAACGCAGTCAATAGATGATAGAAAGCAAGCTGATGCAATTATGCAGCCTTATATTGAAGAGCTTGGAGTTCGACAATTTTTACTTAAAAGCCTCGCTAAAAATGAAGAAGGTCATTTTGCATGGCGATTTAACCTAAATGTGCTTGATGAAAAATATTCGACAATCACATCCAATGTTAATGAAAACAATTCTTGTTTATGCGATACTCTTTTCATTAAAGGTAATGATTCTGACTATATATTGCCCGAGCATCGTACTGCAATTACAGCACGCTTTAAAAACACCAAGGCTAAAATTATTCATGGCGCAGGTCATTGGCTTCATGCTCAAAAGCCTCTTGCTGTTAATAAAGCGATAAATGACTTTTTAACTGCGGTTTAAAGCAATTTTAATCGCGTGTTTTTGATTCAGCGCACTAAATATATGAATATTTATATGCTATAGTACGCGCCGTTTAATTTAAAGGTTATACGTTGATGGTCAGTCAGTTAATTAACGAATTTGATACCCTAGGGTTGTATTTTGGCTTAGCCGGTATTTTCATATTCATCGGCATGGCAATTAAAGACGTACTAAAAAGTGGCAATGTACCAAAGTTCGGACAATACATTGTTTGGGGCGTGCTCTTTTTAGGTTGTTCAGGCTTTATTGCTAAAGGGCTTATTCAAGTATTTTGGCAAGGCGCAGGTGTAGGTTAAGCATGGCGAAGTCAGAAACAGATAGAACTACACTCGATTTATTTGAATACGAAAAACGCCCAGGCAGACCTAAAACCAATCCCCTTTCTCGGGATATGCAGTTAAAGGTAAATAAACGTAATCAAATAAAAAGAGATAAAGCACGTGGTTTAAAGCGTGTTGAATTTAAAGTTTCATCGCAGTTATATCAAGCATTGAGTGATATGGCAGATGCACAAAATATTAGCCGCAGTGCGCTGATTGAAACGATTTTACAAGAAAGATTGGCTATTGATACATAAAAGGTTTTAAATCCATGGCAAGTGTAGGCATTTTTTTCGGAAGTGACACAGGTAACACAGAACACGTAGCAAAAATGATCCAAAAAGAATTGGGTAAAAAGCTAGTGGCTGTTCATGATATTGCAAAAAGCTCTAAAGAAGAGATTGCTGAATTTGATTTAATCTTATTCGGTATCCCTACTTGGTACTACGGTGAAGCTCAATGTGACTGGGATGACTTTTTCCCAGAACTTGAGGAAGTAGACTTTGAAGGTAAACTTGTTGCTATTTTTGGTTGTGGTGACCAAGAAGATTACGCTGAGTACTTTTTAGATGCAATGGGCATGATCAACGATATTGTTACTGAACGTGGCGCTATTGTTGTGGGCCATTGGCCAAGTGAAAGCTATGACTTTGAAGCGTCTAAAGGAATGGCTGATGATAAGCACTTTGTAGGTTTGGGTATCGACGAAGACCGTCAACCAGAGCTTACAGAACAACGTGTTAAAGCATGGTCTGCTCAAGTATATGAAGAAATGTGTTTAAGTGAATTAGCTGACTAATTTACTCCATATATCGCTAGCTGTTTAAATAATTATCAAACAGTTAGCGTTTTAAGCTTTAGTGGCAATATATATCAATTGTTCTTTGCACTTAACGCTTAGGCACGTTATCCTGTTTGTTGCTAATGTGTCGTGTACATCTTTGCAAGATGTCTAGTATAACCAAATAAAATTGAGACAGATTTAATGACTGATCATAACTTGGAACTTAAAAAAGCCGGTTTAAAAGTAACTTTACCGCGTATTAAAATATTAGAGATTTTACAATCTCCAGATAACCAACACATCAGTGCTGAAGATGTTTACAAAATTCTTTTGGATCTAGGTGAAGAAATTGGTCTTGCAACTGTATACCGCGTACTTAACCAATTTGATGATGCGGGTATTGTAAGCCGTCATCACTTTGAAGGCGGAAAATCAGTATTTGAACTTTCAGGAAGCACTCACCACGATCATTTAGTATGTTTGAAATGTGGCAAAGTAGTAGAGTTTGAAGATGACATGATTGAGCGTCGTCAGCTAGAAATTGCTGAAGAAAATGGTATTACTCTTACAAACCATTCTTTGTATTTATACGGTGAGTGTAATGATAAAGCAGCGTGTAAAGAATTTAGCGACGCTAACAGCTAATACCGCTTTTAAAAGCAATAAAAAAACCTGCTAAGTGCAGGTTTTTTTGTGCCTAAAAGACAATAGTAATGAATATACCCAGTAATTCCTGGGTATATTTTAAGTATTATACCAATCCACAATAATACTTAATCATTTTGCGGGGCTAAACGTGTCGCTACCTGCGTTAAAAAATGCTCATTTAGAATAACTAAATAGCGAATTTTTTGCCTAGCTATCAACACGTTTTTCCAGCCTCAAAATAGATCACTTAATTAAGCGAATTGGTATTACTTATTGAGTTTTAGACCATGAATCGCGAAGACCCACGGTTTGATTAAATACAACGTTCTCTGATTTAGAATCACGAGAAAAATAACCCGTACGCTCAAACTGAAAGCCCTGCTCTGCTTGTGAATTAGCAAGCGATGGTTCTAATTTAGCATTAGGTAAAACAACCAGTGACTCTGGGTTTAGCGTAGTTTCAAATTCCTCTGCAGCTGCTGGATTTGGTACGCTAAACAAACGGTCGTATAAACGAACTTCTGCAGTAATAGACTCTGGTGCTGAAACCCAATGAATAACACCTTTTACTTTACGACCATCACTTGGGTTTTTACCAAGTGTTTCGTTGTCGTAAGTACAGAAGATGGTTGTGATTTCGCCATTTTCGTCTTTTTCAACACGCTGCGCTTTAATAACATAAGCACCACGTAAGCGTACTTCTTTATCAAGTACTAAACGTTTGAATTTGTTATTCGCTTCTTCTTTAAAGTCTTCTCGTTCAATATAGATTTCACGAGTAAATGGAACATCACGACGCCCCATTTCTTCTTTATTTGGGTGATTAGCCACTGATAAAGTTTCAACTTTATCTGCATCGTAGTTTTCAATAACGATTTTAACAGGATCGAGTACAGCCATTGCACGTGGTGCATTTTCGTTTAAGTCTTCACGGATACATGCTTCAAGCATGCCCATTTCAACCATATTCTCTTGTTTTGTTACACCAATACGCAAACAAAATTCACGAATTGAACCTGGTGTATAACCACGACGACGTAAACCTGCAATAGTAGGCATACGAGGGTCATCCCACCCTTCTACATAGTTATTTACTACTAAATCATTTAGCTTACGCTTTGACATAATAGTGTATTCAAGATTTAAGCGCGAAAACTCAATTTGCTGTGGGTGACACTCTAAACTAATGTTATCAAGTACCCAGTCGTATAAACGACGGTTATCTTGGAACTCTAATGTACATAATGAATGTGTAATACCTTCAAGCGCATCAGAAATACAGTGAGTGAAGTCATACATTGGGTAAATGCACCACTTGTCTGCTGTTTGGTGATGATGAGCAAAACGTACACGGTAAATAATTGGATCGCGAAGCACCATAAATGAGCTTGCCATATCAATTTTAGCACGCAGTACACATTCACCTTCTTTGAATTCGCCAGCGCGCATTTTTTCAAATAACGCTAGGTTTTCTTCAACTGAAGTATCTCTATAAGGACTGTTTTTACCTGGCTCTTTTAATGTACCGCGGTACTGTCGTGCTTCGTCTGCAGTTAAAAAACAAACGTACGCTAAGCCTTTTTCAATAAGCTCTACTGCGTAACCATATAAAGTATCAAAATAGTTAGAAGAATACTTTATGTCGCCATCCCAATTAAAGCCTAACCACTGTACATCCTCTTTAATAGAGTTAACGTAGTTAATGTCTTCTTTTTCAGGGTTTGTATCGTCAAAACGTAGGTTACATAAACCGTTGTAGTCTTTTGCGATACCAAAATTCAAACAAATTGATTTGGCATGGCCAATATGTAAAAAACCATTTGGCTCAGGTGGAAAACGTGTATGCGTTGTCGCATGTTTGCCACTTGCTAAGTCTTCATCAATTCGGGTTCTAATAAAGTTACTTGGGCGATTCTCAATTTCCGCCATAGGAGTGTGATCCTCTAAATATTACGTAATAACAAAACTAATGCATTATTACAAAAACATACAATAACATACAGCAATAGATTAAGGTTTATTTTAGATATTGATTAACTTTAATCCACTTGTTCAATTGTTTATGAATAAAATTTGTTTTAACGCAACATTTAGGTCATCAAAGCCAATTATAGTAGCTAAATAACCTACTTTATAAGGATTCTAAGATGGCGACACTTAATCAACACCGTGTATATATTCCAACTAATGCACGCGCTAACCACTATTTATTGGCTGAAATAATACCTAATGAAGCATTTTATAATAGCTTTAGCACTATAAACTGTTGCTATGAGCGTATTGCGCGTCAATTATTTGCATGTTGTGATGAGTATGAACTGCATAATGTACATTTATTAGCAAACGATAAACTACCGGTTGTACGCTTTCATGATGAGTCATATCAATTAGAAACCGACAAGCAGATGTTGTTTTTTTATAACCCTCGTTATCACGAGGCACATAAAATTTATTACTCACCAGATATAAAAAGCAAGAAAATACGTTTCTTGTTTTTAGCCACGGGTGAAGACTTACGTGCAAACTCAGCTTTGTTTCACAATAGAGTGCAAAAAGTATTAAACTTACTCCAAGAACAGTTATTTATAAATCAGCCCCAATTTAAACTTCGCGATCACCAACATCTAACTTACGATTTATTTGCTAAAGATAAGGGAAATAAAGAGAGTTATGGATATAAACTCAGAAGCCTCTACCCTCGTTATCAATCAAGGCAATGTAATATTCCTAGTGACCATGCTGAAATGACTTACGCAACATTTACCATTGCGGTTTCTCGGGCCATCAAAACACAGTTTCAAACAATGGTGAACAATAACGATGTGGAAAAGTTTTATGATTACTTTGCAGATAGTTTTAAACGCGCATGTGAACAAAACAAACTAACACACGGTGCAATGGTAGCTAATGGCGCAATACCCATTGTCCGAAACAGTAAAATAGATAAAAATGAAGGTAATGCAGAGTTACAAAAGTTGAGTTTTGATGTTGAATCAAATGAAAATCAAATTAAGTATTTTTATGAAGCAACAAAATTAGTAGAAACACTACATTTTGTTGTTGTCGCAACGCAGCAGGATAAACATGAAATTGGTTATGGCCGCTTTATGAACCAAGTAGAGAAAACAATTCATGCATTATGTAACGAGCTGGCTATAAATAAACAACGACAAGATTTGACTGTACGCTTTTTTCAGCATATTAGTTATCCGTTCTAAATTTACCTCAATAACAAAAAGGCCCGCATAAGCGGGCCTTTTCAGAGGAAACAAGCAATTACCAGCCTGTTTTCTCTTTAAGTGCTTTACCGATTTCAGCAAGTGAACGTACAGTTTTTACGCCCGCAGCTTCTAATGCAGCAAATTTCTCATCAGCAGTACCTTTACCGCCTGCGATGATTGCGCCAGCGTGACCCATACGCTTACCTTCTGGTGCAGTAACACCAGCAATGTAAGATACTACAGGTTTAGTTACGTTAGCTTTGATGTACTCTGCAGCTTCTTCTTCTGCAGTACCACCAATTTCACCAATCATTACGATTGCTTCAGTTTGTGGATCTTTTTCGAACATTTCTAAAACGTCGATAAAGTTAGTACCTGGGATTGGATCACCACCAATACCAACACACGTAGACTGACCAAAACCAGCATCAGTAGTTTGCTTAACCGCTTCGTACGTTAAAGTACCAGAACGAGAAACAATACCTACTTTACCAGGTTTGTGGATGTGACCAGGCATGATACCAATCTTAGTCTCACCAGGAGTAATAACACCTGGACAGTTAGGACCGATCATACGAGTACCTGTTTGATCTAGTTTAACTTTAACGTCAACCATATCAAGCGTAGGGATACCTTCAGTGATACAAACGATCAGCTCGATGCCAGCATCGATAGCTTCTAAGATTGCATCTTTACAGAAAGGAGCTGGTACGTAGATAACTGAAGCAGTTGCGCCAGTTTCTTGAACAGCATCACGAACTGTGTTGAATACAGGAAGACCAAGGTGCGTTTGACCGCCTTTACCTGGGCTTACACCACCAACCATTTGTGTACCGTACTCAAGCGCTTGCTCTGAGTGGAAAGTACCTTGGCCACCAGTGAAACCTTGACAGATAACTTTTGTATCTTTATTGATTAATACAGACATTATTTGCCCTCCGCAGCAGCTACAACTTTCTCAGCAGCGTCTGTTAGTGATTCAGCAGCAATGATATCTAGACCTGAGTTCTTAAGAACTTCACGACCTAATTCAGCATTAGTACCTTCTAAACGTACAACTACAGGTACATTTACGCCAACTTCTTTAACTGCGCCAATGATACCTTCAGCAATCATGTCACAACGTACGATACCGCCAAAGATGTTTACTAAAACAGCTTTAACATTGTCGTCAGAAAGGATGATTTTGAATGCTTCAGAAACACGTTCTTTAGTCGCGCCGCCGCCAACATCTAGGAAGTTAGCCGGTTTGCCGCCGTGTAGGTTTACGATGTCCATAGTACCCATTGCTAGGCCTGCACCGTTAACCATACAACCAACATTGCCATCTAGAGCAACGTAGTTAAGCTCGAAGCTTGCTGCGTGTGCTTCACGTGCATCTTCTTGAGATGGATCGTGGAACTCACGGATTTTAGGCTGACGGTAAAGTGCATTACCATCAATACCGATTTTTCCGTCAAGACAGTGAAGGTTACCTTCGTCTGTAATTACTAACGGGTTGATTTCAAGTAGTGCGAAATCAAAATCAGTAAACATGTTACCAAGACCCATAAAGATCTTAACAAACTGCTTCATTTGTACTGGGTTAAGACCCAATTTGAAGCCTAGTTCACGTGCTTGGTAAGCTTGAGGACCCACTAATGGATCAATTTCAGCTTTGTGGATAAGCTCTGGTGTTTCTTCTGCAACAGTTTCAATTTCAACGCCGCCTTCAGTAGACGCCATGAAAACTACTTTGCGAGATGCACGGTCAACTACTGCACCTAGGTACAATTCGTTAGCAATGTCAGTACAGCTTTCAACTAAAATTTTAGCTACTGGCTGGCCTTTCTCGTCTGTTTGGTAAGTAACTAGGTTTTTACCCAACCAGTTAGCTGCAAACGCTTTTACTTCGTCGATAGTTTTTACTAGCTTTACACCGCCAGCTTTACCACGTCCACCTGCGTGAACCTGAGTTTTAACAACCCACATATCACCGCCGATTTTTTCAGCAGCTGCTGCAGCTTCTTCAGGTGTATCGCAAGCGAAACCCTGAGAAACTGGTAAACCATATTCGGCAAAAAGTTGTTTTGCCTGATACTCATGCAAATTCATGATGCTTTATCCAATTTTTTATACTAAAAGAGCTGAATATTTTTTCAAATAAACAACTATCCCAAATTGCGCACCTAGTATAGATCCCAAGGCTTAACATGAAAACCCCAGTAAGACCAAAGGCGCAAAAAAAAAGCTGTGAATGTTCATTCACAGCTTACATTTCATACAACTAGATTAAACATCTAGCAATAAGCGAGTTGGATCTTCAAGTAACTCTTTAATAGTCACTAAGAAACCAACAGATTCTTTACCATCAATGATACGGTGGTCATAAGAAAGTGCTAAATACATCATAGGTAGTATTTCTACTTTACCATTTACAGCCATCGGACGGTCTTGGATTTTATGCATACCCAAAATTGAAGACTGTGGCAAGTTAATGATAGGTGTAGATAGTAATGAACCAAATACGCCGCCATTAGTGATAGTGAAATTACCACCGGTCATATCTGCAAGCGTTAGCTTACCATCACGACCTTTAAGTGCTAATTCACGAATACCCTTTTCGATTTCAGCAACAGATAGTTTGTCACAATCTTTAAGTACTGGAGTAACTAGACCACGTGGAGTAGATACTGCAATGCTGATATCAAAATAGTTGTGGTAAACAATATCGTCACCATCAATTGATGCATTAACATCTGGGAAGCGTTTAAGTGCTTCAGTTACCGCTTTCACGTAGAAAGACATGAAACCTAAACGAATACCATGACGCTTTTCAAATACTTCTTGGTACTGCTTACGAAGGCTCATGATTGGTTCCATGTTCACTTCGTTGAATGTTGTTAACATTGCAGTTGAATTTTTTGCTTCAAGAAGACGTGTAGCAATCGTTTTACGTAAACGAGTCATAGGAACACGTTTTTGAGTACGATCGCCCATCGGTGCTGCAGGAGCAGAAGCTTCTGCTTTTTTAGCCGCTGGCGCTGGTGCTTTTAAGAACGTATCAACGTCTTCTTTAGTTACGCGGCCATTTTTACCTGTGCCGTTAATTTTAGAAGCGTCTAAGCCTTTCTCAGCAATTAAACGACGAACTGATGGTGTTAACACATCTGAACTTTCGCTAGAATCTGCTGCTGGCGTTTCGTCTGCTTTTGCAGCTGGAGCCGCTGGTGCACCGCCTGCTTTAACCGAACCAATTACTTGCTCGCCTAGTACAGTATCGCCTTCGTTGTGAATGATATCTCCCATGATGCCATCTTCTTGAGCTACTACTTCAAGAACAACTTTATCTGTTTCAATATCTACCAAGTTTTGGTCGCGTGTTACTGCGTCACCTGGTTGTACATGCCATGTAGCAATTGTTGCGTCTGCAACTGATTCTGGAAGTACAGGTACTTTAATGTCCACTTCTTTACCTTCTGATGCTGGTGCTGATTGCGCCGCTGGCGCGTCTTCTGATTTAGCTGGTGCTGATTCTTCTTTAGATGAACCTTCACTTGCTGGCGCTGCATCAGCATCACCAAGTAAACCCATAACTTGATCGCCAAGTACGGTTGCACCTTCTTCTTGTGATATTTCTGTAATTACACCGTCATGCTGTGCAACAACTTCTAAAACCACTTTATCTGTTTCAATGTCTACTAAGTTTTGATCGCGAGTTACTTTGTCGCCAACACTTACATGCCATGTAGCAACGGTAGCATCTGCAACCGACTCAGGAAGAACAGGAACTTTAATTTCTGTGCTCATTGCTTATCCTTTATTTTCTATAGTAAGCGCGTCGGCAACGAGCGCTTGTTGTTCTTTAGTATGTACTGACATGTAACCACACGCTGGTGATGCAGACGCTTTACGTCCTGCATATTTTAATTTAGCACCTTGTGGGATTGCATCAATAAAGTGATGTTGTGAACAGTACCATGCACCTTGGTTTTGTGGCTCTTCTTGACACCATACAAAATCAGTTACGTGTTGGTAACGCTCCATAATTGTTTGCATTTCGTCATGTGGGAACGGATATAACTGCTCAACACGAACAATAGCAATATTATCTTGCTCAAGCTTACGACGCTCTTGTAATAGTTCGTAATAAACTTTACCACTACAAAATACAACGCGTTCGACTTTCTCAGGGTTAATATCATCAACTTCGTCGATCATATTATGGAAAACACCATGCGATAGCTCTTCAAGCGATGAAGTTGCAAGAGGATGACGAAGCAACGACTTAGGCGTCATAACAATCAACGGACGACGTAGTGGTCGAACTGATTGACGACGAAGCATAGCGTAAACTTGTGCAGGAGTAGATGGAACACATACTTGCATGTTGTGATCAGCACATAGTTGTAGGAAACGCTCTAAACGAGCTGAACTATGTTCTGGACCTTGTCCTTCGTAGCCATGTGGTAACAAAATTGTAAGACCACATAAACGGCCCCATTTTTGCTCACCAGAACTTAGGAATTGGTCAAATACAACCTGTGCACCGTTGGCGAAATCACCAAACTGTGCTTCCCAAAGTACTAATGAAGTAGGCTCTGCAGTTGCATAACCGTATTCAAAAGCAACAACAGCTTCTTCAGATAAAACAGAGTCAAATACTTCAAAAGTACCTTGATCTTCGCTTAAGTGCTGTAGAGGTGTATAAGTAGCGCCGTCTGATTGACTGTGAACAACAGCATGACGATGGAAGAATGTGCCACGCCCTGAATCCTGACCAGTTAAACGAATGTCAGTGCCTTCAGTTGCGATTGTTGCATAAGCAAGTGTTTCTGCCATACCCCAATCTAGAGGTTTCTCACCAGAAGCCATTAATTTACGATCATCGTAAATCTTTTTAACGCGTGACTGTGCTTTATATTGCTCTGGGTAAGAAGAGATTTTCTCACCGAGTGCTTTGAGCTCTTCAACAGGTACGCTGGCATCGTAATCAACATCCCATTCATGGCCAACATACTTTGCCCAATCTGAAGAATGCGATGTCTCTGGTTGAATTTCTGAAACAACACAGTTGCCTTCGTCTAATGCATTACGGTACTCATCAGCAAGTGCTTTTATTTCTTGTTCAGAAAAAGAGCCTTCAGCTATAAGTTGGTCTGCGTATATTAAACGTGGAACTGGGTGTTTTTTAATTTTTTGGTACATAACAGGCTGAGTTGCATTAGGCTCATCAGCTTCATTGTGACCATGGCGACGGTAACATACTAAATCGATTACTACGTCACGTTTAAACTGGTTTCTGAAATCAAGTGCAATTTGAGTAACAAATGCAACTGCTTCAGGGTCATCAGAGTTAACATGGAAGATAGGTGACTGAACCATTTTAGCAATGTCAGTACAGTAATCTGTAGAGCGTACATCGTCTTGTTTTGATGTAGTAAAACCAACTTGGTTATTTACAACAATACGAATACTACCACCACAACTAAACGCGTTAGTTTGTGATAAGTTAAACGTTTCTTGTACAACACCTTGGCCTGTAACCGCAGAATCACCATGAATTGTAATTGGTAAAGCTTTAATACCAGAACTGTCACCTAAGCGGTCAAGACGAGCACGTACTGAGCCCATAACAACTGGGTTTACAATTTCAAGATGAGACGGGTTAAACGCAAGCGCCATATGAACATTGCCACCTTTAGTAGCAAAGTCAGATGAATAACCCATGTGGTATTTAACATCGCCAGAACTTAATGTTTCTTTATGTTTACCAGCAAACTCATCAAATAACTCTGATGGATTTTTACCAAGTACATTTACAAGAACATTTAAACGACCACGGTGAGCCATACCAATAACAGCTTCTTGTTGGCCGCTTTCACCAGCGCGGTGAATAAGCTCTTTTAACATTGGAACTAACGCATCGCCACCTTCAAGTGAGAAACGCTTAGCACCTGGGAACTTAGCCCCTAAATATTTTTCAAGTCCGTCAGCAGCAGTTAATCCTTTTAGGATACGCAGCTTTTCGTCTTTTTCGAATTTTGGCCTAGACTGGACAGATTCTAAACGCTGTTGTAACCAACGCTTTTCCTCTGTTGATGTGATGTGCATATACTCAGCGCCAATTGAACCACAATATGTAGTTTTTAGTGCTTGGTATAGTTCACCTAAAGGCATAGTATCGCGGCCTACGGCAAACGATCCTACGTTAAACTCGCGGTCAAAATCACTTGAAGATAAGTCGTGGTACTCTAGCTCTAAATCTCGTACACGCTCTCGTTGCCAAATACCTAATGGATCTAGGTTTGCATTTTGGTGTCCACGAAAACGGAAAGCATTAATAAGTTGTAGAACTTTAACCTGTTTAAGGTCACCGCCACTACCCTCTGCTACCACTACTTCTCTATGCTTGTTTTTTGCAAGCTGTGCAAACTGCGTTCGAACTTCTGAATGTTTTACTTCAACATCCACACCATCAACTTTAGGTAATTGTTCGAACACTTCTCGCCATTCATCTGGCACAGAAGTCGCATCGTCTAAATACGCTTCATAAAGCTCTTCTACATAAGCAACGTTGCCGCCGTTTAAATGTGAAGATTCTAGCCATGCCTTCATCACACCTTCGTGCATTTATAAGCCCTTTTCTTTAGCGCAGAAATTAATAGTTATCATAACAAGATGGCTAATAATCTGTATTAGCCATCTTACGTTTACTAAGTAATCAAACCGCTCGGTTTAATAACATAGATTTGATTTGCCCAATTGCTTTAGTCGGGTTAAGACCCTTAGGACAAACGCTAACACAGTTCATGATACTGTGGCAACGGAACACACTGAACGCATCGTCTAAATCCGCTAAACGTTCTTCAGTTGCTGTATCTCGGCTATCAGCTAAGAAACGGTAAGCGTGAAGAAGACCTGCTGGACCAATGAACTTGTCTGGATTCCACCAGAACGAAGGACACGATGTCGAACAACATGCACACAAAATACACTCATATAGCCCATCTAATTTATCACGTTCTTCAATAGATTGAAGACGCTCGCCTGCTGCAGGCTGATCATTAATTAAATAAGGTTTAACTTTTTCGTACTGAGTGTAGAACTGACTCATGTCAATAACAAGGTCACGAACCACAGGTAAGCCTGGTAACGGACGTACTACAATTTTACCTTTGCCATTTTTTTGTAGCGTAGATAAAGGAGTAATACATGCTAAACCATTTTTACCATTCATGTTAACACCATCAGATCCACACACACCTTCACGGCATGAACGACGAAAAGATAGTGTAGGATCTTGTTCTTTTAAAAGAATAAGTGCATCTAACACCATCATGTCGTGACCTTCCTCTGTTTGCAAGGTGTATTCTTGCATACGAGGAGCGTTGTCAACATCTGGATTATAACGATAAACTGAAAATTGTACTTGTGCCATCGTCTATCTCCTAGTAAACACGTGCTTTAGGTGGGAAAGCTTCACGCGTTTTAGGCGCATAGTTTACATCACGCTTACTCATTTCATCCGTTACAGGATTGAATACTGAGTGACATAACCAGTTTTCGTCATCACGATCTGGGTAGTCAAAGCGAGAATGTGCACCACGGCTTTCTGTACGGAAGTTTGCAGCTACTGCAGTTGAGTAAGCTGTTTCCATTAAGTTATCTAGTTCAAGACATTCGATACGCTGCGTATTGAAGTCTGATGATTTATCATCAAGACGAGCATGTTGCAGACGTTCACGAATTTCTTTAAGTTCTTGAAGACCTGAAGCCATTGAATCGCCTTCACGGAATACCGAGAAGTTAAGCTGCATACATTGCTGTAGATCTTTTTTGATTTGAACTGGATCTTCACCTTGGCCAGCCGTTGAATTTTCCCAACGGTTGTAACGTGCAAGAGACGCTTCTAAATCTGACTCTGAAGCCGCTTTTGACACTTCAACATCTTTAAGGTATTTACCTAAGAAGTTACCAGCAGCACGGCCAAATACAACTAAATCTAGTAATGAGTTACCACCTAAGCGGTTTGCACCGTGTACAGATACACATGCAATCTCACCAACAGCAAATAAACCTTCAACTACTTTTTCGTTGCCTTGAGCATCGATTTGTAGTGCTTGTCCATTTACGTTAGTAGGAACACCACCCATCATATAATGACAAGTAGGAATTACTGGAATTGGTTCTTTAGCTGGATCAACGTGAGCGAAAGTTTTAGCTAGGTCACATACGCCAGGAAGACGTAGGTTAAGCGTTTCTTCACCTAAATGGTCAAGTTTCAGCTTGATATGAGGACCCCAAGGACCATCACAACCACGACCTTCACGGATTTCAGTCATCATTGAACGCGCAACAACATCGCGAGACGCTAAGTCTTTTGCGTTTGGTGCGTAACGTTCCATGAAGCGCTCGCCATCTTTATTTAAAAGATAACCGCCTTCACCACGACAACCTTCAGTTACTAGCGTACCAGCACCTGCAATACCCGTTGGGTGGAACTGCCACATTTCCATGTCTTGCATAGAAATACCAGCGCGTGTTGCCATACCAACACCGTCGCCGGTGTTAATGTGAGCATTTGTTGTTGATGCGAATATACGACCTGCACCACCAGTGGCTAATACAACTGCTTTAGATTTGAAGAAAGTGATTTCACCTGTTTCAATCTCAATTGCTGTACACCCTACTACATCGCCATTGTCGTTTTTAACTAAGTCAAGTGCATACCACTCAGAGAATACATTTGTTTTGTTTTTAACGTTTTGTTGATATAGAAGATGAAGTAAAGCATGACCAGTACGGTCAGCAGCAGCGGCAGTACGTGCAGCTTGTTCACCACCAAAGTTTTTCGATTGACCACCGAAAGGACGTTGGTAAACACGGCCATTTTCAAAACGAGAAAATGGTAGTCCCATGTTTTCTAATTCAGTAATAGCTTCTGGGCCAGTTTGACACATGTATTCAATAGCGTCTTGGTCGCCGATAAAATCGGAACCCTTAACGGTATCGTACATATGCCATTCCCAGTTGTCTTCGTGTGAATTACCTAGCGCTACTGTAATACCACCTTGAGCAGATACAGTGTGTGAGCGCGTTGGAAATACTTTAGATATTAATGCACACGTTTTGCCAGATTCTGTAATTGCTAAAGCAGCGCGCATACCAGCACCACCTGCACCAATTACTACGGCGTCAAATTCACGAACAGAATATTTCACTTAAACACCCCATAAAACGATTAGACCAATAGCTACGTAAGCAACGGCCATTAGGTTTAAAACAAAACCTAAAACAGCACGCAACTTCGAACACTTAACATAGTCTGTAAGAACTTGCCAAAGGCCAATGCGGGTATGAACCATAATGCAAATAAGGGTAATTAAAGTAAACCCTTTCATTGCTAGGTTAGAGAAGAGGCCTGTCCAGGCTTCGAAAGTGACTTCTGGCGTCGCTAAAAAATAGCCGATAATAAAAATCGCGTACGCGCTGATTATTAATGCCGTGGTACGTAAAGATACGAAATCTTGTACACCATCACGTTTTAGAGTTGCTTGATTTAAAACCATATCCACACCCCTGCCAATACGGCAAACACAACACCAAGAGCCATTGATACTTTAGCGCTGAGGTTACCTGATTCAAGTTCTTCCCAATGTCCCATATCCATAATCATATGACGGATGCCACCAATAAGGTGATAACCTAATACAGAAACAGTGCCCCAAGCTATAAATTTGGCAATGAATCCGTTAAACAGACCCTTGACGAATTCAAAACCTTCAGCTGAAGAGAGAGACTCAGACCAAGCCCAAATGACAAACGTTAAAGCAAAAAACAATGCAACACCGGTGACGCGGTGAAAAATTGAAGCTTTAGCCGTTGCCGGCATAGATATAGTTGTTAGATCTAGATTTACAGGTCTTTGCTTTTTCACAGTTACTTGCCCATCTTTGCTCACAGTGGAGCTCATCTACTTGTTTTTCTAAAAACCCACCAAATATTACTGATGGAACTATCAGAATAAACGTATCAAAATAGTTAAAGTTCACAAAACAGTAAATTTTAAGCTGTTAAGAATATGTTTACCCAAATACAATACGGTTTAAAACCACCGTTAGTATATATACCCACAGGACTTTTTACAATTCTTGTTTATTTAGAGATGTTTGCGAATTAGCCAATAGTATTATATTTAATTAATACCGAATATTTATTATACATATATGCATAATGTTTATAAAAATTGACTTTAACCCCCTCTTTCACGTTAAAATGCGAAGATGTGCTTAAAACAGATTTCAGAACTTTAAAATCTAAAAATCAGAATAGATATCTTAATAGGAGATACATAGCGATGGCAGATAAAAAAGCCACAGTCCATATTGATGGACTAGATCCAATCGAACTTCCAATTTATCAAGGCACTGCTGGCCAAGATGTAATCGACGTACGTACGTTAGGTTCACATGGCCACTTTACTTATGACCCAGGTTTCATGTCGACTGGTTCTTGTGAATCTGCAATCACCTATATTGATGGTGGTAAAGGTGTACTACTTCACCGTGGTTACCCAATTGAGCAATTAGCTGAAGATTCTAACTATATTGAGCTTTGCTACTTACTTTTAAATGGTGAGTTACCTTCTAAAGAACAATACGAAGTTTTTAAGAATGAAATCACTACAAGCACTATGCTTGACGAGAAGATTGCTAACTTTTTCCAAGGTTTCCGCTTTGACGCTCACCCAATGGCCATGCTTTGTGGCGTAGTGGGTGCGTTATCATCTTTTTATCATGAAGACCTTGATATTACTGATGCAGAACAACGTAAAACAAGTGCAGTTAAGCTAGTTGCTAAGTTACCAACTATTGCTGCAATGGCTTATAAAACAAACATCGGCCAACCGTTTGTATACCCACGTAACGATTTAAGCTACGCAGAAAACTTCTTACACATGATGTTCTCTGTACCTGCTGAAGAATATAAAGTTAACCCTGTAACTGCTAAAGCTATGGATAAAATCTTTATGCTTCATGCAGATCATGAGCAAAATGCATCGACTTCAACAGTGCGTCTTGCTGGTTCATCAGGTGCTAACCCGTATGCATGTATTGCAGCTGGTATTGCTTCTTTATGGGGACCTGCTCACGGCGGCGCTAACGAAGCATGTTTAAACATGTTAGAAGAAATTGGCTCTGTGGACCGTATTGATGAATACGTTGCTAAAGCTAAAGACAAAGCTGACCCATTCCGCCTTATGGGCTTTGGTCACCGCGTTTACAAAAACTTCGATCCACGCGCTACAGTAATGCGTCAAACGTGTCATGAAGTTTTAGCTGAGCTAAATATCCAAGATCCACTTCTTGATATTGCTATGAAGCTTGAGCAAATTGCCCTTGAAGACCCGTACTTTGTAGAGAAGAAACTATACCCTAACGTAGATTTCTACTCTGGTATTATCTTAAAAGCCATTGGTATTCCAACAAGCATGTTCACTGTAATTTTTGCAATGGCACGTACTGTTGGTTGGATCACTCACTGGGATGAGATGCTATCTCAGCCTGGTCATAAGATCAGCCGTCCTCGCCAAATGTATACTGGTTACACTCAACGTGACTACGTATCAACTGACAAGCGTTAATTAACGCTGGTTAGTTTAAAAGGCCGCATTTTGCGGCCTTTTTTATTAACAGCACTTGAGAATTATCATAAACCGATTACAATCCCTGCCTTAAAAACACTATGTAGATGAGCTATGCCTACTTTAAAGTTTGATATAAATAAAATTAGAAAAGACTTCCCGACATTAAATCAAACAATAAACGGCTGCCCGCTTGTTTATTTAGACTCAGCAGCAACCTCACAAAAGCCTCAATCAGTTATAGATACAATTACTGAGTTTTATACGTCTCAAAATGCAAATGTACACCGTGGACGCCATACACTTAGCGAGCAAGCCACTTATTCTTATGAACAAGTCCGGGATAAAACTGCAAGGTTTTTTAATGTCTTAAGTAAAGAGATTGTATGGACTAAAGGTGCTACAGAAGCCATAAATTTGGTCGCTAACGGCTTAAAAAAGCGTTTAGATGAAAGTCATACCATAATAATATCTCCGCTTGAGCATCACGCAAACATAGTGCCTTGGCAACTAGTAAGCCAACAGACGGGAGCTAAATTAGTCTCTCTGCCGCTAAATAATAACGGCACGCTAAACACCCAACAATGCTGTGAATTTATAAAAGAAACAAAACCTGCCTTATTAGCTATTACACAAGCATCGAACACACTGGGTAATATCACTGATTTAAAGCCACTAATTGTAGCTGCAAAAGAGGTGAATTCGCTTGTTTTAGTGGACGGAGCCCAAGGTGCACTGCATTTAAAACCCGATTTACGTGAATTAAACTGTGACTTTTATGTTTGCTCAAGCCATAAAATGCTCGGTCCAACAGGCTTAGGTGTACTTTATGGCCAATATGAAGAGCTAAATACGCTAGATATTTACCAATCCGGCGGTGAAATGATCGATAAAGTTTACTTAACTCATAGCACTTATCGCCCTGCGCCTGCAAAATTTGAAACTGGCACACCAAATATTTCTGGAGTTTTAGGCTTTGGTGCCGCATTAGACTATTTAAATGAATTAGATCACGTGCAAATACAGCAATATGAACAAGAATTGTTTAGTTACGCGGCACAAAAATTGGTAAAGGTGGATGGCATTACCATATTCAGCAACCTATCTGACAATATTGGTACACTCTGTTTTAATTTTAAAGATGAACATCCTTATGATTTGGCAACTTTACTTGACGGATATGGGGTTGCAGTCAGAAGTGGACACCATTGTACGCAACCATTAATGACACATTTAGGGCTTAATGGAACGTTAAGAGCGAGTTTTTCTTTTTATAATACCTACAAAGATGTAGATATATTCATTGATTCACTTAAAAAATGTATCGCTTTATTAGATTGAACGCCAGTTTAATAGAATTAATTAGGATAACTCATGACAAATACGTTTAACAAAGTCACAGAATCTATAAAAAATGCACCTGCTTGGCAGCAAAAATATCGTGAAATAATGCTTTTAGGAAAAACGTTACCGGCTTTAGCTGATGTTTTGAAAACTGATGATGCACTTGTACCAGGCTGTGAAAGCAAAGTATGGATGTTCGTTGAATTTGACTTAACCGAAAATACACTTGTTGTAATAGGTGACTCTGATACTCGTATAGTAAAAGGATTATTAGCCATTATTTTAGCACTTTACAACGGGCTTACACCAGAACAGGTAGTGAATAAAAATGCGTATGAAGAATTTGAAAAGCTCGGCCTTATAAGCCACTTAAGCGCATCACGTGGTAATGGTATTAAAGCCATGGTTGATAAGATACAAACCATGGCACAACACAAGCTTAGTTAACGAAAACTAAGCTTGTGAGCGTTGTTTTTTATCTAGGTATTTACGTACAGCTTTAGCAGCAACAAAAAAACCAAAGCTTCCTGTGATCATAGTCACAGAGCCAAAACCATTATTACAGTCCATATTCATCGTGCCATCAGCACTTTGCTTAGCATGACATACGCTGCCATCGCTTCCTGGGTAAACCAATTGCTCTGTTGAGTAAACACAATCAATATTAAACTTACGTTTAGGATTATTACTAAAATTATATTGCTTGCGCAAAATATAGCGCACCTTTGCAAGTAATGGGTCTTGCGTAGTTTTAGCTACATCACCAAAAGTTATTTGGCTAGGATCTGTTTGCCCGCCAGCTCCACCTGTTGTAATTATAGGTAGTTTATTACGTTTACAGTGAGCAATTAATGCTGCTTTTTCTTTAACTGCATCAATACAATCAATTACATAATCAAAACCTTGAATATGCTCTTGAATATTATCAAGTGTAATAAAATCATCTATTACACTAATTTGGCATTCTGGGTTAATGAGCTCGCAGCGCGCTTTCATTGCATCGACTTTAGCTTGACCAATAGTGCCCGTTAACGCGTGAATTTGTCTATTGACGTTAGTGGCGCAAATATCATCCAAATCAATCAATGTTATTTTACCAACACCAGTACGTGCAAGTGCTTCTGCTGTCCAACTTCCTACACCACCAATACCTACTACACAAAAATGTGCTTCTTGAAGCCAATCAAACTGTTGATGACCATATAAACGTTTAATACCACCAAAACGTATATCTGTAACTTTTTCGCTCATTTACCAATCCAGTTGCCATGGCGATTGCCATGCTTGAAAATCTTGATGTTTAATTAACGCCAAATACTCATCACCATTATCGGGTAATAAAGTTAGCTGTATTTGTTCACTTTGCCATAAAAAGCTCAATGCATATGCATGTAAATAGGTACGATTTGATGGCGTGCCTGAATACATTGCATCGCCAAAAATAGCTGCGCCCACACTTTTTAGTGCCACTCTTAGTTGATGCGTCTTTCCTGAATAAGGTTTTAAAATATACCCTCTAAATCCTGGCTTATAACTCAGAGAATAGAATCGGGTGATTGCAGGGTTAAGTGTACTCGTTAGTAACTTAAATGAGCCACGGCGAGACTTAGCCATATCGCCTTTTATCCACCCTTGCTTCTTTTTAGGTTTAGCATCACTAATCGCTAAATAAAATTTAGCAATCGCATGCTCAGTAAACATAACAGTAAAGGCGGCTGCAGCGGATTTGTTTCGCGCTAAAATAATCAGCCCTGATGTCACTTTATCTAAACGATGAACGGCATAAAGCTTTTGCGATAATTGTTGTTCGGCTAAAACAACAAAACCAGGCCCTTCTTCAGAATGAAAATTAAGACCCGCTGGCTTTTCTAAAATATAAAAATCGTTATGTGTATAAACAACTTTTAATATCTTACTTACTTGCTCACTCACACGTTTTTACTTTTAATATGCGCTATCACTTTAGCTAAGTCATCAGGCGTATCTACACCTGCATGAGGGGCTATTTGAGCTTGTTCTATTTTAATTTTATAACCGTGATACAAAACACGTAACTGCTCAAGTGATTCAAGTAATTCTAGTGGTGATACACTCAGCTCTATGTATTGTTTAATAAAACCCGCTCTGTACGCATAAATACCTACATGGCGTTGAAACGGGGCTAAATTAAGGGCAGTGCTATCACCCATCATCGTATTTCTATCAAACGGTATACTTGCACGAGAGAAATACAGGGCATTTTTATTTATATCGCTAACCACTTTAACGGCATTAGGATTAAATACTTCATCACGTTCTTCAATAGCAACACTTAACGTTGCCATTGGTGCTGTTGAATCACTTAATAGTGCAGCAACTTGAGATACGTTTTCTGGTGCAAGTAATGGCTCATCGCCTTGTACATTAACCACAATTGTATTGCTATCAAGTTTAAGCAAATCAACCACTTCAGCTAATCGTTCAGTACCCGACTGGTGATCTTCACGCGTCATTACTACATCATTAGTAAACATACTTACTGCATCAAATACTTTTTGATGATCGGTTGCTATAACTACTTTACTAGCACCTGATAAACATGCTTTTTCGTAAACGTGTTGAACCATTGGCTTGCCACAAATATCAGCAAGCGGTTTACCTGGTAGTCGGGTCGATGCAAAACGAGCAGGAATTACAACTACGAATTCCACTTTTCAACCTCTTCTAAAGATAACTCACGTGCTTCATTTTCAAGTAATACTGGAATATCGTCTTGAACAGGATAAGCAAGCTTAGCTGCTGTGCTAATTAGTTCGTTGTTTTCTCTGTCAAAGCGTAATTTTCCCTTACAAACAGGGCACGCAATTATCTCGAGTAATTTTGTATCAAAGGCCATTGAGTATTCCTTTTTCTTTTAATATTGAATTTAATGTGTTTATTACGCTATCGGTAGGTTGTGCATCTACTGGTAAATAATACCAATTAGGCTTTGCAAAGGACTTACATTTAACGGCATCTTTTTCGGTCATTATAATGCAATCATCACCAAATTGGGCAAAATCATCTACTGTATAAGCATAATGATCTCTAAAATGATGAGTCGATAATAACGTAATATCTTGTGCTTCTAATGAGTTTTCAAACCGTTTAGGGTTCCCAATTGCACTTATTGCATGTGCTTCACTTACGTTACTTTTTGCATAATCGCTTGAATTAACCAAGCGAAGATTACTTACTTGTAATGTGTAGCTATTATTAGCCTCACCACCATTTTCAATTACTATATCAACACTTTGCAAACGTTTAGTTGTTTCACGAAGTGGCCCTGCTGGCATAACAAAGCCATTACCAAAACGACGCTCACTATCAACAATACAACACTCAATGCTACGAGGCATTTTATAATGCTGCATTCCATCATCAGAAATAATAACATCGAGTGTATAATTATTTTCTAATAAATCGATATTGTGTTGTCTATTAGGCCCAACCGCTATTGGGCACTTTAAACGATGGTATAAAAGTACGGGCTCATCTCCAGCCTGCTGAGCATCTACAAGCTCAGTAACTAACAGCGGGTAATTTTTTGATTGCCCACCATATCCTCTACTAATAATTCCCACTGATAAACCTTGCTGTGTTAAATGACCATACAGCCACAAAACAAAAGGCGTTTTACCATTACCGCCAACACTTATATTGCCAACTACAATTACAGGCGTTTTGCACTCAAAAGGTTTAAGTATTTTAGCGCTGTATAAGTATTTTCGAAATGACGATACAACCCAAAACAAAGCACTTAATGGTAATAACAGTAAAGTAATTAGACCAAATGGTTTATACCAGCTTTGTTCTATTTTACTCACGCCTGATCACCAAACTGCATTTTGCAAAGGGCTGAATAAGTACCGTCATTTGCTAATAAACTATTGTGATCGCCACTTTCTATTACACGACCATTATCAATAACATAGATTCGGTCACTGTTTTCGATAGTAGATAAGCGGTGCGCAATAACAATTGAGGTTTTATCTTTCATTAGCGTTTCTAATGCTTGCTGAATAAGCTTTTCAGATTCGGTATCAAGTGCTGATGTAGCCTCGTCTAAAATCAAAATAGGTGCGTCTTTTAATATTGCCCGTGCTATCGCTATACGCTGACGTTGACCGCCGGAGAGCATTACACCATTTTCACCTACCATGGTGTTTAATTGCTCTGGCAGGTCTTTAACAAACTCCCAAACATGCGCTTGTTTAGCAACTTGCTCTAATTCTTCCTCAGACACATCATGCTTTATGCCATAACAAATATTGTTAGCAATCGTATCGTTAAATAACACGACTTGTTGAGACACTAAAGCAAATTGGCGACGCAAATCTGTTAATTTATAATCCTGCAGGGCTATACCATCAAGTAATATTTCACTCGGTAACTCTAGGTCATAGTAGCGTGGTAATAAATTAGAAATTGTTGATTTACCCGAGCCTGAGCGCCCTACTAAGGCAATACTTTCACCCGCTTTAATCGTTAGCGACAAATCGTTTAATACGGCTTCATCTTTTGTTGGGTACTTAAAGGTTACATTTTTAACTTCAATTAACCCTTTAACTTTATCGACTGAAACGGTGCCAGTATCTTTTTCCATTTCTTCATCTAAAACTAAAAATATACTTTGTGCAGCAGAGATACCACGCTGCATATCACTATTAACATTAGCGAGTTGTTTTAGCGGTCGCAATAGCATCATCATTGAGGCAATTAATGCCATGAAGTCACCAGAGGTAATCGTATCAATCATTGATGGAAGAGATACAGCCCATAAAATAACAGCCATAGCACTTGCTGCTAATATTTGAATAATTGATACACTTAAAGCTTTTGTCGCATCCATTTTAATGCGCTGCTGGCGGTTATGATTATTAATCTTTGAGAAATGGTTTATTTCTTGGTCTTGTCCGCCAAATCCATGAATAACTTTATGTCCGCTAAGCATCTGTTCAGAGCTACGTGTAACCTGCCCCATAGCTGATTGGATACTTTTAGAAATATGGCGAAAACGTTTCGATACAACCGCTACAATAATGGCAACGAGAGGGATGATGACTAAAAATATAAGTGAGAGCTTCCAACTGGTATAAAACATTACACCAAGTAAAAAGACAACAAAGGCTCCTTCACGTACAACAATAAGTAACGCTTTAGTAATTGCTTGTTGAACTTGCTCTGTGTCAAAAGTGATTTTTGAAATTAAATCGCCTGTTGAGTTTTTGTCATGAAAAGAAACGGGTAAATGCAATATGTGCTCAAATAACTCTTGGCGTAAAGAGCGTACAACTTGAGAGCCCACATAACTTAAACAGTACGAAGACATAAAGTTAAAAACACCACGCCCTAGTACTAACGCGATAACTACAAAAGGAGCGTACTTTAAAACTTCTGTATTTCGCTGGTTTAAACCTTGATCAATAAACGGCTTCATTAATTGAATGAATAAAGCATCCATTGCTGAATAGCCTATCATCCCAACAATTGCGATAAAAGCGACGCTTTTGTATGCGCCAACATACGAAACAAGACGTTTATAAATTTGTGCAGTACTTTGATCCATAACACTCTCTAAATACAGTAACTCCCTGTATTGTATCCTTCGATGAGATAAAACTAAACGTCAATCTTTGATAAACCAATAACTTTCCTGCCCTCTTGCTGTTTCTATGACCAAATTGTTTGAGTAGAATTTAATACTAATTTGTCCTTCAACGCCTGTTGTAAATTGCTCGGCGCTTATTGCTTTGTAACGCTCGACAACAACGGGCTTGGGAAATTCCCACTGTCCTTTATAAGCACTTGAATGAATCACAACTTTAGGAGCTACATCACTAATAAAATTAACACTTGAGGATGTATCACTGCCATGATGCGGGCTTAACATGACTGTACTTTTCAACGGTGTATTATTCGCTAATAAGGAGGCTTCACGAGATTTTGATATATCACCTGTAAATAACACACTATGAGTATTACTCGATACTCTAACAACGCATGAATCGTCGTTTTCATTCCCATACCCTCTAGTGCTAAAGCTTTCTACTCTTAAACCGAAAAAATCAACACTTTGAACTTCACACAAATTAAGTGTATTTTCAGGATGAAATTGCTTTAATGTTTCCCCAAATCCAGCTTCAATAAAATGCTGTATTCCTCCAGCGTGATCGCTGTCTTCATGACTTAGAATCGCTGTTTTTACTGTGAAATTATTTGCTTTTATATAAGGCAATAAAATACTTCGCGTACGGCTAAAACGATTAAAATAACTTGGACCAAAATCATAGATAAGCACTTGGTTATCTTTTTCAATTAATGCCATGAGACCATGCCCAACATCAAACACATGAAGTTGCCAGTTAGGCTTTTCTTTTAGAAGATTATTCAATAAAAGTACTGTTAAAGGAATGAAACAGAGCAATTTATAGGGGAGGAAGTAAATCATCAACATAGTAATATAGGTAAAAATGACGAATATTAACTCGATTCTTCCTGTTGTCAGCCATCTTAACGACTCGGGTATTTCATAAAGTAATTTAAATAACGCATATAACCCTGTATCAAACAAATGTATTAAATTACCTATATCTATAAAAGTACTCAGTAATGTAAAAACAATCAAAAATGGTAAAATAATGATGGAAAGAAACGGTATCGCAATTAAGTTAATGACTAGGCCCGCAATACTCACGCCATTAAAAAAATAAAGTGAAAGTGGTAATAAACCGATAAACAATGCTACTTGAATAACAAATAACGCAATAATTTTGTTTTTTATTCGTGTATTTAATATTGGTAATTTATTAATAACAGTAAAAATTATAGCGACCGCTAAAAATGAAAAATACAGACCTGGATTAAGTAAATTAAATGGGTTAACAGCAAGCACTATAACCAAGGCAAATAAAATACTACGCCAACGCAGCGGCTGTTTAGCAAGAAAATAAAGTAACAAATAACAACCCAGCATAATTAGCGCTCGCGTTGCTGATACTAAAAAGTCACTTAAATATACGTAAACTAATGCAGCTATAAAACCGAACGAACTGTAGTAAAGTGTAAGGTTAAATGATTGACCAATTGAAAAGTTTATTTTCGTACAGATAAATCGAATGAATAAATAACCAAAGCTAAAAATCAAACCAATATGTAAGCCCGATATAGCTAGTAAATGACTTAACCCAAGTGATTGCATTAATTGTTTATCTGTATAGCTCATTAACGATTTATCACCACTGAGTAATGCATAATAGAGCCACTGCAATCTTGTATTTGTATAGGTATTTTTAATGAAGTTTTGATAATCTAGTACGATGCTTTGTTTATCGCTGTGTATTATATTAAGCTCTTTATTGAGAACTTTTCCTTTAAATAATATTCTATTTATAAATGCATAACGTTCAGTATCAAACACATTAAAATTTTTATTACTGCGAAAATATTTTAAATGGATTAATGCAGAGAATTCATCCCCGACTGTAAAAGGCTGTGCAGAATTAACACTGAGCATTGCTTTGGGTGCTCTAAAATTCGAAAAACTACTCCCGTCTAATGCCACTATTTTGGCTTTGATATACTGAGGTTTTTTATCAGAAATAACCTCTTCAACAACCAATGTAGAATCAAGTGCATACTTTTCGTTCGGTTTTGGTATTTCAAAACTATAAAAAAGGTAAAAATGCATACCAACAAAGCAAATTGCACAAATAAAGCCTAACAATACGTTTAAAAACGGCTTAAAATAAGCGCTCACTATTACAATGAAAATTGTGAAGACTGTAAATTCGAGAGTTTGATAATAAAACACGGTTGCTACACAGCCAATTACAAACCCAAGACTTATCCACACTGATGTAAATGGTTGCTTTAAATGGCTAAAAAAACGATCCAAAGATTTTTACCTGATCCAAATAAAATTAGACATCATAAATCACTAAAAATATTTGGACGGCTTTTACAAGACGCAAATCTTTGGCATTTAAATAGACGTTCAGCTCGAGGGGCCTTCGCGGTTGGGTTATTTTTTGCTTTCATCCCTGTTCCTTTTCAAATGGTTTTAGCCGCAGCAGGTGCTATATTATTTAGGGTTAATTTACCCATATCAGTTGCTTTAGTATGGCTTACGAATCCATTAACCATGCCACCTATCTTTTATGGCTCATACTTAGTGGGTACGTTAATACTTAATCAGCCAGAACAACACTTTGTATTTGAAGCAAGTTGGTCTTGGTTTTTAGAAAGTATAGAAACAATTGGTCCTGCATTTTTATTAGGTTCATTAGTATGTGCTTCTATTGCATCAATTATAGGATATTTTGGTATTGATATAATTTGGCGCCGCTCTGTGAAAAAAGCATGGTTATCACGAAATAATTAGTGGCGTTAAAGCTAAATAATCGCTGCAATTCTAATCTAATAAAATATTATAGACGAAAAAAAACCAACTTTATCAAGTTGGTTTTTTTATAATCAATAAACTTTAAAAGCGAAATACACGCCTTAAGCCAACCAGTGGTAATAACAATAATGTATACCAAGGGAAGCTAGCAGAGTTACGCTCATAAACTTCAGCTTCTACTGGAGCACAGCTTTCTACTTCACCATTTGCAATTGGCGTTAGTTTAACTGCTATTGCAATACTCTCATATTCAATTTCACCATTAATATCAGTTACTACACCGCCTAATGAATCTAGCTTTTCAACTGTTTTAGTCGCAGTACCAAATATTTCATTATTTTCGTTGATAGCAGTCGCTTCAACCATAGTATAAGCGTAATCAGTTTCACCATCGGTGTCATAACAAGGCAGTAAATCGTTTAGATTAGTGATTTTGTCTTCACCAATTTTGTAAATAAAGGCCTCTTTGAGTCGCGAGCTATCAGAAACACCCACTTCCCCTTCACCTACAATATAACCTTGGTTGTTTATATCGTTACCGTAAGAACTTGAGCTTGAAAAGTAATCAGTAGGGAAAACCGTACTACCCGTTGCTATATCATGGTAAAAGAATTTATTACGAAGAGTACCTTCAATACGTTTAGTTGCATAACCTGTAATTACATCGTTATCATTAATAGCAATTGATTTACCAGACTGCCAGTCATCTTCTTGATTAATAAAATCAACAACCGCACCGTCTTTAAAATAAACTGGCATTGTAAGAATTGTATCGTCATTTTTGTAATAACGTGTATTCGATGAACCTACAATTGTCCCGTTGCTGTTCACTGCTAAAGCAGTACTTGTAAATGCATCATCTTCCGCTTCACCTTCATCAGGTGTCAGTGCCATACCAAGCTCTTCAACAGACGTGATATTAAGTGATTCATCAAGTTCCCATTTAACAGCGCGCTTATTAAATAAGCCTCGTGTAATATTTGAATTTAACAAGTTGATACATACTGACGTAGGTTCGTCTTCATTATCACAGTTATCATCGATATTATCTTGTCTGTCATCTGGAATGCTTGTAGACATATTACCTACAACGGTATAACCACTGTTAGTTTTAACAATATCGTTAGCGCGGCTTGTGCCACCGTATTCATTAAACTCAGGCTCTAACTCAACACTTACACTGCCATCAGCGCTTATTACAATCCCACGTTCTATAAATTCATGAGTAAACCACGTTTCTGCATCATCTTCGCCATCAGGTGTAAAAGATACTTTATCGTATGGGGCGCTACCCCAACCGACTGTAACGCCATCTTCACTTACTGCATTTAAAAGATTGACAGTAGAACGAGTTAATCCATCATAATCAACAGAAGCTATATCAAAAATCGGTTGTTCAGTAATCTCTGATTCGTTAAATTTAATCCCAACTAAAGAACTCATTTTTTGATATTCAAAGTTAGACGGAATTCCTAAATTCGAATTTGCCAAAAAACTAACCATAAAAGCATGAGCATCAGGATTAGTGCTTACGGCATCATTATTTTCAATGTCATCAAGTGTGAAAGTAATTTCTTTATCACTTAATTCATATGCTGCTTCTGTGCTGTCGTAAGCACTTTCAATAACATTTTCAGTAAAATCTATATAGCTTGTATCAATAGGTAAATTGTATAAACCATTTGCGAAACCAATAATATGCCCGCTTTCGCTTACATCTGTTACATAAGAATATTTAGCGTCTTCAAGAGTCCCTAATTCACTTAACTGGTACGTTGCACTTGTTGCTGAAGTGCTTAATGTCGCTAAAATACTGGCAGCGAGTAATTTATATTTCATTTTAGTCCTTACTACTGATTCTGTAATTCTTCAAGTTCTTCCCAGCGCTCAAGGGCAGCTTCAAGGTCAGACTCAAGTTGTGCTAAATGGTTCAATGCTTTAGTTGTTACATCACTCTCTTGTTTAAAAAAGTTTGCGTCACTCACTACAGCTTGTTGAGCTTCAATTTCAGCTTCTAGTTTTTCCATTTTATTCGGTAGTTGCTCTAATTCAAGTTTTAATTTGTAAGAGAGTTTATTTGTCTTAGCTGCTGGTTTTGCAGCTGGAGCGGCTACTTTTTCAACTTTTTTTACTGGTTGTTGCTGAATTTTTTTTTCTTGTTCAGCTAAGTAACCAACATAAGCTTCATAGTCGCTATAACCACCGACGATATCTGTTACTTTACCATTGCCTTCAAATGCCCATACACTAGAACATGTATTATCAATAAATTCTCGGTCATGGCTTACAATCAGCACTGTACCTTGATATTGATTAATAATGTCCTCTAGTAACTCTAACGTTTCAATGTCCAAGTCATTCGTTGGCTCATCAAGAACAAGTATATTAGATGGTTTTAAAAACAGTTTAGCTAATAGCAGTCTATTTTTTTCACCACCAGAGAGTGCTTTAACCGGGGTTCGAGCGCGTGCTGGAGGGAATAAAAAGTCTTGCAGGTAACCTAAAACATGGCGTGAACGACCGCCCATCATCACTTCTTGTTTACCTTCGGCAACGTTATCTTGAACAGTTGCTTCTTCGTCAAGTTTTTCACGGTATTGGTCAAAGTAAGCAAACTCTAAATTAACACCTTGCTTAGTAATACCACTATCTGGTTCTAAATCACCAAACATTAGTTTTAATAGTGTTGTTTTACCAATACCATTTGGGCCTACTAAGCCAATTCTGTCGCCACGCATTACAAGTGTCGAAAAATCATCAGCAATAACTTTGTCTTTAAATGCATGGCAAAGGTTCTTAGCTTCAAATACCAACTTACCTGAGCGATCAGCTGTTTCAATATTAAAGTCAGTTTTTCCAACTTGATCAACACGTTGCTTGCGCTCATTACGTAGCTGTTTTAGCTCTCGAACACGCCCTTCGTTACGCGTTCTTCGCGCTTTAACACCTTGGCGAATCCACGTTTCTTCTTCAGCTAAACGCTTATCAAACAATGCATTTTGCGCTTCTTCTACTTTTAAATCATGCGCTTTTTGCTCTAGATAAGTCGCGTAATCACCTGGGTACGAAATAAGTTTACCGCGATCTAAATCTAAAATACGCGTAGCGACAGCGCGAATAAACGCACGGTCATGCGATATAAATACAATGCCGCCTTTGAATTCTTTTAAAAACTGTTCGAGCCACATTACACTTGCCATATCTAAATGGTTTGTTGGCTCATCTAGTAATAATAAGTCAGGCTCACTTACAAGTGCACGCGCAAGTGCTACTTTACGTAACCAGCCACCAGAAAGAGACTCAAGTTTAGCCTCTGGTGTTAATTCTAACTGTGTCAAAACTAATTGAATTCGGCTATCAAAGCGCCAACCATCAGCGGCTTCAAGTTGGTTTGATAAACGTTCAAGTTTATTTAATAACTTATCAGTACATTGTGTTTGCAGTTCGTTGCTAACATGATGAAAATCAATGAGTAGGTTAGCAATTTCCGGCATACCCTGCGCAACGTAATCAAATACAGTTCCGCTTGCACCTTTTGGTGGATCTTGCTCTAAACGAGAAATTCGAATGCCACCAAGCTGATTTATCTCACCGTCATCTAAAACAACTTGTCCATCTAGCACTTTTAATAACGTTGACTTACCCGCGCCATTTCGACCAACTACACACACTCTTTCGCCACTTTCTATAACGGCGTCTGCTTTGTTAAGCAAAGCATGTGTACCAAAAGCAAGTTGTGCTTTTAAAATTCTTATTAAATCCATAGTTCTTATTTGCTCTTATTCTGCTTGTGCTAAAAATTCGCGCACAGAGTGTAAAGTAAAAGGCCAATATAATTTCTCGCCTTTTTCACTTTTTAATACAGGAATAGTAATTTGATACTCAGCAATAAGCTGCTCATCAGTCATAATATCGATTAGTAATAACTCACTGTTGTCATTTAGTACATCAGTGATAAGTTGCTCAGCCTGTTCGCACAAGTGGCAACCATCAGTATGATATAAAATCCATTTAGCCATGCGTAATTAGCCAGCTATTATGGATTTTTTTATTACGTTTGAAGTCTGGTGATAGCGTTTTATCTGAGATATTAACGGCTTTTAAACCTAAACCAATCAGGCCAACTTCATCCATTACAAAACCACGTTTGTTATTAGAGAAAATCAAAGTACCTGATGGACTTAAGATCTTTTTAACCCACGTTAATAATTTAATGTGATCACTTTGCACATCAAACGCGTCTTTCATACGTTTTGAGTTTGAGAACGTTGGAGGGTCTAAAAATATCAAATCATATTGTGCTGTCGCATGCTCTAACCACTTTAAACAATCTGCTTGTTCAAAACGGTAACGTGTATTACTGATATTGTTTAAATCGAAGTTATCTTGGCCCCATTTTAAATAGGTTTTAGATAAATCAACTGTTGTAATTGCTTTAGCGCCACCAAGTGCAGCATGCACAGAGGCAGTACCTGTGTATGCAAACAAGTTTAAAAAGCGCTTATCTTTCGCATTTTCTTGAATATAACGACGCATTAAACGGTGATCTAAAAACAAACCTGTGTCTAAGTAGTCAAATAAATTAACTTTAAACTTAGCACCAAACTCTTCAACTACCATAGTTCGGTTTTGTTTAGACATGGCCGTATACTGCTCTTCGCCCTTTTGCTTTTTACGCACTTTTACAGCAATATTTTCAGGTGAGATATCAAGTTGTTGCGAAGTCAATGTTATTACGTCTTGCAGGCGTTTTTCTGATGTTTTTTCATCAATTTCTTTAGGCGCTGCATATTCAAAAATAACCGCAGAATCACCGTAAATATCTACAGCAACATTGTACTCAGGGATATCCGCTTCATAAACACGATAAGCGTCTACTTTATTTTGTTTAAGCCAGTTTTTTAAGCCTTGCTTATTCTTTTTCAATCTATTTGCGAATGACGTAGAACCTTCAAAATTAAGCGCTTTTTTATCATCGGTGGTCAAACTTACTTGCTTATCATCTAATTGATATAAGTTAAGTTCAACATCAAGTGGGCCATTTTTAAACTTATAACGCTTAAGGCGCACAAGTTTTAAAAGTTTAAATAAGCTCTCGTCCATACCTAGTAAGGCAAGTTTCCAATGATTAAAGTGCTTTTTAAAGCCAACACCTAAATTACGGTGTAAATCAACAAGCTCAGCCATAGAACCAATACGTTCACCATAAGGTAAGTTTGAAATTACAACACCCGGTAATTTTGCAACAGCAGTAAGTTTAGTTGCATCACTTTGCTTAAACTTAATAACATCATCAAGCTCAGCACGTTTGGCATTATCAATCGCTTTATTTAAAACTTGTTCATCGTAATCGTGGCCAATTAACCACAATTTAGGATCGGTAATGTTAGCAAGTAACTCTTCTTTAAGTTCTTTAAACTTAGCGGCTCTAAAACTGGGTAAACGCTCAAAAGCAAAGCCTTCACGAAATAATCCCGGTGCTTCGTTTCGTGCCATGCCAGCCGCTTCGATTAAAATAGTACCCGCACCACAACATGGATCGAATAAAGGTTGTTTTACATTATCAAGCCAACCACTTCGTTTAATTAATGCAGCAGCTAAATGTTCTTTAATTGGTGCTTTACCTTGACCTTGACGGTAACCACGTTCAGACAAACGAGGGCCCGAATAGTCAATATACATAGAAACGCCGTAACGATTTAATCGCGCAACAACACGCACATTTGCATCTTGCTTATCAACGTTAGGACGCTGCTCGTATAAATCATTAAAGTAGTCGACAATCGCATCTTTTATTACAAGACCCGAAAATTGTGTGTTTTTTAATGAGTCATTGGTACCGTTGAAGTCGACAGCGAATGTTTGAGTTGGTCCAAACCACTCTTGCCAAGGTTGCGAGCGAGCAAAATTATACAGGCTATTCTTGTCATCTACGCCTTCTTTTTCTTCAATAAGCATAAGCACACGCGTTGCAAAACGACTTGATAAACAAACCTTTTGCGCCAGTAATGAGTCAGCCTCAAAACGAACAGAACCAACAGTTTGCTTAGACACAGTTGCGCCAAGTTCTGTTAGTTCATCAACCAATAAATTTTCGATTCCGATAGAAGTAAGTGCGATAAATTGCAAAGTAATAACCCTTAATAGCTAATTGCGCAGGATTATAACATAGGTTGGGCGACAAACACGCCATAAAGGCACGCTTAAAAACTTAAATTTGGTTAGGCGGTTTGACTTTGATATTGCTGATTTAGAATGGGGTGTACTCGATTATTCAAAATACGGATTACTTCAAATTGTGCTAAAGATAAATTTTCGTCTAATTTAAAGGTTTCGCTTAAATTTAAGCAAATAGATGCATCAGGGCAATGCTCTACAATTAAAAAATCGCCAGTCTGCGCTTTAGATATTAATTTAACTATTGCTTCTACACTTGGCTCTGTTCCAGTGTATTCTTCAAAAAACCAGCTTTTTGATAAAACGGGTTTTAAGTGATACTTAACAGCGGTTGCATTTAGCGATATTTGACAAATTTGAGCAGCAGTCCACAATTCAAACCCATCTAAATAGTTATAAACTTGTTCATAAAATGCAGCATCTTCTAAACTAAAACGTGGATTTTTAAAAACAGAATCGGTGAGTTGTCTTAACTTATAGGGCGTACATAATTGCATGTCGTCATTTAAATCAAGTAACAAACGATTTTTATTAGGACAAGTAATCCACTGCCATTGCTTTGATGCTTGTAACATTTACTCCTCCTTGGGTATGTTGAATAATTATTGCTCACAGCATAACCGCTTTTGACCACTTTTAAAATGCTTGCTTAGAACATTTATCGAACGATCAAAAGCTTAGATAACTGATCCTTATAAGCCGTTAACGATCGACTTTACCAATTGTGGACCTTTGTAGATGAACCCAGTATAAACTTGGACTAAATTTGCGCCTGCATCGAACTTTTCTTTTGCAGATTGCGCATCATCTATTCCGCCTACTCCGATGATTGGTAACTTACCTTGTGTTAAGCGTTTCAATTCACTCACTACCTCTGTAGAACGCATTCTAACTGGGTGACCTGATAAACCGCCGGCTTCTTCTGCATATTGCTGGCCCATAACTGCAGCTCGCTCAAGCGTGGTATTGGTGGCAATTACACCATCGATTTTATTATTTAAAAGTGATTCACTTACTTGCTCTATTTGTATTTGATCTAGATCCGGTGCAATTTTTACAAGCATAGGCACTTGTTTATTGTGCTTTGCAACTAAATCTAACTGTTCGTTTTTAAGACTTTGCAGTAAATCATCAAGTGCAGCGCCATATTGCAAATCACGCAAGCCAGGTGTATTTGGTGATGAAATATTTACCGTAATATATGAGGCATGTTCAAATACTTTACGCATACAATGAATATAGTCATCTTTACCTTGTTCATTTGGCGTATCTTTATTTTTACCAATATTAATACCGAGTATGCCACTGTATTTTGCTGCTTTTACATTTGCGACTAAGTTATCAACGCCTTTATTATTAAAACCCATGCGGTTAATAATAGCGTTTGATTCTGGCAACCTAAAAATACGAGGTTTATCATTACCCGCTTGAGCACGCGGCGTAATAGTGCCAACTTCAATAAAACCAAAGCCCATTTGGCTAAATGCATCAATACATTCCGCATTTTTATCAAGGCCAGCTGCTAGCCCTACAGGGTTTTTAAATTTCAGACCCAAAAAATCGACTGGCTTATCAGAAATATTTTGCGACCAAGCTAAATTTAAAGGTGTATTGGTAAAACGACGAAGATTATTAAGTGCAAACTCATGCGCCCACTCCGCATCACGGGTAAACATAAAACGGCGAGCTAAATCATAAAACATCAATATAATCCTCTTTTTAAATTTTAGACAAAAAAATACCTCAGACAAGGCTGAGGTATTGTATAACAATTTTAACAATCAGTTATTTATTTACTAAACAATTAACTGATTAAAGCTAAATTATTTTCCTGATGTATCACAATTGTGGCTTAACAACATAAGTTCACGAAGTGCAACCGAGAACTTAGCAAAGTCGTGGCTTTGTGATGTTTTAAACTCAGCCAGCATTTGTTTCCAGCGTTGAAGTAATAAATCTTGGCTATCCATCCACTCGTCTATTTGACTATCAACATCGCTCTCATCACCTTCAAAGCTATTTAATACAACTTCAGATAACGTACGTTGCTGCCAATCAAGCTCTTCTCGATAAGACGAGCGAGCAAGTGCTTGCCAATGATTCGCTACTGGTTGCTTAGTTATTTGCTCTAAGAACCAATGCAGACCCATTCTTGCACCTAGTTTAAAGTAAGTATTGGACACCATCGAAATACTCTTACCTGAACTATTCGCAACTTCTGCTAAATCCATCACAGAGAATAAGCTTGATAAAGAAACAATACGACTAGCTATATCTGTTGGAACGCCCGCGTCAATTAACTTATTGGCCTCAATTACAATACGATCATTTTCTTTTTCAATCATATACGTATTTAAGTTATCGCTTAAATCTTTAAAGGTTGGCGCAAAGAATTCAATTCCTTGCTCAATCGTTTGTGACTTATTACGATGACGTAAGAACCAACGCGTTGCTCGGCGCACAGTACGACGAAGTTGGTAAAGCATTTCAGTTTGAACTGCTGCTGGTATTTTATTATCAAGTGCACTAATAGAAGACCATGTTTCACGCATTTCAAATATTTCGCTAGCAATTGAGTAACACATTGCTATCTCAGCTTCATTAGCACCAGTTTCTTCATGCATACGTACCATGAAGTTTAAACCCATATCGTTAACGATACTGTTAGCAAGTTTAGTTGCAATAATTTCTTTACGAAGTGGGTGGTTGTTCATCGCATCGTTAAACTTCTCACGCAATGGACGTGGGAATGACTTAACAAGCAATTGGCGATAGTAAGGGTTTTCAGTAATTTCATCACTTACTAAAGACTCTTTTAATACCATTTTTGCGTAAGACACTAGCACTGAAAGCTCAGGACGAGTTAAGTCTTTACCTGCAGCGGCGCGTTCTGCCAATTCTTCATCACTTGGAATAAATTCGATAGCACGGTTTAACTTGCCTTCTTTTTCAAGCGCATGAATAAAGCGAATCTTTTCTTTGAGCGTTGAAGTTCCTTTAGACTGTGTAATTGAAATAGTATGTGTTTGACGGTAACAGTCTTTTAGTACTAATTCAGAAACTTCATCTGTCATTGAATAAAGTAGCTCATCACGTTGTTTACGTGTTAGGTCACCTTCAGCGACTAAGCCATTAAGTAAAATCTTAATGTTTACTTCGTTATCAGAACAGGCAACACCCCCTACGTTATCAATGAAGTCAGTATTAACGCGACCACCTTTAGCTGCAAATTCAACACGACCTAATTGCGTTGCACCTAAGTTACCGCCCTCACCTATTATTTTAGCGCCTAAATCTCTACCATTGATACGTAGTGCATCGTTTGCACGATCCCCTACATCGGCATCAGTTTCTTTAGAGTGTTTAATGTATGTACCAATACCGCCATTCCACAGTAAATCAAACTCCATCATTAATGAGGCTTTCATTAACTCATTTGGTGTCATACTAGCTTTTTTAGTGCCCAACATTTTTTTCATTTCTGGGCTAAGCGTAATTGATTTAGCTGCACGAGAGAACACACCGCCACCGGCAGAAATTAGCTCTTTATTGTAATCTTCCCAAGAAGAACGCGGCATATTAAATAAACGTTCGCGCTCAGGGTAAGATGTAGCAGCATCTGGATTAGGGTCAACAAAAATGTGCATATGGTTAAAGGCAACTTGTAGACGAATATGCTTAGATAACAGCATACCATTACCAAATACATCGCCTGCCATATCGCCAATTGCTACGACTGTAAAGTCGGTAGTTTGACAATCAATATCCATTTCACGGAAATGTCGTTTAACTGACTCCCATGCGCCTTTTGCTGTGATACCCATTTTCTTATGGTCATAACCAACCGAGCCACCTGATGCAAATGCATCACCTAGCCAGAAATTGTATTCGTTAGCAATGCCATTTGCGATATCAGAGAAAGTAGCGGTTCCTTTATCGGCTGCAACTACTAGGTAAGCATCATCTTCATCGTGACGAACAACATCGCGCGCTGGTACTATTTCACCACGCTCAATATTATCAGTAATATCTAAAAGACCACGGATAAAGATTTTATAACACTCTTGGCCTTCTTTGATA
This sequence comes from Pseudoalteromonas sp. APC 3355, assembly GCF_030407615.1. Classification (NCBI taxonomy): domain Bacteria; kingdom Pseudomonadati; phylum Pseudomonadota; class Gammaproteobacteria; order Alteromonadales; family Pseudoalteromonadaceae; genus Pseudoalteromonas; species Pseudoalteromonas sp. APC 3355. The sequence continues at coordinate 187,490 of NZ_JASDDB010000001.1, read as the reverse complement.
AACGCTTCACGCTCAGTCGGTAGTTGTTTACATACAAAGCCACCTTTAGAACCAACAGGTACGATTACCGTATTTTTAACTTGTTGTGCTTTAACTAAGCCAAGTACTTCAGTACGGAAGTCTTCACGACGGTCGGACCAACGCAGACCACCACGCGCTACTTTGCCGTAACGTAAATGCACACCTTCTACGCGCGGAGAATAAACAAAAATTTCAAACGCAGGTAAAGGAAGTGGTACATCAGGGATTAAGCTAGGTTGTATTTTAAACGACACATAAGACTTAAACTGTCCAGCATCGTCTTTTTGGAAATAGTTAGTACGCAGCGTCGCAACAATCATATCTACGTATAAACGTATAATACGGTCATCATCAAGGTTTGCTACATTTTCAAGCTCTAAATAAATTTGCGTGCTTAGCTTTTCAAGTGTTTTAGCACTTGCAGGGCTTTTAACTGAGAACTTTTTAGCAAACAAGTTAACAATTTGCGCTGCGATATTTGGATAATTTGCAAATGTACTTTCTATGTAGCTTTGTGAGAACGTTACACCTATTTGACGCATGTATTTAGCGTACGCACGTAAAATAGAGGCTTCGCGGCCTGTTAAGCCACCCATTAACACTAAACGGTTAAAACCATCGTTTTCAAGGCGGTTGCCCCAAACATTTGTTAATGCAGCACGAAAACGTGCTGAGATTTTATCAAAATCCGCCATCCCTTTGCTGTCAATAAGCATCGAGAAGTCCATGATCCAGTTGATACGACCATCGCTAGTTTTAACTGAATATGGTGTTTCACCAACAACGCGAAGGCCAAAGTTTTCAAGCATTGGCATGACATCAGATAAGTGAATCGGCTCATCTTTATGGAATAAGCTTAATCGTACAATATTGCTGTTTGCTTCTTCTTGAGGACGATAAAACAGCATTTCTAGTTTGTTTTCATCGCTAAGTAGTTCTAACTTTTCAATATCAACAACCGCAGCACTTGGAAGCACTTCATCTTTGTATGAGCGTGCAAACGCGTTACAGTATTTACGATTTAAATCGTTACCACGAGCTTCACCCGCAGACTCTAAAAGAGCAGATTGAAGTTTATCTTCCCACGTACGTGCAGCTTCTACTAAATTGTTTTCGATGTCTTTCACGTTATATTCGATCTTGTTGTCGGTCACACGAACGGTGTAATGAGTACGCGCCAGTGTTGACTCAGAGAAATAAGTAGTAAATTCGACTTTATCGTCAGAATTAAATGCATTAGCTAATATATCTTGCGTTTCACGACGAAGAGCCGTGTTATAACGCTCGCGAGGTACATAAACCATACAAGATAAAAAACGACCATACGCATCTTTACGTACAAACAAGCGACACATATCGCGCTCTTGTACTTGTAACACACCCATAGCAACTTCAAGTAGCTCACCTTCGCGCGCTTGAACTAGCTCATCACGTGGGTAGGTTTCTAAAATATTTAAAACAGCTTTGTAAGCGTGAGTACCTTTAGCAAAATCACACATTTCCATAATGCGATTAATTTTACTTTTTAACACAGGCACATCAGTAGCACTGTTATTGTAAAAGCTTGATGAGAATAAACCGATAAAACGGTCTTCACCAATTACATTGCCTTCATCATCAAAACGCTTAATGCCTACATAATCAATGTAAGCTGGACGATGAACACGAGAAACAGAGTTAGTTTTTGTTAAAATCAGTAGGTTGCTGCTACGAGCTTCTTGACGTGCAACTTCAGGTAATTCTGATAATAAGCGAGTGTGTTCTTCAGTTGAGTTTTTCATCAAGCCTAGGCTTGTATCCATTTTACCTTTTAGTTGGTAATCACCTTGAACTGGGCTTAACTCATATTCCCGGTAACCCATTAGGGTAAAATTATCTTTAGCTAACCAATCTAAAAACTCAGTTGTTTCTGAAACTTCATCTTTACTTTTATTATGATGACGTTTAGGTAACTCTTTAGTCACTGCAATTAATTTTTTACGGATTGGTTGCCAATCATCAACAGCAACTGATACATCAACAAGCACAGACTCTAATTCTTTTTTGAAAGACTCAATCACAGAAGAATCTGTTTGACGGTCAATTTCAATAAAAAATACTGTTTTAGTAGATGAAGATTCTTGCTCTGCTTTTAAATTTGATAATCCAGAAATTTTAGCGTTTTCATCACGCTTAATTTTTAATGGGCAGTGAAGTAATAAGTGAGAGGCGATATTTTCACGAGTCATGGCCATACGAACAGAATCAACTAAGAACGGCATATCTTTAGTGATAATTTCAACGATTGTATGTGATGACTGCCAGCCATCTTTTGCCACTTCTGGATTGAAAACGCGGATAACAGCGTCGTCAGTAGTATTTTTTTCTAGCGAGTTCCAAAGGCTTAATGCTGCGCCATATAGGTCACTATCGTTGCGGTTTGCCAAATCCTCTTTAGACATATTGCTGTACAAGGCTTTGGCGAATTTCTCAACGAGTAACACATTATCAGCGCGAACTTTTTTCTGGATCAGCTTACAGACATTATCTAGGATAACCGAGGCTTGGCCTTCATTTCGTGTCATTGTATGTTCCTTAATCTATTACTGCTAAAAGCAGAATATTTGTACAGCGTATTATTAGCGTGGAGTCAGTTAAATTCTAACCCTTTTACAGCTAATAAACAGCCTTTTCGATGAAAACATTTTAAGCATTTCAGCTATTTGGTCATCTATTCACAAAATATAGATATAAATGGCCATTACTGGCCATTTAGGAGCAAAAGTATTCACATTATTTTTTCTGGTCAGTCCAGAGGAGGCTGCCAATTGCGGGTAATAACAACACTGCACCTAACATATTCACTAAAAACATGAAGGTTAATAGTATACCCATATCAACTTGGAATTTAAGATCTGAGAATATCCAAGTGCTCACACCAATAGCTAATGTAATACCAGTAAATAGAACCGCGCTGCCACGCTCAACAAGCGCATTTCGATAAGCAACACTAAGCGGTACGTTTTGCTTAAGCTGCCCCATCATCGACGACAGTATATAAATACCGTAATCAACACCAATACCTACACCTAATGCAATTACAGGTAAAGTAGAAACAGTTAAGCCTATTTCCAGCTGTACCATAAGTGCTTGGGCAAGGGTTGATACAATATAAAGCGGTAATACCACGGCTATTGTTGCTTTTACGCTTCTAAAGCTCATTAAACATAAAATAATAACGGCACCATAAACGTAAAGCATCATGGGTATTTGTGCTTCTGATACAGACTCATTAGTCGCGGCCATTACGCCCACAGGTCCTGACGCTAATTTAAATGCCAATTTATCAGTGCCCTCTTCTTGGGCAAATTGCTTAACACTCTTAATTACGGTATCGATAGTTTGTGCTTTATGATCATCTAAGAATATAATCACAGGCATAACAGAACAATCACCGTTAAGTAAGCCTGTACTAGTTTCAACTCGAGACGTTGACTGTACTAAGCTCGCTGAATTTCTTGGCAAACTCTGCCATTTTAAATTGCCTTCGTTGTAGCCCGCGTTAACCGATTGAGCTACAGAGCTCAAACTTACAGCAGACTGCACACCGGCCACATTCTCAACTTTGTATTGAAAACGGCTTATACGCTCCATCACATCATGCTCAGTACATGCTGCAGGATACGCCTCTACAATTACTTTTAAAATATCAGACGAGATAGTGTACTTATCCGATATTAAAAACGTGTCTTGGTTGTAACGGGCATCTTGATGCAGAGATGGTGCGCCTGCGTGTAAGTCACCTATACGCATTTTATCTGCTTGCCAGTAGCCTAGAGCAAATAAAACAAGAGTAAAACCGATAATCATTTTAGCGATTTTAGGATCGGTTGCTTTTACTAAAATGTCTCTGATCTTATCAAGTATATTAGGCTTCTCAGCATCACCAGATTGAATATGTACACTGTTTTCAAAGTTCATGTACGACGCCCAAACTGGCAGCAAAATTAAATTTGTAAATATAATTACTGCCACACCTAAACTCGCTGTAATAGCAAGTTCGCGGATAATACCAATATCAATAGTAAGTAACGTTAAAAAGCCTACGGTGTCTGAAAGCAGTGCAATACCACCAGGTATTAATAAAGCCCTGAAACTTGACTGACAACAAATTCGCGTACTTTTTCCTTCACCTACTTTTTTGCCAATCGCATTGATCATCTGCACACCATGGCTTACACCAATAGCAAAGACTAAAAACGGCACCAAAATAGACATAGGGTCTAGTCCAAACCCTAAACTTGAAAGCAGGCCTAATTGCCAAATAACGGCAATAATAGAACACGCGATAGGCAAAATAGTTAGCTTTAAACTGCCACAAAATAGCCAAACCATAATAAAGGTAAAGGCGATAGCAATGGCAAAAAATACGACTACCCCTTTTGCGCCTTCAGCTATATCACCAGCCATTTTTGCAAAGCCAATAATATGAATACTTACTTTGTCTGTACTTAAAGGCTCTCTTAAATCACTTTCTAGCTTTTGTGCAAAAGCTAATGTGTCTAATTTTTGTTGTGTTTGAGGATCTGTTTCTAAAAGTTGAGCCGTTACCATTGCACACGAGTAATCGCTGGCAATCATACGCCCTACAACTTTTGCTTTTTCAATGTTTTCCTTTACTACACCTAATCCACGCGTATCTGCTTTAAAGTTTGCAGGAATAATTGGACCACCGGCAAAGCCATCCTCTACTACTTCTACAAAGCGAGCACTAGGTGAAAATATAGAATTCACTAAAGGACGATTTACACCAGGAATAAAATAAAGCTGATCGTGAACCGCTTTTAATTGAGTAAAAAATTCTGGATTAAATATATCTCCGCTGTCGTCACATACTGAAATTAAAATACTGTTTGCACCACCAAACTGTTTTTCATGTTTAGTGTATACCTTCATGTAATCGTGATTTAACGGGATATTTTTATTAAACGATGCATCAAGTTGAATTTGAGTCGCTTTAAATACAAGTAAACAGGTTATAAGTGCAAAACTTATAAGCATAATTAAGCGATGTCTAAAAATCGCCTTTTCAATAAAATCGAGTAACTTATGCATTAAGGGGTTAACTCCTTCACTTTAATGCCATCTTCTGTAGCCATGATCAATCTGTTATCTAAAATTACACCATCAAGAATCGCTTTACCGTCAGCAAGCTGCTCATGGGTGAGTAACCCATCTTGAAGATGAAAAATAACGCCACTATTAGCGAGCATGAGCCATTGTTTGTTATTATAATTAATGATGTTGTTAATCGTCGCTGTTTTAACATTTTCAAAATGCTGCCACTGCTTTTCGCCACTTTGCTTTGCAAAAACATTACCTCGTAGCCCCGCCACAATTTCTTGAGTGCTATCAGAGGCAACTGCAAAGAATGAACCGGGATAAACTTCTTCTATTCTTTGCCAAGTTTGACCATCGTCAATGCTTCTGGCCATTAAACCCATTTCACCAACGAGCATTAATCCATTGTCTGTTTTTTCTATACGATTAAAGTGCGGTAAAATAGAAGCAGTTTCCGCTTCGTATCCTTGTGGGTCATTTTCTTTTAAATCGTTTAAGTAATCACGATCATCACTAAAAAGTAGCGAATCTAAAAAGCGTTTTTGCCAATGTTGACCACCGTCTGTAGTTTGATAAAACATGCCATATGCGCCCACTGCAAAACCTTTTAAGTCATCTTCAAATAAAATATCTAAACATGGCTTGTCTAATTCAGGTAATGCTTGTTGTAGCTGCCAATTAACGCCACCGTCAGTAGTATTTATGATTGTTGCATCGTGGCCACACGCCCATCCATTATTTTCGTTACTAAAATCAACGGCAGTTAAGAGCACTTGAGTTGGAACTAGCTCAGCTTGTTGCCATGAATCACCCGATGTACTTTTAATAACAGTACCGTGTTTACCAACAGCAATTAAGCCATTACCCGTGTTAGTTATATCGGTGAGTAAGGTTTTAGCTGCATTTGTTGCACTGATTGCATAGTTAGGGGCTTCTTGTGCAACACTCGCACCGCTTATTATCAGGCTGGCATATACCAAATACTTCATAAATTTTAATCGCCTTGTACGAGAGAGTTGTTTGTCTTTTTACTAGGGAGTGCGTTGCGCGCTGTAAGACAAACGCGATGAGAAAGGAAAAGGCACTTAACATATTGTTAAGTGCCTAGTTTAATACTATCTACCTGCGCGACGTAAAGCGCTTGAAGTAAATTCGTTATCGTTAAACGACTGTGAAAAATCGTACATTTTTTCTTGGTTATCTAAACCAATTGCTAAATAACGACGAGAATTCAAATCATGATAAACCTCAAGCGTACTCCACTGTGTAGGAACTTCGTAATAGTTAAGGCCATAAGCCATGGCTACACGGTAAAGTTGGTCGCGGTTATCATAAATATCAGTTACCTGTACTTGCCAGCTATCTTCATCAATGTAAAACACACGCTTTTTATAGATATGGCGTGTATCATCTTTTAAGTTAGCTTCAACAACCCAAACACGATGTTTTTCGTAACGTGTATGTTCTGGGTTAATATGGCCAGGCATTAAAATATCATCGTACTCTAGCTTGTCGCTATGAAGTTTATAGCTGTTGTAAGGTATATATAACTCTTGCTTACCTTTCAGCGTCCAGTTGTAACGATTTGGTGAGCCATTAAACATATCAAAATCATCGGTAGTGCGCAGGCTATCTGCAGCTGTGCCTGGTGCATCATATGCAACATTAGGTGCACGACGAACACGACGTTGTCCCGAGTTATAAGTCCATGCTTGGCGCGGCGTTAATATTTGGTCCATTGTTTCATGAACTAATAATGCAGTACCCGCTAAACGTGCAGGCTCTGTAACGCTTTGTTTAAACTTAAACAAAATATTTGAGTCTTGTAGCTCTGCTGGTGTAGCGCTTGGGTCTGAGTATTTAACTAATAGCTGCTCATCAAAACCAACATAGTTGTAAGAACCAGATGCAGTCGGTGCAGCTTGACCACCAAAACGCTCAATAGACTGGCCACGGTAACGTAATAAGTGATTCCAAATTGCCTCTAAACCTGTTTTAGGGATAGGGAAAGGAATACCTATCGCGGTATTTTTAATACCGTTACCGCCTTCGATTAATTCAGCAGTTGGTGCAAACTTTTTAGTCGCGTCATAAACAAACTGAGGGTACGAAGCTGAGCGGCGTGTTTCATACACTGGCATTTTAAATGTATCTGGGTATGCTTCAAATAAAGCAATTTGACCCGGACTTAAATTGGCTTTGTACTTTTCAATATTACTTTTATCGATAGTGAAAAGCACTTTATCAGCTGTAAATGGGTCGAGGTGATGCATACCAGCTTCATAACCTGCAGGCGCTGTTGTAATTCCGTTATTCCACGCTGGAATAGAACCATCAGCATTCGCAGCTTTTTCTGCACCCATTGGCGTTAAGTTTTGACCTAATTGAGCAACTTCATCAGCGTTTAATTTAGCCAAGGCTGCGCTGCTTGCAAACAAACTACAAAATGCTGTAGCGATGAGGGTAGGTTTTTTAATCATAGTAATGTTACCCCTAAATAGAATATTTTAAGTTAAAAGAAACGTAATCGCGGTCTGAGAATGTATTAACACCGCCACCGCCCCAAAACGAGTTATAGCTCACATCAAGTGACCACGCATTTTGGTAGTTAAAGTTCATCGTAGCACCTAAAGATTTACGATCTTCAATAAATAAGAACATAGGATCTGGTGTATTACCGTTTACGTCATGAGAAAATACAAAACGTGGTGAAAAGTTAATACCTTTGTAAAAGTTGAAGTAATCGCCTTTAGCAATTAGGCGGTAACCCCAAGACGATGCTGTAGCGAATGATTTTTCTTCAGCGCCATTTGAAAGACCAAGTTGCAATGTTGAATAATCAGTAGTACCTGGGCCTGTTATTGTGCCACTACGGCCAGTACCGGATACATTTAAACGCATTTCGTCATAGTCAGGCATATCATGAATTTTAACTGCACCCACTTCACCAACTACAGCCCAGCTATCAGCACCTAATGAAGGACCAAATAAATGTGTTGCTGTAAATTGAATTTGTGATGTATCGCGTTCAATGTAGCCTTTGGCAACTTCACCTGCACCAACTGAGCTTACCGCATCGCCTATACTCATTTGCGAAATACCCGCAAAATCAGGACGAATACCAGCAACCGCTAATTGTTCAGGCATAGCTGTGTAAAGTAACTCTACGTCATCAATTTGTAGCGGTTCATCTTGGCGAAAAGCAAATTCACCCGCGAAGGCTGTTTCGCCGATAGTCGTATTAAAACTTAAACCATATAACTTAATATCTTCAGGGTACTCGTTTTCAGCTTTAGAAAAAGCAGTTAAATCAGCAACATTATCTGACGTGATTTCTGTTGTCATGATCATCGCTAAATCTTGGGCAATTGCAGCTTGTGAAAAGTTTGATACGCGACCAGATATAAGCGGACGACGGCTATGGTAATTCACATGATAGAGTGCAATCTCAGTATCATTAAATTCAGGTAAAAATACACCTAAACGTAAACCATACTGACCGCCATCTTCAGGCTCTGTTTTACCATTATCCCCTTTACCTTTTAAAGCAACTTTAGTTGGGTATGCAAGATACATTTGAGCTAATAAAGCACTTCCTTCTGCACTTGAAGGATCAATACCTTGTGCTGCTGCGGCTAATGCAAAATCAGATGTTAAGTTATTCAAGCTATCTGTTAAAAAAGCAACATCAATATCAGGATTAGACGTAAAACCTAATTGAACATTCTGCTGATAACCATTTTCTGCTGCAAAGTCATTAGTCGAAAAATACGTACCAGCTGCTGGTAAACGCGTTTCTTGCCATTGGTATTGGTAGAAACCTTCAAGGGTAATGTTGTCAGTAATGCCAAGCGATGCCCAAAGCATGCCTACAGGTATGAATGCTTCTTTAAGCTCAGCACCTGGCGCTTTCAATCGGTCAATATCAACTGGGTTTACGTTAATACCATGAGATATAAGTGTACTCTCACCCCAGTTAACTACTTGTTGACCTAAACGGACAGATAAAGGGTTATTACCATCATTTAAATCAAAATCAGCCCACACAAACGCATCTAATAAACGAATATCTGCACAACTTTGCGCTTTAGTGTCTTTATCATCACACGGATCAACCCCCTGCCCTGATGTTGGATTTGAATATGCATGATAGCCATCCATCAACGCAAAGTCATAAAAATACATGAAACGAGTGAACAAACCGTAGTTATCTTTATTTATTGAAAGGTCGTGTGTTCCCTTCAAAAGTTTTGAAAATGAGTCACCACTGTCAAAATTTAAATTACCAGCATCACCATTATTTGAATAAGAGCCAGGTTGAGCCCATACATCTTGAGATGAGTAAATAGTGTTGTTTAGCGCAGGGTTGTAACCTGTCCAATCAAATGCCGGATTGTTACTTTTACCAATTAGGCTAAAGTCTCTGTCTTCTACGCGAACACTTTGCCCATATGAAAAGGTTGAATCGAAGGTAATATCAAAACCTCCAGCTTCAAATGTTACAGCTTGTGTACTTGCTGCAGATAAACCTAAGCTAGCGGCTGCTATACCTATAGCGATTCTATTTTTAACAAAAAGCGATCTTCTTATCATTTTGGTTCCCCCCTGTCGCGGGTCATTTTGTGTGATCAAGTTATTGTTTTTAGTGTAATCATAACGATAGAAGCGAATCAGTGAAATTACAAATACTCGCTCTAATCTTCCGTATACTTTATATTTTGGTTGACGCTTACGTATTGGTAAGACGTCGTACCAGATAATTTATACACGTAATTTAACAATAGGACAAATTGAAATTAACAAAAATACAATATTTTTATGTATATATAACATAAAAACCGAGTGTCAGGCCACTCGCTCTAGGCGGATAAACTTGTTTTCGGGGGTTAATAAGAGTCTAAAACGGCCACGTACACCTAAACTTGAAATGAAGGGCCTCAAATGTGTAGCAGCAAAACGAATCGTTTTACCGCCATCTTCTACAACTTGTAAAGAGCTAAAACGGCCATGGTAGTAATCCATGCACTCGTTATAGCTCAATCTTAAGGTAAAATAATACTCAATCATTTATGCGAGCGCTTTTTCAACCTTTTCATACAAATCAGCACTTAGCCCATCTAGATTAGCTAAGCGTTGTAATTGCAGTTTCATTGCTTGAGAGCGAACATCATCGTAACGCTTCCATGACATGAACGGTGTTAGCATACGAGACGCATTTTGTGGATTAATTGCATTAAGTTTTATTAGTAAGTCACCTAATAACGTATAGCCTTGGGCATCTGAGCGATGAAATTGTGCTGTATTAAAGTGACTAAAGCTTCCTACAAGTGCACGTACACGGTTCGGGTTTGAAAAATCAAAACACGGATGTTCGTAAAGTGCCTTAATATTATCTATAGCTTTATTGCCTGACTGCATAGCTTGCAGTGCAAACCACTTATCCATCACTAAAACATCATGGCGCCATTGACTATCAAAATGATTCAAAAGCTCTTCTTGTATAGGGTGGGATGCTTTTACTACTGCGCTTAGTGCACCAAGTACATTGGTCATATTAGTCGAACTTGCGGCTTCTTTAATAAAGCTTACAGCCTCTGGCTTTTGAGTTTTAGCCAAATAATGCAAGCATATTTGTTTTAAAGCGCGCTTAGCAACGGAGCTTGCACTTATACTGCCATCATCTTCAAGAGATTCGTAACAAGCAAGCAGTTCATCAGCAAGTTCGTCAGCAATTTGTTGCTCAAACTTTTCTGTTATTTCAATAATCTCATCAACAGGTATTACTTCAAATTCAGCGGCTAATGTATCAAAACTTGGCAGTTTAAACAGCTCTGCAATTAAGGCTAAATCGCCCTCTTTGGTGTTAATAAGTACACGTAGCGCATTTATAGTTTCACTGCTTAACACGCTATTAGATGTGTCGGTAATCTGAGATTTAATCGCTTTAATAAATAGCTGCTGTTGTGCATCCCAACGTGAAAAATCACTGCGTGCAAAACGCATAATATGCAATAGTTCGGGCTCTGTTGTTTGCTGATTTAAAATGCAAGGTGCAGAAAAATCTTCTAGTAAAACCGCAACGGGCTTTTCTAAGATATTGTCAAAGCTAAATGTTTGAGTCGTACTTGTTACATCAAGCACATGATCTAGTTTTTTACCTTTGTATTGCAGAGCAATACTTTCCCCATTCGCATCAAGTAGTTCAATAGCAAAAGGTATATGAAGTGGTTTATTGTCTGGCTGATTGTCCGGTGCTGCTTGTTCTATTGTTAATGTATACGTATTTGAACTGCTATCAAAATGTTGTATTGCATTTAAGCGCGGGGTACCCGATTGACTATACCACAGCTTAAATTGCTCTAAATTTACACCTGATGCATCGCTCATTGCACTGACAAAGTCATCACATGTTACTGCTTGCCCATCGTGGCGCTCAAAGTAAAGTGTCATCCCTTTTTGAAAATTAGTTTCACCCAGTAACGTGTGCATCATACGGATAACTTCAGCACCTTTATCGTATACAGTTACAGTATAAAAGTTATTCATTTCAATAACTTTTTCAGGACGAATTGGATGCGCCATAGGGCCTGCATCTTCGCTAAACTGATGCGTACGCATTACTTTAACAGCATCAATTCGGTTAAGTGCACGAGAACCTAAATCACTACTAAACTCTTGGTCTCTAAATACGGTTAACCCTTCTTTTAGCGATAACTGAAACCAGTCTCTACAAGTAACTCGGTTACCTGTCCAGTTGTGAAAATATTCGTGCCCTACAATGGATTCAATCGTATGGTAGTCTTTGTCTGTCGCTGTTTCTTGATTGGCTAATACACATTTACTATTAAAAACGTTTAGCCCTTTATTTTCCATCGCGCCCATGTTGAAAAAATCGACGGCTACAATCATATAAATATCAAGGTCATACTCTAAATTAAAGCGTTCTTCATCCCATTGCATTGCTTTTTTAAGTGAAGCAATAGCATGAGGTGTTTTAGATAAATTACCCTTATCAACAAATAATGCTAACTCTACGTCTTTGCCGCTTTTAGTCGTGTACGTATCTTTTAAAACATCAAAATCGCCCGCTACAAGTGCAAATAAATAGCTCGGCTTTTTAAATGGGTCTTGCCATTTCACAAAATGACGACCATCTGATGTTTCACCGCTATCTACTTGATTACCATTAGAAAGAAGTTGTAGATACTTTTTATCGGCAATAATAGTTACATCAAACGTGGCAAGTACGTCAGGGCGATCCATGTAATAGGTGATTTTTCTAAATCCCTGCGCTTCGCACTGTGTGCAGTACGCACCGCCCGATAAATATAAACCTTCTAAAGAAGTATTCGTCTCAGGTGATATCTCGGTCACAATACTTAATTGGCAACTATCCGGTAGGTTATTAATTATTAGCTGCTCACCAACAATTTCATAATCCGTTATATCAACTGTATCAACAGATAAAGACAGTAAACGCAAATCAATACCATCAAGCACTAAAGGTGCTTTTTTATCACCAACTCGGGTAAGTGTTAGTAAAGAGCTTACTTTGGTTGATAAAGGCTGTAAGTCAAATGTTAGCTCTGTGTGGTCAATTAAAAAGTCAGGAGCTTTGTAGTCTTTAAGATATTGTGCTTGAGGTTTACTTGATTCAGTCATAGATACTCCAAAGCAGCTCCTTTTAAGTTAAAAGGAGCTGCTTAAAATTAGGCAGATTGTTTTGGCTTAATACGTAAAATTTTAATGCCTAAGTAGGCATAAACAACCGCTAAAACAGGGTTAATTAAGTTAAAGAAAGCGTAGAGTGCATAATCAAAAGGGTTTATAAGTAAAACGCTTTGCATGTATGCGCCACACGTATTCCATGGAATTAGTGGGCTAGTAATTGTACCGCCATCTTCCAATGTACGAGATAAGTTAACAGGCTTCAAACCACGTTTTTCGTATTCATCTTTAAACATACGTCCAGGTACAACAATCGCTATATATTGATCGGCCGCTATTACGTTAGTTCCTATACACGTAGCTATTGTCGCCGCAATTAACGACCCCGTGCTTTTAGCTATTTTAAGTATGCTTTTTACAAAAATATCCAAAAGACCTGTTTTTTCCATAATGGCACCAAACATCAGTGCAGTCATAATCAGCCATGTAGTTGTAAGCATACCGGCCATACCGCCACCGCTGAGTAACGAATCCATCTTATCATCGCCGGTACTTATGCTAAAACCATCAAAGAAAGTAGTCCAAACAAGTTTGAAGTAGCCAACTAGCTGTCCTTGAGAAACATCAATTTGGCTAGCAATTAGATCAGACTGAAACAACATAGCCCAAACAGCGCCCACAACAGCACCAATTGAGATAGCAGGAAATGCTGGCATTTTTTTAATAGCTAAAACTAAAAGTACGATTAGCGGGATCAGCATTTCAAAACCAATATTAAAGTTTTGCTGTAAAATAGCCGTTATTTCATCAATGCGCCCTGCTTCGCTTGAAGCTGTTGCATTAAAGCCCATGAATATAAATATAATTAGTGCAATTACAAAACTCGGTACTGTCGTCCACAGCATATGTTGAATATGCTCAAACAAATCAGCGCCAACAACTGCTGGTGCTAGATTGGTTGTTTCTGACAGCGGGCTTAGCTTATCACCAAAGTACGCGCCAGATATAACTGCACCTGCGGTTACTGTTTGCTCAAGTCCAAGACCCGTAGCAACACCTAATAAAGCAACACCTATCGTAGCAGCCGTGGTCCAAGAACTACCAATACTCATTGCTACAATGCCGCAAATTAAACAACTCGCTGCATAAAACCAACTTGGATTTATAACTTGTAAGCCATAATAAATTAGAGTTGGTACAGTCCCAGAAAGTAGCCAAGTACCAATTAATGCACCTACCATAAGTAAAATTAAAATAGCACCAAGTGAAAGCGTTATGCCTTCGATCATAGCTTGTTCTAATTTTTTCCATGTGTAACCGTTTTTAAGACCAATTAAAGCCGCTGCAAAAGTGGCAAATAAAAGTGCTATTTGGTTAGGACCGGATGAAGAGTTGTCACCGAATAAGTATACAGCCGCGCCAAGTAAACAGATTAATACAGAGATAGGAATTAATGCATCAAAAAACGAGGCGGGTTTGATTGGTTTATCTTCCAATGGCTTCAAAATAGAGACTCCTACACACACTTGCTGTGTGTTTAATTATTATTTTTAGCACGTAAAGCGCATTAATTGAGCGTCATTAATCCAGCTCAACTTTATGTAATCGAAGATTATAACAATTTAGTAAATTTTAGGTAGTAAAAAAGGCGCCAATGCGCCTTTTTTACAAAGGTAAAACCAGTTATTACTTCTTAGCTATACGACCATAATTAATATAATCTTGAGTAATTAATGCAGCCTCTTCCAAAAATGGGTCAAGCTCTTCGATTACTTCTGGTATATCGTCTAAGTTTTCTACCGGATCTTTACCTAAACGCTTAAGACGTTCGTTAGTACGTACAAGTGCACGTGCTTCACCTTCATCTTTTTCTTTAATACGGTCTGCTTCAACTAAAGAGATAGTTTTACGGTCTTTCTCTTCGTTGTATAAGGTAATGTCATTAAATACATAACCAAATTCTGGCTCTGATTTAATTCGTACTTCGTGTTGTTTTTCAAGGTACGTAATAATAGGTGTTAGATTACCTAGTTTTTTATATTTCGCTTTAACAATGCTGTCCCAAGGAAGTGCATTATCTTGCTTACTTTCGCCCCACTGTGCAGGATCGATTGCTGATGGAAACGAAATATCAGGGATAACACCTTTATGTTGCGTGCTACCACCGTTAATACGATAAAACTTAGCAATAGTATACTGTACACTGCCTAGCGCATTATCGTATAGGTCATAAGCACGGCCTAAGCCTTTGTGCTGCTGTACAGTACCCTTACCAAATGTTTGCTCACCAATAATTACAGCGCGACCGTAATCTTGCATTGCTGCTGCGAATATTTCAGAAGCAGAAGCACTGTAACGATCAACTAACACAGTTAAAGGGCCGTCATAGTAAGTTATACCATCACGATCTTTTTGCTCTTCAATACGGTTATTTAAGGTATGAATTTGAACAACAGGGCCCTGGTCAAAAAACAAACCTGACAATTGTGTTGCTTCATATAAAGAACCACCACCATTTTGGCGCAAGTCGATAATAATACCATCAACCTTTTCTTCTTTAAGCTTAGCAAGTTCTACTTTTACATCTTTCGAAAGATTATTGTAAAAGCCAGGAATTTCAATCACCCCAATTTTACTTGTTAGATCAGAGTATTTTGCTTCAAATACTTCTGATTTAGCCGCTCTATCTTCAAGTCGAATTTTATCGCGAGTGATTTCTACAACTTTCGGAGCGCCGTGAGCATCAACACCTTTTAAATACTGTAGACGTACTTTAGTCCCTTTAGGACCTTTAATTAAATCAACTACGTCATCTAAACGCCAGCCAATTACATCTACAAACTCTTCTCCATCTTGAGCAACACCAATAATGCGATCATCAGCTTTAATTTGATCTGTTTTATCTGCAGGGCCTCCCGGCACTAAGCTGCGAATAACAGTGTAATCTTCATCAGGGCTTAATACGGCACCAATGCCCTCAAGCTCTAAGTCCATATCCATTTTGAATTGCTCTGCACGACGTGGCGATAAATAAGACGTATGCGCCTCAATACTGCGTGCTAGCGAATTCATAACAATTTGAAATGCATCTTCTGAATTTGATTGTACTAAACGTTTTTCTGCATTTTTGTAGCGTTTGGTCAGCACCTCTTTAATGCCTTCCCAATCTTTACCCGTCATTTTTAAACGCAGTGCGTCGTACTTTACACGCTCACGCCAAATTTCATCAAGCTCAGCTTGTGACGCAGGCCATGCTGAATCTTCACGGTCAAAAAAGTATTCATCTTCTTTATCAAACGTCATCTCTTTTTCAAGCAGAGTAAGTGAATACTCGTAACGTTCAAAACGGCGTTTAAGACTTAAGTTAAAAATATCAAACGTAAAGTCTAATTTACCGGTAGTAATAGCGTTATCAAAGTCATCACGATATTGCTCAAATGAGGCGATATCACTGGCTAAGAAAACGCTTTTATTAAAATCAAGGGATTCGATATAACGATCGTACACTTTACTAGAAAGCTCATCGTTAAATCGAACCGGTGTATAGTGTGAACGAGCAAATAAGCTAGCCACTCGTTTGCTAGCAGTACCATGTTGACTCTCTTGCTTGAGCTGGGGTAAATCGTCAATAGTGACGGCTTCTACAGCAGCAAATAATGAACCTGAAAACAGGGCAGCAACTAACGGAATGAGCGTAAACTTTTTACTCATACACAACTCCTTAATTTAATTACAACTTAAACAATGTATAAGCTGTCAGCTTTGGTTTTAACTTGCATACCTGTTACTAACTCAACATGAACATCATCTTTGTTCACTTCAGTTATTACTGCATTTACAAGTGCTTGGCCAAGTTTAACCTTAACCTTATTATTAACCTTGACCTCAGTTGCTGGCAAAGGTTCAATTTTTCCTGAACGCTTAGCCGGCGCTGCTTTAGCAGGTTTGTTAGCTGCAGGAGCGTTTTTATCGCCTGGTTTGCTAGCATGAGCTGGTTTTTTCTTGAAAGATTTAGAATCAGAATCTTGGCGAGGACGCTGTTGTTTTTTGCGTTTAGCCATTTTAGCGCGGCTTTCTTCCAATGCTTTTTGCGCATGGTCGATATGCTCTTGCTCAACTTTTTCACCTTGATTACCATCAAGATCAATACGAAACTCTGACTTGGTCACAGCTTCTAAATAACGCCAGTTAGACGTGTATTTTCTAAGCGCTTGACGAACTTGAGTCTTACTTACTTTTTCAGACCCTTCAATACGCTCAGCAATATCTTTAAAAATACCTACTTTAAGCGGCTTGATGCCATCTTTTTGTTTAAAACATTGTGGGAATTCTTGATATAAAAATTCCAACACTTCATTAATATCTTTTAGCTTGTTTGTGGTTTCCATTTTAGAACCTATTTTTCACATCTTTTCATCAAGGGACGAATCGACGTAGTGTGTTACCCAGTCGACCAACTCTTCGAAATCGGCTTCTATAACAGCCATATCACCTCGAAGGTGTTCCCAAATACCATTAATTGTTTCATCAATAAATTCACATTCTGAATCATCTGGAAGACGATCCCATGCAATATGAATCAAATCATTGAGCGTTTCCGCTACATGTTCTTCTTCGCCTTCCCAATCGCCAACATCTTGTACAGCAAATAGGTAGTCTTGAACATTTAGCAAATCTTTCATTACAAGCTCGCCTCTAAGCATTTTACTAATGCTTCTAGACCGGCTTTATCGTCAGCATCAAATCGACCAATACTCGGACTATCAATGTCTAGTACAGCAAATACTTTACCATGTTTCATGATAGGTACAACTACTTCAGAATTAGACGCTGCATCACAGGCTATGTGGCCGTCAAAAGCGTGAACATCTTCAATTAATTGTGTTTCTTCGGTTGCCGCAGCAGTTCCGCATACACCCTTTCCTACTGGAATACGAATGCATGCAGGGTTACCTTGAAACGGACCAAGTACTAATTCAGTAGGAGAATCCATAAAGTAAAAGCCCGCCCAATTCACATCCTCTAAAGAGGTAAATAACAGCGCGCTTATGTTTGCCATATTGGCAATTACATTGGATTCACCAGCTATCAGCGATTCAGTTTGCTTAACTAATGACTGGTAAAAATCGTGCTTTTGCATACCAAACTACTTCTTATTAAACATACAGTAGCTAAAGGTACTCTTTGTCGTGAAAAATTGGAACCTTTTGGAGGTAAAAAAAAGGAAATCACACCGTTTATCAGTGCGCTTGGTTAATAATGCTGCGATTATTTTTTTGCCGTTTTACGAAGACCAAACAAAAACAGTCCAGCAGCGAATGCTGACATTACACTATTGATCAAAAATATCTCGCCAGTTGTGGCACTTAATAAGTAACTAAATATCGCTCCGCCTAACAATCCAAGAGTTAAGACCCCTGAATAATTAACTTTAGAATACTTAAACATGAGTAAATACCCAGGCACAACAAAAGCAGCCATTGTTAAACCTACTATGTGTGCATTTGATATAGCAGTCATTAATAAGGTAAGAAATATTGATACAAACTCGCCTTCAAGCGTAAGTGAGTAATAAACACCAAGTAAACTGCCTACAATAACAGGCGATAATAACGAAAGCCCTACGCTTTTTGCTAGCTGATGTTTCATTTAAAATCCTTAATACACAAATCTAAATTCTATGTATAAAGCATGCACCAAGATCTAAAGGTTAGAAACAGAGACTATGGTCGTAATTTATGATTAAAAATAAACCTTATTGCAGTATGAGCCTATTACTTTATTAATAGGCTCATAAGTTTGGGTAACACTTATCAAAATGCTTATAACTTAGCTATTTTATTTGATAACTCAAAATGGCGAGATGTTACTATTTCCTCAAGCACTGCCACCCTTTTGCTCAACATCGCTGTTTGTTCCTCTAATTTTGTTATCTTGTTATTATTATTTAGCCCTTTAAATTTTGCGTGTGCTGCCATTATTGTAGTTTTATAGGAGAAATAACGTTTAGTAATAATAAGAATCAAAAAGGGTGAGCTAAATATAATTATTACAATAAATAATTCTAGCATGGTCGTTTCCCAATCAATTTAAGTTAGCTTGTTGCGTGTAAAGGCCATTTTTAGTGCATCGAAATAATTTTGATAATGTAACTTCGCGCTGCTTTCCTCGTCGAATTAGCATCTCAACATACACAATACTTAACACAATGGCTGTTGCTTTAAATAAGTTACCTTGTAGATCACCTACTGCGCCGCCCGACATACCAAATATTCCGTAAGATGCATTCATAAAAATATGCATCCACATAGGAAACCAAATACGATAACCACATTCACAATATAGCCACGCAAACCATGTACCTGCTACAGTAGTGATTGCAACCGCCATCAATGCAGAAATCGTATCATTGCCTTGATAAATATGGCCCAAGCCAAATATTACTGAACTAATTAATGCCGCTGGCACAAAGCCCCATCTACAATATTTAAATAAAACACCAAACAATGCAGCCCTAAAAATTAGCTCTTCAAAAAAACCCGCATAAACTGAGCCAGTTATTATTGCTGGTATTGATAGGTTAAGTTCATCACTCAAAAATCCATAACCTATTGCCATAGGAGTACAACAAATAATTGCTGCAAGTGCATAGTTAATAAAACCAGAGGAATTGAGCCCTATAGATTCAAAAGGCTCACTTTGTTTAAACAAAATAATAGCCGCAATAACTAACGGTCCATATAAAAAAGTATATTTAGCGGGGGTAAATAAAATGCCAGTTAGATTATCAAGTTCAGACAACCAGCTAGACCAACCTTCTCCCCAAAACTGCCTCATTACATAGTGGCAAAATACAAATATAGAAATTATTACAAGTGCCTTGATAGCGTATTTCATATCTACTTTTCTCGTTAAGTTGTAAATTTCAACTTAATCTTGGCAATAGTAAAAATACAAAGCGACCTATTAGGTCTCAATTACAAGACTAGGTATAAAGCCCATGTTTTAGGGGGGATTAACATGTTTTTGGGATTAATGACAAAGCATCTTTTATTACTTTTACATAAGAACGAGACACCGGAATTTTAATATCAATTGTATGTAGCGATAATTGTAACCCTCCAGCATTACCACTGTAGTGCTGAATGTTTTGCAGGTTGACCGCATAAGAACGGTGGCATCGTAATATGATTGTATTTTCTGGAAGCTGCTTTAATAAACCGCTAAGAGATACACGTAATAGTTTACGTGAAGTTGAAGCTCCTTCCTGTATTGTTATTTCACAATAGTTGTCTGAAGATTTAATAAATAAAATATGGTGATGAGCCGTGTTAATTTCGTCGTTTTTGTTATCACCTTTGAGAGTAATTGTCTTTAATTCAACTTCTCTCAACTGCTCTTGATCAACGCTAACTTTACTTGGCTTAGTTAAATCTATTACATGCCTATTTACCACAAGTAAAAAAATAAGAGGAAATACACCAATACAAAAAATATACCCTACAAAAAGTAATTGATTCTGCCAATGCCAAGATCCAAGTACAGCAACCACAAAATACCCATGATTGAATATCGCAGTAATTAAAATATATGTGATAGGAATAATAATTAAACGGTTTAATTTACTTAGCTTAAACTTAAGTAACACTATTTCTATGAAACCTGACAATAGCAAAGCACAAAAGGTTACTAACCCATAGCCAAAAAGTCGCAGAAACTTGTAAGACTCGGTATCGATTGAAGTGCCAAAAGGTTGAAATACAAAAAGTACAAAAAGCGTTATAAACGAAAACATGACGGCACGATATAAAACTAACTTTCTCGAATCTAGATCATCTTTGAGCCACAACATCCTATTTTGCATACCTTTAATACACTAATATTTAAAAATAACACACATTAATACGTGCATTCCAACTCATTTAAAGTTTTTTGTGATGGTAGTTTTATTAAAAACAAAAATAGGAAGAGAACATCAACGTTTTTTAACATCAGAAGATGATGTGTGAGCAATTCTATCTGCTTTTAAGATTTTACTAATAAGAGATAAGAGATGTAATACCAATTTGCTTAATGAAGTGATCTATTTTGAGGGCGGAAAAACGTATTGATAGCTAGGCAATAAATTCGCTATTTAGTTGTTCAAAATGAGAATTTTTTAACGCAGGGAGCGACACGTTTAGCCCCGCAAAATGATTAAGTATTATTGCGGATTGTTATAAGTGCACTGATTTTGTTCCAAACACAAAAAAGCCCGCTAAATTAGCGGGCTATTCTGTTATATGGTGGAGAGATAGGGATTTGAACCCTAGATGGGCTATAAACCCATGCCGGTTTTCAAGACCGGTGCATTCGACCACTCTGCCATCTCTCCGCACGGCCTGCATAATAGGGAAACCCATCCCTTTTGTGAAGCTTTTTTTTAAATTAATTGTTTAAGTGCCTAAAAAACAATTAATTTGTTTAAAGTTAAAACAAAATGTTTTTAATTTAGCCGTCAATATACTTTTATTTAAATATTTAACTCTATTGATCTACAAAGGTTTGCCCAAACATATAAGAGTTGGTAATCTAATTTTAGTTAAATTATCGAAACACACATGTTTCACTTAAAGGAGCTCTACAATGGCGTTTAATCAATCGTACAATACCGCGAAACCGGTAATGTCTACCATTGAAACAAACAAGGTACTTAAAAACACCTACTTTTTACTAGCTATGACACTTGCATTTAGTGCAGTTACAGCCGGTATTTCAATGGCACTACAATTACCTTACTTTATGGGAATTGTGTTTACACTCGTTTCGTTCGGTTTATTATTTGTTGTAAATAAAAAAGCAGATACAGCATCTGGTGTATTTTGGGTGTTTGCTTTCACAGGTTTAATGGGGGCAGGCTTAGGTCCATTGCTTAACCATTATGCTGCATTACCTAATGGCCCAATGCTTATTATGCAAGCCTTAGGTTCTACAGCGCTTATCTTTTTTGGTTTATCTGCTTATGCACTAAATACTAAAAAAGACTTCTCATTCATGGGTGGCTTTTTAACTGTTGGCTTAATCGTTGTGATTGTAGCAAGCATCGTTAATATTTTTATTGGCAGTTCATTGATGTTTATGGTGCTTAATGCAGCAGTTGTACTGATTATGTCTGGTTTGATTTTATTTGATACAAGCCGAATCATAAACGGTGGTGAAACTAACTACATTCGCGCAACAGTGTCTTTATACCTAAGCGTATATAACTTATTTACTTCTTTACTTGCTCTACTTGGCGCAAGTGATGACTAATTAAATAGTTCTGTTAAAATAGCCCCTTTATTGGGGCTTTTTTATTGGAATTGTTTTGGCACGATTTGTTCTTTCATTACATACACCACCATCCGATCACGATACCACGCAACGCATAGTTAAATTTGCGAATGCATGTTTAGCCCAAGGGCACACCATTGATGCTATTTTTTTATACCAGCAAGGTATTTATCATGCATCTACCCACTTTGATTTATCCTCAGACGAGCTTCAAATTTCAGCACTTTGGCAGCAACTCGCTGATCAAAATTTAAATTTAATGCTGTGTGTTACCGCCGCGCAAAAGCGCGGGTTAGATATTAAAAACACAGGTGTATTTAAAGTCGCAGGGTTAGCTGAATTTGCAATGCTTGCAAGCGACGCAGATAAATGGGTGCAATTTAAATGATAAACGTATTAGTAATGAGTCAGTGCAGCCCATTTGACGATTTAAATATTCGTGATGCACTAGATATGACATTGATATTTGCTGCTGTTGATCAAAATGTAAGTTGGTTGTTTAGCGGCCCCGCCGTTTTAGCTTTAAAAAAGCATCAACAACCAAACAATATTGGCTTAAAAGACTTTTTTAAAAATATTAAAACACTCGAAATATATGATGTTGAAAACATTTTCGTGTGTGAAAAATCATTGCTTGATTATGGTTTAAATAAACATGATTTACTCATAGAAGCAAAAGCTCTTAACTTTAGTCAACAACAAACACTAATCAAAGCGCAGCAACATGTGGTGAACCTATGAGTACGTTACATATTTTTTCAAAGCCGCTTAACTATTATTCGGCAAATCAGCTTGAGAATTTAATTTTATCAGGCGATAAGGTACTACTTGTTGGTGATGCCTGCTTTGCAAAAAAACAATTTAGACAATTTGCAGATACACTGTTAATACTTGAACAAGACGCGCAAGTACGTGCAATAAAATTAGCAGATAACGATAAAGCAATTAGCTATGAAGACTTTGTGGCACTCACTTTATCAACTAATCAATCAATTACGTGGTAACTCATGCTTGAATTTAACAACCAACAGATTGAAACCGACAAACAAGGCTACTTGCTCGACCATACTTTATGGTCAAAGGAGCTGGCGCCTATAATTGCTACTCAAGAAAACATCACTCTTAGTGAGCAGCACTGGGAAGTTATTAACTTTGTTCGTGATTTTTACATTGAATATAACACCAGTCCAGCAATTAGAATGCTTGTAAAAGCAATGGCTAAAGCACTCGGTGAAGATAAAGGAAATAGCCTTTATTTATATAAATTATTTCCTAAAGGCCCAGCCAAGCAAGCAACAAAAATTGCCGGATTACCAAAACCAGCTAGGTGCATATAATGAGAGCTAAATCAGGCAATAATCAAGCAACACAAGCCAAGCCAAAAAGAAGTACTGGGCGTACTTATTCACGCAGTGCACTTAACAAAACGCCATCTGGTAAAAGAGAAATAAAGCCGCAAATAGCATCTAAAGACAGAAAAATTGTGTTATTCAACAAGCCGTTTGATGTGCTATGTCAATTTACGGATGACGCAGACAGAAAAACGCTTGCAGAGTTTATACCTATTAAAGAAGTTTACGCAGCAGGAAGGTTAGACAGAGACAGTGAAGGTTTATTGCTTTTAACAAACTGTGGGAAACTACAAAACACCTTAACTGCTCCTGATAAAAAAACGAATAAAACCTACTGGACACAAGTTGAGGGTGAACCAACGAGTGAATCAATTAATGATTTATGTAATGGCGTAGAACTTAAAGACGGGCTTACACTCCCCGCTAACGTTAAAATAATTGATGAGCCAACAATTTGGGCGCGTAATCCCCCTGTACGCGAGCGAAAAGCAATCCCTACCACTTGGCTAAGTATTACTATTAATGAAGGTAGAAACAGACAAGTTCGTCGTATGACCGCGCATATTGGACACCCTACACTTCGCCTCATCCGCTATAGCATTGGCAACTATACGTTGGATGATATTAATTGTGGTGAATACAAAGTAATTAAGGGCGTAGTTGATGCATAAACCGCATGTCACGGTTGCAGCAATAGTAAAAAAGCAAAATGAGTTTTTACTTGTAAAAGAGCGCGATAAATTTACAAAGCAAATTTGTTACAATCAACCTGCGGGTCATTTAGAGCAAAATGAGACACTTGCACAAGCTGCAAGCAGAGAGCTACTAGAAGAAACAGGCTTAGCGCTTGCGCCTATTGGGTTTTTAGGTGTTTATAATTTGCATGCCGATAACGCAGTGCACTATTTGCGATTCTGCTTTTTATTTGAAGCACCTAATAATATAAAAGCACCAACACCAATAGATTCTGACATTATCAGCGCTAACTGGCATACATTAGAGCAAATAAAATCATTACCGCTTAGGAGCCCTTTAGTGCTCAAGTGTATTAACGACAGCCTGAATCGACCAGCGTTAAGCTTAGAAACTATTTATAATTGATTTACTCAGAGCTTAGCGCTATACAATTACGCCCTTGTTTTTTAGCATAATACAGGGCGTTATCAGCGGCTTTAACAAAGCTGACTTCATTACTATTTGTATAGTTGCTGATGGTATTAATACCCATACTTATAGATAAAAATCCGGTAAAGCTATCCTGGTGAGCAATAGCTAAGCTTTCTACAGCTTTTTGTATTTGCTCAGCTATAAACAACGCTCCTTGCCTATCCGTTTGTGGAAGTAAAACAACAAATTCTTCTCCACCATAGCGAGCCACAAAATCTTCTGGGCGACTAACCGTTGAAGCAATTTTTTGAGCCACGTCATATAAGCACGTATCGCCCGCTACATGCCCATACCGGTCATTAAATTGCTTAAAATGGTCAATATCAATAATAATCATCGATAGCATGCCTTCGCATTCTTTTGCTCGTTCAAACTCATGCGTTAGCTTTTCATCAAACCGACGCCTATTCGCAATTTTGGTTAATGCATCCAAAAAGGCCATATCCCTGAGTATATCTTCTGCTTCTAAACGCTCTGTTGCATCATTAAAAACAGCTAAAAACTCTTCACCTATATCAATCCCTGAAATTTCCATCATCACTTGCGAGCCATCACGACAAGACACTCGATAGTTATTTGCGGGTATGTCGTTATTGTTATTTAGTGCCTTTTCAAGTGAGTCTTGCCACAGCTCTTTTGCAAGTGCTCTGTATTGGGGATCTGGATACGCTTTTTCCCACCATGATTTAAGATTTGGCACATCTTCTACTGTATAACCAAAAACATCTACAAAACGTTGATTAACTTTCAAAATATCACCCGTTTTGGCACACACATTACATACAGGCATTGGCAAAACGGTAAATAACCTAGCGTAGTGACTTATCTCATGTTTGCGCATAGGGTTGAGTGTACTTTGAGGTAAGTAACTCATTGGCATATCACTTTTTTCTATACTAAGCTTTTCGTCCATTTCTAAAGCGAAATACCATTCAAGCCACCAGTGCTCTACATGCTCAAGCACCTTTAACTCAACGTTCTTTTTAACTGTTGAACCTTTTATTAAGCTAAATAACTCATGTACATGGTTTGGCTCTTGGTAAATATGAGGGTTTTTGAGTTTTATTAACTCATAAAAAAGATGATAGGCTGATTTTTTAAACCCTGTCGTTTTGCTAGAAAGTAATTCGCTATCCACAAAATCAGGTTTTCGTGTGTAATGCTCAACTAAAGAATTTATCTTGTTTATTTGATAGGCATAATTCATATATTCATTCCATTGACTATATTTCAAGCGGCTTTAAAGTGGTTTACATTCATATACTCACCACTATTTTATTTTTATTAAGTGTATATTTACCCTAGTAGTTTTGAAAGAAAATACTATTAATAAAACTCAATAACTACATGAATTATTCTATAGTCTTAATTTATTAGTAAAGATCACTTTAATATTACTAAAGTTACAGCCTGATAATACGTCTAAGTCTAGTTTGCTATTTGTTATACAAATAAAATAGTGACAAATTATGTCCTTTGCCGCCCTACGCTCTTTAAGCACAAACAAAATACATGCTATAATCGCGGCCTTTCCAAGTTAACAGCAATCTGTATAAGCGAAATTATTCATGAGCGAAAATAGTCACATTAAAGTCATTGTTGGCATGTCCGGCGGTGTTGATTCTTCTGTATCTGCATATTTATTACAACAACAGGGCTACCAAGTAGAAGGCCTGTTTATGAAGAACTGGGAAGAAGACGACAATGATGAATACTGTGCCGCCGCTGATGACTTAAAAGATGCACAAGCCGTGTGCGACAAATTAGGCATTGAGCTTCACACAGTAAACTTTGCTGCTGAATACTGGGATAATGTATTTGAATACTTTTTAGCAGAGTACAAAGCGGGTCGTACTCCAAACCCAGATATAATGTGTAATAAAGAAATTAAATTTAAAGCCTTTTTAGAATTTGCGGCTCAAGCACTCGGTGCTGACTTTATTGCAACCGGACACTACGTTCGCCGTGAACTTCGCGATGACAAATACGTAATGTGTCGCGGACTTGATAACAATAAAGATCAAAGCTACTTCTTATATACCCTAAGCCATGAACATATTGGCCAAACGTTATTCCCTGTAGGCGATATCGAAAAACCAGAAGTGCGCCGCATAGCAGAAGAACAAGACCTAATCACTCACGATAAAAAAGACAGCACCGGAATTTGCTTTATCGGTGAGCGTAAATTTAAAGACTTCTTACAAAAGTTCTTACCAGCGCAACCTGGCGTTATCGAAGACACTGACGGTAACAATGTAGGCGAGCACGAAGGCTTAATGTACCACACACTTGGACAACGCAAAGGCTTGTTAATTGGTGGTATGAAGGAAGGTTCTGGCGAACCATGGTACGTAGTTGATAAAGATTTAGAACGTAACGTACTTGTTGTTGGCCAAGGCAAAGATCACCCTCGCCTATACAGTAATGGTCTTAATGCAAACCAATTACATTGGGTAGACCGCGTTGGCCCTAAAGGTACCACTCGCTGCACAGTTAAAACACGTTACCGCCAAGAAGACTTAAGCTGTACCCTACTTGTAGGTGAAGACGGCATGGCTCGTGTATTATTTGATGAACCACAAAAAGCAGTTACGCCAGGTCAATCTGCTGTATTTTATGCAGAAGATGTGTGTTTAGGTGGTGGTATTATTGACTCGGTGATTAAGTAATGAATGAATACCAAGTCATGGCGCTTGCTGCCATGTGCCAGGTTGCTAAACAAGTTCAAAAAATTGCCCAGTACGGCAGTAATAATGAGCACGACTTAGAAGTATTACTTTCAAGCATTATTCAAACATCACCGGCTTCGCCAGAAGATGTTTACCAAGGTACTGACAACTTACGTGATGGCTATAAAACATTAATGGCGCAGCTAACCGCAGGCGCTCAAAAAGATGTTGAAATAGTAAAGTACGTAGGTGGTTTAATGCAGCTTGAACGTGCACTAAGTGCAAACGACAAAAGCTTAAACGAATTAGGCAAACGAATTGATGATATTCATCGTCGTTTAGATCATTTTGCTATTACCGACGAGAGCGTTGTTGCCGGTTTAGCAGATATATACTCGTCGGTGCTGAGCCCCCTTGGGCACCGAATACAGGTTTATGGTAAACCCGAGTTATTAAAACAGCAGCTCACTCAAAATAAAATCCGTGCGTTATTACTAGCCGGTGTTAGAAGTGCAGTATTATGGCGACAAATGGGCGGTAAACGCCGTCACTTTTTCTTTGCAAAAAGAAAAATACTCGCCATTGCTAAAACAAAAATTTAACTATCGTTCAAACTAAAATTTAGGAGTTATTATGGAGCTTTCAGCGTTAACGGCTATCTCTCCAGTGGATGGTCGCTACGGCAGCAAAACCACTGAACTGCGCAGTATTTTCAGCGAATTTGGCTTAATCAAATACCGCGTAATTGTTGAAGTGCGTTGGTTGCAAGCGTTAGCTGCAGCAAGCGATATAAAAGAAGTACCTGCATTTAGCGAAGAAGCTAATGCACTACTTAACGCTATTGTAGATAACTTCAGTGAAGCTGATGCACAGCGCGTTAAAGACATTGAACGCACGACAAATCACGATGTTAAAGCGGTTGAATACCTACTAAAAGAAAAAGTCGCCGATAACAGTGAGCTTCACGCAATTAACGAATTTATTCACTTTGCTTGTACTTCAGAAGATATTAATAATCTATCTCATGGTTTAATGCTAAGCGAAGCGCGTAACAAGGTTTTGCTTCCTTATTGCGATGAGCTTTTAAGCGCAATTAAAGAAAAAGCGATTGAGTACAAAGCCATTCCAATGATGACTCGTACGCACGGGCAACCAGCTACACCATCAACGATGGGTAAAGAGTTTGCTAACGTATACATGCGTTTGAAGCGTCAACGAGACCAAATTGCTCAAGTAGAAATGCTAGGTAAAGTTAACGGTGCTGTTGGTAACTACAACGCTCACCTTAGTGCATACCCAGATTACGACTGGCATACTCACGCAGATAAATTTGTATCAAGCTTAGGTTTAACACTAAATCCATTTACGACACAAATTGAACCGCATGACTATATTGCAGAGTTGTTTGACGCAATTGCACGTTTTAACACTATATTGCTCGATTTTGACCGTGACATGTGGGGCTACATTGCCCTTAATCACTTTAAGCAAAAAACTATTGCTGGCGAAATTGGCTCATCAACAATGCCGCATAAAGTTAACCCAATTGATTTTGAAAACTCAGAAGGTAACTTAGGTTTAGCAAACGCTATTTTTTCTCATCTTGCACAAAAATTACCAGTTTCTCGCTGGCAGCGTGATCTTACCGATTCAACGGTATTACGTAACTTAGGTGTAGGTATGGGTTATGCGATTATTGCATACCAATCAACACTTAAAGGTGTGAGCAAGCTTGAAGTAAACGAGCAACGTTTAGCTGACGAGCTTGATCAAAACTGGGAATTGCTAGCCGAGCCAATTCAAACAGTTATGCGTAAATATGGCATTGAAAAGCCATACGAAAAACTTAAAGATTTAACACGCGGTAAACGTGTAAATCAAGAAATAATGGCTGACTTTATCGATGGTCTTGACCTTCCAGAGCACGCTAAAGTAGAAATGAAAAAACTAACACCTGCTAATTACATTGGTCGTGCTGTTGAGTTTATTGATGATTTAGTTTAAAAACTAAATTGCTCTTTTAAAAAGCGAAAGGATCATCCTTTCGCTTTTTTTGTTTTAACCCCATTGCACTAACTAGTAGGCATAATGTATGTATCAATTAAAAATAAATAATTTGTCTGAGCAAGAGTTTTTAAGCCATTTTTGGCAAAAAAAACCGCTTTTAATCAAACAAGGTTTTGCTGATTTTCAAGACCCGCTTGATGCTAATGAACTTGCCGGTCTCGCAATGGAAGAAAGCATAGAGTCACGTATTATCACCAATCATAAAAATGACTGGCAAACGCACCAAGGTCCATTTGAAGACTTTGAGCAGTTAACAGACGATCATTCTACATTGCTCGTGCAAGCAGTTGATCACTGGCATAGCGAAGCTGCACAACTACTAGAGCCATTTAGGTTTATTCCAAACTGGCGCATAGATGATTTAATGATCAGCTATTCAACGCCTAATGGTGGTGTTGGCCCACATTTAGACCAATATGACGTATTTATTATTCAAGGCGAAGGTAAACGTCATTGGCGCGTAGGCCTGCCCGATCCAACACTTAAGCAGTTTGCTCAAAACAAAAAATTACTGCAAGTAGAAGCATTTGAAGCCGTAATCGATTGCATATTAGAACCAGGCGATATTTTATATATTCCACCAGGGTGCCCTCACGAAGGTTACGCTGTAGAAAACGCACTAAATTATTCAGTTGGTTTTAGAGCACCAAATCAACAAGATTTATTGTCGAGCTTTGCCGATCATATTATTGATACCGAAAGCGGACAAAAACGTTATACCGATCACAACATCACATTAAGAAAATCAAAGGGTGAACTTACAAACCTTGAAGTTGATAAAGTTAAAACATTGATGGCGGCACTTTTAGAAAATGACGATTTATTTAAACAATGGCTAGGCTCAACGCTTAGTCAGCCCAAACATGAAATGGATTTAGCGCCAGTAGAGCCTCCATTTACGTCAGAGCAAATAAGCGATGATTTAAGTAATGAAGAAGCAGTGTTTGAACGCTTAGGTGGCACACGCGCTATTTATCAGCAACTCGATACAGAAATTTTACTAAGTGTAAATGGCGAAAATTACGCTATGCCGTTAACCGACTTAGCGGCGGTAAAACTACTTACCGATCATACTGACTTTGAAAGTTCAGCATTAAATTTAACAAAGCCAAGTTTAGTTTTTACTCAAACTTTTACTACACTTGTTAATGAGGGGATCTGGTTTAATATAGACCACGAGTAATAATACCAATTATATTAATAATGATGAGCATTTTACAGCGTAAGATATTATGTATACAGGTCAGTTAAAATTTTTAATTTTCATCTGATATTGGCTTAAATAATTTTGCTGTGATTGCTTACTCATTCTAATTTGGTATCAATAGGAGTTTGCAATGGGCTATCTGGTTGATAAGGTTGAATGGGATATAAAAAAAGATATGCTACAAAAAATTCGAGAGCGAGTTTTTGTTTACGAGTTACATATCCCCAAGCATATCGAATTTGATAGCCTAGATAAAATTGCATTACATGTACTTGTTACAGACGATGCAAACTGCCCAATAGCAACAGGTAGATTATGTACAGATGGCTTAATCGGCAGAATAGCTGTATTACCTGAGCACCGTAATCGCAAAGTATATACATCGCTTCTCAACTTTATTGTTGAATTAGCCTCAAACCAAGGTATTAAAGAAGTAAGCATTAATTGTATTTTAAATGAGGTAGAACGTTTTAAGCGAAATGGCTTTATTCAGCAAGGGAATGTATTTATGGAGGCGGGAATTCCTAGGCAACGTATGCAATGCCCTGTTTCGGCGTTTAATACTACTCCCTTTACACTTGTGCATTAGATAAAGAAAAGGGCAATAAATAAGCTATCACCCTCTACTTTTTTACTTAACCCAAACTGTCGTTACTTTGTCTCATTTGCCCACAACGGTTCATTATCATACATTTCGTACAAGCCATGTGCTCTATTTATAAGTAAGTTAGCAAAGTCTACCTGTGTTTTATCACGCGCGCCTGTACTCATAATCTGATCCGCTTTTAATTGCCACTGCAAAGAAAAGTAACGCATTGCATCACGAGCATCTGTAGCTGCACTTACCTCAGCATGATCTGTAGGTAACCGCCCTGTTACTACCCAATATGTTTTACCGTTCTGTGCTTTAAATTTCCACATTGCACAAAGTGGTGCTAAAAATCGGCTGTCTTTATCAACTACTGATTTTGGCATAATACCCTTTTCGGCTAAATGCTTTTGCGCTGTTTGAAAACATTCGCGTTGCCACTGCATTCTTTGCTCATCAGTTATAACTTGTTCTTTTGCTGTTAACGGCTTTTTTTCTTGTTGCTGCATTTTTATTAACCTTTTACTTCTTTTTTAACACTCTAAGGGCTTAGTAAATAAGGTGCAAGTATAAAACGATCATTTGCACCTTAAAGCGCTCTGTTTGCTGTGTTTTTAGCCAAACTATTATTTTATATTGTGATCAAACGAACCCACATCACCCGGAAATACTACTGGCGACTCAACACCGTCTTTACTAACAGAGGCTACACCAAAGTAATAATTATCAATCACTACGTTTTTAAGTGTGTACTGTGAAACCTTACCAACGTATTTACTAAACTGCCATTGCGGCTCGCTCGTGTAACGCCAATAAATTTTATAGCCAGCAATATTTTCATCACTGCTTTGTTGCCATGAAAACGACGTATCAGCTGTAACAGCTCCCTTTATTTTAACTTCTTTTGGTGGTGCGGGCGCCCACGCCATAGATGCCATCGTTACCGCATTAAGTGAAGTTAACTTAGCTGTATAATCAAAATCAACGCCTTCAATAGTATCGCCATACTCAACGCCATTTTCAGTGCGTAAATCTTGATGTTGACGATCGTAGTGCTCGTTAGTTTCCATAATACGCACTGCAGCAAAACCTGCATCATTAAATGGACGATGATGCCCACCACGGCCAAATCTATCTAATCGATATACAAGCATTGTATCTAAATTAGGAATGTATCTGTCAGCAATAGTATCTATGTAACGAGCTAAATTTCGACTCGCCGAATCAACTTCACCACCTGTAAAGCGGCGAGTATTAGCTTGCTCTTTTGTTTCTACAACACGGGTACCTTCTGAAAATATACGCGCAGTTGTATTATCAGTTACCCCATTAATACCGGTAATATTGCCAATCATATCGTTGTTTAAAACGCCATGAACTTGCCAGTCATGCTTTTGCGCATAAGCCGTTAATATTTTTCCGCCAAACAAACCCTGCTCTTCGCCCGAAAGCGCCGCGTAAACTACCGAACCATTAAATTTGTATTTACTTAAAACACGAGCAGCTTCAATTACTCCCGCAACACCTGATGCGTTATCATTTGCCCCAGGTGAATCACTCGTAAAGTCCATAACATCACTTACACGAGAATCTATATCACCCGACATAATCACCATGCGATTAGGCTCGCTTGACCCTCGTTGAATAGCCACAATGTTAACCACTTCAACAGGATTAGGAATGCGTTTTTCGCCCGATATAGTGTCCTTTACCTCAATAATTTCCAAGCAACCGCCACACTGCGCGGATATTTTTTCAAATTCATTCTTTATCCAGCGCCTAGCCGCACCAATGCCTCGAGTATCCGATTTAGTTTCTGAAAGCGTATGGCGAGTACCAAAATCCACCAGCGTTTGAATGTCACTACCAATACGTTCGGCTGATACTTGAGCTGCTATATCATGTAATTTTTGCTGTTCTGTGTATTGAAGTTGTGTTTTCCCATGTGCTGATAATGCAAGTGTGCAGGCGCCTGCAATTGCAGTAAATTTAAGTAACGTTGTTGTGATTTTTAAAGGTGTTTTAAGCATCTATTAGCTCCTAATTATTATAGTGTAACCATTACTTAACTAAGATTTTATGGCAATACATTTGAGGTAGATGCAGAAAGGAGCACGCTAAAGCGCATTTACAAGAGGTTACTAGGAAAGTAAAAAGCCCACTACCTTTAGTAGGTACTGGGCCAAAATTTATTGTGCATACTTTTAATGAGTGGTTTTAATATCAAATTCTTTCAAAAAGGCCTCATGTCCTCCTAAGCTTGCAAGCACACCAGCAGAAAACATAAATATTAATACAAATGCTAAACAGCTCAAAAACTCCGAACTATTTTCAGGCTTAATATAGTAGTTAAGTAAAAAACCACTCAATACACCTATAAAAGCTATTTTGCTAAATAAAAAGTAACTTGGGATCTCAAATGCCCAAACTGAGGTATTGTTTACAAACTGCCTATATCCATACGTCATAAAAGCCAACATACCAACAATACTAATTGCAAAAGTAGACACTGTGGTTAACACGCTCATATTTTTATAAATAAGCACATACCCTAATCGTAAAGAATAGATAAATACCGCAAACCACGCTAAAACAGCAGGCCCTAAAATCAATCCCATTTCCAATCCTTGAATAACGTCTAAGTAATTAATTGCTAATACAATATTATATTTAGAGGTTAAATTACAAACCTTGTTACACAATAATCTATAAAAAAATGCGATTTTCGTGGCACACTGTCATTGTGTATACATTAATAGTTTAAGTTATGCGTCAACTAAAAGAAGATACAATTAAAAGTAACCTTATTGAGTCGCAGCAAAGCGCGTACGGCCCCGTATGCGTGTATCAAAATAAAGAATACCGATGGTTAACGCTTGCACAAAAAACCAATGAAGATATAACAATTCAAGGCGTTATGAACCTTATACACCCTGAGCAAGTAATCGTACCGGTAAACCAATGTATGATGTTATTTTTACTTAAACCGGTAGATACACTAAATATATTAAATCTAGGTTTAGGCACTGCTGGGTTTGAGCGAATTATGTATCACTTACAAAGTAGTACGCCTTACATAAACACCATCAATACATTTTACACGGTAGAAATAAACCCAAACATTGCCTTAATTGCTGCACAGCACTTTAAGTTACCAATTAAGCACAGCAGCTATTTACAATGCGCCGAACAATATATTACCCAATGCCCTGATCACTTTAACGTAATCACTATCGATATTTTTAGTGGTGAATATCATCAGCCTTTTTTAACCAGCGATAGCTTTTGGCAAAATATAAATCGCTGCAGTGAGCAAAATACGCAAGTAATCATTAATTTAAACCCACAAACAGGCCAAGAGCTGCAAATGCTTTTAGTACTTTTAAGGCAACATTTTAAGTGCTTAGCGATAATAGAGTTTAACGAATACAAAAATATAGTGATCATACTAAGCCAGCAAACATTAATGCATATAAACGTTGATGAAATACAAAACTCACCGGTGTTTATAAACTTTGCGCCAGACCTTTATAAAAGTATTAACAGCATTTACCATATTGAATAAAACGCTTTACCGACCAGGTTCATGTTTTTCATAGCATGGTAAGCTTGTTTCGAGCTGCTCCCAGTTAGCTTTAGACGTAACAAAATTATGCGATAATACCTGCTCAGTAATATCGGTATCGAATATTCCTAAACGAATTCGTATTCTGCTTTTGTCATCATTATTGCTACTGTAGACAGGCGAGCCACAACATCTACAAAAATAACGTGTGCGCCCTGCTTTAAAACTATATTCACTGAGTCGTTCTTGACCTTTTGTTATTGTAAAGTCATCTGTATTTACAAAGCCATTGGTTGCAAATGCAGTCCCGCTGTTTTTTCTGCACAGTGAACAATGACAATGAATAATGCTGGTTATACTGCCCGACACTTCAACGCTTACCTCACCGCACAAACATGAACCCGTATACATATAACATCCTAACTATTAAATTATTTTAAACTCAGCTTAAATTTGCTGAGTTGCTTTAATGGATAAGTTTACTGGTTAATTTTCTGAATGGAATAATAATTTTTATATCTCCGCAATTCCCACGCCATACCTATTTTTTTAATGATTGACATAAAAACATTAAATTGGTTACATAACCTTTACTTTAAAGTTATAGCCAAAACAATAATTGGTTAACCAAAAAACCTAAACTTACTGAGAGCCAATTATGCATTGTAAACACATGTCACTTTTATGTTTGTTAAGCGCGTTAGCGTCGTGTTCAACCATTTCTAAAAACACGTCAAGCGATTGGCTACTTATTGATGACTTTGAAAATTCACTTAGCAAGTGGCAAAGTGTCGATACCCAAAATGAAACTAAGCCACAGGTTAAAAATCCACAAATCACGGTTATACAATCAGAACAAGCAAACTCATCAACAAATCATTATTTACTCAAAAAGCCTGCGGCTGAGGGCATTGTAGGAAATCGTAAAGCGCTTTCTTATACAAAGCTTCCACAAGCGGTTGAAGTTGGTCAAACCTACACATTTTATATACGTATAAACGTCGCTGCGTTTCCTAATAACCATGCTTTTGGATTGAGTAACCTTACTCCAGCGCTAATAAATAAACATGCTTACGATGCCTTTGAGCCAACACTTCGCGTAACCGATAAAACAGAATCAAACGGGTTTGTAAACGATGGCGCTTTAATGGTTAAAACCGACAGCGGATATAGCAACATTCAAAACTACACTACAAAACAGTCAGCTAAACCTCTGCAGACAAATACTTGGTACGACGTATGGTACGTTGTTAATAACGCAGCAGCCTCAGAGCAAGGTCAGCAATATGATGTTTACGTAAAAGGTGGTGAGTTTAACAGTCAAACGCTGGTATATAAAAATGCACAATTTAGAATGAAGCGCGAACAACCTCTTATATACTTTTTAGCAAACTGTAATACAGGCCCAATTAAAAAGCCTTACGGAAATGGTGGTCTCAGATATGACGATTTATACATGAGCGAAGGAATAAACCTAAGTAACCCAACGCAATAAATAAGAATAATACTCATAATTAGTGCCCTACAAACCTGCATTTAAAAATACTTAAATGGTATGATACTCGTCATTATTTGCCATTTAAGTTTTTAAAATGTATCGATTATTTGAAAAAATGACAAAAGCATTTCCTGAGGACCAACCCACTCAGCCGCCTTCTACTTTATTTGCTTTTTGTCGCCACTACACCAAAGGAATGGAACTGTCGTTGCTGCTTATGTCAATCAGTGCCGCCATGCTCGCTATTTTAGAGGTTTCTTTATTTAGCTACATGGGCCAACTTGTTGATTGGTTAACGGCCTACACGCCCGAAACCTTGTTTGTAGAGCAAAAGTCAGAGCTTATTAAAATGGCTGTCATGCTGTTATTAGTATTGCCCATTGTTGTCTTTTTCCATTCTGCTATTTTGCACCAAGCATTGCTTGGCAATTACCCTATGTCGATTCGCTGGTTAGCGCATCGTTATTTACTGCGCCAAAGTGTTAGCTTTTATCAAAATGAATTTGCAGGAAGAATAGCCACTAAAGTGCTACAAACCTCTTTAGCCGTTCGCGAAACAGTGACCAAACTACTCGATGTATTAATGTACATAGTGGTTTATTTTGGCTCAATGGTATTTTTAGTTGCCGAAGCTGATTGGCGCTTAATGATCCCTTTATTAGTTTGGTTGGTTTTATACATTTGCGTGCAACTTTACTTTGTACCGCGCCTTAAAAAAATTGCCAGCTCACAAGCCGATGCGCGCTCAGAAATGACCGGCCGTATTGTTGATAGTTACACTAACATTTCAACTATTAAATTGTTTTCGTATACCCAGCGTGAAGAGCAATACGCAAAACAAAGCATGGATGTATTTTTACAGCCTGTGTACAAGCAAATGCGCTTAGTAACCAGCTTAAACTTTGTTATTCAAAGCTTAAATTACCTATTAGTATTTTCGGTTGCCGCTGTATCACTTTATTTATGGTCACTTAGTGCAATTAGCGCCGGCGCCATTGCAGTTGCTGTTAGCTTAGCGCTCAGATTAAACGGTATGGCGCAGTGGATCATGTGGGAAATAAGCAGCTTATTTGAAAACATTGGCACCGTAGCCGATGGTATGAAAACACTGTCAAACCCTATCGAAGTTGCCGATAAACCAAACGCTAATACGCTTAACGTAAGCCAAGGTGCCATTGAGTTTAACAACGTACACTTTAATTACGGAAAAGCTGCAAACGAGACTAATCGCAGTCCTGTAATGAACGGTTTAAACTTAAATATTAAACCTGGCGAGAAAATTGGTTTAGTTGGTCGCTCTGGCGCGGGTAAATCAACACTTGTTAACTTATTACTGCGTTTTTATGATACCGACTCTGGAACAATAAAAATTGATGGGCAAAACATCACAGACGTAAGCCAAGAAAGCCTACGCAGATATATAGCCATGGTAACGCAAGATACCTCCTTGCTTCATCGCTCAGTAAAAGACAATATTTTGTACGGTCGTCCTGATGCAACCCACGATGAGATGATCAACGCGACCAAGCAAGCTAAGGCGCTTGAGTTTATAAACGACTTGGTCGACAGCAAAGGTAATAAAGGCTTTGATGCACAAGTGGGCGAACGCGGTGTTACGCTTTCAGGCGGTCAACGCCAACGTATTGCTATTGCACGTGTACTACTTAAAAATGCCCCCATACTTATACTCGACGAAGCCACCAGTGCACTCGACTCAGAAGTAGAAGCCGCAATTCAGGCAAGTCTTGATGATTTAATGACAGGTAAAACAGTTATTGCCATAGCGCACAGGCTCTCAACCATTGCACAAATGGATAGATTAATTGTACTTGATGACGGCGGCGTAGTTGAGCAAGGCACTCATGAACAATTAATTGCTAAGGGTGGAATATACGCAGCACTATGGACACACCAAACAGGCGGGTTTATAGGCGTCGATTAACCATTAATATTACCTTACGGTAGAGGTGGTTTTATTCTGCTTCTACTTTAAACAAAAAAGCGAAGATGCCTTAGAGGCTCTTCGCTTTTTTTATCGTTATAAATAAATTATATAACTTTTTTATAAATTAAGAGATTAGTCTTAACCCTATCATTATCAGCATAACCACATTAGCAAGTACGCCGATTAAAAAAAAGTAACTACGTGGGCTTGGGTTTTTCTCCGTTGCTATAGCGTAGTAAAGCGCCATGTGAATTAAACGCGCAATTAAATACACCCAAATACACATTGCAAAAATCGGGCTTTGATAATTAATTACAAACGCAAATAACACCGTACCTATAAATAATGCACTGTTTTCAAGCGTATTATGAAACGTACGATGTGCTCTAAATATAAAGCTGTCGTGCGATAAATCCTCGTCAATTTTACCTGGTACAGCATTTGGTTCTTTAGCTTTGCTAAACGTAGCCACAGCCCACTGTACAAGTAACATAATTAAATAGAGGTAAAATGCCAAATAGGCCGAAAGTGCAACTTCAGTCATTATTAAATCCCTTGTTTTGTTTTTAACTTAGTATTGATTGCAATTTTAAAGCCTAAGTTAATACACTGATATTAAAGGAGTTAATTTAATAAGCCTAATTACATATGTAAGTAACACACAGCATTATATAAAATTTACTTGTTATAATTTAAAAAAATAACATCAAAACTAAACTGTATACTGCTGGTTTACTCCGATCTAAAAAGCTTAAACTCTTCAAGCGAAGCATCCCATAACGCAACCTGATTACGCCCCAAGGACTTAGCCTCATAAAGAGCTAAATCTGCCTGTTCAATCAACTCAGAAGGTGTTCTTGCTTTAAATTTAATAGACGTAACCCCAAAGCTACACGTAACAGGAATATCATCAAATGTCGCTTTTTCAACTTTAATACGAATAGCCTCAGCTATACGTATTGCTTGCTCTTGAGTTGTGTTGGGCAAAATAATACAAAATTCTTCGCCACCAAAACGGGCCACGCTATCACTTTTACGTATATTAGCTTGTAAAAGCTCGGCTACGCCACAAAGTACTGTGTCGCCAATGCTATGCCCATAGGTGTCGTTAACGCTTTTAAAATGGTCAATATCGACCATTAAAATACAGTACTCTTCAATCTGAGGTAAATCCAAAAAGTCGCGATTCATAACCTCAAATAAAATACGACGGTTATAACAATTGGTTAAAGGGTCTCTTGCTGCCAAATAGTCTAACTCTTCATTACGTTTTTTAGAGGCAATAAAACTTCTATAAACCAGTAATACAATAGCTAAACAAGCGGCTAATAAAAATGCGAGCGCAATACTGGCGTATTTATTCTTTGATAGCTCTAGCTCTGATATAACTCTAGCTTGGGCGGCGATTTCAATTTGATTATTTTTCTTTTCAAGCTCAAGCTGATGGCGTTTTTCTTTTTCTCTTAACGTCTCAAGCTCTATTTCCATTTTGTACGAATGCAAATGTGCTTTTTCAAGCGCCAATTTATCTTCATTTCTTTCATTTTGAATAATATCGGTTAGGGCTATTTCTTCTTCTGCATAACGAAGTGACTCTTCTATACGACCACGCAATTTTTCTGCTATTCGAATTTCACGATAGGCATATAGCATATGTAATTTATCATCTATTTCGGTTGATAAAGCGAGTGACCTTTTCAGTAAAGTAATCGCCTCATTTGTATCAATACCAATTAAAATGCCCGCAAGCGCAGTAAGCGACTTTATCTCATAAAGTTTACCACCTGTTTCTCTGGCAAACGACAACGACTCTTTGTAATACTCTATAGCCTTGTTGTTATTTCCTTGGGCACGATAAATATTACCAATAATACGTGCTGTTGTAGAAATGTACGATGTAAGGTTTTTGTTTTTATAAGTGATATAAGCTTTTTTAGCATATTGCATTGCTGATGCTAAGTCGCCAGATTCGAGGTTAATAACAGCCATTTCTCTTAAAGCTGAAGCGAGCGTTTTTTCCTCGACCATACCTTTTGGCAAATCGATAGTTATTTGATAGAAAAATTCGGCCTGATCAAACTGCCTTAATCGTGTATATACCAGTCCCATTTGATTTGATGTTTTAGCAATCCCAAGCATGTTATTTACTTTTTTATAATATAAATATGCCTCATTTATATGTTCAAGTGATTTTTCATAAAGATTAATAT
Organism: Pseudoalteromonas sp. APC 3355; assembly: GCF_030407615.1. Classification (NCBI taxonomy): domain Bacteria; kingdom Pseudomonadati; phylum Pseudomonadota; class Gammaproteobacteria; order Alteromonadales; family Pseudoalteromonadaceae; genus Pseudoalteromonas; species Pseudoalteromonas sp. APC 3355. The sequence continues at coordinate 147,120 of NZ_JASDDB010000001.1, read as the reverse complement.
GACGATAAATAATACCCGCCCCTAGTAATGCCTTAGCAAAGCCAACAGGATCGTCAATGTCTTTATGTATTTCTAATGCGCGAGTGGAGTAATCAAGGGCTAAAACTAAGTTATCTAAATAACGGTGTGCTTCTGCTAGTGTATTTAAAGTACGCGCCATTAGCTTTAAATCACCTAAACTTGTGTATATTTCTAAAGCTTTTGTATAAAAGTGAGCCGTTTGCTCTCTATTTTTGAGGCGTTTGTACGACTGAGCTAATTTTTTATACGTTTCACCTAACTGTCTTTGTATTAATTCGTCTTCGTCAACAAGGTATTTTAAAGCAGATGTATATTGCGCGTTCGCGTTATCGTACTTTTTTTGCCCATAAAACGAATCTCCCTTAATAAGTAGCACTTGCGCTATAAAAAAGTCATCGCCATACACAAGGGTCGTTGGTAATAAAGTTTCAATGCGGGTAGTAAGTTCGTCATAACGTTTTTCTTCTAATAATATATTTATATAATTAATAGACGCCTTTATTTGGTTTCGTGAATCATTTAATTTGCTGTAGTAAACAGAGGATTGTAAAAAGTGCTCGAGCGATGCATTAATATTGTTATTTTTTTTATTCGCCCTACCTAGCAAGTTATGTAGCTTTGCGCTGAGTAACATGTCATCAGCACTTTGCGCTTGTGACAACAACGACTTACTTAGTTCAATACTAGTTATAACGTCAGTATCTATAAGTAATTCAGCTCTTTTAAGCAGCCCTGCATTAGATTCGTTAGTTAAACTGTATGAGGTGGTTTCTTGTGCGTAAGCGCTGTTTAAGCTAACAAACAAAGCAAAAAGCAAAGCTTTCACTAAAAATGTAAAATTATAAATTCGCTTTACAATGAAACTATGTATTTGCGAAGGTAAATCCATATTTCGCTTATGATTCAAGTAGGTATAAAATTCCATATTTACCATTTTAGTAATTTATTATTAATACAATTCAAAAGACTGGTGATAAAATATACAAACCGGCGCAATACATCAAGTATTGCTGCTATATGAATACTTTTAATTTATAATTTTAGCATAATTATGCATAGAGCAAGCCTAACTTCTTAGTTTTAGTGTAACTAACACAATTCCATGATCAGTACTTAAATCATCACGCTCAAATTCGGGGTTTATTAAGTGACGATCATAAGTATTATACTCAATCACCTCAAAAAAACTGCCAAGGTAGCTGGCATCAAACTCACAAGATAATAAAATATAATCAAGCACGGAGCTGCTCGCGCCATAATAATGTGTTGGTGCTCTTAAAGGCATAAGCTTAGTTGTATTAACATTTTTTGCTTCGTTTTCATCAGCTAAATCAAAAATGCTATGGCTTTCACTATGGCTTATTTCATCGCTAGCCATTGCCTCACCATTAGACAGTTCATCTTCGCTTAGCTGCGACTTAACAAACAAATCCCATGAATCATTTAAACAATATTTAGCGAGGTAGGTTTTATCATCAAATGCAGGCGCAAAGCGTAGCGTACTTGTCAGTAAATGGCTTAATACGCCATCCGCAAGTTCATTATTAAAGTCTCCCATTAATAGCATGGGTTGTTGCGTAGCTTCGCGACGAGCAATCATTTGTATCATTAGTAATGTAGCTTCACTGCCACGCTGAATAGTTGAGCCCCACCCACCCGCTACATTCGCTTTTAAAATTTCAATTATGTTTTGCTCGGGTGTAAGCTCTTTATTATGTTCATCAACATTAATCATTGGGCGCTTAGATTTAAAATGCACCACGTAACAATCGGTATTACCTATATGCGGCAGCGTTATAGTTGCTCTTAGTACTTTACGACTAAAAGTAAACTCACTATTAAGGCCAAGCGCATTTGCAAGCTCACTATCGTGCTCAACCGCTGCTACTTCAACTATGGGGTATTTAGAGGCGATTGACACTACAGGGCGTTTATAAATAAAGTCATCAATCACCTCTGGCGTATCAACTACAGCAAAGTAATTATAACCTTGCTCGCCTACTAGCTCTTTTAATGAGTCAATGCTAAACACTTCCTGAAAACCAATCACATCAGGGGCATGTTCTGTTAAGTAATCAACAATCCAACGCTGCTTTTTAGCCCACTGCTGCGCGGTATAAATTTTCTCAAACTCATAGTATGCATTGGGCGGCTCAAGATAGTTAAACAGGTTAAATGTGGCTATTTTTAGTTGGGTGTTAATAATTCCAGATTCATCACTGTTTAAATCTGTATCTAACTGTTTAAGATCTTGATTGCTGATGGGGTTCGCCTAAGTAAAGTTGAAAGTGTTGCCTGCTTATAAATTATCATTTTATTACATGTTTACGTAATAAATCAGCCAGCTTAATTGTAATTTTATGCACTCTTTTATTCTATACCAATCCGCAATAATACTTAATCATTTTGCGGGGCTAAACGTGTCGCTACCTGTGTTAAAAAATTCTCATTTACGACTGCATGGATGCAGAAGGTAGAGCAATGCAGGAGCAATTGACGAGAACAACTAAATAGCGAATTTTTTGCCTAGCTATCAACACGTTTTTCCAGCCTCAAAATAGATCACTTAATTAAGCGAATTGGTATTAGTCTTTATTATATCCCTCAATAAATAGCATTAACGTGCTTAACCATATAAAATTCGCGGCAATTAAATATGAGCGAAGCGACATTGTAATGAGTAGAAAGATTGAACTATTAGCCCCAGGCGGTGATGTAAACGCGGTAAAAGCCGCCATTGTAGCCGGTGCTAATGCGGTTTATTGTGGATTAGATACCTTTAATGCACGTAACCGAGCGTCTAATCTTTCGTTTGATGAGCTTAACGGCGCACTTCGTCTAGCCCATGAATACGGCTGTGAAATATTTTTAACGCTAAACGTAGTTATATTAGAGCACGAAATGGGCGCGCTATTTAAGCTACTTAACCAACTCGTAAATACCACGCTCGATGGCATTATTGTGCAAGATTTAGGGTTGTTCAACATAGTTAAAAAGCACTTTCCTACTTTGCATATTCACGCATCAACTCAGTTAACCACCCATAACGAATCACAGGTTGAGTTTTTAGCGCGCATTGGCGCTACACGTGTAAATTTATCGCGCGAGCTTAACCTAACTGAAATTAAAATATTGACCGACGTAGCGCACAAATGCGATGTATTGACCGAGGTGTTTGTACATGGTGCATTGTGTATTGCGTTTTCGGGGCAATGTTATTCAAGCTCAGTAAGTGTGGGTAACTCAGGTAACCGTGGTCGTTGCTCACAAGCATGTCGTGATGAATACGAGCCAACCGCCATGGGTAACAAACATCCGTTAAACTTAAAAGATAATTCAGCCTATTTTGATTTACCGGAGTTGGTAGCCGCAGGTGTTGACTCGTTAAAAGTAGAAGGCCGTATTAAAGGCGCTAACTACGTTCATACCGTTATTGATAGCTGGCGCAAACAAATAGATACCTTTGTACAAACAGGTAATTTAATTGAAGACGATTCAAGCTTATATAAAGTATTTAACCGTAATTTTACTAATAAGTTTTTGCAAGGTGACATGACAAAAAACATGTTTACCGACAACCCGCGCGACCATAGCTTTGATCACGCTAACGAAAAGAATAACGCAATTTCAGTTGTGCAGATTTACGATGCACAGCAAGAGCTCGCCGCAGAAAAAAATGACATTGATACGTTAGTTAAAAAGAAGATTGAGTTTTTAGATATTTCAAAACGAGAACTACGCTTTGAGTTTGGCGGTCAATTAAACCAGCCATTTACAGTAACACTGATAATAAACGATAAACACGACAACACCCTAGCAGAGCAAAGCGCCCTTCAACCTCTACGCTTTGAAGTTCAATCGCAAATGCCTATGCAAACCGCCGATAAATCAGTTGTTGATATTGCTGCCATTGATAAGCGCTTTAAAACCTTTAGTAATGCCAATTTTGAAATTAAAAATATGGATTACTCAAACTTAGGCAACAACTTAAGCATTCCGTTTAAAGAGCTTGCCCGTATTAAAAAGCAAGTCGCGTTTTTATTAAACGAAGGCAGAGACGTACTCGCCCCTGTTGAACTGCCAAAACTAGTAAACCACCCTAAAGCCGATAACAAAACAACACTCTCTATTTTAATATCGGACATAAAAGATGTTCACCTATGTGATTTAACAGGTGGCGATGTTTACTTTAAATTACCAGAGAGCTTTAGAACCGATAACGATAAATACATTAATGTATTTTTAGAGCACCCACAGTTAATTCCGTGGTTTCCGGCGGTGTTAATTGGTAAAGATTTTGAAGAAGCGGTACGTTTGCTCGAGGTTGTAAAACCTAAGCTTATTATTAGTAACAACACAGGCGTTGCATTTAAAGCAGTACAAATGGGTATTGACTGGATTGCAGGCCCGTTGTTAAACACCACAAACTCTTATGCGTTACTAACACTACAAGAAGATTTAAACGCAAAAGGCGCGTTTATTTCAAACGAAATAAACAAACCACAAATGCGTAATATTAAACGCCCTAACAACTTTAAAATGATGTACAGCATTTATCATCCAATACTAATGATGACTAGCCGACAGTGTTTTTTCCAACAAACAGTAGGATGTAAAAAACCACGTATTGACGCAAGCTGTATGCTGAGCTGTAAAAAAGAAACTACCGTTACCAATGTTAAAGGTATTAGCTTTGCTATTGATAAGCAAAAAGGCGGCTACCCAAGTATTTATAACCATGAGCAATTTTTAAACATGGATATTGTGAGTGACTTTGCCGACAAATTTGACGAGTTTATGATTGATTTAACCGACATTGGTTCAGGCGATAAAGAAAAACTGGATAAAGCCGTGTTACTTGCGCATTTTCAAGATTTAATTAACGGGCAAACACAAGCGGTTGAACACTTAAATAGCTTGGTTAAAGTACAAACCCGTCAGCAGTATGTTGAAGGCCTAAACAGCTAAGGTAACTAACATGACATTGCCATTATTATATTCATTACAACACTGCCCATACGCAATGCGTGCACGAATGGGTATTTTAATGGCAGAGCAACAAGTACTTCTACGCGCTATAAAAACTAAAAATAAACCGCCGCATCTATTGCAAATATCGCCTAAGGGCACTGTGCCTGTTTTATTACTGCCTAATAACCAAGTTATAGATGAAAGCCTCGATATTATGCTGTGGGCTTTAAAGCAAAACGATCCGCATAATTTACTGCATACTCAAGACCCATTAGCACTTGAGCGCATGCTTGAGTTAATTAATCTAAACGATACGCAATTTAAACCTGTGCTCGAAAAGTACAAATTTTATGCGCGTACAAAAGACATGGCACAAATTTATTACCAAAAAGCCTGCGAAGAGTTTATTAAGCAATTTGAAGCAAAACTAACCACCCATAAATACTTAATGGGCGATGAAAAAAGTCTAGCCGATTATGCCCTGCTGCCATTTATTAGACAGTTTGCCCGTGTAGATAAACACTGGTACATACAAAGTGAATACACGCATGTACGCGCATGGTTAAACGAGTTTTTACACGCCCCCATGTTCACCAAAGTCATGGCCAAATTTGATTTGTATATGGACTGCGGCGAAGAGTTTTTATACGGCGTTAAAAAGTCTTAAATTAGCCTTTGTTTTATAAGAAATTACATTACTTTAACTAGCTGTAAATCTTAGCATTGAATTATTCTCATCATCGGATTTAAGCCCTATATTTACGCTATACTGCCCTCCCCATTATTAACAAACGCTATGCATTATGAACTACTCAAACTTTGGCACTAAATTTACACAACCCAACGGCATTACCCAATTAATGGAAGACTTAGGCGGGGCTAAAAACAGTAACAATCCTAATATTGTTATGCTGGGTGGCGGTAATCCCGCATTAGTACCACAAGTAAATGAGGTTTTTTTAAGTGAATTACAAAAACTTGTTGCCAGCAATAAAGTATCGCAAGTATTTGGCCTTTACGATGGCCCAACCGGTAACGACGAGTTTAGAGCTGCATTAGCTGGCCAGCTACGTAAAGAGTACGCATGGGATATTAGCGCTGATAACGTAGCACTCGGTAATGGCAGTCAAGCTAACTTTTTTGTGCTGTTTAATATGTTGGCAGGTGAAATGCCGGATGGCAGCCATAAAAAGATTTTATTTCCCCTTGCGCCAGAGTACATAGGTTATGCCGATCAAGGTTTATCGGCTGATATGTTTGTTGCCATAAAGCCTGATATCGAAATTTTAAATACAGGCAGCACATCAAAACAGTTTAAATACGTCATTGATTTTAAAGCAGTTGAGAAAACACTAGCAAACGACAGCAGTATAAGCGCGCTGTGCGTCTCACGTCCTACCAACCCAACAGGTAATGTAATTACTGATGATGAAGTAAAACACCTTGATTTGCTTGCTAAGCAATATGGCATTCCACTCATTATTGATAACGCGTACGGCGATCCGTTCCCAGGTTGTATTTACACCGATGCAAACCTAACGTGGAACTCAAACATTATTTTATGTATGTCACTTTCAAAACTGGGCCTACCGGGTTTACGCAGCGGTATTGTGGTTGCCAATAATGAGATTATTAAAGCAATTGGCCGCGTAAACGGCAGCATGGTGTTATCGCCAAATAGTATTGGCCCAAGCTTAGTGACACGCTTAATTAACGACAACGAACTACTGCCACTGAGTCGTAATGTTGTACTGCCTTTTTATCGTAATAAAGCACACATAGCGATTGAGTTGTTTGACGAAGTATTTGCCGAATTGCCTGTTTATTTGCACAAAGTTGAAGGTGCATTTTTTATGTGGCTGTGGTTTAAAGATGCAAAAATAACAAGCGAGGTATTGTATCAACAACTCAAAGAGCAAGACGTGTATGTGATCCCAGGCCATAACTTTTTTATCGGCATTGACGATGATTGGGCGCACAAGCACGAGTGTATTCGTATTAACTATGCTACCGATGCAGATACCCTAAAAAAAGGCTTAGAAGCGATTAAAAGCCTAATAAAGTAAATATACTGATGCCGATATAAATATCGGCATCAGTATATTTAATTCGCTTATATATTCGTTTAAAATTCATGCAAACGCACTGTATCCCCTTTAAATTTATATACAAGTTGGTATCCTACGCGCCCTTTTTTAATAGCAATTCGCTTAATTAAGTGAGCTATCTGAGGTGAGAAAATCGTGTCGATAACCAGGCAAAAATTTCGTTATTTAGTTGTTCTATATCAGAAATTTTTAACGCAATTAGCGTCAGATTTAATCCCTCAAATTGATTAAGTATTATTGCGGATTGGTATAACATATGCTTATAAAAAAGAAATCGTCAAGGAGCGAATACTGCTGCAAGGCACTTACTGTAAGTGACAGCTTTAACTCAACAGGCATCGCGTATAATTATTGATTTTAAACGTAAGATGTAACTTTAAATAGCAACATGCATTAGCACTATTAAGGTCAATTATGCGATTAGGACCAGGACTACTCGTCACTGCAGCCTTCATTGGGCCAGGAACAATTACTACCGCAAGCGTGGCAGGTGCAAACTTTGGTTTTGCACTTATATGGACATTACTGTTTTCAGTAGTTGCCACTATATTATTACAATCTATGGCGGCGCGCCTTGGCGTTGCTACTGGTCAAGATTTAGCTCAAGCGCTCAGAGCACATATTCAAACGCCTTTATTTAAATCTTTAGCTATATTTTTAGTCATTAGCGCCATTGGCGTGGGCAGTGCAGCTTATGAAGCGGGCAACTTAAGTGGCGCTAGCATGGGATTAATTGAAATATTCCCTCAAGTTAGTCCTCAACTATGGACACCACTTATTGCTTTTTTTAGTGCAGCTTTACTGTATAGCGGCAAACATAAAGTGGTTGAAAACGCGCTAATTTTACTCGTTATTTTAATGAGCTTAGTGTTTATCTCAACACTTGTAATGGCAGCGCCTTCACTGGGTGATGTATTTGCTGGCTTTATTCCTAGTATGCCTGAAGGCTCTATTACAACCATACTAGCTTTAGTTGGTACTACCATTGTGCCGTATAACTTATTTTTGCACTCCGGCGTACTCGCTGCTAGACACGACAGTAACAGCGACATGCAAAAAGTGATTAAACAAACAAATGTTGATACAGGCCTATCAATCACTTTAGGCGGTGTGATCACTTTAGCTATTTTATCTACAGCTTCAGTTGCATTTTATGGCACCGATGCGGGGCAAATTAGTGCGGCTAACATGGCCGTGCAGCTAGAGCCATTGCTTGGCGACGCCGCTCATTACTTTTTTGCTATTGGTTTATTTGCTGCAGGTTTAACAAGTGCTATTACAGCGCCGCTTGCCGGTGCTTATGCTGTGTGTGGCATGTTAGGCTGGTCTAACGATATGAGCAACACGCGCTTTAAAGGCGTTGCTATTGTTATTTTATTGTTTGGTGCTGCGGTGGCGTCACTCGGTTTAGACCCTGTCGCGGTAATTATATTCGCGCAAGCGGCTAACGGGTTATTACTTCCTATTGTTAGCACCTACCTTGTATGGCTGGTTAATCAAAAAGGGGTTATGGGAAACTACACTAACTCTTTGGTATTAAACCTGGTTACCCTACCCGTTTTAATCCTAATTTTTGGGCTAAGTAGCTACAAACTAATTAGTTTAATTTTTTGATTAAATTCTAAAAACCATATTTAAAGGCCGCTGTTTACAATAAACAGCGGCCTTTATTTATTAATCACTAAATAACGTATAAGCCGTACTTATATTCACACATCTAATACGCTTTTTGGTTTTTAGTGGCCTTAACTAATTGCGAAAACGCCAAACCACCTAACGCGCCTGCAAGCAGTTGAGCATAAAAACCCCAGCCTCTTGCGCCCGCTATAATATGAATATTCATAATTGATTCAATGGCAATTAACACAATAGCAAATGCCACAATGCCAGCAATAACAAATAGCTGAGTACTGTATTTTTTAACCTTTTTATTAAGCTTTACGGTAACAAAAAAAGCGATGGCAAGTGCTAGGGCAATAATAGCGCCGTAGGTAGGTAATAGGCCTAACCAATCATCAAGCGTTAAACTAGCACGATCACTAAAGCCCACCACTACACCTACATTAACTAATTGATTGACAACGTATTGGCTATGAAACAAGCTAGCAAGTGTGAATGTAAGTAACCAAGAAACTAAAAATGAAGGCAATATACGTGTTAAAAACGACATGGTTATCTCAACTTAAAATAAAGCTTTTTTCTTATACTAGCCATGCTAGCAAAGGCTTGCCCCGTAAACAATGTATCTCTTTTTTTGCTCTACTTTCGCTTTGTGCGTTTTCTGTTAATGCAGGCGCTGCGCTACCAAAGGAGAAATACAGTACAAAAACACTGGCTACGCAATTACAGTCTCCGTGGAGCATGGTTGAACTACCAAACGGCACATGGTTAATTACAGAGCGTGATGGTCATGTAGTTATAGTTAAAAACAATGCGCAATCAAGAGTAAAATTAAACCTAACAGGTTTATACGTTGCAGGCCAAGGTGGTTTACTCGACATTGTATTATCGCCAGATTATAACGACTCAAAAGAAATTATTTTTACTTATGCCCAAGGTAATGCAAGCGCAAACAGGCTGGTTGTTGCCAAAGCCACGTTTAATGGCACTGACTTTTCAAAGCCTAACGTTATTTATAAAGTAGCGACTGATAAAAACACACCGCAACATTACGCAGGGCGCGCCCTTATCCTACCCGACAATACATTATTAGTTTCAACGGGCGATGGGTTTGACTTTAGAGAGCAAGCACAAGTTATCACCAGCCAACTTGGTAAAATATTACGTATAAACCTAGATGGCACCATTCCAACAGACAACCCATTTATTAATCACAAAAACCCAAATGCACATGCTGTTTACTCACTTGGTCATCGTAACCCTCAAGGCTTAGTTTATGATTACGATACGCAGCAAATTGTTAGCCACGAGCACGGCCCTGCAGGCGGTGACGAGCTAAACTACTTAACCGCTGGGACTAATTACGGCTGGCCGGTAATAACCTATGGCAAAGATTACTCGCAAGCTCGTATTTCACCCTTTACCGAATATAAAGGCATGCAAAAACCAAGTGTTAATTGGACGCCATCAATAGCGCCATCAGGCATGGCATATTACGGCTCTAAACATACCGCCTTCCCTTCACTACAACAACATGTGCTTATCACTACTCTTGTTGATAAAAAGCTCTACAGCGTTAATCTGGCAAGTGGTCAATTTACGCAGTCTCACGTATTTCCAGAAGCCGCAGGCAGGTTAAGAGATGTGTTTATAACTGATAAGGGTAACGTCGCGGTATTAATGGATGGAAAAAATGCAGAGCTGATGTTAGTGAAGCCAAATTAGTTCACAAAGAGAGTTAAGGCGCTTCGCTTTTAGAGGATAATAGCGGCTTTAGTGCATCTAAGTTCTTATGTATGAAGTCTATATTAACCTTTCATCTATAAAAAATAATTCTCATAAATTTTAACGATTTTTAATAACTTTAATTTATCTACTAAGATTAACACTTTAAATTAGGTACATGCCTGTTGTCTGTATAGTAGTGCGAATGCGCACCTCTTAAGTCCATCATTATCTGCTCCTTTTATTATTAAGAAGCAGTTCGTAATTAAGCTCAAGTAATCGTTCCCAAAATAATCACAATTTTAACGCGCCATTTATTTACAAATAAATCAATTGGTTTACAATTCGTACAAATTTAATTAAGAAGGAACTGAAGATGAAACAATCATTTACACTCATCGTAGTGGCTTTAGCTGTTGCCGGATGTGCTAGTACCAAAGTAGAAGATACAACTCCACTAAATCCAACTTCTGTACTGAAGGCTGAGTATGCAATTAATGGTTTATATGTACCTGACTACACAGGAAAGCAAACTGTACTAACTCGTGAATCGAAGCGAGTTATCCATGAAATAAATACATTTGATAGCTGGCTAATGCGCTGGGCAAATTCTGATAAGTCTCGTGTTTTTGATTCCCCTAAAAATAAAAGCTATTACATTGACTATGATGACGAGACATATAGCGAATGCCCTATGGCAGGTTGTGATGAAGTAAGCTTTACTGATAGCATTTTTGAGAAAGATGAAGATGCTGAAGAATATCAAACATACGAAGAAGTTGGTTGTAGTGTTGACTTGAAAGAGAATTCATTTGCTGTAGAAAAAACGGGAAAAAGCCGAATAATTAATGGGTTCGATACAGAGCAGTACGTTGTTAACTGGACTACCCGCTACCACGATACCACTGGTGCAGAAGATAAAAACATCGTGACTTTTGATTTTTGGACCACAGCGCAAAATGCAAAAACTAAACGTGCATTACAAGTTCATGAGAAGTTTCAAGACAGCTACCTTAAAGCTATTGGCGATGACAATGCATTAATGAACTTATTAGGTGCGCAAGCCTATAAAGCTATTGCTGGATTTACAGGTGATATAAGTAACGAAGATAATCAGTTCGTTGGTGAGATTGGCCAAAAATTAGCAACTATTAAAGGTTACCCAATTTCAGTTAAACTTGAATGGAAACAACAATTGAAAGCCTGTAAAACCGCACGTAAACCTGTTGATTACAGCGCCGGATTAGATGAAGTTGGTTCACAACTGCTTGGTGGGCTAATGGATAAAGGTAAAGAAATGGTAATGGATCACTGGCGTAAAGATCCTGTAGTGCGCTATGTTTACGAAATAAAGTCTGTTGAAATGAAAGACGTTCGCGATAGTAAATTTGCGGTACCTAAAGATTTTAAATTAATAAATCGCTCGTAACCTCTTAGCCATTAAAAGTACCGACACTTAAGTAAAATTTATATGTGTCGATAAAAATTAGTACCGATATAAATTTTTACTCAATAAAAAAGCCGCTGTTTTTTAAACAGCGGCTTTTCTTTTAAAGCTTAACTAAACTGATTTTTATTGTTTACCAATCACTTCAAGTCCACCCATGTATGGGCGTAATACTTCTGGTACTACTACTGAACCATCGGCTTGTTGGTAGTTTTCTAGTATGGCTACTAGTGTACGGCCAACGGCTAAGCCTGAACCATTTAGTGTATGTAGTAACTCTGGCTTTTTAACACCTTCACGGCGAAAACGTGCTTGCATACGACGCGCCTGAAAGTCAGCCATGTTTGAACATGATGAAATTTCGCGGTATGTGTCTTGCGCAGGTAACCATACTTCTAAATCGTATGTTTTAGCTGAGCCAAAGCCCATGTCGCCCATACATAAAATTACTTTACGGTACGGAAGTTCAAGCGCTTGTAGTATTTGCTCTGCGTGACCTGTTAACTCTTCAAGCGTTGCCATTGAGTCTTCTGGTTTTACAAGTTGTACAAGTTCAACTTTATCAAACTGGTGTTGACGAATTAAGCCACGTGTATCGCGACCATAGCTGCCTGCTTCGCTTCTAAAACATGGAGTGTGAGCAACTAAGCGAATTGGTAAATCGCTTTCATCGTAAATTTCGTCGCGTGCGCTGTTTGTAAGCGGTACTTCTGCTGTAGGAATTAAGCTAAAGCCGGCTTGTTGTTCGCCGTCGTCGTTTACAAGGCCTAATGTGTGGAACAAATCGCCCGCAAATTTAGGTAATTGGCTCGTGCCGTAAAGGCTTGCGCTATTTACTAAGTACGGTACATACATTTCTGTATAGCCGTTTTTATCAGCGTGTGTATCTAGCATAAATTGCGTTAGTGCACGGTGCATACGCGCAACTTGGCCGCGCATTACGGTAAAGCGTGCACCACTAATTTTAACGCCCATTTCAAAGTCTAAGCCGTTTAGGTCTTGCCCTACATCTACGTGGTCTTTAACTTCAAAATCAAACTTTTTAGGTGTGCCCCACGTTAAAATTTCAACGTTGTCGTCTTCGTCTTTACCTTCAGGTACTGACTCGTCTGGCAAGTTTGGAATTGCTAACGCAATGTCGTTAATCGCGGCTAATACTTCATCTTGCTCAGTTTTAGCTGCGTCTAGCTCACTACCTAAGTTAGCCACTGCATCAAGTAATGGCTGTGCGTCTTCGCCTTTTGCTTTGGCTTGACCAATTGCTTTTGCGCTTGCATTACGTTGACTTTGAAGTTCTTGCGTTTTTACTTGTAATGTTTTGCGTTTTTCTTCAAGTGCCGTTACCGTCGCTACATCGAGTTCGTAACCGCGCGCCGCTAAACGTGCTGCAGTTTGTTCGATGTCTTGACGTAAAAATTTAGAATCTAACATGTTAGTTTTTTAACCTTTTTGCATTACTAGCTGAAGGCCCAGCCAAGCCATAAAAATACACACCATCACGTTTAAGATGATATTGAGGGCCATTTTAATAAAGTGACCTTGTTGTAATAACAACAACGAGTCCATTGAGAATGTTGAAAAGGTGGTTAATGCACCTAGAAAGCCAATACCGATAAGGGTTTTGGCGGGGCTTGCGGTGATAATTTCTTTATCTATCAAACCGTACAAAATGCCCATTAACAATGAACCCAGAATATTAACCGTCAACGTGCCAAAAGGGAATCCCCTACCGAGGAGTTTTAGCATGCTTTCGCTAATAAAAAACCGTAAACACGCACCTGAGGCTCCGCCAAGGGCGATCATCATATAAAGTTTAATCATTTTCGTATCGTCTAAGTGGGCTTTGCGCATCGCGCTCTTTTAGGTAATCGAGTTTTTGTTTAATTTTTTGTTCAAGTCCGCGCTCGCTCGGTAAGTAATATTCTTTGCCGTCCATTTCTGGTGGTAAATATTTTTCACCTGCGGCAAATGCGCCTTCTTCATTGTGCGCATAGCGATATTCAGCGCCGTAACCTAAGTCTTTCATTAAGTTAGTTGGCGCATTACGCAGGTGCTCTGGCACGGGGTAACTTGGCTCGTTTTGAGCGTCTGCTTTGGCTTGATTAAACGCCATATACACCGCATTACTTTTGGGTGCACTGGCTAAATACAATGTGGCTTGTGCAATTGCACGTTCGCCTTCGCCGGGCCCTACTCGCTGAAATATATCCCACGCATTTAAGGCCACTTCCATCGCACGCGGATCGGCGTTACCAATGTCTTCTGTAGCTATGGCAAGTAAACGCCTTGCTACATACAAAGGGTCGCCACCACCGGCTAAAATTCGACAATACCAATACAGCGCACCATCGGGAGAGCTACCACGTACTGATTTATGAAAGGCTGATATTAAATCGTAAAATTCATCGCCGCCTTTATCGTATTTAGCTAAATGAGTAGGTAAAACTTGGCTAAGTACGTGCTCGTCTACGTTGTATTGACCGTTTTGCTCGGACGTTAAATCAACCGCTTGTTCAAGTAAATTAAGTACTTTACGCGCATCGCCGCCACTTGCTTGGCATAGTGCCTTTTTAGCGTTGTCGGCAATAGTAATATGCTTTTGGCTTAGCTGCTCGTCTTGTTTAAGTGCACGTTCTATTACGGTATATAAGTCGGTATCGGCAAGCGATTTTAAAACATACACGCGTGCACGCGACAATATAGCGTTATTAAGGGCAAACGATGGGTTTTCGGTGGTTGCACCTACAAATATAAAGGTGCCGTCTTCTATGTGCGGTAAAAACGCATCTTGCTGAGACTTATTAAAGCGATGAACTTCGTCAACAAACATAAGGGTGCGTTGGCCACGGCTTTCTAGGTTGTCCCGCGCTTGCGTTACGCTGTCGCGTATATCTTTTACGCCTGCAGTTACCGCCGACATTTGAATAAGTGAGGCATCAGCATGGTTAGCAATTATTTGCGCAAGTGTTGTTTTACCCACACCCGGCGGACCCCATAAAATTAAACTATGGCATCGCCCCGCGACAATGGCTTGATGCAGTGGTTTATCAGCACTTAATAAGTGTTGCTGACCAATGTACTCGTCAAGCGTTGTGGGGCGCATACGCGCAGCAAGTGGCCGTACATCGGGCCCAAAATTAAATCCTAAATTACTCACCGTTACTCTGATCGTCTATTTCAACACCTTCAGGAGGCGTAAATTCAAAAGTGCTTTGATCAAGCGGCGTATTAACTTGGGCATTGTTAAACGTAAATGACGATAGCTGCCCTGAGTTATCAGTTACCACTAGTTTAGCAAGACCTTGTTCGTTACCCGCAAATGCTATATCAAGTTGTTCTACTTGGCTTTCTACGCCTTTATTTGGCGTTACGCTAAAGCCTGTACTTGTTGCAAGTACGCTGTATTTTTCCCACTGTGCTGGGTCTTTTGATGTCAGTAGCACAAATGGTGTTGAATCGATTAGGCTGCTGGTTTTCATAATCGTTACTTGCTCAGCAAAGCTGTCGAAGTAATAGGTTTTATCACCGTTTGATACAAATAACGTATCGTCTGGATTAGTTTGCTGCCAGCGAATCATCATAGGCTGTTGGAGCGCTATTGTGCCCTCGCCTTGCATAACTGCTTGGCCTTCTTTGTCTGTTACTTGTTGTGCAAACTGCGCTTTAAAGCTTTTTAAAGTGGCAAGTCTGTCTTGTAATGCTTGGCTGTCGTCAGCAAAGCTTGGTGCGGCAAGTACGCTGCCTAACACTAATAATAAGGCGTTAACTTTTTTCATGAATTTGCTCCATTAGGTACTAATACATCGCGAGCACCGTTATGACCTGGTGAACTCACGATACCCGATGTTTCCATTTGTTCTACTAAACGTGCTGCGCGGTTGTAGCCAACACGTAATTTACGTTGCACTGACGATACCGATACTTTGCCGGTTTCAATTACAAACGACACAGCTTCGTCGTATAACGGATCAGATTCTTCATCTGCATTTTCGCTAGCTTCACCCGGTAATAAAATATCTTCAGTGGCATCGCCATTGAGTATTTCGTCAATGTAATTTGGTTTAGCACGTGCTTTCCAATCGTTTACTACGGCGTGTACTTCATGGTCGTCTACAAACGCGCCATGCACACGCTCTGGTACGCTAGTGCCTGGCGGTAAATAAAGCATGTCGCCCATGCCTAGTAAGTTTTCTGCACCTTGTTGGTCAAGTATTGTCCGTGAATCTATTTTGCTCGATACCTGAAACGCCATACGTGTTGGGATATTAGCTTTAATTAAGCCGGTAATTACATCAACCGATGGGCGCTGCGTAGCAAGCACTAAGTGAATGCCTGCCGCACGTGCCTTTTGGGCTATACGTGCAATAAGTTCTTCTACTTTTTTACCTACAATCATCATCATGTCGGCAAATTCGTCTATTACTACAACAATACTTGGTAATTTACCTAGCTCGTCGGGGCCTTCTTTCATGCCATCGGTGTCTTTAAATAATGGATCAAGAATTGGGTAACCCGCTTCATTGGCTTCAAGCACTTTTTGGTTGTAACCTTTTAAGTTACGCACACCCAATGCTGACATTAATTTATAACGACGTTCCATTTCGCCAACACACCAACGCAGTGCGTTAGCAGCTTCTTTCATATCGGTAACTACTTCACACAATAAATGCGGAATGCCTTCGTATACTGAAAGCTCAAGCATTTTAGGGTCAATCATGATCATACGTACATCGTCAGGACCCGATTTGTAAAGCAAGCTTACTATCATGACATTAACGCCCACTGATTTACCTGAACCAGTTGTACCGGCTACCAATAAATGTGGCATTTTACCTAAATCAGCACATACCGGCTGACCAGCAATGTCTTTACCAAGCACCATAGTAAGTGGCGACGGATTTTGCTCAAATTTAGGGGCGTTTATTACTTCTGATAAACGAACTATTTCACGGTGTTTATTTGGAAGTTCGATACCAACATAGGTTTTACCTGGAATAACTTCTACAACACGTACACTAATTGCCGAAAGCGAACGGGCTAAATCTTTAGCTAAGCCTGTGATTTTAGACACCTTTATACCTGGCGCTAAATCTAGCTCAAAACGCGTAACAACGGGGCCTGGGTATACCGCTACTACGGTTGCTTGTACATTAAAGTCGAGAAGTTTTGTCTCTACTAGGCGCGATACGCTATCAAGCTCTTCTTGCGAAATTGGGTTTTTAGCTTTATCCGGTCTGTCGAGTAAATCGAGCGATGGTAATGGCCCCGGTGGTGGCTCTTGCGTTAATAATTGCTCAAACTTTTCTTTTGCCGTTGGTGGTGGTTGATATTGCGCTTTTGGTTTAGGCATTGGTCTTGCTGGCGATACCACCGTTGTAACTGGTTTTTCAGGCTCCACAACTGGGCTTTGATCAAGCGCATTTAATGCAGCAGCCGTGTCCATTGGTTCGTCATCTATTGCGCTAAAGCCAATTTCTTGATCGAGTATATCGTCAAGTTCATCAAACGGCATAAAGTCATCACTGATTTGTGGTTCACTAAACGGTGTTTGGGGCTTATCAATTGCTTTTTGTTTATCTGCTTTTTTAGCTGATGTAGGCAGCTCTATTTGCTCTTTTATATCGTCTTCAAAATGGGCGTCTGCTTCATCGTTATTATTTACTTTACCTGCAGTGTGTTCTCGGTGCATCCAGCCTTTTGCATACGATACAACATAGCGATAAAGCCTAACCATTAAATCGCCAAGGTAATCTACAAAATCAACCCACGATACTCCCGTCAATAAGGTAAGCCCTGCAAAAAAGAAACACAGCAATAATATAGATGTACCGGTAAAGTTAAACGCAGGCATCATGGCTGATGCAATAACATCGCCCACTACTCCACCCGATGAAAAGTTATAAATATCGTCGAAATTAATACTACTAATAGCGGTAGCTGAGGTAATAAATAAAGCAAAACCAATAACACGCAGCGCTAAGGTGGTGTAATCAAGCTGTAAAATGCGGTGAGGTTGTTTAAATAGCAAGTAGCCAAATAGCTGAATGGCCGCAGGCACTAAGTAAGCCAACCAACCAAAGGTGAGTAATAAAATGTCGGCTATCCATGCACCGGCTGCTCCTGTGATGTTGCTTACTTCGCTAAAACTAGTTTGCGACCATGCAGCATCTGCTGGATCAAAGCTGATCAAGGCACATAAAATAAATATTGCCGTAAAGGTACTGATAATCAGCCCTGTTTCTAATAGTCTTTGCACACCATTTAGGCGCATAGTTCCCTATTCCTCTTTATTATTCTATTTTTATTCACACTTACTTAGCAGTGAAATACCTTAGCAGGAAATGCAATTTGTTGCACTTTATCTTAACCTTGATGGCCTGATTATGAACAAGTTTTTATAATTTGAGCTTACTATAAGCAAATGACGCAGTTAATATAAATAACCTTAAGTAATATAAGGACGAATAATTACGCCTTCTTCACCTTTTACTTCTTCCATTACTACATAAGTTCGGCTTTCACTTACGTTAGGCAATTTTAATAATATGTCGCCTAATACGCCACGGTATTCTGACATATCATTTACGCGCGTTTTAAGTAAAAAATCAAAATTACCCGATACTAAATGACATTCAATAATTTCTTCGTGCTTTTTAACCGCAGCACTAAACTCATCAAATACGTCGGGAGATGTTTTAGTAATCGTTACTTCTACATACACCGATAAACCTTGCCCAAGCTTAGCGGGATCGACCACCGCTTTATAGCCAAGTATGTAGCCTTCTCGTTCTAGCTTTTTTACTCGCTCCAAGCAGGGCGTGGCGCTTAGGCCAACTCGTCTGGCCAGTTCTACGTTCGACAAGCGTCCATCGTGTTGTAATTCCATTAAAATTTTACGGTCAATTCTATCTAATAATTGATGCATAGTACCAACTAGTTTTTTATGCTGTTTATTTTTATTATCTAGATGATAACACTAGATTTGACTTTAAAAAAGGTGAGACACACGGGCTTATGATGAATATAATAGTGGAAAATGTTAATCCGTTCTTAATAAGGCAAATGATATGATTATTGGTGTTCCTAAAGAAATTAAAAACCATGAATACCGTGTAGGTATGGTTCCTGCAAGTGTTCGTGAATTAGTAAACCACGGTCACCAAGTGATTGTAGAAACTGATGCAGGCATGGGCATTGGTTTTACTAACGAAGATTACACACAAGCGGGTGCTGAAATTTTAGCAACTGCAGCTGATGTTTTTGCAAAAGCAGACATGATTGTAAAAGTAAAAGAGCCGCAAGCTGTTGAACGTGCAATGCTACGTGAAGACCAAATTCTTTTCACTTACTTACACCTTGCACCTGATCTTCCACAAACTGAAGACCTTGTAAAAAGCAAAGCTATTTGTATTGCATACGAAACTGTAACTGACTCACGCGGTGGTTTACCGCTTCTTGCTCCTATGAGCGAAGTTGCTGGTCGTATGTCTATTCAAGCTGGTGCACAAGCGCTAGAAAAATCTAACCACGGTCGTGGCATGCTACTAGGTGGCGTACCAGGCGTTGAAGCTGCTAAAGTTGTTATCATTGGCGGCGGCATGGTTGGTCGTAGTGCAGCGCAAATGGCTGTTGGTCTTGGTGCTGAAGTTGTCGTTCTTGATCGTAACATCGACGTATTACGTGCACTAGACGCGCAATTTGGTAATAAAGTTAAAGCTATTTACTCAACTGCTGATGCACTAGAAAAACACGTACTAGAAGCTGATTTAGTAATCGGTGGTGTACTGATCCCTGGTGCAGCTGCACCTAAACTAGTAACTGCTGAGCACATTAAAGCAATGAAACCTGGTTCTGCAATTGTTGACGTTGCAATCGACCAAGGTGGCTGTATTGCTACTTCTAAAGCAACTACGCATGCTGATCCAACTTTCATCGTTGATGAAGTTGTTCACTACTGTGTTGCTAACATGCCAGGTGCAGTTCCACGCACATCTACGTTTGCACTTAACAATGCAACATTGCCTTTCATCATTAACCTTGCAAACAAAGGCTATAAAAAGGCGCTACTAGATGACGCTCACTTCTTAAAAGGCTTAAACGTAATTAAAGGCCAAGTAACTTACAAAGAAGTAGCTGAAGCGTTCAACATGGAATATGTTGACCCACGCACAGCGGTAGAAAACGCATAATTTAGCGTTTCGTAGTTAGGTTGGTATTAAGTAATGTAGCTACCTAACTACAACCCATAAAAAAAGCAGCTAATTAGCTGCTTTTTTTATGTCTGATTTAAAGTAAATTTATATGAAACGCTTAATTATAAAATCTACTTTTACGCGCTTAGCTTGGCCAAGGAGTTTTTTAACTGGCTGCGGGTAATCATCCATTGTTTCTAAATCATCTGGGCCTGTTAAACGTCGGCAGTGTTGTAAAATTTCCTGCTTTTCGTTATCAATAGCATCCATAATTGTTTGCTCTGGATCTTCTATTAAAATACCGTTTTCGATATCAAGACCCCATGCACGCGGATTTAAGTTATGCCCACTCAGTAAATGTTTTGTTCTATCTGAGCAAATACCTTTTAAATGAAACGAATTACTTTCATCTTTCCACAGATACACATTTAAATTACCGTTATCGATGTGACGTTTTTGCGTTTTTACAAACTTATGCAAAATAGTTTCGTATAAATAAGGTAATGCCCCTATTTTACTAAACGGCTCACTTGGCGGTAAATAAAAGTCATTGGCTGTTTTATCCCCCACCACAATAGTAACTTGCTTACCTTGCTTTAATAATCGGCGCAGTGATCGCATAAGTGGCGCCGGAAAATTAAAGTATGGCGTATACAACACAAGCTCTTGCTCTGTGGTATCAAATAACGCTTTTATTAAACGATTTAATTCGTTATTACGACGACCAAGCCCTAAAAACAAACGAATACCTAATGCTTGCGTATTTAGTTGCTCTGCTGCGTTGTAACTTGCGACTTTTAAATCACGCATTAATTGCTTTTGATCAAGTTTGAAGTCGTGTAAACGCTTAAGCGGTCGTGTGTCTATGCGTGGCACAGCAACGGAGCTAATTAGCTTTGTCTCAATAAAATCAACCACTGAGTCACACAGCTCGCTCTGCGTTATTAAAAAGTAACGATCGAGTCTGTAACGCTCGTTATATTGCAAATACACGTTGTTTAAGCTTGCGCCGCTGTAAAGTAAGGTATCGTCAATGACAAAACCCTTTAAATGTAATACGCCAAATAATTCTTTAGCTTTTACAGGTACGCCATAAACTTGTACGTTCGATTTAAACTTTTCTAAATCGTCACAATATAAACTTGCGTTACCATCAGATTTCTCTGCACCAATTAAACCACGTTGCGCACGATGAAAATCCACCAGCACTTTTACATCAAGCGCAGGGTTCTCTAATGATACTCGATGCAGGGCTTCTAAAATCTCGCGGCCTGCTTCATCATCCTGTAAATAAAGCGCTGTGATATAAATTCGTTTTTTTGCATTAGCTATCAAACGTAGCAATTGCGTTCGGTAATCTTGCGCATTGGTTAAGACGTTAACGTCTTTTGAAGTCAACCCGAATGCGGGTTTTTCCTGCCAAAATAACATAGTTGCCTATTCGCTTAGGTCACATAATCTATCAGTGACAAATAAAATTAGGTAAAACATAACAAAAAAAATCAAAGGGGTCATGAATTAACGCTGTTTTGTTGCCTGTTAGTCTATTTATTGAGCTACTTAGGTGTTTTAACTGTAAAAGTACTGAGCTCTAGTACACAATACTGCACAGCTTTTCGATTTGCGAAAAAAAATAATCGCGGATTTTGTTTACATCCGCCTTGATTTTCTTAGAATCGAGCGCATTAAAGACCGTATTAAACGTTTAGGAAAAAATAATGACTGAAGCAAAACATTGTAAGCTACTAATTTTAGGCTCTGGCCCAGCTGGTTATACTGCCGCAGTATATGCAGCACGTGCAAATTTAAACCCTGTTTTAATTACAGGCATTCAACAAGGTGGTCAATTGACAACCACAACTGAAGTTGAAAACTGGCCTGGTGATGCACACGGCTTAACGGGCCCTGCATTAATGGATCGTATGAAAGAGCACGCTGAGCGCTTTGAAACTGAAATCATATTCGATCACATCAATAAAGTAGATGTATCTAAGCGCCCTTTCACACTAACTGGCGACCAAGGTACTTACACATGTGATGCGTTAATCATTGCAACAGGTGCTTCTGCTAAATACTTAGGCTTAGAGTCTGAAACTAATTTCCAAGGCCGTGGCGTTTCAGCCTGTGCTACATGTGATGGCTTTTTCTATAAAGGTCAGAAAGTAGCGGTTGTTGGTGGTGGTAATACAGCGGTTGAAGAAGCGCTATACTTATCTAACATTGCTGACGAAGTACATGTTATTCACCGCCGTGATAGTTTCCGTAGTGAAAAAATACTTGCAGATCGCCTTGCTGAAAAAGCAGCTAACGGTAACGTTGTTTTACATTACAACCGTACGCTTGACGAAGTATTAGGCGACCAAATGGGCGTAACTGGTATTCGTATTAAAGATGCACACTCTGATGCAACACAAGAGCTAGATTTAGCCGGTGTATTTATTGCTATTGGTCATAAGCCAAATACAGATATGTTTGTTGGTCAACTAGAAATGAAAGACGGCTACTTAGTTGTAGAGTCTGGATTGAATGGTAACGCAACTCAAACAAGTGTAGAGGGCGTTTTTGCTGCAGGTGATGTGTCTGACCACATTTACCGTCAAGCAATCACATCAGCGGGTACAGGCTGTATGGCTGCCCTTGATGCAGAGCGTTTCTTAGATAATTTATAAGCAATTAAATAAATTATAATAGGGCTGATTATTCAGCCCTTTTTTTATGTCTAAAATATAGTTACACTTTTACGATCAATTATAAAATAAGTACTGTATGAGAAATCAGCTATACCAATTAAGTGAAACCGATATAGCATTCCCCAATCCGGAATACGCATTAGAATCCCCTGATGGCTTGTTAGCAATTGGCGGAGATTTAAGTTTACCTCGCCTAAGTAATGCCTACAAAAGCGGAATATTCCCTTGGTTTAGCGAAAATGAGCCTATTATGTGGTGGTCGCCAAGCGAGCGCGGGATTTTTGAACTGGATGATTTTCATATAAGTAAGAGCCTGCGTAAACATTTAAAAAAGCACCCTGTAAAAGTAACCATTAATAATGCCTTTGAGGAGGTAATAGAAGCTTGTCGCGATCAACGCCTTGATACCGATGGCACTTGGATCACCTCTGACATGCTCAACGCTTACGTTAATGCACATAATGCTGGCATTGCCCATAGCTTAGAAGTGTGGAGCAACGGAGAGCTTGCAGGTGGCTTATACGGTATTATGCAAAATGGTGTTTTTTGTGGTGAATCAATGTTTCATCATCAAACCAATTGCTCCAAGCTTGCTATGTGGGCACTGGTAAATTGGCTTAAACGTCATAATGCGCATTTTATTGATTGCCAGTTAGAAAACCCTTATTTAATGACCTTAGGTGCACAAGTAATCCCCCGTTCCACATTTTTGACTAAACTAAAAGCTGCACATAACTATACTGTTAACCCTATTATGTGGGAGCCACAAGAACTTGACGCAATCTATGAATGAGCAACTTCCTGCACGTGTTGGTTTAACCCAAGAGTTTGACTGTAGTTATTTACCCAACAGACAAGAGCAACTATTAGTTATTCTAGATCCTAGTTGCTACAGCACAGACAAATTTGAGTCATTATTAGGCTTAGGGTTTCGTCGCAGTGGTAACCAAATATACCGTCCGCACTGCCCAATATGCAGTGCATGCAATTCTGTACGTGTATTAGCACAAGACTTTATCCCTTCAAAATCGCAAAAACGTAAACTAAACAAAGCAAAAAACCAGTTTGAAGTGAAATACTCGACGCAAGAACGCCCTGAGTATTATCCGCTCTATAGTAAATACATAACGATGCGCCATCAGGATGGAAGTATGTATCCTCCTGAAAAAGAACAGTTTCAAAGCTTTTTACTTTGCAGTTGGCTCAAAATCACATTTATTGAACTATGGCACCAAGATACTTTAGTCGCAGTTGCCGTAACTGATTGTATGAACAGCTCTATTTCTGCAATTTATACTTTTTTTGACCCCGACTTTGAACACTATAGTTTAGGCTCTGTGATGATATTAGAGCAGCTTAAATTTGCAAAAGAGCAAAATAAGCAATACGTGTACTTAGGCTATCAAATTGATGAATGCGATAAAATGAAGTACAAAACTCAGTTTTTACCAGCTCAAAAACAGCTCAATGATGAGTGGGTGGCTATTTAATTTGCAAATATAGCCCCTGCGCCTTTACTTATTGGTGTATTTTGGGCAAAATCTGCAGCGTTTAACTATTAAAGAGGTGTTACGCTAAACATGGCGAAAGAAGACGTAATCGAAATGCAAGGGACAGTCCTTGATACTTTACCAAATACAATGTTCCGAGTTGAGCTAGAAAATGGTCACGTAGTTGTGGCTCACATTTCAGGCAAAATGCGCAAAAACTATATCCGTATTTTAACCGGCGATAAAGTAACGGTAGAAATGACTCCTTACGATTTATCAAAGGGTCGTATCGTATTCCGTGCTCGCTAAGTAAGTGCGTAAACGAGATTTAGTTTTTGGCTAGTGTTTTACTAGCTTTAAGCGTTTATTAAATGTAATTGATAGACATTGACTAGCAATTACATTTAATAAACAAAAAACCCAGTTTTTACTGGGTTTTTTGTTGCCTATAAAAATGGCAAAAAAATGGCCCGCTATTATTTAGCGGGCCATTTTTATTTAACTTAGTTGTGTAATTAACGTTTTACGCTGGCGTTAAATTGCTCTCGTAATCAAAGCGAATCTTCTTGTCTTTAACCGATACTTTAACTGTACCGCCATCAACAAGTTCACCAAACAGTATTTCATTAGCTAATTGCTTTTTAAGCTCTTCTTGAATAACACGTGCCATTGGTCGTGCACCCATAGCCTTGTCATAACCTTTATCTGCGAGCCATTCACGCGCTTTAGGCGTAAGCTCAAGATTAACCGATTTTTTATCAAGCTGAGCTTGCAGTTCCACAATAAATTTATCAACAACCAGTAAAATAACTTCACGTTCGAGGTGATTAAACCAAATAATGTTATCTAAACGGTTTCTAAATTCTGGCGAAAATACTTTATTAATTTCGCCCATTGCATCGTGCGTGTGATCTTGCTCTGTAAAACCAATCGACTTACGCGTGGTTTCTTGTACGCCCGCATTGGTAGTCATTACAACCACTACATTTCTAAAATCAGCTTTACGACCGTTATTATCGGTTAACGTACCGTGATCCATAACTTGTAGTAAAATATTGTAAATATCTGGATGCGCTTTTTCAATCTCATCTAAAAGTACAACCGCATGTGGGTTTTTAATAACCGCCTCGGTTAATAACCCGCCTTGCTCAAAACCAACATATCCTGGTGGAGCACCAATTAATCGGCTGATTGCGTGGCGCTCTACATACTCAGACATATCAAAACGAATAAACTCAACACCCATACATTTAGCAAGTTGCTTAGTTACTTCTGTTTTACCAACACCTGTTGGGCCTGCAAACAAGAACGAACCCACTGGTTTTTCTTCGCTTGATAAACCCGAGCGGGATAAACGAATAGCCGATGTAAGTGCATCAATAGATTGATCTTGTCCAAACACAAGCATTTTAAGATTACGGTCTAGATTTTTAAGCGTCTCTTTATCTGTTGAAGACACATTTTGTGGTGGAATACGTGCCATCTTCGATATTATTAGCTCTATATCAGCCACACCAATGGTTTTTTTACGTTTAGAACTAGGCTGTAAACGTTGGTTAGCGCCCGCTTCATCAATTACATCAATTGCTTTATCTGGCAAGTGGCGCTCATTAATGTATTTAGCACTAAGTTCAGCAGCTGCTTTTAATGCTTTTTGGGTGTAACGAATACCATGGTGCTCTTCGTAACGCTCTTTTAATCCATTTAAAATTTTAGTGGTATCAGCAACACTTGGTTCAAGTACATCAATTTTTTGAAAACGACGTACTAATGCACGGTCTTTCTCAAAAATATTTTTATACTCATTGTAAGTGGTTGAACCCATACAACGTAACTTACCACTTGAAAGAAGTGGTTTAAGTAAGTTTGAAGCGTCCATAACGCCACCAGACGCTGCGCCAGCACCTATTATGGTATGTATTTCATCAATAAATAAAATAGACCCAGGTTGTGCCTGAAGCTCTTTTAATAAGCTTTTAAAGCGCTTTTCAAAATCGCCACGGTATTTAGTACCTGCAAGCAATGCCCCCATATCTAGTGAGTACACAACTGCATCTGCAATTACTTCTGGTACTTGCTCGTTCACAATACGGTACGCTAAACCTTCAGCAATGGCTGTTTTACCAACGCCCGCTTCACCAACAAGTAATGGGTTATTCTTTTTACGACGACACAATACCTGTACCGTACGCTCTACTTCGCTGTCGCGCCCAATCAGTGGGTCAATATTACCTTCACGAGCCTGAGCGTTTAAGTTAGTTGTAAAGCTGTCTAGCTTACTTGCTTCTTCGTTTTGAACTTCTTGCACTTCTTCATGTATATCATCGCTGTCGTCGCCTAGTTCATCATCAGCTTTTGAAATACCGTGCGAAATAAAATTAACAATATCTAAGCGCGATACATCATGCTTTTTAAGTAAATAAACAGCTTGGCTCTCTTGCTCAGAAAAAATAGCAACCAGAACATTGACACCCGTCACTTCGTTTTTTCCTGACGATTGCACATGAAACACAGCACGTTGTAATACACGCTGAAAACCAAGCGTTGGCTGAGTTTCACGCTCTTCTTCTAAATCTGGGATGACGGGTGTTGTTTCGTCAATAAATTCTAATAATTCGGTTTTTAAGCCTGAAAGATTAACACCACACGCGTTTAAGGCTTCTCCTGCAGAAGGATTATCTAATAGCGCAAGTAAAAGGTGCTCTACGGTCATAAACTCATGACGGCGAGTGCGCGCTTCACGAAACGCGGCATTTAAAGTGAGTTCTAAGTCTTTGTTTAGCATTGGCAACCCCTTACTGAGATAATAATTTATACCACAACAATCGGATGTTTGATCACCCTAATTGGTATTTATACCAATTGTATTAAATTGGTATTATTCCTGCTCACAACTACAAAGCAGTGGATGCTCGTTATCCCGTGAGTAACGGTTAACTTGTTCAACTTTGGTGTGGGCAACATCGGCGCTGTAAACACCGCAAATACCCTTACCTTTTTCATGAACCTGAAGCATCACATCGGTTGCTCTATCGCTATCCATATTAAAAAACGTCGTTAAAACTTCAATTACGAAGTCCATCGGCGTGTAGTCGTCGTTATTTAAAACAACTTTATATTTTCGCGGCGGCTGTAGCTTTTGCTTTTCACTGTCGCGAACTGTGTCGATAACACCTGAATCTTTCATACCACTCATAATTAAATATAGTCTTGTCTTTGTAACTCAAGCAAACTTGAATAAAAAATAAATAAAATGTTAAAAAATAACTCAAAACACTTGACTGGTTGGCTAAATAAACTACAGTCAAACATAGATTGATTAAACCTTAGTCAGTCTAGCAAATTATACGGTTTAGAATAACTAAATTAGTCAACTTATTGAAGGATGTAGAAGTATGGCTTGTGGTAAAGTTAAATGGTTCAACAACGCCAAAGGTTTTGGTTTCATCGTAGAAGACGGCTGCGAGAATGATATCTTCGCTCATTACTCAACAATTGTAATGGACGGCTATAAAACGCTTAAAGCTGGTCAAGATGTAACATTCGAATTAGAACAAGGGCCTAAAGGCCTACACGCTAAAAATATTGCACCAGATGGTGACATTATTGAGTGACGATTGTTTTGTTCGACTAAAGCGAGCGACCTTTTAAGATCCTCGCTTAATTCCTTAAGCATACTAACTTATCTCTTCTTCTCTTATTTATTGCCTCTTTTCATTCAAATTCAACCCTTTTCCTTGAATTTATTTTATATACCCCAATGTTCTAAGAGTTGATTGTTTAACTGCTTATTGGGCATGCTCAAACTCTAGCCCTTTTTATTTAAGCTTGTTACACTCTTGGTGCTAAAAATTGCGCATAACACCTTATCGCCTCTTTTATATGTACTAGGCTAAAGGCTGATTTATTTTTGTTAATTTTTTAGCTATAAATACGATTCCAGTTCGTCAGGTGTGACTATTCTGCTTTTATAAAAGAGCAACGCTGAGTACCAACACCTAACAAACTATTCATTACGAGCGTACGTGTTCATTAACTTGTTTAATAATATGTACTCACTCATAAGTAATGATTTTCTTTGCATTGTTGAATAAGACCTTATCGGTCGACTATCTAGGAATGATGATGACATCAAAAATTATCTATACAAAAACGGACGAAGCTCCGGCACTAGCAACTTATTCGTTGCTACCGATCATCCAAGCATATACAAATGCGGCCGGTGTTGAAGTTGAAACTCGCGACATTTCATTAGCAGGTCGTGTAATTGCTAGCTTCCCTGATTATTTAACAGAAGAACAACGCATTGGTGATGCACTTGCTGAACTTGGCGAGCTTGCTAAAACACCAGAAGCAAACATCATCAAATTACCAAACATCAGTGCATCTGTACCACAGCTTCGCGCTGTAATTAAAGAGCTTCAAGCAAAAGGTTACGCTCTTCCAGAATACCCTGTTGAACCTAAAAATGATGAAGAAAAAGCAATTCAAGCGGCTTACGACAAAATTAAAGGCAGTGCAGTAAACCCTGTACTACGTGAAGGTAACTCAGATCGTCGCGCGCCAGGCTCTGTAAAAGAATATGCACGTAACAACCCACATTCAATGGGTGCGTGGAGCAAAGATTCTCAGTCTTACGTTGCAAGTATGAGCGAAGGCGATTTCTTCGGTTCAGAAAAATCAGTAACTGTTGATACAGCCACTGATGTGCGTATTGAACATGTTGCAACTAACGGTGACGTTACTGTTCTTAAACAAAGCACACCTCTTTTAGCTGGCGAAGTTATTGATGCTTCAAGCATTAGCGCTTCTAAGCTTCAAGCTTTCTTAGCTGCAGAAATTGACGCTGCTAAAGAAAAAGGTGTTTTGTTCTCGCTTCACATGAAAGCGACAATGATGAAAGTATCTGATCCAATCATCTTCGGTCACGCTGTTAAAGTATTCTACAAAGATGTATTTGCTAAACACGGTGCGCTTTTTGAAGAGCTAGGTGTTGATGTAAATAATGGTTTAGGCGACGTATATTCTAAAATTCAAACATTAGACGATGCTAAGCGTGAAGAAATCGAAGCAGACATTCAAGCTGTTTACGCTAACCGCCCTGCTATTGCTATGGTTGATTCTGACCGTGGTATTACAAACTTACACGTACCAAGTGACGTGATCATCGATGCATCTATGCCTGCAGCAATCCGTTCAAGCGGTCAAATGTGGAATAACGATGGTAAATTACAAGACACTAGCTTTGTAATTCCTGATCGTTGTTACTCAAGTGTTTACCAAGCAACTATCGATTTTTGTAAAGAAAATGGCGCGTTTGATCCAACAACAATGGGTAGCGTTCCAAACGTTGGCCTTATGGCTCAAAAAGCTGAAGAATACGGTTCACACGACAAAACATTTGAAGCAAAAGCGGACGGTTCTATCCGTGTTGTTGATGCAAATGGTAATACATTACTTGAGCACAGTGTTGAGCAAGGCGATATCTGGCGTATGTGTCAGGTTAAAGACGCACCAATTCAAGATTGGGTTAAGCTTGCAGTAAATCGTGCACGCGCAACAGGCGTTCCAGCTATTTTCTGGTTAGACGAAAACCGTGCACATGATGCGCAGCTAATCAAAAAAGTAAATAAATACCTACCAGATCACGATACAGCGGGTCTAGATATTCAAATTTTAGCACCGCTTGAAGCAACATTGTTCTCACTAGCGCGCATTAAAGAAGGTAAAGACACGATTTCTGTAACAGGTAACGTTTTACGTGATTACCTAACAGATTTATTCCCAATTTTAGAGTTGGGTACAAGTGCTAAAATGCTTTCAATTGTTCCGCTTATGAACGGTGGTGGATTATTTGAAACTGGCGCGGGTGGTTCTGCACCTAAGCATGTTCAACAATTCGAAAAAGAAAACCACTTACGTTGGGATTCTTTAGGTGAATTTTTAGCACTTGCTGCATCACTTGAGCACTTAAGCGTAACTGCTGGTAACAACAAGGCACAAGTACTTGCTGACACCCTAGATAAAGCAACAGGTACGTTCCTTGCTGAAAACAAATCGCCTTCACGTAAAGTGAAAGAAATTGATAACCGTGGTTCTCATTTCTTCCTATCTTTATTCTGGGCACAAGAACTTGCTAAGCAAAATGATGACAGTGAACTTAAAGCACAGTTTACTCAAATCGCTAGCGACCTTGAGTCTAATAAAGAGCAAATCGTAAGTGAACTTAACGATGCGCAAGGCCCTGCAGTTGATTTAGGCGGTTACTTCCAGCCTAACGATGATGCAGCCTTTAAAGCGATGCGTCCAAGCACTACATTTAACGATATTCTTGCTAAATTAGTATAAATATCGGTTTAAATTTAAAAGCCGCTTACTTGCAAAAGTAAGCGGCTTTTTTATGTCTAAACTTTACAAATAAAGGCCGCTATTTATAAAATAGCGGCCTTTAAATAATTAAATTTATTTAATTAATTATTTAGTATCATACCAATTCGCTTAATTAAGTGATCAACTTTGAGGCAAGAAAATCTTGTCGATAACAAGGCAAAAATTTCGTTATTTAGTTGCTCTATATCAGAAATTTTTAACGCAGTTACCGTCAGATTTAATCCCTCAAATTGATTAAGTATTATTGCGGGTTGGTATAAGCACGTGGCATTTTTGAATCTGTCGTATAGCGGTCACGCAGTTTATCTTGACGAGATTGTGTAGAAACCTCAACGCCATTAATAAACATTTTGCTCACATGGCTGCTTAGCTCAAACGGGTCATTACTCCATATTACTACATCAGCAGCTTTGCCAACTTCAAGACTACCTGCATTAATGCCAAATACATCAGCAACGTTTGATGTAAGCGCTTTTAACGCACCTTCTTGGCTCATACCGTACGACACAGCATTACCAGCATCAAAACGCAGCTGATAAATATTGTGACTTGCATCACCACCTACCGTTAATAATACTTTAACGCCTGCTTTTTCAAGCACACTAGCATTATCTAAACTTGCATGAAGCGAATCAAAGCTTCCTGGTAAGCTATCCATTGCACTAATAATCACTGGAATATTTGCTTTAGCAACGCGCTCTTTTACTACAACAGCATCTTGCGCGCCGTTAAGTACTAGGTTAATACCAAATTGCTCTTTTACTTTAATTAGCTCAATAATATCCGCCGCACGCGAAACGCCAACCACTAATGGCATTTCACCACTGAGTACTTTTGCCATTACTTTATCTTCAGTACTTGGCTTGTCATCGTCTTTTTTCGCTTTTTTACCAGCTTTAGTTTTGTGCTCATCAAGCTTATTAATAAGTGTTTGCAAAGTAAAAGCACGTGAGCCTTTACTACGCTCACCTAAGTAAACAATTAAAGCCGCTTGTTTTTGCATGTCGCTGTCAAAACTACCACTTAAATCAACAACACTGGCAAGGCCTGAAAAAATGCTATCGCCGCCATGAGGAGTAATTACATCGCGTGTTACACCGCCTTTACGAGCGTAAGGAATTAAGCTTGAATGTGCGTTGTAAGCAAGGCTTACATCAAAATCAATACCAGCTTTTTCCTCACCTGCATCGCGAGAGCCTGCAACTGCACTTACTTCAACTAAACCAAGTTGATTAATACTTGCTATAAAGCCAGGGGTTACAATTTGCCCCTTTGCATCAATAATTTGATCTACTTTAATTTCAGCTGGGTTAATCGCTGTGATTTTACCATCTGTCATTACAATGCTTGCCGCTTCTAATACACCTTGATCAGATGACGTATGCAATGTTGCATTAATAATTGCTAGTGATTGTGCGCTTACAGCACCAGATGCTAATAATCCTGCAGCAACCAGAGAAAGCGAAAACGAACGTGATAAATTTTTCATTCTGGGTGCTCCTTATTGTTGACCTAACATAAAATCACTTGTTGCTTGGTACGCGCTGTCGTTTCTATCGTAAACTTTTGCACCATCAACAAACACTTGTTCAGCTTTAGCATAGACACTAAATGGGCTTTGATTCCAAATAACAACATCGCCCTGCTTACCCGCTTCTAGTGAACCTGTTTTGTCATCAATACCTAACGATTTAGCAGCGTTAGACGTGATCCATTTAATAGCGTGTTGCTCAGAAATATCAAACCCATTTTCGTTAGCTCGGTACATCACCTTGCCCGCTTCTTGGTTTAAACGCTGAATAGTAGTATCTGAATCTGAGTGAACAACTGCACACGAGTTTTTAACCGCATCAACAATAGCCACATTTTCTTGAACCATGTCGTAGGCTTCCATTTTAAAGCCCCACCAGTCTGGCCAAAGTGCAGCACACGAACCATTTTGCGCAAGTAAGTCAGCAATTTTATATGCTTCTACACCGTGATGAAAAGTACCTGCGTGGTAACCAAATTCTTTTGACAGGTCAATCATCATTGCCATTTCTTCTGCTTTATAACAATGATTATGAATACGTACTTCGCCTTCAAGCACACCGCGTAGCGTATCGTGTTTAATATCACGTACTGGTGCTTCTGGGTTTAAACCTGCTTCATAATCGGCATCGTATTTATCCCATGCACGTTTATATTCAGCGGCTTCAGCCCACGCCATACGGTAACCAGCCATATTACCCATACGGGTTGAAGGCAATACACCTTGACGACCATAAACACGTTTAGGGTTTTCACCACACGCCATTTTTAAACCATACGGCGCCTCTGGAAATTTCATCCCTTGCATAGTGTGCGCTGGTACGTTTTTAAGCGTAACGCCGCGTCCACCAAATAAGTTAGCTGAGCCTGGTAAAATTTGTAGAGAAGTAATGCCGCCTTCGCGTGCACGATTAAAGCCTGGGTCTTGTGGCCAAACAGAATGCTCAACCCACACTTCTGCAGTGTTAGGGCTGGTCATTTCGTTACCATCTTGATGCGACTCGACTGACGGACTTGGGTATGCGCCTAAATGTGAATGTACGTCAATAATACCCGGTGTTACCCATTTCCCTTGTGCATCAATTGTTATATCAGCAGTGGCTGTTAAGTCTTTACCGACTTGTTGTACTTTACCATCAACAAGTAATACGTCAGCCTCATCTAAACGCTCACCAGTACCGGTAAGTACTGTTGCATTTGTAATAAGAGTGCTTGATGTAGAAAGTGGCTGATAAGTACTTGGGTAAGGATTTTTGTTAATTGTTATTTTATCGTCTTGTGGGCCGTTTTCTTGGCAGCCTACAAGTGCAGCAGCTAAGCCAACCGCTAATAAAGAAGGTGCAAATTTTTGCATGTTGTTTGGATCTCCTGTTTTTTTGCTACTTTAGCGAAACCTAAAGGATAAAGCCAAAAAAACAGGTGAAAACGCAGTTAATTAAGATGAATTTCTGTAATTATTTCTTTATATAATTGTTATACAGCTTTTCAAGAGCACCTTCGGTGGTAAGCGAGGGATCTTTACTAATAAAGTGCTTAACCGTACGCGTTACAAAATCTGAGTTTTGCTTATGTAGCTTAGAAAAATCTTTAATAAGTGTATTACCGTCTTTAGCCGCAGTTACTTTGTCATGACGATGACGATACTGACTCAATGCTTTATTAAAATCGCCTTGGTAGTCTTCAACCAAAATTTTATAAAAGTCGCTTTTTTGAACATTTAAATCGTTAATGCAGTAATTTAACGCCTCTTTAAAGTCGGTAAATATCATGCCTTCTACATCAAACTCTTTTGTTTTTTCGCGCACTGCTACTTTGGCATCTTCTGTGGCATAGCTAAAACCCGTAAAGGCTAAACGCTCAGCGGCTTCTTTGCCTAATTTCATACCCGCTTGAATACTATGGGCAAACTCGTCGCTCATGTCGCCAAGTTCGCTTTCTTCCCACATGTTATAAACGCGCAATGGTTTAGCATATTTATTTGAGAGCTTTTTTTTAAGCTTGGTAAAGCGCTCATCAATCGTCATCAGTCTTTCGTTATGTAAAAGTGCATGGCACTCATAACACGCAGGGATTGAGATAAAGTCAGCCTCTTCACCTAAATCAACGATACTTTGTAGCATATGCAGTGGCGGACAATGATCGCGCTCTGTCGCTTCGCAGCCACAATAAAAACACTGATTAAAATGCTGCTGATCGCACGCATATGCTTGCTGATAATAACTGGCTAACGTTTTGCTCACCGTTGCTCCTAAAAAACACGACTAAATTATGGAGGCGATAATAACAGCCTGAAAAAATAAGTTATACCAATTGCATTAAATTAGTGCTCTATTATTTCGCTAAAAAGTAGTGCAATAACAGGCACAAATAAAAACGTGTAGTTATTCTATACAAATAATTTTTAACGCAGAAAGTACACTATTTAATGCAATAGAATGATTATGTTTTTTATTAGTCGCTAGATTTAAATAACGGCCGCTATTAAACCAAATAAACCACCAAACACACCGCCCCATACTACAAGCCAGCCTAGATGCTCGCGGATCATGGTCTGAATAATCTCTTTAACCATTTTAGGAGTAAGCTCATCTAAGCGCTCATCAACTAGTTTAAGCACCGTTTTATGTAGGCTTTCTGCGCTATTACCTTGTGAAAGTGTTTGGCTTACTAATGCTTTAAAGTCGTCAGTTTGAGAAATCTCACTAAGAGACAATTGCATTTTTTCAATAAACTTTTCACGCATCGGCTCTATTGCCGCTGTACCGCCAAACATTCCTAGCATACTACCAAACTGAGACTGCTCTATTACCTCTAACAAATTGTCGAATGCAGGGTTTAAATCAACATTGCTAATTATTGGCTCAAAGTCGATATTGGGCTGCGCTTTATTGAGTAAATTATTAATTTTTTGCTCTGAAAAAAACTCCGTTAATATCAGGTTTCGTATAGCGACTTTAAAGCTTTCAAACTTAAGCGCTATAACACCTGAACCATATAAAAACGGGACTTTTTCGAATAACATATGAATAGCTAATAAATTAGTTACCGCGCCAGAAAGTGCAAATAAACCAACAGACAACACAATTGCTTGGTTAAACATAAAACCTACAACAACACATAAACCCGCTAGCAAATTGGTTATTAAACTTTTGTTCATTTTAACTCCACTACAGTAAGTGTAATTTTATTCAATATAGCCGTTAATTTTACAACGTTTAGATTGTTAAATTAATACCTTTTTGCCATAGTTTAAGTATCTGTTTAAAAGGCGAGCAATTGTTATGTGGAAAACAGTAAATGAGCACATCAGCCGAGCCATCAATTTTGACTTTAAGCGCACCTACAAACGCCAATTACAAAGTACAAACACCGACAAACTATTTCATATTACCAATGGTACGCATAACTACCTCGTTAAAATAGCACTAAAAAGCGAGCTCGAGCGTTTAGAAAGTGAATTTATTGGCTTAAAGCTTTTGGCGCAAAATAGTAATTTTAAAGTACCTGAATGTATTACAACTGGTGCAAATATAGAGTTTTCGTTTATTGTTTTACAATGGCTCGTTTTAGATAAACAACCCCACGACACGTGGACTAATATGGGGCGTAACCTCGCTAAAATGCATCAAAAACATGACCAAGCTATGTTTGGTTTTGATGTAGATAATTATCTAGCCACAACCATACAGCCAAACCGCTGGCACAAAAAGTGGGATGTATTTTACGCCGAAGAGCGTATAGGGTGGCAATTACAACTACTCGCTGAAAAAGGCATTAGCTTTATTGAGCCCGAACGCTTAATTAATACCGTAAAAGAGCAACTACATAGTCATCAAGTAAAACCTTCATTACTGCATGGCGATTTTTGGCGTGGCAATATGGGATTTTTAAAAGCAGAACCAACAATATTTAACCCGGCTTGTTATTATGGTGATCGGGAAGTGGATATTGCAATGAGCGAACTATTTGCCCCACTGCCTAAAGACTTTTATAGCGCCTATAACGCGCACTACCCGCTTTCTCAAAATTACGAAAAACGTAAGTTAATATACCAGCTATACCCCATTTTAAATCATGCCAACATCTTTGCCGGTCACTATCTTACTGAAGCTAAACAACATATAGAAAAGCTGGTATTTGAAGATATAAAATAAGTGTCATAAGCTGCATTTCAGCACTATATTTAATGAGTAAGTAGACGTTCATCTGTAAGCGATTAAGTTGAACCTAACTTAATTATTTATAACTGGAGTGATTATGAAAGATTTTTTATCACAACGAATAACGTGCCCACACTGCGGACACCACATACATCTAGACTTAGACGCAAGCAGCGGCGATCAAGACTATATAGAAGATTGCACTGCCTGCTGTAACCCAATTCATTTAAATATGCATATAGACCATGCTAACAATAAATTGGAGCTACACGTAGACAGTGACGACGAACAAATATTTTAACTTAAGCCTGATGGCGTAAGTAGTTCTCTACCGTATTTACAATAGTGTAAGTTTGCTGATCAACTTCAATATTAAACTTGTCACCCACTTGCGCTGCACCAATGTTTGTAATGGCGAGCGTTTCCGGAATTAGGTGTATCCAAAAACCTTGTTCATCAACTTCGCCTACGGTTAAGCTTGCGCCATTTATAGCAACAAAGCCTTTATATAACACGTATTTTTGCCACTCTTTTGGCAAGCTTAATTGTATTTTGCAGTTATTCTCAAGCTTCACTATTTGAGAGATTTGTGACGTACAATGAATATGCCCAGACACTATATGCCCACCTAGCTCAGTACCAAACGTAACAGAGCGTTCGTAATTTACTAAACTACCTAGCTCAAGCAGGCCTAAATTAGTTAACTTTAGGGTTTCGTCAATCACATCAAAATGCACTTGCGCCACCACATCATGATTACTTAGCTCAACTTGCACAACCGTTAAACAACAGCCATTAATAGCAATACTAGCGCCTAAATCTAAATGCTTAGCGTACTCATCGCTCACCGATACAACTAAGCGTAACACACCATCAGCTTGAGTTTTAGAGACCACTGTTGCTTGTGTTTGCACTATTCCTGTAAACATAAAATCACTTAAAATTATTACAAAGTGCTAGTTTAACGTATCAACTCATAAAATCATTCACTACTGTGATTTTTATTTGAAACGCAATAGATTACAATTGCTGCCTGTTTTATTTAATAGCTTTTTTTATGACCTTTTGCAATTGGGAAGCCAAGCGTTTACTTTCCCTAGCTTTACCTGTTTTTTTAGCACAAGTTACACTTATTTTAATGTCGGTAGTCGACACAATTATGGCCGGCCAAGTTAGCCCTACTGACTTAGCTGCACTTTCTATTGCAACAGGAATATGGAACCCATTATTACTTGCTCTGCAAGGTATTTTATTAGCGCTTACTGGTATTATTGCGCAGTTTTCGGGCAGCGATGACCGCAAAGGCATTAGCCACTATTTTCAACAAGCGCTTTATTTAACCGCTATTTTAAGCTTTACAGGTTTTGGTATTGCCCATTTAGCAGATGCCATTATTTTAAAGCTCGATACAACGCCTGCTATTGCAAACCTTGCCATTGACTACATCCATTTTGTGAAATGGGGTGTGTTTGGATTTTTAATTTTTACAGTATACAGAAACGTTACCGAAGGCATGGGGATGACCAAACCCGCCTTTTACATAAGCCTATTAGGTTTAGCCGTTAATATTCCAGTAAATTATATTTTCATAAATGGCTTATTTGGTTTTCCTGCTTATGGCGGCGCAGGCTGTGGCATTGCCACAGCAATTGTTTTAACTGTTATGGCCATAGCACAAGTTACTTACTGCCAAATGAGTAAAAAGGTAGATGCTAAAGGCCTGCTTTCATCATTCGAAAAACCTAATTTCACTACCATTGGTATTATTACTAAGCTAGGTATACCAATTTCACTTGCCACCTTTTTTGAAGTCACTTTATTTGCGTGTATACCGCTATTTATTGCGCATTTAGGTGCAGTGGCTGTATCGGGGCATCAAATAGCAGCGAGTGTAACTACATTGCTGTTTATGATGCCGCTGAGCCTCTCTATCGCTATAAGTATTCGTATTGGTAATCTATATGGTCAAAATAATTTACAGCAGTTAAAAGTTGCCGTATCGACTAGTTACATATTAGCTATTGTAATTGCACTATTTTTGGCACTTATGACTTTTACAGGTCGTGATTTAATTAGCCAACTTTATACCGACAGCCCCGCTGTAATGGCTCTGGCTTCATCAATTATGATACTAGCGTGTGTCTACCAGTTACCCGATGCATTACAGGTTGCTGCAAATGGCATGCTTCGTGGGTTAAAATACACCACGCCTATATCGTATATTACGTTTATATCGTATTGGTTAATCGGTTTTTGTTTAGGTTACGTATTAGCAAGAACAGACATAATTGTGCCAGCTATGGGGCCGCATGGCTTTTGGGTTGGAATAATAGTAGGCCTTAGTGTCGCTGCTATTTTATTAATGCTAACAGTAAGAAAGCGTCTAAAATATGAATTTGCTAACAGTGATGCACTCAATCAAAACTAATAAGCTCAGCCTTAAAACATTACCAGCTGCTTTGCTGGTAATGTGTTTTTTAATGCTTACTGGCTGCAACAAACCACAAAGTAGTGTAAACGCTACTTATATTGAACGCTTAAGTAGCACAGTTAATGCAAGCCCAACACAGCCTACGCCACTCAAGCAACTCCCTTTACTGCAGCCTCCCCCAATAGCACAAAGTGACTTAACACTGAGTATTGTTGAGCTTGCAGGCATTAGCCAATGTAAGCTTAACGTACTTATAAGTGAGCACAACAACCAATTAGGAAAAACAGCCAGCGCTGCTGGGCAATTAAAATATCAAATAAACTTTATTAAAAGTGCGCAGGTTTGCTTAAATACGCTTGATAAAAATAGCCCTAGTTACACAAAAATACTCGCAGCCAAAAACTATAAAGAAACACACCTAATGTACTTTTTTAATACCATGTTATTTAAAGAACCTGAGTTAAATCGTACCTGGCAACTCACCTCAAACGAGCTCACTACTGAACCCGCTGGTTTTAGCGATACCGTATTTGCGCTAAAGCAACTTGTACTCATTAAACAGCAAATTAAGGCTAAAGAATTTAGTGAAATTAATAGCGACTCTATTTTTAGTGCACTCGAGCAGCTTAATAAATTTCAATTTAACCAAGCACTCATTCAATCAGTCCGCATGCAGGTCGTATTAAATAACAACGCTACACAGTTTGTAAAAACACTAAACTTTAATACGCTGTGCCCAGAGGATAAAAATAATAAAAACGCAAAAATCATAAGCAACGTATTTCAAAAGTTTTACCTAAAAGAAATTCAGCCCTATCAAGCGCAATTAACTGGTTATCTAGAGGTACTACAACCGCTTTATAATGAGCTTTGGTTTAACGAAAGTATCTCAAGCCCTCAAATTAATAACTTAGTCAAAACGGGCTCGACAAGTAACTTACTGAACTTACTTAAAAGCTCAGCTAAAAAGCATGTGGTTTGGTGGCAAGGTTTTTATAAAACGTGTGAAATAAGCCCAATATGAATAAAAAAACGGCAAATAAACTCAAAAACAACAAACTTGCTTGATTCACCAACCGCCACGCTATATATTAGCCGCCGTTGTTAAGCAATTAACACTTACTTAAATAAAGTAATACGACTGTAGCTCAGTTGGTTAGAGCACTACCTTGACATGGTAGGGGTCGGTGGTTCGAATCCACTCAGTCGTACCAACATTAATGAAACGTATAATTGAAGGAAAGAGCACTATCTACTCTTGACCACCCGGTCCAAGGGTCAGTAGTTCGAATCCACTCAGTCGTACCAACATTTAAAAAAGTATAATTAAAGGAAAAAGCACTACCTACTCTTGATCACCCGGTCCAAGGGTCAGTAGTTCGAATCCATTTAGTCGTACCAACATTTAAGTAAAACCTCAAAATTGTACGACTGTAGCTCAGTTGGTTAGAGCACTACCTTGACATGGTAGGGGTCGGTGGTTCGAATCCACTCAGTCGTACC
>NZ_JASDDB010000001.1:0-106743 GCF_030407615.1 Pseudoalteromonas sp. APC 3355 | reverse complement strand
CACTTCAAAGTAATAAAAAAACCGAAGAAAAAGCACTACCCACTCTTGAGTACCCGGTCCAATGGCCAGTAGTTCCAATCCACTCAGTCGTACCACTTCAAAGTAATGATAAAACCTAAAAACCCAAAGAAAAAGCACTAGCCACTCTTGATCACCCAGTCCAAAGATCAGCAGTTCGAATCCACACAATTGTTAAGCATATCAGGTAGCCTTATAAATTGTGGGTGTTCGTTTTATCAAAACTTTTAGGATTTAAGTTCTCCAGTTTACTA
Organism: Pseudoalteromonas sp. APC 3355; assembly: GCF_030407615.1. Classification (NCBI taxonomy): domain Bacteria; kingdom Pseudomonadati; phylum Pseudomonadota; class Gammaproteobacteria; order Alteromonadales; family Pseudoalteromonadaceae; genus Pseudoalteromonas; species Pseudoalteromonas sp. APC 3355. The sequence goes on along the minus strand of NZ_JASDDB010000001.1, from coordinate 106,471 downwards.
TCAGTCAACAAACACTTCGCCTTAAAATTACTAGCACTAAGACGAAGCGAACCCCCTAATGTAAAATTAGATTAGAGATAGATATAATCATTGTGTTATTACGTTATAAGGGTAAATGTTTTCGCGGTTTTGGAATGCCAAAATAGCCGTATTTTTAATTATTCCTTGCTCAATGTTTATTGCACGTCGAATGGTTTCATCTTTTTGCCACTGTAAAGCACCTTTAAGTATCGTTTGTAAATAAACTATGAGCGCCGCAGAGATTGAACGCGTCGCGCTTTCCCATAAATAACTCGGTGTATGATCAACGCCATAATAATCCGTGTTGTTATATCGAAATAAAGGTTTTTTAAACGTTGTCGGCTTTGCGAAAAAGAATCCCATCCCCTCATCACAGCTAACATCAATAATTAAGCTGTTTGGTTTTAAGCAGTCGGCCTCTGATTCAATTACAAAGTTAACCGGATGAGCTGTTTCTTGATAAGTCCCGTTCACGATAATATCGGCTTCGCTAATAAGATCGCTAAGTGGTCGATTAGTCCCATCATGTTCAACAACCATCATGCGAGCTTCCCCTTCAACACCTTCTCGTACCTTAACATAGTGACAATCTAATATTTCTTCACGCACTTCGTGATCAGGGCGCTGAATACAAATTGTAATATCTCTAAAGCCATGCGCTTTAAGAGCGTAAATAGCGCCTCTACTCACTGCACCAAAACTAAATATAATCGTTTTACGTTGATCGCCATAATGACCATCAATACCCTTAAGTTGCAATGCATGTATTACAGCGCAATACCCTGCCATTTCATTGTTTTTATAAAAAGTATGGCGCCCTACATTTCCGTTTGGTGACCACACATACATATCTTCAAAAGCAATTAAGGTAAGTTTACGCTCTATCGCCGCTTGTGTTATTTCATGCTGTTGAACGCAGTGGGCATAGCCCCAAATAGTGCCTCCTTCGCGCATTTCTTCTAAGTCAGCAAGTACAGGCTTTGCAATAATGGCAGTGCTAATATGGGTAAGTATTTCGCTGCGCGATGCAATGCCACCCGTTAACGTTGCAATATATTCATCGCTAACATTAAAAGCGGTGCCATAGCCTTGTTCAAACACCATTTGTTTTCTAAGATTTTCGGGAATTCGTAATAAATGCTCTGGGTGAATAGGATACCGTCTTTCATCTGTCTTGCGGGATGTTCCGATAACGCCGATAGTTAATTCACTCATGCTAAGTCCTGTTTATAAAGTAAGTACGCTTGAGTTCACCAACGAATCATCATACTTCGCCAATAAACTTAGGCGGTGTTTTTTCTGTACGTTTTTGGCTCGGATGAACCAACTCTATTTTACAAAGGTGTAATTTTGACAATAAATAATGAAGAGCAGTGAGTTAACTTGCATTGAGTTGCAAGCTGAAGACTATTACCTTTTGAGTAAAAGTGCTGACTGAGTATATCAGAAATAAGTATTACTAACTTGGGTATCTCAAACTGAAATAAAGGGAGTACTCGATAATTACTGAAGTTTTACCTTAGTGATTTACTTTTTAGAGCAGATTTAATGAGCTTTGTATTGGGTTAGCTGAACGTTTGGCTTTTATATTAGCGTCGGGTATGTGCCATGAAGGGGCATTCATAACCCTTAATGTATGAAGTCAAGATTGGACCCCTTTGATTGATGCAAAGTTAAAGTTGTATATCAGTGAGCTATAACGATTGTAAAATACTCAAATAAATCTCACCGGCTAACAAACGCTCCCAGCACATATACAAGCGGCGCATTCCAATTAATTGCCACTTCGTTCGTTGAGTAACTACACCAGCTATCGCTGTATGATTTTGCAGGTTCGTTGGAATCATAGTTACACTCATCCTGCTGCCCAGCTTGGGGACCGCCAACTAACATACCTGGTACTGGAGCTGTAATGCCATCACTTTGTGAAATTCGATGATGCGGGTGTTGTGGTGTTTTATCACCAAAACCAGTAACAAACGAATACCCTGTTGGGTTGCGTCCTAAAATGTAATCAACAAGCCCTTGCGCAGCCTTTAAGTACTGCGAATTATTATTTAACTCAGCGGCTTGTAGCAAAACTATCGCTTTATTTAACGCTGCTGAATTACTTCCCCACACAAAGTCAGACTTTTCCATCGCAACAATATATGGGCTATTTTTATGTTGTTTTAAATACACATCAGCTAAGTGTTTTTGCTTTATTTTAAGATCTTCGTATTCTTGTTCACTCAATAAATCTTTTGCCTTAAACAGTAAACTGCTTAAAGAAAGATACGATACATTTCTCCATGAAGGAGCTGAATAATGAATATTTATCTCTTTGTAAGTATTATAAAAACCTTTATCTCTAGTTGTTATAAATAACTCTGCAGCGGCCCAAGCAAACTCATCTTTTAGCTGATTATCACCATACTCTCCACTTTTAATATCATCAGGTTGCTCATAATATTGGGTTTGATTTTCAAGCGAGTACTTCCATGCGTTAATTGCAGCCGCTAAATATTGCTTACTTTTATTGGGATAATAGGGAGCAATTACTCTACTGGCCACCGATAACGTCGCGGCAAAATCAAGGCTAGCCGCTGTGCTTTTTCCTATCATGTAGCGCGCTCTTTTATCTTCATGCGGCATTTCATAGCCTGGCCATTCACACGTTGTGAGTTTATGATAAACACCCCCATCATCGCTTTGCATAGTGATCAGCCATTCAAGGTTCCATAGTGCTTCGTTTATAATATCGGGGACGTCATCTGACGATTCAGGGATGTTTAATATTTGCTTTTGATACACTTCAGGGTAGTGCTCAAACGCCGCAAGTAATGTGTACGTGGTAATACCAGAATTAACAACATACTTGCCATAATCGCCCGCATCGTACCAGCCTTTTTGAGATTGCACCTCTTTCGCTTTAAAGTCATTGCCTTGCTCTGCTGATGAGTGATAAAGCACGTCGTCGTCTTTATGCCCTAAAGGCCGCGCATAAATACCTGCATACTTTTTCTCTATTACAATACTTGAACGATTTAAGTAATAGTATTTTAACGCCGCTGTATGAATCGAGTCATATACATGATTATTAATTGAGAATACGGCAGAATCTCTCACTCCTTTTACACGTAAAAGGTAATCTCCTGGTGTTACAATATCTTTAAATTCAGCGCGTTTAAAGGTGTCATTTCCTGAGTTGTCCCACATTTTAGCGTGTGATAACTGGCCGCTACGTATTATTTTATTAGTATTTACATCCACTAAATCATAAGTAGTCGCGGTTACATTTGGCACTATTGCTATTTTTTCGCTATTAACTAAATAACCAAGCTGATTAACTGCTATTTTTTGATTAGATGACTCTGTGCTCAGTTTACTAAAATCATCTTTTACTACCGCCGTGCATGCACTCAAGAAAAGCACAGCGATTAACGTTAATTTTAAAACAACATTTTTCATAATGCCCTTTCCGTATGCGCATAAATTCAAGCGAAAATACAACAAGGGTGCACTAATATGCACCCTTTGCCATTTATTCCCCGCATTTTATATTAGCTGTTTCCTTTGCTTTAGGTTCAAATTGAACATTAGCAACGCGTACTTTAGCTGCGCCTTCACTTGATAAAACAAATGGCGCACTAGAGCGTTCAAATTCAACCCCCTTATTAGCAAAACACAATAGGTCTATCGATACTTTGTGCCATGTACTTAATTTAAATTCTTTAATAATAGGCGCTATGTCAAACGAACCACACTTGCTTTTACCACAGCCCATTTGAACATTTAACGCTTTTTCTGGGTAAGCCTCTATACGTATATCAAATGTTAAAGCACTTTTATTGATTAAGTACTGCGATAAATCCTCTCTGTACCATGTTGAGCTAATTAATGCAGATGCATAATTACTGCCAGTCCAAGTGAATTCTTTTGCGTCTCCTTGAATTTCCTTGTCAGCTTCAATCATGCTTAAGCCTTGAATTTTACCAACCGGAGTTTGGATATCTTTTGTTTCTTGCTCAGTTTGCAATTGATAGTTCCAATCACCTTTTGCCCTACCTTGCATAATTACATAGGGTGTATTAGTGGGTACTTCAAATACAAAATCATTGTGAGTATTTAACTTACCAAGATTTATATTATCCTTGTAAGTTAAGCCAAATCCATAAGCAAATAATGGATCGTACGGTTTATCGAATCTATTTAATACAACTTGAGACGCGTATTTAGGCCATGAAAAAGAAAGCTTACCTTTGAAGTCATACTCGATATTTCCTTTTTTATTGGTAAATAACACGTCAGCTACACCTACGCCTTCACTACCTGGAAGCCAAGCAGCAACAAACGAATCAGATGCGTTTATTTCTCTATTAACCCAAAGTGGCCGGCCAGATAAAAATACAGATACCACTTTTATGCCCTTTGATTTTAATGACTCGATTAATTTAGCGTCACGATGAGAGTGAGCCTGGTACGCTATTGATTTCAAGTCACCAATCCACTCTGCGTATGGGTTTTCACCAAATACAACAATAGCTACATCGGGTTTTTCATCAAAGCTTCCATCAGGGCTCAATACCGCCTTACCACCTGCTTTGTTTACCGCCTGCTCAATACCATCAAAAATTGACGTTCCCCCAGGAAAATCAGACTTTACATTACCCTCACCAGTCCAATTAATTGTCCAACCACCCGTTTGCTTACTCATATTATCAGCGCCGTCGCCAGCAACTAAAACTTTACTATCTGGGCTAAGCGGTAACAAATTATTATTGTTTTTCAACAGCACTAAAGACTCTCGTACAGCTTGCCTTGCAATCGCTTTGTGTTCAGGAGCACCTAATAATTGTTTTTGGTTTGCGTATTTACGCTTTGATGGAAGTCCTTTATTGAATAGCCCCGAACGTATTTTTACTCGTAAAATACGCCTAACTGCATCGTCAATACGTTCAATGGGAATAATGCCATTTTCAACTTGCTCTATTGTATTACCTATAAAAGCTTTCCAGTCTTCGACTACCATAAACATATCAAGTCCAGCATTTACAGCCTGTGGGCAGCTGTCATTAGTACAACCAGGTATTTTACTATGCGAATTCCAATCACCTACTATAAAGCCATCAAAACCGAGTCGAGTTTTTAACACATCAGTAAGCAGATATTTACTGCCATGTAAACGCAGTCCATTCCACATATTATGCGAGGCCATAATACTTTGTACACCCGCTTTTAAAGCTGGAAAATAAGCTGCAGCATGATTTTTAATTAAATCTTTTTCTGTTTCTCGATTATCGCCTTGATCAATCCCTTGATAAGTACCACCATCGCCCACCCAATGCTTAGCGGTAGAATAGATATGGTCGTCATCTAAAAAGTTAGATGTATTTACTTGACCTTGTAGCCCTTCAATCATTTCTTTTGAATACAAAGCAACTATCTCTGAATCTTCAGAGTAGCTTTCATAGGTTCGCCCCCACCGATCATCTCTGGCAACTGCCAATGTAGGTGCAAAGGTCCAATCGATTCCTGCAAGGAGGACTTCTTTTGCTGTTGCTTCACCAATTTTATAAATTAACGCTGGGTTATGCGCTGCACCCAAACCAATATTATGAGGATATAAAGTAGCGCCAATAAATTTATTATTACCATGTACGGCATCAATACCATACGTAACAGGAATAGCTACACCACCAGCGGATGTATCCATTGAGGCTAAGTACAACTCATCCATAAACGACACCCAATCAGACACACTTGCATTGCGGTCATTATGCAAAAATGTACCTCCTCCATTTAAAACCGATCCTAAATGGTATTTTTTAACATCTTGTGGGGTGACCCATGTTATTTCTGCTTGAACCATTTGACCGACTTTTTGTTCAAGCGACATTTTATTTATTAAGCGTGTAATGTCAGCTTCTAGCGCTGCATTTTTTTCTATTGCGGGTTTTTGTTTTGGCCATAGCGTTATATCATTTTTAGCAAATGCAGCTGAGCATGAAATGCTCAAAAATGAGCCTAAAACAAATGAAGAATAAATATTTTTCATTAAATTGATAACCTGATACTTTGTTAGTGTGGCGAATAGTTTTATTACAAATACACTATAATGTCGTTCAAATAGAGGTTTTAGGCGTTCTAATACGTGTAATACACTTTATTTGAACGCTAAAACTGTTTTAAATATTTAAACTTGTTCGATAATACATACCCACACGAATGACATAGATGTGCCAAATAACAATTTTAATAAAAGGTGTATTAAATTGTGAAAGAAGTACTTTTTAACACTCACGATCTCGCTTTAATTTTTACCATGTTTATATGCTTATCGTTTAGCGTATTTTTAATCACATTAAAAAAAGGGAATAAATTAAGTAACTGCCTACTTGCCTGCTTTTTATTAGCTCAAGCTGCTATTCCTATGGATAATCTTATAAACTTTGGTGAAGCATTTAGACCTTTTGCATTAAATTTATCGCCAAATTTGTTTTATACATTCGGCTTAGCATTTTGGTTAGAAGTCCCGCTACTTTTGCTCTATATAAAATCGTTAGTTAATAAAAATTATGAAGTTAAAAAAGTTGACGCACTGTATTTTATTCCTTTTATACTTTATTCCATCTATTTCACACTAGATTGGCTTATGCTCGACAACAGCGTTAAATTAAATGCACTCCAAAACGGTACTATTGAAACTACACCTATCGTTGATCGTATAATTTATTTTTCTCGAGAATGTTTCCGGTTTTCTATCAGTGTTTTGTGCTTTTTAGAATTACAAAAATATCAAAAAAATATCAAAAATGAATTTGCAGAACTAGAAAGTGTCGATCTGACTTGGTTAAAAGTCTTAGTTATTGGCTTTTTAGTTGTTCATTTAAACGCGATATTTGTCTCGCTTGGTATTATTATGTCTTATGACATTGGAATAATTGTCGATCACGAACTATTGGGGCTTACCTCTAACTACGCGGTACTTTTATTAATAACAAGCCTAATATTTTTTAGTGCAGGTCATTCAAGAATATTCCAAGGTATTGACGACACACTCACTACCGAACAAAGTAAATTGCCAGAGGTCTTTGAACCCGAAAAAATACAAAAAATTGAAAGCTACTTGCTACAAAACAAGCCTTATTTAAACCATTTACTCACACTAGATAACCTAGCAAGCCAATTAGGAATGGGGTCAAGAAGCCTTTCATCAATAATTAATAGGCACTTTGGTAAAAACTTTTTTGAGTTTATAAATCACTACAGAATTGAAGAAAGTAAACGGCTGCTACTTTTAGAAGAAAATAAAACAGTGACCATGTTGGACATTATGGATAAAGCAGGGTTTAACAGCAAAGCGACTTTTAATACATTTTTTAAAAAACTAGTGGGTATAACACCCACTCAATTTAGAAAAGAGCATTGGGAACGCCAAGCAAAAGCTTAGATTGTCCACTTACAACTCTCTACAACAATGTATTATGGCGTATAATTTTTTAAAATATACGCCTGATGATCGGGCATTATATTTGCTGAGCGACTAATTACTGATTCAATATTTTTTAGTCTGCGTTTTATCTCATCACGGCTTAGCCTGTCAACTAATGGGTGGTAGCTTTTAGGTTTAATGCCTTGTCCGTGCATAACAGCAAGCCAAGATGTTTCGTTAAATAACTCGTTGTCATGTCTAAATATACGACCGTTTTCACTAAACATATCTATTTTTTGTTTTAATGAATCTGGCATTTCTATGTTTTTACAATAACGCCAAAACTCACTATCATCGCGATTTGTTAACTTATAATGCAAAATAATAAAATCTCGAATACGATGATACTCTGTTTCAGTTTGCTGATTAAACAAATCAATATCGCACTGCGTAAAAGCTTTACTTGGGAACAACGTCATCAGTTTTGCAATAGCCGACTGAATTAAATGTAACCCTGTAGATTCAAGTGGTTCAACAAAGCCTGCCGATAAACCAATAGCAATACAGTTTTTATTCCAACTTTTTTTACGCATACCTGTAACCCACTGTAAGCTATTTATATCATTTAAAGGGCTTGATTCCAGTGTGTTTAATAATAAACTCTGCGCTTTATCGTCATCCATAAACTCGCTTGAATACACAAACCCATTACCTACTCTGTTTTGTAGCGGTATTCGCCAAGTCCAGCCAACACTCTGCGCCGTAGACTGTGTATAAGGGTTTAGTGATTTTGTAGATAAACAAGGCGCTGCAACCGCTTTATTACAAGGAAGTAGATGTGTCCAATCTTCGTAGCCCGTTTTAAGTGCTTGCTCAATTAGCAGTCCTTTAAAACCTGAACAATCAATAAATAAATCACCGCTGAGTACCGTGTTATCGTTTAACACTAACGACTCTATCATTCCTGTTACAGGGTTGGTTTTTACTTCATCAACCTGACCTTCAATACGCTTAACACCTTTATTTATAGCGTATTTACTTAAAAATTTAGCATAAAGGGTTGCATCAAAGTGGTAGGCATAATTAATACCTGCTAGCGGTGTATTTTGCTGGGTAGACGGGTGCATAAATTTGTTGGCGTAAGCACCTACCGATGCCAGTGAGTAGTTAGATAAGTTGGAAGTTTTTTCAAATTTTGGTTCATCTTGCATTTTCAACCAAAAATGATGAAAAGGCAGCGCCTCCATATTAGTACCGTAGTTTCCAAAAGGATGAAAATAGCGATGCCCTTTTTCCTTCCAATCTATAAACTCAATACCTAGTTTAAACGTTGCATTTGTAGAGCGAATAAACTCAGATTCATCGATATCGAGTATTGTATTGAATAGCTGAATTTGCGGAATAGTAGCCTCACCTACCGACACAGTGCCTATCTCGCTAGATTCAACAAGTGTAATGCTACAATTATCACAGCCAATAACTTTAGCCAACGCCGAGGCACTCATCCAGCCTGCTGACCCCCCACCGACTATAACAATAGACTTAATTCTTGAATCACTCATTTTTCATTACCTTATATAACAAAACGCTATGACTGCTTAATAAGCAGTCATAGCGTTTATTTATGTACTAATGGTATTTATTAAAAGTTACCTTTTAAAATAATACTAAATCGACGTTCGCTGGCAAACCAAGAGCGTGATATACGATTATTATCGTTGTCTATTTGCATAGAAGTACGCGCCACTTCGTTTGTTAAATTGGTACCTTGTAAGCCAATTTGAAATGAGTCCGTTAGATTATAAAATACAGAACCATCAAGCTGGCCACCCGCCTCGTTATAGATAGGTAATTGAGTTATTACATCTTTACTGGTTAGCAAATATTCAGAGCGCCAGTTATAAGCTAAGCGTGCATTTATGCCATACTTCTCGTACATAGCTACAATGTTTATGTTGTCTTTAGAAAGCCCTTCAAGAGGCAATCCATCAAATGCAACATCGGCGCCTTCTGTTGAATCAGGCTTATCTGGTGATAATCCTGCATTTGGTGATCCTTCTTCTTCAATATAGGTATAGTTAAACTGCATCCCGATACCACTAAAGGCACCAGGTAAAAAGTCATAAAACTGCTGGTAAGCCAGCTCAAAACCTTGCACAGAACCTTCATCACCATTTGTAGCACCGTTTACTTGTACTACCTGAGTAGCACCATTATTAGCAAGCTCTCTATCTACTGAGCCATTAATAAAATAATTACTCATATCTTTATAAAAGAATGAACTCGTAAGCGAGCCAACACCTTCAGAAAAATACCACTCTAGTGCTAAATCGTAGTTGTATGACTCCATTGGTTTTAAAAATGGATTTCCCGAGTTAGCTGTATAGCGCGAATAGCGTGCGTCTTGAATTTGTCTTTCATCTGAGCTTTCATCGTAGGTGATCACTAAGTCTTCAGGCGTGATTTTTACAAAGTTTCTTAGGTTTCCTAGAGCCGGTAGTGCTATAGCTTCTGAAAAACCAAAGCGTAAAATTAAATCATCTTTTAAATTTAATTTTACATTTAAGCTAGGCAGTATATTTGTGTATTCGCTGTTTGCAGTTTGCTCTGTAAATCCTGCATTGCCAAAGGCCGCTTGATCCGAGGGTAAAAAATTATCGGGATCGGATGCATCGTTAATATCGCCAACGGTATCTGGGAATGTTAAAAAGCCATCTGTTTCATTTTTTATTTTTACATAGCGAAGACCCACATTGCCGCTATAAAACATGTCACCTAATTCACCTTCAAAATTACCTTTAATATAAAACGCATTATTTACTTCAGACGTTTCATTAATTTCATTATTTAAAAAATCTCCAACCGCGCCGTCTCTGCTCGACAAACGTTGCCAATTTGGTGATAAAGACGCAAAGGCAGATTCTGCATTATTGTAGTCTTTTACAAACGACTCTTTAGGAAACAAAAATGCTCCCTCTGAGGCAACATTTAATACCCCGCCTCTGGCGAAGTTATCAAAAGTTACCTCCTCATAGCTATCGCCTAAACTTGCACCTAGCTCGTCGCCTTGTGCATCAAACCATGCACTGCCATTACCTGCCCACGCCTCAGACAGCCATCCCCAATTAAAAGTAGACTGACGTGTAGTTTGCTCACGCTTAGCATAACGAGCACCAACTTTTACGCTAGTAAAAAAGCCACTATCAAATGTGTATTTTGTATCACCTGCAAAGGCAACTTCTTTACCATCATTATCAGATATGTGATCCATTGCACTGCGCCAAAAATAGTTATGAGGATCGGTAAAAAATCCTGCATCGCCGCTATTTGCAGGGTCAAGTAAAGTAATATCAGGTAACTCTGAGCCGTTTTGTTCAATACCAATTACAGCGCGAGTTGCGCCCATGACAGAAAAATCAAAAATCTCTGATGTAGACTCTACATATTGAGCGTCAAAATTAAACGACCATGTATCGTTAGGGCGATACTTAAGATTAAAGCCGTAATCGTCCACTACGTTATCTTGATCTCTAAAACGTGTGATCATCGCATGTTGTGCACCAAATTCACCTGATGGTTGACGCTGCGCATCATTACCACGCCAACCTGCATTTGATGTAATAAAACCCGATTCAAAAAGCCCTTGGTCAGTAATGTCAAATTCAGTACCTTCAAGAGCTACTAAATCATTAATAACAGCATCATCGGCCATTTCAATAGCGTGTTCGGTCCACGCTAGTGACGAATCCGAGCGAATAAATTGGGCTGTAGCTAAAAGCGTTTTACTTTCATTTTCAAACTGTAGTGCTCCTGCAAAACCTTCTCTGTCTCTGTCATCTTCTTTTCGGGTTAAACGCGTAGTACGAGGCACAAATACAGCTTGCCCATTAACAAATTCATTTTGCTCTTCGTAACGGCCTATTTGTGTACCGTCTGACTGCGCCTTTAGTTTAGAGTTTGAATAATTTACTAATACGCCAAGCCTGCCATTATCTAAATCAAATATATCGCTATATAGGCCAGAAAATGACGGTGTTGTTTCATCTGCAAATTCGCTATATGTTTCATCTAAAGTAAAAGCGATTACTCGGCCGTCGGCATCAAAAGGTTTACGTGTAACCAAATTGACAGTACCAGCTATACCGCCTTCAATCATATCTGCCGATTGGTTTTTAAATAATTCAACAGACCCCATTAATTCTGGCGGTACATCTTGAAAGCTTAACCCTCGCCCTGAATCTGCAGTAAAAGTGTCACGGCCGTTAAATTCACTGCGAGTATGTGTTAATCCACGAACAACAACACCGCTGCCTTCAACACCATAATGATCTGGATCGTTTGCAGCTGCAAAGCGTTCAATAGACACTCCTGGTAAACGGGTAATTGCCTCAAGTACACTTCGATCAGGTAAAGACCCAATATCTTTTGCTGAGATAGCATCGAGTACTGTTTCGCCTTCTCTCTTCATATTTTGGGCATTAATGAGATTTGAGCGTGTCCCTTCTACAATCACAATTTCTATATTATCTTCATCAGCTTTTGCTACGGCTTCTTCTTGTGCTGCAAATACATTACAAGAAAATGGTGATGCCATAATTGCAGAGGCAATTATCGACAACTTAAATTTACGGCTCTGTTTTATTTTCTTCATTCTTATTTCCCCAATCAGAATTTAAAGACTACTTACGTAGCACTTAAAATTCTTATCCTGTCTTTTTTGTGTATGTGGTTATCGTGCAGGTATAGGTTTAATAAAATTAAAGGAAAAAATCGCCTAACTAACCACACATACCGCTATTTGAACGCTTTATTAAGCCACTTTGGTTATATATACATACCTCGTTTTTATAAGTGGATTAATACATAGGGACTGAAAATCATACTGTTAAATAGTAATTAACACGTATTTGCAGCGTAATGCCCATTATTTAGGGAACTAAAGTATGAACTTACGTAAATACGTCCATTTAAACGTTCAAATTTATATTAATCTTACCCTTAGACGACTCTAATAATAACCTCTGTTAATTTATTTTTATCACACACCCATAAAGAGTTAGTAACAATGATTAACAAATATATAAAAGATTTTATTGCACTTACAGCAATCGCTACTTTAGTTAGTTGTGCGCCCCATAAACAATCAAATAAAGATACACCACTTTATCTAAATGAATCGGCAACAACTGACGAGCGCGTAAATGACTTAGTAAATCGCTTAACATTAGAGGAAAAAGTAGCTCAGCTATTTGATAAATCCCCCGCAATTGAGCGCTTAAATATACCAAAATATAATTGGTGGAACGAAGCGCTTCACGGTGTAGCAAGAGCCGGTAAAGCAACTGTTTTTCCTCAGGCGATTGGTCTTGCTGCTACATTTGATGAAGACTTAATGTTAAGAGTTGGTACGGCTATTTCTGACGAAGGCAGAGCAAAGCATCATGCCTTTTTAAATGAAAATAACCACTCAATGTATACAGGGCTGACGTATTGGTCGCCAAACATAAATATTTTTAGAGATCCACGCTGGGGCCGTGGCCAAGAAACCTACGGTGAAGACCCTTATTTAACAACCCGTATTGCGGTTAATTTTATTAACGGCTTACAAGGTGATAACTCTAAGTATTTAAAATCTGTAGCGACACTTAAGCATTATGCAGTACATAGCGGCCCGGAGGTTTCAAGGCACAGTGACGACTACACTGCTTCTAAAAAAGATTTAGCAGAAACCTATTTACCTGCATTTAAAGATGTAATAGCACAAACGGATGTAGCATCAGTGATGTGTGCATATAACAGCGTAAATGGCACGCCGGCTTGTGGTAACAACGAGTTAATTCAAAATAAATTACGCGATGAATTTAATTTTAAAGGTTACATCGTATCTGACTGTGGTGCTATAGCCGATTTTTACGACATAAAATCCCACAATATAGTCAGTACAGAAGCACAAGCTGCAGCTATGGCGCTTAGAACAGGAACCGATTTAAACTGCGGTGATCATCATGGTAATACCTATAGTTATTTAACTCAGGCAGTACAAGAAGGATTAGTTGAAGAAAATGATATAGATATAGCATTAAAACGCCTTATGTATGCGCGCTTTAAATTAGGAATGTTTGATGATGCTAACAATGTGCCTTTTTCTAAAAAACCGATGACGTTAGTTGGATCTGCAGAACATTTAAAACTCACCGAAGAAGCCGCTCAAAAATCATTAGTATTACTTAAAAATAAACAATTGCTGCCTTTAAAAGGTAACGAAAGAATAGCGTTAATTGGCCCGAATGCAAATAACACCGCTATTTTATTAGGAAATTACAACGGCACACCTATCACACCTATTACCCCTAAATACGCATTAGAAAAACGCCTAGGTAAAAATAACCTTACATATTCTGCAGGCTCAAGTATTACCGGTGAGGTTTATACACATTACCAACCTATTGAGGCAAAACATTTTTTTCATCTAGATCATAATAATCAAATGCAGCCAGGGTTAATTGCCCAGTATTACCCAGCGAGTAATTTTGACCGTCAACCAGCTAAACGACAAATAGATAAAAATATCGACTTTAGCTGGGAACGTTCCCCTATCGACAACTCTATTGAGCAAGAATTTGCTGTTAAATGGGACGGAATAATTAAACCGGAGCAAACAGCACAATACTATTTCAAAGCCACCAATATGAGTTTTACACTTAATGGTAAAACCGTTAATGGCGCTATAACACTTAATAAAAATGAAGAATATATATTAACTGCACAAGCTAAATTCAATCATTTTTGGCATAGCAACGTTATTAACCCAACAGCGAGTTTAGGCTGGTTAAAAAACCCTCAAAACCTTACTCAACAAGCGCTAGATAATGCCAATGAAGCGGATGTTATTGTATTTGTAGGCGGTATTAGTGCCAATCTTGAAGGTGAAGAAATGCCACTGCAAATTGAAGGGTTTTCTCACGGAGATCGAACCAATATTAATTTACCTAAAAGCCAACTTAATTTACTTAAAAAGCTAAAGCAGACCGGTAAACCTATCGTACTTGTAAATATGAGCGGTAGTGCAATGGCATTAAATTGGGAGAACGAAAATATAGATGCCATTGTTCAGGGCTTCTATCCAGGTGAGGCAGCAGGAAGCGCGCTAGCTGGTTTACTTTACGGCGACTTTAGCCCATCAGGTAAATTGCCTATCACCTTTTATAAATCAGTTTCAGATTTACCTGACTTTAAAAACTACTCAATGCAAAACCGTACATACAAATATTATGAAGGTGAAGTACTTTACCCATTTGGTTACGGCTTAAGTTACGCAGACTTTAAATACAAAAACACACGTCATTCAATAAACGCAGACACTGGCGATTTAAACCTAACAACAACAATCGCTAACCAAAGCAGTTTTACAGCTGACGATGTTGTTCAAGTTTATATTTCTATGCCCGACGCGCCAATTAAAACACCTAATAAACAATTAGTGAGTTTTAAACACGTTACCCTTAAAAACAAAACGCAAAACGAGGTTAAATTCACAGTTCCTAAAAACCAACTCACTTATATCAATGAGCAAGGTAATGCCGTGGCTTACAAAGGACGCTTAATTGTTACGGTGGGCTCTGGGCAAGGTATTAAAATACCAAAAGATAAATTTACGGTGTCTAACATTGTTTTATAAAAATAATAAAAATCTAGGAATTAAAAAATGGAAAATACAGCAACAGATCCCACGCTCAGTGGTACATCTATTCAATTAGAGAGTATCGAAAACGAGAACTTGCTACGTATATTTTTTATCGCGTGCGTAGCTGCGATTGGTGGATTCTTATTTGGTTTTGATAGCGGTGTAATTAATGGCACAGTTGATGGACTCAAAGGTGCCTTTAACTCAGACAGCGTAGTAACCGGCTTTAATGTAGCAAGTATGCTGCTAGGCTGCGCTATTGGTGCATTAATAGCAGGTAAAAGCGCCGATCACTTTGGTCGTAAAAAGGTATTACTTGCAACTGCTGTTCTTTTTATTATCAGTGCCTGGGGCTCAGGCATTGCAGGGTCGTCTGGGGAATTTATAATTTATCGCTTAATTGGCGGCTTGGCGGTAGGTGCAGCTTCAATACTAACGCCCGCTTATATAAGTGAAATAGCCCCGGCACGTTTACGTGGTACGCTTACTTCTATTCAGCAAATTGCTATTATTTTAGGATTATTTTGCTCTTTTTTAAGTAACTATTCATTAGTACAAATATCAGGGAACTCAACCGAAGTACTTTGGTCAGGCTTTGATACGTGGCGATGGATGTTTTGGATAGAATTAGTCCCTGCAACTATTTTTTTGGTCACTTTATTTTTTATTCCAGAAAGCCCGCGTTATTTAGCAATGAAAAATAAACAACAAGCAGGAATGAAAATTCTATCGCAGTTATTCGGTGCTAAAAACGCCGAATCAATGTGGGAAGAAATAAGGCAGTCATTAGGTAATAGCGAAAAAACAAAGATAAGTAACTTATTTCAAGCACACTCATTCAAGCTAAAACCAGTCGTTTATATTGCAATTGGGCTTGCAACATTACAGCAACTAGTCGGTATTAACGTGGTATTTTATTATGGCGCTATATTATGGCAGGCTGTTGGTTTTTCAGAATCAAATGCGCTTTTAATCAATATTATTAGTGGCGTAATTAGCTTAGTTGCCTGCTTTATTACTTTATCGCTTATTGATAAATTAGGCCGAAAGCCATTTTTATTAATCGGTTCAATAGGCATGACCTTCTCACTCATTGGTTTAGTTGTTGCATTTTCTAACGGCACTATAGACCCTCAAGGACAATTACAACTTGGCGACTGGGGCTTTACTGCACTCGTACAGGCCAACTTATATGTATTCTTTTTTAACCTTTCATGGGGTCCTGTAATGTGGGTAATGCTCGGCGAGATATTTCCAAATAACATGAGAGGATTAGGCTTAGGGGTTGCAGGGCTTGCTCAATGGCTGGCTAACTTTTTAGTTACTATGACCTTTCCAATATTGCTAGCCGGTGGAGGGCTTGCACTCGCGTATTCGCTCTATGCATTTTTCGCATTTATATCGGTACTTTTTGTTATTTACTTAGTAACTGAAACCAAAGGAACGAAACTAGAAAACGTGTAACTTTATCGTCCTAAATAGCTAAATTTAGGACGATAATTTTTTAGTGCCTACCCAACTAATCTATAACCTACCGCTGGCTCAGTTAAGATATGAATAGGGCTTGCAGGGTTTACCTCAAGCTTTTGTCTTAGTTGCGCTACATGTACACGAATATACTCAGGTCTATTAATGTATTGCTCCCCCCATACCTGACTTAAAATAGCATTATGAGTAAGCACTTTATCTTTATTTTGAAATAACATAAGCAAAATTTTATATTCTTTATTAGTGAGCTTTACATCGCTGCTGTTAAGCGTAACTGTGTGCTTATGCGGATCTATAATGATGTTACCGCATTGCAGTGCCAAACTGGGCTGTGTATTTACTCTTAGTAGCGCACGCATTCTTGCCAGAAGTTCGTTTGCACTAAAAGGTTTGGTTATATAATCGTTTGCCCCATTATCAAGGGCTGTAACCTTTTCCACCTCGCCATCGCGAGCCGAAAGCACTAATATTGGTATTTGGCTCCATTGTCGTACTTCAAGTAACCAAGCTTGTCCATCCATATCAAGCAATCCCAAATCAAGTAACACTAAGTCAAAGCTTTGCTCACTCATTAATGAAAAACCATCAAGCCCTTTCGCACTAATTGATACGTTATAGCCACTGGCACCTAGTAATGTTTTTAAAAAACTTTGCAATGCAGGTGAGTCTTCTAGCACCAATACATTAATCATTCTTTGCACTCCAGCTAAGTATTGCTGTCGCTACTTGGGTCAGCTCATCAATAGCTAATACAAATTCGCCTTGATGAAACTGAGCAACTACATCGCAAATTACGCTACCAAGACCAACTCCTTCATCCGAACTGCTTGGATGAGTAACTATGAGATTGCTTACGGCTATTTTATAGTGTGTTATATTAGCAATTCGTTCAGTATTAAAGTCCACTGTCGCCACTCCATCACCGTAACGTGCCGCGTTTTCGAATATATTCGCAAGCGCGATTTCTAAAAGTGTTATATCACCTATACAACAAGTGGCTTTATCAAAGACTAACGCTAAGTTAAAACCACTTAATTGCTGCTGCCTGCGTGCTTTAGCCTCAGTAATAAGTGTATGTACGTTGATAGCTTGCCATGCTAGCTGCTCTCCTATTTTATTTACCCGGCTAAGCTCCATCACTTTATTAAAATGCTGATTTAAGATTTCACTTTGCTCATAAATATTTTTTGCTTGTTCTGTAATTGATGCCTTACTCAGCTCAATATTTTCGTCAGCTAACATGCTTGATGAGCCCATAATAGTAGCCAAAGGCGTGCGTAGATCATGAGATAAACTACGCAGCAATGCGTTTTTAGCACGTTCTAACTCTGCTTGTACTTTCATCGATGCCGACTGGTTTCTAAGATTTGAGTTTTCGTGAACCTGAAACAGCAAGGACAGTGCCGTATCTATAAATGCACGGTTTTCAGGACTAAGTTCGGCATCTGAAATAAAGCCGCCCCATTGTGTGTTTTGTTCGATATTGAAGTACTCTCCATTATCCATTGTATTATTGTTCCAACGAAGCGTAATACCTAGATGGTTTTTAATCGATGTTGTAAATACTTGGCGCTGAGCGTTTATATCATCAAGCCCATTAAGCGCCTTAGCTAACTCATATAAACATCGTGTATTACTGGCATGTAACTGGGTATCACGAACGTTTTTACTTAGCTCGCCCGCCAATTTGCTTATCATCAAGCCAACTATAAGCATGACAGTAAAAGTGACTAAGTATTCAATTTTTTCGATATGAAATGTAAAGTACGGCAGTACAAAAAACCAGTCGGTACATGCCACACTAACTAACGTTGTAATCCCCGCTAAGGCGGCATTTTGACGCACCGCAACCCATGCCACCCAAAGTAATTGCAACATGACAATGTCGGTGGTTGTTAGCCACTCTCGAACTGGAAAAATAGCCAGCACAATAAAAATAGGCGCAATTGTTGTTAATAAAAGCGGCTTAAGCCATTTATTAATACCCATTTGTGCACTCCCATAAAATTCTCTTTTTATAGGTTACTGCTTTTTAATACGTTGTGTATAAAGTTTTTATAAAGATTTTTGGCTGTAGTGTTAAATGTTTATAAAGCTTAATTGATATGGGGTGACTCTTTTTTAAAATTCCATAGTCTTTGCTATGTAGTATTTTTTAAATAGGAACGCACATGGCACAGTTTGCAGTAATTGGATTAGGTAGTTTTGGTGTTACCGCCTCGCTTGAGCTTGCTAATCAGGGGCATCACGTTTGCGCAGCCGATATAAGCGAAAGCACCATTAACACGTTTGCTAATCAGTTAAATTACACTGTCATTTTAGATGCCAGTGATGAAACACAGCTTGCTCGACTCGACTTAACCAGCTGCCAAGCTGTATTAGTTGCAATTGGTGAAAACATAGAAGCGAGTATTTTATGCGTGCTGCATTTAAAAAACCTTGGTGTTAAACAAATATGGGTTAAGGCGTGCTCTAAAAGTCACCATCAAATTTTAAGTAAACTTGGCGTATCTCGTATTATTCACCCCGAGGAAGAAATGGGGATCAGAGTAGCACATGCACTTAACTACCCTATGGTTAACCAGTACTTTGCACTTACACAATCTACATTTATTGTTGAGCTTGCCATAGATTTACATTTATCAGGGCGCAATATTGGCTGGCTTTTAAAAGAGCGTAACTCAGATATAAAACCGCTCACCTTACGCCGAGATGATAATTTTAATACAGACCTAACACTCGACACCGAGTTACGCCATGGTGATAGCCTTGTATTACTGGGCTCTAAACATTACCTAACAAAACTCACCAAACGGTTTAAAGCTTTATGATCAACTGGCAAGCACACGTACTTCCAAAGCAATTTAATCGCCGTTTAAAAAATTTGAAAAGGCCTGTTAACCCCCCTTTAATTTTAACTGCTGGTTTTTTTGCTCTCATTATTTTAGGCACTTGCTTATTACTATTACCTTTTGCAAGTGTTGAATCGCTTAGCTTTATTCAAGCTTTTTTTACTGCATCCTCTGCGGTTACAGTTACAGGCTTAGTTGTTATTGATACAGGCACTGCGCTAACCACATTTGGGCAATGTGTTGTTATGGTACTTATTCAAATTGGAGGAATCGGCTTTATGACCGTAGCCGTTATTTCATTTTTAAGTATTGGTAAAAACTTAGGATTAAAACAACGTTTACTTGCAAGCCAAGCATTCGATACCAGCGATTTAAATGGAGTGATCCATGTAGCTAGATGTGTAATAACTTACTCGCTAATAATTCAAACTATAGCATTTTGCTTACTTTTTATGAGCTGGGTAGATGACTATGGTATTGCGGGTAGCGCCTATCAAAGTCTATTTTATACTATTTCGGCTTTTAACAATGCCGGGTTTGCACTCGACAGTAATAGCTTAATGGCTTTTAAAAGTGATGTATCTGTTAATCTTATTATCAGTGCATTATTTATAATCGGTGGCTTAGGGTTTACCGTTTTAATAGATATATATCAACAACGTCGCTGGCATAAATTAGCAACTAATACACGTATTGTATTAATTGCAAGTGCTGTAATTAATTGCTGTGCATTTTTGCTTATTTTTTTATTTGAATATTCAAATCCAGCCACACTTGCCAACCTACCTATTAACGAGCAAGTAATTGCTGCCTGGTTTCAAGCAGTTACACCACGTACTGCAGGCTTTAATACTTTACCTATTAGCCAGCTCAGTTCCGACTCGACATTGCTTACATTGTTATTAATGGTAATAGGTGGTGGTTCGGTAAGTACAGCAAGCGGCATTAAAATAGGAACTTTTGTTATTTTACTACTTGCTATGTATAGCTATTTACGCCAAAAACCACAGGTAACCATATTTAACAGAGAGCTAAGCGACAAACTTGTGATAAAAGCATTGAGTGTTGTAATTTTATACTTATTTACGGCTTTTTTAAGCATCATGATTATGAGTAAAATCGAGAAAACGTCTCTTTTAGATATTACTTTTGAAGTAATTTCGGCATTAAGCACTGTAGGGCTATCTCGTGATTTTACTAGTAATTTAAGTATGCCAAGCCAGCTAATAATAATTTTACTTATGCTGATTGGCAGAGTTGGTCCACTGACATTTGCTTATTGTTTTGCAAGACCTAAATTACAACCTCTTAAATTTGCTAAAACAACCATGCAAATAGGGTAACTATTATTAAGGCCACTTAGCCAGCATAATTTATGTAAGGTTTTTGGCAGTGTAAGCAAGGAAATTAGCGACTTCTAAATATGGCTTTATCAATTGAGAGACTTTTATAGAAAAAACAAAGGTAACTATAACCTCACTTTATTATTGCAGATATGAAAATTAATAAAATAAGCGCCAAAACCATTACAATAGTTTTGGCGCTTATTAAAGGGGTAATATTTACCCTTTCATTTGTTCAAGCTCTTTGCCTTTGGTTTCGTGTAAAAACTTAAATACAAATATGACTGAAACAAACGCACAAAATGCGTAAAAACCATAAGCCCCAGCTAAACCAATGCCTGTGAGCATAACAGGGAACGACCAGGTAATTAAAAAGTTAGCTATCCACTGGGCAAAGCCGGTAACTGCAAGGCCAGAGCCACGAATTTGGTTAGGGAACATTTCGCCTAACATAACCCACATTACAGGGCCCCACGATAAGTTAAAAAAGAACACATACGCATTAGCGGCTATTAAAGCAACTATGCCCTGCTCTCCTAATTCTAAGTTGCCTGTTGAGCCAATATCTGCATTTAAAAAGGCATAAACAATAACCGAAAGCGTCACCGTCATACCAATTGAGCCGGTTAACAAAAAAGGTTTTCTGCCAATTTTGTCTATAAAATACATGGTAATAAACACCGCTAAAATACTTACAAAGCCGCTTATTATATTAATAAGTAACGCGTCAGATTCAGTAAAGCCTGCTGCTTGCCAAAGTACCGCGCCGTAGTAAAAAACAACGTTAATGCCGACTAATTGCTGAAATGTAGCTAAGCCAATTCCTATCCAAACAATGGGGCGTAAACGTTTTTTAGGTTTATCAATAAGATCAGATAATTTAGGTTGGTGTTTATCGCCAGCAAGAGACTCTGCTATTTCATTTAATTTAAGAGCGGCAGTTTCAGCACCATATAATGACGATAAAACACGTGCAGCAGCGTCTTTTTTACCAGCCATAATTAAGTATCGTGGGCTTTCAGGGATAAAAAATAAAGCGATTAAAAACAAGCATGCAGGTAATAACTCAACCCAAAACATCCAACGCCATGTTTCAAAGTCGAGCCAAAATATAGCCGTAGAGCCGCCAGCCGTATTTGCTAAAAAATAGTTACTCACAAATGCGCTAAATAAACCAAATATAATAGCCACTTGTTGCAGTGTAGAGAGCGTGCCTCTGTATCGTGCGGGGGCAATTTCGCTAATATAAGCTGGGGTCATAACCGATGCAGCCCCTACAGCTAAGCCGCCTAAAATGCGATAAATCACAAATTCAAACGATGTGACTGACACACCCGAGCCCCAAGCACTTATAATAAATAAAGCAGCGGCAAAAAGTAAAATTGGACGCCGACCAAATTTATCAGCCAATCGACCTGCGCAAAACGCACCAATGGCACAACCAATTAGCATGCTCGATACGTTAAATCCCGTACCCGCACTACTGGAGCCAAACGCCGTTTGTAATCCATCAACAGTGCCGTTAATTACGCCGCTGTCAAAACCAAATAAAAAACCGCCAATGGTCGCAACAAAGCAAACCAGTACTATTAAAAGTACATTTTCTTTCTCGTTCATAAGTATCCATATTGTGTGTTGTTGTTATTTTATATAGATTTTGAAGCTCAAAAGTGTGTGCGTTGTTTAGTTATTTTTATTGGTTGAGCTTGATTCTCTTTCTATTAATTCAAAATCTAAAATATGTCTTAAGTCTAAGCTTTTTACATTGCTCAAATCGTTGTACTGACCCGATGCAAGTAAAGTAATCGCAAGCTCAGCCATTTCATTAATGGGCTGTTTTACCGTAGAAATATTTGGCCAAACTATAGTTGCAAGTTGCGTGTCATCAAAGCCAACAACCGACAGTTCGCTTGGAATATTAATACCTTGTTTTTGAGCTATTGAGATTACAGCGGCCGCCATATCATCGTTAGCTGCAAAAATAGCTGTTGGTTTATCATCAAGCGAAAGTAATTTTATTGCCGCTTCCATGCCCGATTGATAAGTAAAACTGCCCTGCTCTATATACTCAGGTGGCGTTATTATTTTATTAGAGCGCAGTGCATCTAAATAGCCTTGGTAACGCAAACGGCTAACACCTTGTTTAGTGTCGCCAATAATATGTGCAATTTTGCTATGCCCTTGATTTATTAAATGCTCTGTAACATCAAACGCCGCTTGATAATCGTCCATGCATATATAAGGGGAGCGATTTAATTTTGTATCTGGCGTTATTCTGACAAATGGCACTTGTGCTTTAGTAAGCACATCTAAAACCTGTTCGTTGTCGCACATAGGTGGCAGTAAAATCATGCCATCAACCTGTGTAACATCAATAAGTTGCTTTACCGATTCAATTGTTTTGTCAATATCGGTATGCGCTTCGTCAACAACAAGGTGGTAGCCCAATGCGCGGCATTTTTTAAGCGCTGCCAATAAAAATTGGCTTATGTAAGAGTCACTTGGGTTATCGTATAAAAGCCCTAAAAAGAATGACTTAGTACTAGCAAGGCGCCTAGCAGACACATTTGGCCTGTAATTTAATTGCTCAACAACAGCCATTACTTTTTCGCGGGTTTTGTCGCTTACTTTTTTGTCTTGGTTGAGCACACGCGAAACTGTCATCATCGATACACCAGCCTGCTCGGCTACATCTTGTATTCTTGCTCTTTTAGGATCGGCCATTACTGTTATTACCTACTCACAATCAGTGGATTGTTATAATTAACTTTCTTAAATTTCATTATACATAATTGTAAAGCTTGATATTGTTTACAGCGCGTTTTAAATGATTACTTATTGACAAAGTCTTATACTACACTGAAAATGTTAGCGCTAACAACAAATTTATAATATTCATACCCAATAATATAAAAAACTTAAAAAGGCCTATATTATGAGCATGCTGCAAAACCCAATTCTAAGAGGCTTTAATCCAGACCCAAACATTGTCAGAGTTAATAACGACTACTACATAGCCACTTCAACATTTGAATGGTTTGGCGGTGTGCAAATTCACCACTCTACCGATTTAGTAAATTGGCGAGTTATAGGCCAAGCACTTAACACCGTAGAGCAACTCGATATGCGAGGAGTGCCTGATTCTTGCGGCGTATGGGCTGCGCAACTTAGTTACAATAATGGCCGTTTTTATTTGGTATATACCAATGTAAAAAGCTTTGATGGCCCTTACAAAGACACGCCAAACTATTTTGTATCAACCACTGATATTACCGGTAACTGGTCACAAGCGACTTACTTAAACTCTAGCGGTTTTGATCCGTCTATTTTTCACGATGATGACGGTAAAAGCTATTTGCTAAACATGCTGGTTGATCACCGCAACAACGCACTATTTGGTGGCATAGTAATGCAAGAGCTTTGCCTAAAAACCAATAAATTAATAGGCGATGTTAAACCTATATTTTCAGGCACAAAACTTGGTTGCACTGAAGGCCCACATATTTTAAAACGCGGCGATTACTACTATTTAATTACCGCTGAAGGTGGTACTGGGTATGAACACTGCATTAGTGTAGCGCGTGCTAAAAACGTATTTGGCCCTTACCAAGTACACCCGCACAACCCCGTTATTACAGCAGCCCACGAGCCTAGTAATACGCTACAAAAATGTGGCCATGGAGATTTTTTTCAAACACAAACCGGTGATTGGTACACGGTATTTTTAACATCTAGACCACTGACTGAGCGTGGCCGCTGCATTACAGGGCGTGAAACAGGGATTGAGCAAATAATCTGGAAAGATGATGGCTGGCCTTATGCAAAACACACAAATAAAGCCCCCAGAATACACGTACCCGTTGAAGGTTTAACACTAAACCCACAGCCGCAACCCACAACACATATTGATTTTAGTAAAGATGATCTGACTGTTGATTTTCAGTCATTGCGTATGCCCATGTGCAAAAGCTGGGTGTATAAAAATACTCGAAAAGCATCGCTCACCCTAGTGGGAAAAGAGTCTTTAAGCTCATTGCATCAGCAAAGTTTTATTGCCAGGCGTGTACAGGCTCATCATACTGTTAGC
Organism: Pseudoalteromonas sp. APC 3355; assembly: GCF_030407615.1. Classification (NCBI taxonomy): domain Bacteria; kingdom Pseudomonadati; phylum Pseudomonadota; class Gammaproteobacteria; order Alteromonadales; family Pseudoalteromonadaceae; genus Pseudoalteromonas; species Pseudoalteromonas sp. APC 3355. The sequence goes on along the minus strand of NZ_JASDDB010000001.1, from coordinate 81,582 downwards.
AGCACATGCGTTGATTTTGCGCCGAGCAGTTTTCAGCAAATGGCGGGGCTAGTATGTTATTACAACACCGCTCATTACTACTATTTGCATATAAGCGGCGGCGATGTAGGCGATGAAACCACACCACGTTATTTAAATATAATAAGCTGCGATAAATACCAAACAAGCACGCCTGTTGCACCGCTTTTGCTTAAAACAAACAAACCTGTTTACTTAAAAGCTGATTTTAATGGCGCTCAGCTGCAGTTTTACTACGCCACCGAGAAAAACTGCTGGATAAAGTTTGGTCCAGTGCTCGATGGCAGCATTTTATCTGATGATTACGTGCAGCAATCACCCCAAGGGTATCGCCCGTGTTTTACCGGCGCTTTTGTTGGTATGGCCTGCCAAGACTTATCGGGACAAAATAAAGAAGCTCACTATTCATTTTTTAATTATGACGAACCTAGCGGCGAATAAATCGCCGCCTGTTAAGTTTATTAGTTGATTGAAAGCTTTTTGAAACTGCTTTAAAGCTCTATTAAAGCTCTATTAAAGCTCCTTTAAAACAGGGCTTTAATACGCTCCATTTGCGATTGTAAAAGTAAACTTTGAGAGTGGCTCATAATGTCACTCTCTCGTTTGTTTTCGCTCAGTAAGCGCCCTACTTCTTGCGCTTCAAAGCTATAACCTTGTGACTGCCTGCCATCTTCAAAATGCTCAATTAAGTCATCAAGCTCATACAAAGAGCACTCGTAAGCCCTAAATGCATCGGGTATTTTTATATAACCTTTGTCGCCAATAATATACGCGCCATTTCCCAATCGACATTGAAACGACGTTGCTAAGCTCACCATTACATCGCCACAATTAGCAGTAATAAGTACATCGTCTTCCACGCCTTTGTAGCGAATATTTGCTCTTACGTATAAGTTTTCAAGGTCGTTATTTAAAAAGTAATTGGCAATGGCAAGCGGATAAATTCCCATATCAAGTAAACAACCGCCCGCTAAATTTGGGTTATATTCACGCCCGTCAGGATTAAAAGGCACAGGATAGCCAAAGTCAGTTTTAACATGTTTAATAGTGCCAATTCGCCCTTGCTCTACCCATTGTTTTGCTTTTTGTATTGCAGGTAAAAAGTACGTCCACATGGCTTCCATTAAAAATACGTCGTGCTTTTTAGCAAGTAAAGACAACTGCTTACACTCTTCAGCCGAAACCGTAATGGGCTTTTCGCACAATACATGCTTACCAGCTTTAATAGCATCGCTGGCATTTTTAAAGTGAAAGTTATGCGGGGTCGCAATGTAAACTACATCAACGTTTTTATCATCAAATAATGCCTGATACCCTTCGTAAGCATTGGCTGCACCATACTTGCTCGCAAAAGCGGTTGCATCATCCCCATTTCTTGCTGCAACTGCGTACACAACACCATTATTTGTATGTGCTAAGTCTTCACAAAATTGTGCAGCAATTCGGCCACAACCAACAATACCCCAGTTTATTTTTTTCATAGTGTTTCCTTATGATCTTAAAAAGAAATTTAAGTGAACTCCAACAACCAAGCAATAAACTTGCAAATTAATTGTTAAACATAGTTTAAAACTAGCTTGACTTAACAATATCAAATCATTAATGTTAGCGCTAACACTAAAACAACATTAAGCATCACATTTATGTTCCTTGGTATCGATTTAGGCACTTCAGGTGTAAAAGTAATTATTTTAGACGAGCAAGACCAATTGCTTGCTCAAGCAAGTGGCTCTTTAAGCGTTTCACGCCCAGCCCCCCTTTTTTCTGAGCAAAACCCTTCAGATTGGTGGCTTGCTACCTGTAGTGCAATCGAGGATCTTAAAAAGACTCACCTTGCATTACTAAAATCGGTAAAGGCTGTGGGCCTTTCTGGGCAAATGCATGGCGCAACGCTGCTTGATAAAAACAATAATATTATTCGCCCAGCCATTTTATGGAACGACGGGCGCAGTGCTGCACAATGTGTAGAGCTTGAAAAACGCGAACCAAATTCTCGTAATATTACCGGCAACATAGCAATGCCTGGTTTTACTGCACCTAAATTGGTGTGGTTAAAAGAGTTTGAACCAGAAAACTTTGCAAAAGTAGCCAAAGTATTATTACCAAAAGACTACCTACGCTTTTTAATGACCGGTGATTTTGCATCAGACATGTCTGACTCAGCAGGCACACTGTGGCTAGACGTAGAAAAAAGAGCATGGTCGCAAAAAATGCTTAGCGCTTGCGACTTAACAGAGCAACACATGCCTACCCTTTTTGAGGGCACACAAATTACTGGCAAATTAACAGCCCAAGTTGCTGCTAAATGGGGTATGGAGCAAGTGCCTGTTGTTGCAGGTGGTGGCGATAATGCCGCAGGCGCTGCCGGTGTTGGCGTAGTAAGGCCTAAACAAGCGTTTTTGTCATTAGGTACTTCGGGCGTTTACTTTGTAGCTAACGATAAATACCTGCCTAACCCAGAAGGTGCTGTACATACTTTTTGTCATTGCATTGAAAACACCTGGCACCAAATGTCAGTGGTGTTAAGCGCAGCAAGCTGTTTAACCTGGGTAACTAAATTAACTGGTTTTAAAAACGAAGGCGCACTCCTTGAACAAGTAAGTAAATGCGACTTTAGCAAACCAAGCTCCGTGATATTTTTACCTTATTTAACTGGCGAGCGTACGCCGCATAATAACCCCGATGCCAAAGGCGTGTTTTTTGGTTTAGACAGCGACACCGATGCAGCAGCTCTTGGCCGCGCAGTACTCGAGGGCGTTGCTTTTGCCTTTGCCGATGGCCAACAAGTACTGCTTGATGCCGGCGCACAAATTGACGATGTAACAGTAATTGGTGGTGGCGCTAAAAGCCCACTGTGGGGAAAAATCATCGCAAGTGTACTTAACCGCCCCCTAATTTACCGAGAAGGCTCAGAAGTTGGCCCCGCATTTGGCGCAGCAAGACTTGCCCGAATAGCAGTAACACAACTCCCTGCACAACAAGTGTGTGTTAACGGCAAAGTAACGCAAACAATTGAGCCAGACCCAGTCATGCAAGACTTTTACGCACAGCAATACACAACATACAAAGCACTTTACCAAAGTGTAAAAACATACTTTTAATACACTATTATAAAATTAATGGAGCACATTATGAGCGAACAATTTTTTACAAACGTTGAAAAAATCAAATTTGAGGGTGAAAACTCTAAAAACCCATTTGCATTTCGTTACTACGACGAAAACCAAGTAGTGCTTGGCAAAACAATGAAAGAACATTTACGTTTTGCAGCCTGTTACTGGCATAACTTTTGTTCTACAGGGTTTGATATTTTTGGTGAAGGTACGTTTGACCGTCCTTGGATCCAACCTGTAGGCAATCAATTAGAACTTGCTGAACAAAAAGTAAAAGTAGCCTTTGAATTTTATGAAAAATTAGGCGTTCCTTACTTTTGTTTTCATGATGTTGATATTGCCCCTGAAGGCAAAACACTACAAGAAAGCCACGATAACGTAACGCACATAGCTAACATTATCGAAAAAGAAATGCAGCGCACAGGTGTAAAACTACTGTGGGGTACTGCTAACTTATTCTCAAATCAGCGTTTTTGTGCCGGTGGTGCAACAAACCCTAATCCTAATACGTATGCATATGCAGCAGCACAAGTTAAACATGCAATGGAAATTACGCATCGTTTAGGCGGCGAAAACTACGTACTTTGGGGTGGTCGTGAAGGTTACGACACACTACTAAATACAGACCTTGCACAAGAAAGCGAACAGTACGCACGCTTTTTGAAAATGGTTGTAGAACACAAGAAAAAAATTGGTTTTAAAGGCACATTATTAATTGAGCCAAAACCACAAGAGCCAACTAAGCACCAGTACGATTACGATACAGCAACGGTTGCAGGCTTTTTATACAAGCACGGCTTACAAGACGAAATTAAAGTAAACATTGAAGCAAACCACGCAACACTTGCGGGTCATAGCTTCCACCACGAAATTGCAGTTGCTTGCGCAGAAGGCATCATGGGTAGTATTGATGCTAACCGTGGCGACATGCAAAACGGTTGGGATACTGACCAATTTCCTAACGACGTAGCTGAGTGCACACTTGTTGTTTACGAAATTTTAAAAATGGGTGGTTTTACAACGGGCGGCTTTAACTTTGACACTAAACTTCGTCGTCAATCGTGTGAGCGTGATGACTTATTCATTGGTCACATTGGCGGTATGGATACAATGGCTAAAGCATTACTCAATGCAGCAGCAATGATTGAAGGTGGCGAGCTGACTGATTTTGTTGAAAAACGTTACGCTGGTTGGAAAGAAGACCTAGGTCAAAGCATTCTAAATGGTGAGCAATCACTTGAAAGCCTTTCAGCCTTAGTACACGAAAACAACATCGATCCTAAGCAAGTTTCTGGCCGACAAGAGCTGCTTGAGAATATTGTTAACCGCTACGTATAAGGACATCGCCTCGGTTTTAAAGCCGAGGCGTACATCATTATGAACTTGTTAGAACAACTCAAAAAAGTAACCACGGTCGTTGCCGACAGTGGCGATGTAGAGTCAATCAAAGCCCTACAACCGGTTGATGCAACAACCAATCCTTCGTTAATTTTACAAGCTGCAAAATTACCTCAATATAAACATTTAATTGAAGACGCTATAAATAAAGCTGGCAACAACGTTGACGCTATATGCGACCAACTTATTGTTAACTTTGGCTGTGAAATACTAAAAGTAATACCTGGGCGTATATCGAGCGAAGTAGATGCGCGTTTGTCGTTTGATACCCAAGCAAGTATTGCCAAAGGGCGTAAGCTTATTTCACTTTACGAGCAAGCGGGTATTTCAAAAGACCGCGTACTTATTAAACTTGCTTCAACATGGGAAGGCATTAAAGCCGCCGAGCAGTTAGAAAAAGAAGGCATTAAGTGTAACTTAACGCTGCTTTTTTCGATGGCTCAAGCCATTGCGTGCGCACAAGCTAACGTAACGCTTATATCTCCGTTTGTTGGTCGTATTCTTGATTGGTACAAAGCCCGCGATAATAAAGAATACACCCCAAGCGAAGATCCTGGTGTGCAGTCGGTTACAGGTATTTATCAGTACTATAAAAAGTACGATTATAAAACCGTGGTAATGGGCGCAAGCTTTAGAAATACCCAGGAAATAATCGAGCTTGCTGGCTGCGATTTACTGACTATCTCGCCATCATTACTCAATGATTTACAAAGCCAAGAAGGTGAACTGGTTACAAAGCTTGACGCTGCAAACATTGCCAAAGCACCGCAAAGCGACATAACCCAACTCACCCACGAGCAATTTTTATGGCAGCACAACGAAGATCCAATGGCCAGCGAAAAGCTCGGTGAAGGTATTCGTAACTTTGCCAAAGATCAGCGTATTTTGGCTAAATTGGTTGAAGACTTACTAAACTAATTTCCCTCAAGCCTGCCACATTACGTGCGGGCTTTTTTAATTTTATTTGAGGTAATACATGACTCAGCTTTCTTCTCGTGCGCCTTTTGCTAATGCCATTCGCGCACTCAGTATGGATGCGGTACAGCAAGCAAATTCAGGGCATCCGGGCGCACCTATGGGTATGGCCGATATAGCCGAAGTACTGTGGAACGATTTTTTAAACCACAATCCAACCGATCCAAATTGGCCAAACCGAGACCGCTTTGTACTCAGTAACGGTCACGGATCTATGCTTATTTATTCTTTATTGCATTTAAGCGGGTACGAACTACCACTTAGCGAGCTTAAACAATTTAGACAAATGCATTCAAAAACCCCAGGTCACCCTGAATACGGTTATACCCCAGGTGTTGAAACAACCACAGGTCCGCTTGGCGCTGGTTTATCAAATGCCGTAGGTATGGCTATTGCCGAAAAAGCCCTAGCAGCACAATTTAACAAAGAGAGTTTTGATATTGTTGATCATTACACTTACTGTTTTATGGGTGATGGCTGTTTAATGGAAGGCATATCGCACGAAGCATGTTCGCTTGCAGGCACATTAGGCCTGGGTAAACTTATTGCTTTTTGGGACGATAACGGCATATCTATCGACGGACACGTTGAGGGCTGGTTTACCGACGACACCGCTAAACGCTTTGACGCTTACGGCTGGCATGTAATAAAAGATATTGACGGTCACGACCCAGAACAAATTGCCAGCGCCATTGCACAAGCCAAACAAGTGAGCGATAAACCTACCCTACTTTGTTGTAAAACCGTGATTGGTTTTGGCTCGCCAAATAAATCAGGCTCGCACGACTGCCATGGCTCGCCATTAGGTAATGACGAAATAACTGCGGCGCGCAAATTTTTAAACCTACCAAATGAAGCATTTAGTATCAGTGATGATATTTACGCCCATTGGGACGCTAAACAAAGCGGTGATAAAAAACAAAAACAATGGCAGCAACTGTTTAGCGACTACACCAAAAGCCACCCAGAGCTTGCTAAAGAATTTGAGCGACGCGTAATTAAACGCACCCTTCCTGACAACTTCGAAGCTATTGCAAACAACTATATTGCACAGTGCAACAATGACGCCGCTAACATTGCCAGCCGAAAAGCCTCGCAAAACACCATTGAAGCCTTTGCCCCGCATTTACCAGAGTTACTGGGTGGCTCTGCCGATTTAGCCGGTTCTAACTTAACGCTGTGGTCTGGCTCTAAAGGCATAAGCGCAGATGACGCCAGCGGTAATTACCTGTTTTATGGCGTGCGCGAGTTTGGTATGAGCGGCATTATGAATGGCATATCACTGCACAGTGGTTTTATTAATTACGGTGCTACATTTTTAATGTTTATGGAATACGCCCGTAACGCAGTAAGAATGTCGGCACTTATGGGTATTCAAAATATATTTGTGTATACCCACGACTCTATTGGTCAAGGTGAAGACGGTCCAACTCACCAACCTATTGAGCAACTAGCCAACCTACGTATGACGCCAAACCTAGTCACATGGCGCCCATGTGACGCAGTAGAAACTGCAGTATCGTGGAAAAACGCGATACAAAATCAGCAGCAACCTACGGCGCTTATTTTTAGTCGCCAAGGGCTCAACCACCAGCCACGTACCGCTCAGCAAATTAGCGACATAGAAAAAGGCGGCTATATTCTTAGCGATAGCAATAAAGCGCCTGAGCTTATTTTAATTGCAACGGGGTCTGAAGTTGATTTAGCAATGCAAGCCGCAAAAGAGCTGACAACACAAGGTGTTGCAGTGCGTGTAGTATCAATGCCAAGCACCACATTGTTTGATCTACAATCAGACGATTACAAGCAAAGTGTATTGCCAAACTCGGTAGCAAACCGTATTGCAATTGAAACATCACACCAAGATTACTGGCTAAAATATGTAGGCTTACAAGGCAAAGTAATTGGTATGAGCACTTTTGGTGAGTCGGCGCCAGGTAACGTGTTATTAGAGCATTTTGGCTTTACCACCCAGAACGTAGTGAGCACCGCGCAGGCGTTAATTAAAGCCAACGCTTAATATATTTAGTACGCGTAATGCGCTAAATAATCCAAACTTTATCCAATTAATGCGCTAAGCCTTTCAAAGCTCGGCGCATTTTTATAATTAACTAACAAAGGTGAACTATGAAATATTTACTATTAATTATACTTTTTAGTGCAAGTACTAGCTTTAACGCATGGGCAAGTGACGAGCAAAATGATGAACTAATGCTAACGATTTTTTTAAAGCACGACCAATCAAAAAACCTCTCTGAAATAAAAGAAATACTCAACAACGCTAACTTTTACAAACACTTCCCACCAGAAGGCGCAACAGTAGAATCTTGGAAAGTAATGATGGGCATAGGGCAAGTTGTTACCTTGCGCTTTCCGGCAGCGTTATTACCAAAAGTAAATTTATCGATTGAGCGCTATGGCTGGAAAGCCTACAGCACTGAGTTTTATCCAACATACGATCTGTATCCAATCGTAAAAGAAGAAATTAAAAAAGCTAGAACGAACAATTAAAAGAGTAACCAACATGACAACTTCACTTGTTCAATACACACTAAGTAATGAGACAAACGACACTATTTCTATTATTAACTACGGTGCCCGGCTTACCAGCTGGGTTACCCATGTTGATAGTAAAAAACGAAATATTATACTTGGCTATTCTAATATTAATGACTATTTAAACGACACGTTTTACTTAGGCGCTGTAGCCGGTCCTTATGCAAACAGGCTAAGTAACGCCCAAATAAACATTGATGATAAAGCCTATGTACTTAATAAAAACGAAGGAGTAAACCAACTTCACGGCGGCCAAAAAGCATTAAGCGACTTATTTTGGCAGCTTGATTATCATCAAAAAAATGCGCTAAGTTTAAGTATTACTCTGCCCGATGGATATAACGGCTACCCCGGTAAAACTATATTTAACGTGCTGTATACCTTTACTACTAACAGTAAAAACCAAAGTAATCTTGATATTAAATTTACGATTACCAGTAATAAAAAAACCATTGCAGGGCCAACAGCGCACCCATATTTTAATTTAAATGGCATTACTAACAGCGCACAAGGGCATACATTAAAGCTGGCTGCCGCGCATTATACCCCTGTAGATACAAACGCCATTCCCACAGGTTTAATAGCCCCAGTAGCAAATACCACTTTTGACTACACAAATGCGCGGGTGCTTAATAAAACCGATAAACTCGATCATAACTTTGTAACCGAGCAAGTACTTAATCTGCAAGCCAATAAGCAACACGCAGAGCTTACAAGCGCCGATGAAAAAGTAATGCTGAGTGTGCTTTCTAACTACCCTGCTATTCAGGTTTATACTGGGCAGCATTTAAAAAATCCGTTTAACCAATTTGACGGTATTTGCCTAGAGCCGCAATTTTTCCCCGACAGCCCTAATAACCCACACTTCCCATTTAGCTATTTAACACCACAAGTACCTTTGCAAACGCATATTAGTTACTGCTTAACTAAAACCAATAAAAAATAGCTATTTTATAAACCAAAAAAGGATCGCTATTAAGCGATCCTTTGCGGGAGGTTAAATGTTTAGTGCGATTATAAATCGCTTACAAAGCTTTTAAGTTTTAACTCACGGTCAATTAATAATGGGTAATCGGTGCGCCCTTGCATTGGCCAATCGTTGCGCCAAGTACGTGCATCGCTTATACCCCAAAAAGTAACACGGCTTACTTTATCGTCATGTTTTTTAAGTATGTCAAACACGGCTTTGTAGCGCTCACCTAACTGGGTGTTTACTTCACTCGGTAAACCATCTGGGTATGGGTTAAATCGCTCTTGCAGCGCAATATCTAACGAAATATCAGCCCCTTGTTCTTCACCTTCAGGGAATGGTAATACCGAAATATCAAGCTCGGTTATCATCACATCAATACCCGTTGCAGCGTATGCCACAATAGAGTCTTCCATTAACGAAAGCTCTGGGTTATCAAGCGAATAATGCGCTTGCATACCAATACCATCTATTTCAATGCCTTTGCTTTGTAAATTTTTAATAAGCGCAATTGCACCGGCTCTTTTTTCTGGCTTATACAAGTTATAGTCGTTGTAATATAACTTGGCATTAGGCGCTGCCTGCTTAGCGTATTTAAACGCGTATTCTATAAAGTCGTCACCAATAATGGTGCTCCATTTAGATTCACGCAGTGTGCCGTCTTCGTTAAGTGCTTCGTTTACAACGTCCCACGCAAAAATTCGGTTTTTATAACGCCCTGCAACAGCATTAATATGGTTTTGCATGCGCTTAAGTAATGCATCGCGTGTTAGCGGCTCGCCTTGTTCGTCTTCAAAAACCCAGTCAGGAGTTTGCGAATGCCACACTAATGTGTGCCCAACTAATTCTTGGTTGTTCTCTTGTGCGTACTGAACTAACGCATCAGCGGCTTCAAAATCATAGGTTTCTAGCTCTGGGTGTATACGCTCCCACTTCATTGAGTTCTCTGGCGTAAAGGTATTAAATTGCGCTTTAGCCATATTTAAATCTTCAGGCAAAGCCCCTAATATTTGGTCGCGGCTAATCGCTGTACCTATTTTAAAGTGGTCTTTAAATTGCGCTTTAAGCGTTAATTGCTCCGGCGCTTTTAATGTTGGTTTACTTTGCTCTGCTGAGCCATTACAGCCAAGTGCAAGGCTCGACATTCCTAATAAAATAGCAATAGTAAGTTTATTTTTATGCATGATGTACCTGTTGTGTGTTTTTTAGTGTGCAACGTAAACTTAACACCATATAGTCTTTTTGACAACAACGTTTTATTGAAATAGACTGAACAAAAATAACACAGTACACATTCCTTAATCACACACTTTACTAGCAACAAAATTAGCAAGGACACACATGAAAAAAATAACAATAAAACGGCTTCTTTTAATTAGCGCATTTTTCGCCTCATTTATATTCAGCGCCCTAATTCGAGCAGATCAAACCAGCACTCACGTGCCTATTTGGCATAAATTAAGCTTAACCCTTGAAGGCCCGCACACCAGCGAGCTTGCCACGCCTAACCCTTTTACCGATTACCGCTTAGACGCCACATTTACCAGCCCCACTAATAAGCAATATACAGTACCTGGATATTATGCAGCCGATGCAAACACTGCTCAAACACATGCAACAGCAGGCAACAAATGGCAGGTTTTGTTTTCGCCCAACGAGCTTGGCAAATGGCGCTATACACTCTCATTTGTTGAAGGTAGTAATATCGCAAGCGTGCCATTAAATACTGTTACAAATGAGCAATCAGCCGGATTTTTTGATAAACAAACAGGCGAGTTTAATGTTACCGCCGCCACTAAATCATCCAGCAGTAAAGACTTTAAAAGCAAAGGTAAGCTTGAATACGTTAATAAACCTTATTTGCAGTTTAATGGCTCAAAAGAGTACTTTTTAAAAGCAGGGGCTAACAGCCCCGAAGTGCTGCTTGGCTTTTCAGGGTTTGATGCCACTCCCACAAAGCGTAACTACCAAGCGCATATAAAGCATTGGCAAAATAGTGACCCTACATGGCAAACAACCAATACAGAGACTGATAACAGTACTCATCAATCTTCTAAAGGCATTATTGGGCTAATAAATTATTTAGCGTCGCTTAACATTAACGCGTATTACTTTTTAACTATGAACGCCTACGGCGATGGCGACCAAGTTTGGCCATGGCTTAGCAAAACCCAAACCACACGCTACGATGTATCTAAATTAGCTCAGTGGGATATTGTATTTAGCCACATGCAGCAAAAAGGCATAATGACTCACTTTGTAATGAGCGAAACCGAAAACGAATCACTGTTTGAATGGAACGAAAGCCAGCTTAAAAACGACTTTGCTGTTAGTCGTAAAATTTACTATCGCGAGTTATTTGCCCGCTTTGGCTATCATTTAGCAACCACGTGGAATATAGGCGAAGAAAACGGCTGGCAAGATCCAAGCGGCGACGATAAACAACAAAAAGCTAATACCACAAAACAAAGAAAGCAATTTGCCGATTACTTTCAATCACTCACCTACTATCCTGAGCATATTGTGATACATAACGGCCCGTCGCTCGACTACCACATTTACGATAAACCAAACGACAACATTTTGGGCTACCCCGCATACACAGGGGCAAGCTTACAAGGTGAACTTAAAACTAACACCACTTACGGCGATGTTTTAAAGTACCGCCAGCTTACTCAAAGCAACCCTCACCCGTGGGTGATCACCATGGACGAAGCCTATATTTACGAGTATGCAAACAATGTTGATACGTGGCGTAACAGCAATGTGTGGGCCACATTTATGGCAGGTGGCGCAGGTATTGAGTTTTATTTAGGCGGTGGCGGCGACCTTGTTGAACAAGATTTAACGCCATACAAAGATTACTATTTAGCGATGACCAACGCTGTTGCGTTTTTTCAAAAATACGTGCCTTTTACAAAGCTTAAACCAACCCCAGAGCTTACAAAAACAGGCTGGGCGTTAAGTGATAACTCAACGTTTTACTTATTTTATTTTAGTAACGCAAGCCAAGCTCAGGTCACATTACCAAACGCGTGTTATACCCTCAACTGGTTTAACCCACGAACTAACGACTACATAAACGGCAAACGCTTTTGTGTAAATACCTCAACGAGTACACAACTGGCAACACCACCCAACACACATAATAACGACTGGGTTTATTTAATTAACCTAAGCGCTAAATAATAAGGATAACAACCATGAATCATTTAACAGTTAAACATTGTGTAACCGGCGTATTACTTACAACCGCAGCCACCATTGCATTGCCTGTAAACGCAGCAGATAAACCCACACAACTTACATCAGCTATTGTGAGTCAAAAAGACGCGCACATTACTCACTACGAAGGCGGCGATTTTCATACTTACTTTTATGGCGATACACCACTCACCAAAGGCGCTATTACGGGCGTTGCGGTTATTAAACCTAATAACGAAATACACCCTGCCCACCAGCACCCTGATGAAGAATATTTAATGATTATCGAGGGTTCAGGAACGTGGACGCTTAATGGCAAAAGCCAGCCAGCTCATACTGGGGATATTTTATTTGCAGCCCCTAATGACGTACACGGCATTTATAACAACGGCGATGTGCCGCTTAAATTTGTAGTAGTGAGGTATCAGGCTAAGTAGTTTTTTAGTGAAATAGACTAAGTGAATTATGCACAAAGAGGTTAAGAGACGCTTCGCTTTTAGAGGAAAACAAAACAGCCTGTTTAAGAACAGGCTGTGTTTTATTATAATTACTTGAATAATATTTACCGTTTAATTCTCGAACATATATGAAGCAACCATCTTTAGATTTTAGTCAATATAGATAGCAGTATTTGCAAACTCTTTTAAGTGCTCTTTTGCTTCTTCAAAACTAGCTTTAGCAATAAGATCATTGCTGTTAGTTTTTAAATATTCCTCTAAAAATTTGACTTCAATATGAACTAGATCAATTCTAAGTCGTTGCAACCAATTTGTTGAACCTAGATTATGATATTCCCAATTTCGATTTATAAAAGGATTCTCGTAATACGGTATCTCTTCTAATAATTCTTTGTCCATCCCAACTTTTATTAAAAGAGATTCAAATTCGCTTTGAAGATTTTCATCACTATCATGAAAATGTTTGAGCAAATTCCTAATCTCGTCTACTGCATCATAAACCCGACTGATAATTTGAGAAAAATTATTATCCCCATCAACTGCAATTGCTAAACCAGTATCAGCATATATGTGATCAATATTATTTAATCGCTTTACATTTTTCCAATACGTTTCCATATCATGAGCAAGTTTTACAAGCTCAGCTTCGTCAATTTTGAAATTATCTTTTTCAAATATCTGTTCATGTTCATTTTTTATTTGAATGAGTCTTTCAACTGGATATAAGTCTACATCGTCTGTTTCAATATGGTGCGGGTAACATAGAATTAGTAGATTCTCATAACTTCGGCGAAATTCATCATCGCTCTCGACATTAAAACGTTCACCACCCATCATTGCAGCTTGAATGTGGCAAACTTGACCAATAAATTTATTTTTATTATTCATCATTGGCTGTGTACAGCCAGGGAAAGCACATTGATTCCCCGATCTTGCGAAGAGTGCTCTCAAAACATTTGTCTGAGGTGTTAAACGAGCCATATAAATCCTTTTAACTTATAATCTATAAATAAATTTTTTGTTTACTCTTAAAAATATATTCTTTTAATGATTTCCTACATTAGTAACAAATATTATAACGTATTGCTAGTTATAAACTTTGAGCTCTTTTTTCTTATCATGATGCTTTAAAGTCATGGGGCACTTCTCATTTTCTTCTCATTCTTTTCTCTTTGTGAAAATTCCCCAAAAAAAAGCCGAGTATTTAAAAATACTCGGCTTTGACTACACAATTCAGTTTACTGAACTACTTCAGCAATGGTTTTAATAACTGGCTTAGGGTTTAAATTACGATCCCATAGTAATGGGTAGTTTGTTCTGTTTGGGATTGGGTAGTCGTTTTTCCACGACATACCATCGTGTAATCCCCAAAAGGTTACGCGGTCTATCTTGTCGCGCTTTGCGTAAAACAGTTCAAACAAGGCTTTATAACGGGCGTTTAGTTGCGCTTCTACGTCGCTTGGCAAGCCATTTTTGTATGGGTCGAGGTAGGTTTCAAACTCTTCTAACTGAAACTGTGGTTTCATCATATCGGTGCCGGTAATCTGCCCTTCTTTTGTTAAAGGCAGCACGTCTATATCAAGCTCAGTGATCATCACTTTTATACCCAGCGCAGCGTAGGCGTCAATAGCTTGTTCAATATATTGCATTTTAGGAAAGTTAAGCCCCCAGTGCGCTTGTATGCCAATGCCGTCGATTCGAATACCTTCTTTTTGCAGCATTTTGATCATACGTATAATGCCGTCTCTTTTTTCTGGTCGCCATGCATTAAAGTCATTGTAGTAAAGCTCGGTATTAGGTGAATACTGCTGGGCGTATTTAAATGCGGCTTTTACCATGGTATCGCCATCACCTACGCGGTTAACCCACACAGTTGGGCGATAAGAGCCGTCATCAGCAATCACTTCGTTAACTACGTCCCATGCATCTACTTTGTTTTTATAGCGCCCTGCTACAAGCTCTATGTGTTTGCGCATTTGCTCTAACTGCTCTGCTGGGGTATTTGGCTCATTTTTGCTATTTGTAAAAAACCAGTCAGGCGTTTGGTTATGCCACACTAAGGTGTGGGCTACGGTAAACATATTATTTTGCTTGGCAAAATCTATAAACGCATCTGCACCACTAAAATCGACCTTACCTTGCTGTGGGTAAATTACTTCTGCTTTCATGGCGTTTTCTAGGGTGACTGTATTAAATTGCTTAGCAATAATTGACTGCGCGGCTGCGTTTTTGCCTGTCACTATATCTTGATTTACAGCAACCCCCATTTTAAATGAGTCTGCAAAGGTGTTTTTAAGGGCTTGGGCTTGTGCAGCGCTTACGCTTAATGACCCTGCAAGTAAAAGCAGGTTGAGTGTGTGTTTTTTATGCATGTGTGTGCTCCGTTGAATCGTTATTATTTTCGATAAATATCATACAACGAAAAAAATAAATGATATAGTCAAAATGACCATTAATTATAAATTAAACAAACCTGAGTAAACGTCTATGCTAAAAACACACAAAAAAACGCTAAGCTTAGTTGTATTAATGCTCTGTTTTAATAAAGCAGCGCTGGCACAACAACCTGAAAATACACCTTTGTTAAACGCTGTAAACAGCCAAAGCAATGAGCAGTCGCCATTAATAAAGGGCGTAACACCCACACTTGTTAGTGACAATTTATTATTTTTAGAAGGCCCAACGTGGTCAAGCCAAGACAATGCGTTTTATTTTTCAGAAATGAACTTTGCTAGCTCGCAAGCACTTGGCCCTGATTCGACCATTTATAAATTAGTGCTGCCCAATACCCTCACCACTTATTTAAAACACAGTGGTACAAACGGCTTGTATGCCAAAGGGCAGAACCTCTATACGCTTAACCATAGTACGCAGTCGCTTTCTAAAATTAATATAAAAAGTAAGACCAATACCGTAATAGTCAATAAATTTGATGGGCTAAGCTTTAGCTCGCCAAACGATATGACTATGCATAAAAATGGCGATATATTTTTTACCGATCCTAATTGGCAACTAGGCGAACGCACTCAGCAAATGTCTTATACCGGTGTGTATAAGTTAAGCAATACAGGCGTACTTAGTTTAATTGACGCTACTCTTGAAAAGCCCAATGGTGTTGCGCTCTCGCCCGATCAACGTACCCTTTATGTTGGCGACTTTAGTAACCGCGTCAGCAAATACACTATTGATGAGAACGGTGATATTTTACCGCGCGAAGACTTTATTAAAGTAACCTCGCCCGATGGCATAAAAGTAGACTCTGCTGGCAATATTTACGTAAGCAGCCACAAAAAAGGCGTTATTAATATTTATACGCCAGAAGGTGCATTTATCGATAAAATTGAACTTGGCCCTAATGTAACTAACCTTGCGTTTGGTGGTAAAAATCGCAAAACGTTATTAATAACCACCGCTAAGGGCTTGTTTACGCTTGATGTAAAAGTAGCGGGTTTGGCTAATTAGCTAAATTAGTTAAGCAACGTATTAAAGAGAAAGTTAAGCTCACTCGTTAAGCACAAAAACCGGTGTAACTTGGTTACACCGGTTTTTTATTATTTAAGTTTTTGCTGCCTAAGCTTTTGCCGCTTAGGTTTTTGCTACTTAGGTAGTGTTATTTTAATTAAACGTGTTGTTATAAAACTTAAAATTGCCCGATACATGCAGCATAGCTAACATATATAACGAACCATTATAGTAACGGTAATCACCCGTTGGTTGCGATAAAGACCAAAATTCGTTAAAAAACTCATTTGCTTGCCCAGCGTTTGTTGAAGCAAGTAACGCTACTGCATTCGCGGCTTTTTGACCTTCGCCTGCACAGCCTTTGTTTTGCGCTCCACCGTATGAATACACTTGCTCGTAACAGTTTTTACTGTTGTTTGTTTTTGCATAACTTAAAAAGCCCAGTGCTTTATTTACTGCGCTTTTATGCCATGCTTGAGCACCCATTAAATGCGCGTCTAAACCCACATTCATAATTACGCGCCATGCATCAAATTCATACCATTGACCTGGGTTTGCTTGGTCGTTAAAAATGTAGCCAATAACAGGGCTGCCATCTAAGCGCGATAAAAATGTAGGTAAGTTCCAATGCGGGCTACCACTTACTTTTGTAAAATGGTTTTTAAGTAAGGTTCTACTTTTTGTGGCTACTTGTCGCCAGTAAGTTTTGTCTGCTTGGTTAGTTACGTTATTTGCAAAGTAGTCATAAAACGCAGGTATGTGATAAGAAGGGTCTGTTAGGTTATCAATGTAAGGTGAAAAGCGGATTATTTGGTTTTCCATCAGCTTATTTTTAATTGTGTTTAACATGGTAATGGCATCGTTGTAGTAGTTAAACTCACCAGAATTCCCCCAACGAGCAGAGGCATTAAGTAGTGCAAACGCAAAGTACTCTTCACCATCGGGAGCGGGGCCCTCATCCACTTTATAAACAAAGCCGTTTTGATTAAGCTTTAGTTTCCACGCGTAAACGCCTTGTTTTTTAGCATCAGGGTGATTGTCTGGATTTTTTTGATACGCTTTTGCAAAGCGCCATAGGTTATCAAATTCTTCTTGTTTATTAAGCATGACAGCGGCGGTCATTCCCCACGACTGCCCTTCTGTCCTTATATCG
Source organism: Pseudoalteromonas sp. APC 3355 (assembly GCF_030407615.1). Lineage (NCBI taxonomy): Bacteria > Pseudomonadati > Pseudomonadota > Gammaproteobacteria > Alteromonadales > Pseudoalteromonadaceae > Pseudoalteromonas > Pseudoalteromonas sp. APC 3355. The sequence goes on along the minus strand of NZ_JASDDB010000001.1, from coordinate 64,275 downwards.
TCGCCTTCGTCTGGGTTAATTGCTTTTATGTAGTGTGCTTTATAAACACCGTTTTCGGTGTACGGGTAGTAAAGTTGTTGTGTGTTGTTATAGCCAAACATATTGTCAAAAGTACTATTCACTTTTTGCTGTATATTTGTTTTACCCATTTCTTGTGCGAGGTTACGGTATGTCCCTGAACTGTCGGCGCCTACACTCGATGGGTTATTATTAAATGCAGCAAGTGATTGATAGCTTATTAGCGTTAACAATAAAGTTGTTATTTTAAAAAATACTTTCATGTTTATCCTCTTTATTTGAATTATATCAGCGTGCAAATTAAATATAGTCTTTTTGACCATTTGATCAAGAGGTTCTCAAAACTATTTGTTTATTTTATAAACTAAATGAAATGTGTGAGGTGTTTAAGAAGTGTTTAAAATATAAAAGGCCGCTTAAAAAAGCAGCCTAAATCGACACAAATAGTGTTAAAAGCGTATTTATTGGTTATTTATTAATTGCTACTTTTTTAACCCTTTACCCGTTGCAGCCCAATAAATTCCGCCATAAATATGCTCGGTTAAAAACTCACTTTTATACACCGCATTAGTATGTCCAAGGGCTGTATAAAATGATCGACCACCATCGTAATTGTGATACCACGAAATAGGATGAAACGCCCCCATACCTGAGCCTGTTTTGTTATTACCCCAATCGGCAGTTGGATTGTAACTTTGCTCATCAACTGTGAGTAAGTAGTTTAACTTAGTTAGCTCAGGCCCAAATTCGTACCACTCGTCTGTCCAAAGCATTTCCTGCGGCATATGGTTTAAGCCAATAAAGCGAGTATTAGGTACTTTACTTAGTACGCCAGTTTGAATAACAGGATGAATGTTAAAGGTGCGCCCCACCAGCTTTTGATACCACGCCCAGTCGTATTCGGTATCTGATGCGCTATGAATACCAACAAAGCCTTTACCTGCTTTTACAAATCGCTCAAGCGCGGCTTGCTCTTTTGGGTTTAAAATATCGCCTGTGGTTGATAAAAACACTACTACATCAACATTTTTTAAGTAATCGTCGTTAAAATAATGGCTTTCTTCGTGCCAAATTAAGTTGAAAAAGTGCTTATCGGCTAAGCCTTCTAGCGCTTTAACGCCTTCGGTTTGCGACTTATGGTGCCACCCTGCGGTTTTTGTAAATAGCAGCACATTAAATTGCTTTTTAGGGAGGGTATCAAACCCTGTAGCATTACTTTTTTGCACTGTTGCCATACTCAGTGCCAATACAACAAAGCTTAATAGCCAACCTTTATATGCGAATCTAGATAAAGAAAAAGACATAGTATTCCTATTTAAAATGAACAAACATATTAGCCGTTAGCCGCCCTGTTCGTGGACACGGTGAAATATCGGTAGGCGTATTAAGTAAACTGGTGTGCAGCAAATACCCAGGAAACACAATAAGCCTATTTGGCTTATAGTCTATGTGCTTGTAGCACTCAAACTCACTGTGCTGCGTGGTGCAATAACTAGGCTTTGTATTATCTAATTCAAGGTATTGCTGAGCATGTGTTACATACGTGTTTTTGCGCTTTGTGCTGATTGTTTCAAACCCTGTTTTTTTATGCCTAAAAAATCCAGTGCCGCCATGCTCGCCTTCGCCAAGGTAATGAATAATGGCAATTAAGTTAGGATCGTTGGTATCAAAGTGTGGCAAGGTTTGTATTGGTGATAGCTGCTGCTCCGTTTTAGTAATTAACGATAAGGTATTATCTTTTGGGTATGGGGTAAGTGTTTGCCCAATATTAAATACGTTATAAAACCCCTGTATAAGCGGCTTTAGGTAATCAACCACACATTGCTTTGGCAGCGGCATGCGTAAACCTGGGTATTGAGTGAGTTCGTCGGGTTTAAACTCTCCCTGATTTTGCGCATGATTTTCATCACTTAGGGCAGCACTTTCATCAGCACTTTGCGCTAAGTTTATAAGTTTTTGCGGCTCACTCAGGTAGTTGTCAATTATAATAATTGGCGTTTGCTCTTGCCCTATAAACTCATACTGCGGCTGTAAATTATTGCCAAGTGTTAGCATAGTGCTTACTTAGCCTTGCAATAATGATTAATGAAATCAATGTGACTCGGTAAGCTATTTGCTTTTTTAGCCACATGATTTTTTATTGATTCTAAAAATCGCTTTAACTCATCATCGCTCATGCTATCAACAATTGGGTGATAATTTTGCGGCACTAGCCCTTGCCCTAACATCACTTGTAACCACGAGGCTTCACCAAATAGCTCTTGCTCTGCTTTATAAACATGCCCACTTTGCTTAAATAGCTCAATGCGTTTGGCAAGCGACTCTGGAATTGGCATGTTTTTACAGTAACGCCAAAAGTCGCTGTCGGTGCGCTGTGTTACATGGTAATGCAGCACAATAAAGTCGCGAATGTTTTCGGCTTCAAAGCGCATTTTGTTATTAAAGTCATCTTGATAGCACGACTCGATTGCTTTGGTTGGCATGTTTTGCATTAATCTTATAATGCTTTGCTGAATTAAATGAATACTGGTTGATTCAAGCGGCTCAATAAAACCACTTGCTAAGCCAATAGCTACACAGTTTTTGTTCCAATGTTTACGCCGTGTACCGGTGCGGTATTTAATAACGCGCGGCTCATTAATCGGTTTGCCTTCTACGTTATTGAGTAGCGCTGTTTTGGCCTCATCATCGCTCATGTATTTACTACAAAACACTAAGCCATTACCACGACGGCTTTGCAGCGGTATTTGCCACTGCCAACCACATTTATGTGCCATTGCACGCGTATATGGCACTATTGGGCTTACTAATTCGGTTTGTACTGCCACTGCGCTGTCGCACGGGAGCCAATGGCTCCAATCTTCGTATCCGGTGTGTAGCGCTTGCTCTATTAATAAACCTTTAAAGCCGGTGCAATCTATAAATAAATCGCCCTCAATAATTTGCCCGTCACCTAAAGTAAGCGATTTTATAAAGCCATTAGTGGGCTCTAAGTTAACTTTGCTTATCATACCTTCTATACGTTTAGCGCCGTTTTGCTGTGCAAAATTTCGTAAAAATTTAGCGTACAAACCGGCATCTAACTGATAAGCATGGTTACGATCTTGATTCGGTACTACAGCAAATTTACCCAAGCGACTTGCTACGTGCTCTGTGCAATAATCGCCAATATCAGCTGCTACACCTTGTTGCATCCCTTTTAGCCAAAAGTGCTGAAAACCTGCAGCCCAGCAGCCTTGCCCCACATAACCAAATGAGTGAAAGTAGCTTTGCTGGTTTTGTTTCCAGCCCTCAAACGATATGCCTAATTTAAACGTGGCATTAGTGGCTGCCATAAATTCTGATTCGCTAATTTTTAGTAAATCATGAAATATATGCAGCGTAGGAATAGTTGACTCCCCGACCCCTACAGTAGGTATTAAATCGGATTCAACCAAGCATATTTCAATATTTTTACCTAGCAGCTTTGCCATTGCTGCGCTGCACATCCAACCAGCGGTGCCGCCACCTGCTATTACGATTTTTTTAATTGCATTTTGATTCATAATTCAAACCTTACTAGTACGCTTAGCGTCTTAATTTATTTTGTAATTGGGCTCTTAATTTACGCGCTGTAAGCTCATCCATTGGCTTTGTTAAAATAGCCTGTGCGGGCTCTGGTATATGTGTAAATTTGTTGTCGTTAAATACATAGTAATTAAACAAACGTTGCCATGCGGCGCGCTCATGCTTTGGTAAATTACGTATATTTAAAATAGCAAGGTGAAGTGCATTAGTAGGTTGTCCATACACCGCAGGGGTATTTTTAAACCAATAATTAAACAGTATATTTAGACTGCCAAGCCCCTGTACTTGGTGCCACCACATGCTGGGTAAAATAAGCGCATCGCCCGCTTCCAAATCAACAGTTATTGCTGCTTTTATAGCTTGTTTAAATTTAGGGTATTTTGTGAAATTAGGCGCTGTAGTAGTGGTTAAACTTATTGGCTGGCCACCGGGTGCTTTATCAAGCGGGCCTATATATAAATTATCTATTTGATCGGGGGCAAATAAAGTAAAACGCCTTTTACCTGCAACGCAACATGCTAAATTTTGCGCTACGTCGTAATGTGCTGGTACGGTAACCTTTCCGCCTGCCCATACATTAAATAAACAGCCTTCGTTTAATGCGTTAACGAGGCAGTGTTTAACCAAACCAGGTAAGCACTGTGCAATACTAGTAGAGCCAATGTATAAGGTGTCTGCTTGTGGGTTATTAGCAGTTTGCGTTATTTGCTCAAGCGTATTGATAAATTCCGCTTGCTGATTAGTAAAATTAAAACCGCTCATATCGGGGTTATACCCTACAACCCCGCTTTGACTGGCGGGTATTGTGCAAGTATTAACTAAAAAACCTTCGTAAAACGGCGCTAAATAATCAATCGCTGCACTGTCTGACTTTTTAGCAGCAATAACGAGGGGCCAATCGCTCACAAACCCTTTTAGTACAATAGGCACAGGTGAGTTTAAAAGCTCCTTGGGTAACGTGCTGGGAGTTAAGCCACTTAGCGTTTGAATATTATTTGATAAATTTCCCATTGTTAAGCACTTATACCGCGTGCTTTTGTAGCTTAAGTTGCTCGTTTTTAAGCGCCACTAAATCACGCACATGTACTTGCGATGCAATGATCATGTATATACACGCTAAATACCCTTGTGAATGCAGCTCTGCAATTGCATCGCTACTTAGCTGGTTAAGTGAGTCTTCGTTGATGGTATAAAAACCAAGTAAGTTATGTTTAAGCCCGTTTACTAAATCAAGCTCTAGCGATACTGATTCAAGCAAACCATGTTTAATCAAAGTTTTAATAAATGGCTGATTTTCTTGTAAACCATGATGCAAGTTGTCGAGCACATTTATTATGTTTTCGAGGTAATCGCTATTCCCGCCGTGTTCTAAAAATAAGTTAATACCCTGCTTTGTTGACACTTTTGGCGAGTCTAAATCAATGCTAAGCATGCGCTCTTGCGTTGCCACACCGTTTTGCATTGTATTTTGAGTCGCGATAGCAAAAGGCAGTCGCTGCATACTTAGTGGAATATAGTGTGCTTGCCATTGCTGGTTTACTAAAAATAAGTTTTCGTCTTTATTTATGCCGTACAAACACACCGGCGAAAATGTATTTGTTGTATCGTCTTTGGTAAAAAATATTGGGTAATGTGCTTGAGCGACTCTAAATTCGCTCACAAATGTTTCGCTATACCAAACCCCATCACCTAGGTGTGTGCTGCGTGCAGGGTTTATTTTTAAATGCTGATGTTCAACATTATTTAATAATGCATGATTGGCCATGGATTGTGTGCTCCAATTGTTGTTGTATGCCTTTACCTATTGCTACATATTAAATGTAACTAATAAGTTAAATTCATATTGACTATAACAGCTGGATATTATTATTACTAGGTTAATTTAGGCAAATAAAAAAGCCGCAAAATGCGGCTTTTATAAGGTTGCTACAAGAGTAATTTATTAAAAATTATAACGAACACCTAAACCGTAACGAGAGCCTGTTTGAGTGATGTTATAAATCAGCTCTTGCTTACGCCCGTACGATGTTACGTACTCGTCAGTAATGTTTATACCTTCAATAAATACGGTAAGTCCCTCTACTGCGGGTACTTCGTAACTTACGTTAAAGTCTATTTGGTAATACTCATCAGTGTAAATTGGTGCGGTTAAATCGCCGTTTACACGACGCTCATTTAAAAAGGAGTCGCGCCAGTTATACGCAATACGTGCTTGTAAGCCTTCTTTATCGTAAAAGAACACTACGTTTGCAGTATCACTTAACCCTACAAGTGCTTCTGTATCCTCTAATGAGTCGTTGTCGTATTCAAGACCCGAGTCAACCATGGTGTAGTTAAAAATACCGCCAAAGCCTGACTCACCAAATAAGTGCTGAATATTAAATTCAAAACCATCAATGGTGTATTCTTGGTCGCCATTTACAGGCACGTTTATTCTAAAGTTAATTGGATCATCTGAGTCTGGGTCACCAACAATTGTGCCGCCGTCTAACTCGCCATCGTCATCAAATTTAGGTTGTACATTTGGATCATCAGCAAAGTTTTCAAATATATAGGTTCTGATATCTTCGTTAGATGCATTAGCGCCAAGTGCCGCTGTAGCAGCCCTAAATTTTTCACCATTTAATGGATCAGCTAAGTTAAATATATTTGAGTCGATAGTACCTGTAGTGATCCAATTTGTTACGTCTTTTTTAAAGTAACCAAACGAAATATAGCTACCTTCGCCGTAATACCATTCACTAGATAAGTCGTAGTTAATTGATTCAAGCGGTTTAAGTCCTGGGTTACCAGAGCCACCCGAATAACCACTTAAGCTACCACCGGTATTAATCGTTGTACCGCCTTGTAGTTGGCCATAACCCGCTCTTGAAATAGTTTTGCTCGCTGCTGCGCGAATCATTACATCTTCAACAACTTCAATATTAAAGTTAATATTTGGCAGGAACTGGCTGTAATCTGCAGATTGGCTTAGCGTTTCAATACCGGTAACACCGGTTACTGATGTAGCTGTATCTTCGTTCCACTCTACACGGCTGTAACCGGGTGCGGTTGCTTTAGAAAATACGTCTGTTTTTTCGTAGCGTAAGCCAATTTGCAGGTCGAAGAACATGCCACTCAATTCGCCTTTATAATTTACTTGTGCAAAAGCAGACTGCGTTTTTTCTTCAGTAAAGCGGTTTGTTGCTGCATCCCAGTCGGTTGAGGCACAAAATTGTCCTTCGCCGTTTGGTCCTGCCGCTGCGCCGTCGGCTGCTTTACAATCACCGTAAAGGTTATCTACGTTAGCAACAGGATCTGCATACTCTGCTGCATTTACAATCGCATCAAAGTCGGCAAAAAAGATTGTATTAAATAAATCATATTCGCCTTGTGTTGCAGTGCCTTCAAAGTTGCCCGCTTTAGCTTGAAACTTATCTAAAATAGTATCTTGGCGCCAATCAATATCAGCAAAGTCACCTTCAACACCAACTCCACCCCAATCTGGGCGCTGTACTTGCGTATGACGGTAATGGTTATTTACTTTATTAACCGCAATACCAAAATCAATACTTAGGTTATCGTCAATGTAGTAGTCGCCCGAAATTTGCGTTTGATCGATTTCTGAATCGTATTTATCGTTTGCAAACCAACTACCCGATAAACGCATGGTGCTCGGGTTAAAGTTTTCAATATTACCAATTGCAATACCTGGTAAGTCGCCTGTTAAATCAAGCCCTGAGCGCGAACGTGTGTACGACGGTAACTGAATATTATTACGTGTACCGTGGCGTGGATCAGTTGCTTTCATTGATGCTTTTGAACTGTGGTGATCAAACTCTAGGTTAAGCTGATCAGACACTGCCCATTCTAGATTAAAGCCTAGTGAATCTGTTTTTTCTTCGCGACCCCAAGAACCGACCGTAAGCGACGTATCGCGGTAATCGGCATCACTTTGAATGTCATAAATTTCTGAGTAAATGAGTGGGTACGCGTTAGGCTCGCCCGCCCAAACAGATTCACTTCTGTCGCCAGCGTAGTTAAACCATACTGAAGCATCAGTGTGCTGCTCTTCAACGGTTGTTTTAAAGCCCGTGTAATCAAGGGTTGCTGTAATATTTTCAACAGGTTGATATTGAAATACCAACTGACCATTTACACGTTCACGTTGACGCTCTTCAAACACATAACGTGGTTGTTGCGGGTTTGAGTAAATGCCTGATGTAGGTCTGTTTGCTCCGCCTTCTGCGCCTGCAGGTACACCGCCCCATCCTGTATTTGTGTAATCAGATGCTCTGTAGCCTTGATCTTGAATAAACTGCTGCATACCGCTTTCACGGTCTTGGTAGCTACCTGAAATCGAAATACCAAACTTGTCATCCCCAAATGTTTGCGAATATAAACCGCTTACCTCTGGTGTAATGCTGCCCTCGTCGGTTGATTGATCGTCTACAGCTTTTACGCCAAACGATGCTTTTATACCTGGGCTATTTAAAGGTCTGTTTGTTGTTAAGTTTATAGTTGCACCAATGCCACCTGAGGTAACACTTGCGTCTGATGTTTTATAAACTTGCACGCCCGATACGCTTTCAGATGCAACATTTGCAAAATCAAATGTACGGTCACCTGTTGTATTTGGAAGTTGGCGGCCATTAATAGTAATTAAGTTATTAGCAGGTCCAAATCCACGTACTGTTACGCGGCTACCTTCACCGCCCGCTCTATCTATTGATACGCCGGTAATACGTTGTAGCGATTCAGCAAGATTGGTATCAGGAAATTTCCCCATATCCTCAGCCGAAATAGCATCGACAATACCAGAAGAATCGCGTTTAACATCCATAGAGCGCTGCAATGAACCTCTAATGCCTGTTACTTGTATTATTTCTACATCTTCGTCAACAATGGTTTCTGCAGCGTAGCTTTGGTGAGGAAGCGTAACGGTACCCATTGCAGCGAGTATGGCTGTTGAAATTATCTTTTTCTTAAACATCATGATGCCTTTTTCTTATTTAATTATTATTGACGTACTGCAAGACTTTAAGAATTACTCGAAACATAATTGTAAACTATTTGTTTCATTTTACGGTCAATAAATAATTATTGTGTGTGTATGTTTTAAACGTTTTACAAAGACCACAACCAGTTTTAAACATGTGCTACTCAACTAGAAACCATTAAGTAACAGCATGTTTATGCTAATTCTTTGTGCTAATTTTTTGCTTTAAAATATTTTCATTTTGTCATATGTCCTCAGCTTCCTCTTATTTAGACCATTAACAAAATAAATTAATGGTCATATTGACTATATCTTTTTTGTGCAAATAAAAGCTTAAGCGGTGCTTACGCAGATAATTTGCATTGTTTATAACTATTTTTGTTAAGCGTGTTCATATGGGCTTATTGTTTGAATTTTTCCGTTTGAGTCGTGTTCGAGCTTAGCCATTTTCATACTGCGTAAATGGGTTTGCCCGCCCGACAACGTACTGTCGTGATAAAATAAAAACCAACCATCATTGTGCTTAACAATTGAGTGATGCGTGGTCCAACCAAGTACTGGGTTTAAAATAACGCCCTGATAGGTAAATGGTCCGTATGGATTATCGCCCGTTGCGTATACAATTTTGTGTGTATCGCCCGTTGAGTACGAAAAGTAATAAACACCGTTGTGTTTGTGTACCCAAGGGCCTTCAAAAAAGCGGCGGTTGTTATCGCATACTGTAATTGGCGAGCCGCTTTCATCTAGTACAACAACCTCTTTTACGTCTTCGCTTAGGCTGATCATATCTTCCGATAATTTTGCAACGCGCGCAGGAATTGCAGGTTCACCATTTTTTGGATACGTGCTTTGTTCATTAAATTCGCTGGTTTGCCAATTTTGTAATTGGCCGCCCCACAAGCCACCAAAATATAAATAATGGCTTGAGTCGTCATCTTCAAATACAGCAGGGTCAATACTAAACGTCCCTTGAATGTAATCATCTTCGGCTTTAAATGGACCTGTTGGACTGTCACTTTTTGCAACGCCAATTCTAAAAATACCTTGCTGATCGCGCGCCGGAAAATAAAGGTAATACTGACCAAGTTTATGCGCAGCATCGGGTGCCCACATTTGCTTGCTTGCCCATTTTACGTCGTCTACACAAAGTGCTACGCCATGGTCTATGGCTTTGCCTGAGCTTTCGTCAAGCGAAAACACATGGTAGTCGCGCATTGCAAAGTGGTCGCCGTTATCATTAATTTCATTTTTTGATTCAATGTCGTGCGATGGATAAATATACACTTTGCCGTTAAACACATGCGCAGACGGATCGGCGGTATACATGTGATCAACTAATACATTATGATTTTGTATTAACGAGTTGGCTCGTTGTAAGTCTTTTAACTGTTTAAGTTCAGCGTCACTTAATCCATTAGATGGCGGTGCTGCTTGTGCTGTATTTTGCATTTTTACTCCTAGTATTGCCTGCCCACCTTGCACTTTAAAAAGGTGTAAAATGGGCTGCTAAATTAGTTTATGGTTTTGTTATCAGCCAGCTGCGTTTGAATGCGCTTTACCTCAGGCTCGGTAAGTTTGTAACGTGTTATAAAAATTAAACATGCCACGGTACAAATTACTGGAATGCCAGCAAAGGCGAGTAAAATGCCTGATAACGTGTGTTCTGACTGCTCTTGATTAGGCACGTATGCATAGCCAGATAATATCCACCCTGCAATAGCACCGCCAATTGCAAAGCCTAATTTTATTGCTAATAAATGGCCCGAAAACGTAACAGCGGTTAATCGGCGACCAATTTTTAATGCGCCGTAGTCAACCGTATCTGCCACCATCGAAAACATAATTGGGGTAATTATCATGTGGGCAAAGTTAGCAATAAAGTAGACGATAAAAATGGTGACTATGGCGTCGCGCTCAAGTACGTAAAACATGCTGTGAGAAATAATTACGACCACTAAAGCGACTATAAATAGTGTTTTCTTTTCAATAAATTTGGTTAAAAAGTTGGTAGACACAGCGCCTAGTACTGAGCCAATTGCTGAGAGTGTTAAAAAGTTAGAAGTAAGTGAGGCTTCTCCTACGTAGTACTTAATATAATGCGGTGCTACTGAGGCTCTAACGCCAATTAATATTAAAGTTGCTAGACTTATAACGGCTATTACAACCCATTGATCGTTTTTAAATAAGCTTAAAAACTCAAGAAAGGCATTCTTTTTACTTTGCGCGGGTTTAACTTGTTTGGTTTCTTTGGTCATTTTAAAACACAGTAAAAAACAAGCCGCTGCAAGTCCGCCTAAAAACACCATGGCTAGCGGGTAGCCTACTACATCGTCGCCGTCGCCAAAAAAAGCAACTAGCTTAGGCAGTGCCCATACAATTACAAGCAGTGCAGCCATTGCCATTGCAAATCGGTATGACTGAAGCGATGCTCGCTCTTTAGGGTCGTTTGTCATTACTGCGCCAAGTGCGCCGTACGGTATATTAATGGCGGTATAACACGTCATTAATAGCCCGTAAGTAAAGTAGGCATATATAAGCTTGCCCGTAGAATCAAAATCTGGAGTTATGAATGCTAAGCAAGCAAACACACCGTAAGGCACGGCTAAAAATAATATATATGGGCGGTAAGAGCCCCAACGGCTGCGCGTTCTATCGGCAATGCTGCCCATTATAGGGTCGGTAATACCATCAAATAAACGAACCGCTAATAATAAGGTACCCGCAGCGGCTGCAGATAAACCGTAAACATCGGTATAAAATATCAACATAAAGTTAGCGACCATTTGAAATACAATATTACTGGCTGTATCACCAAGGCCGTACCCTATTTTTTCTTTAATTGTGAGTGTGTGTTTTGTGTTGTTCATGTGTGCTCAATTTTCAATGCAAATCGATATAGTCAAAAATACTATATGCATTTTTAGCGCATGTAAACATTTATGTTACATTTTTAATTTACTGGTAATTTAATTTATACATCACACTAATTAACCATCAAAGCTACTAACATACAAAGGTATTACTCGCTCAATAAAGAACCACTACTTAGCTAAAGAACACTAAGTTTGTAAATTAATTTAATTGGGTACAGCTCAAAGAGCCGTTAATTACATAGATGTGGTTGTTTTAGATAGGATTTATAAACGCTTTTTATTTGCGCTTTAAGCCCCTTTTATATACTCTTAATAGTCTTTATAACAATATCTACGTATAGCTTTGGCTGAGTAATTTATGCACTATAAAACATCAAACATTTCTAACAATATTGACGAAGAATCAATTCCTGATGACTGTATCAGCAATCTAACCGTAGATAATATTGTATTTGCTATTCATGAAGGTAAGTTAAAGGTGTTGCTAGTTAAATATAATCGAGGCCTTGCAACAAGCCAGTGGGGTTTAATTGGTCACTGGGTTCGTAAAGATGAAAACTTAGACCTTGCAGCTTTACGTGTTGTTAAAAGTACGACCGGTGTTGAAAACCTTTATTTAGATCAGTTAGGTGCGTTTGGTAACGTTGACCGCTACCCTGCTAGACGTATTATAACCATTGTTTACTATTCGCTCGTACGCTTTGAAGAAACCAATCTTGTGAGCGGCGACAATGCTTTAGAATGTGAATGGTTTGATGTAAATAACGTCCCCCCTTTAATGTTTGACCACGCCGACATTTTAAAAAGTGGCTTAGATTACTTACGCTATAAAGTAAGGCACGAGCCGATTGGTTTTAGCCTGCTCCCTGAAAAGTTTACCCTACTTGAGCTACAAGGAATTTACGAGTCGATTTTAAATAAATCACTCGATAAACCTAACTTTAGACGTAAGTTCCAAAAAATGAACTTACTAATAAACTGCAAAGAAAAGCAAACAAATGTAGCTCACAGAGCCGCTACTTTGTACCGTTTTGATATAAACGTATACGAAAAATTAAGAGAGTTTGGTTTTACATTTGAGTTTTAATAAGCAAATGCATAATTAAATTAATGTTTGGTCTTTAAGGCCAAATAACATATTGCTAATATATATGTGATGCTTATAATTTGTCCGCATTATTAATATAAACTAATCAAAAGGAGCTTTTTTCTTGAAACTTACGCCGCCCTAGGCAACCACTCCCCTTTTTCATCAGCACGTTACGTGCAACCTTAATCGCCGCCTGCGCGAGAATCACTGTTATTTAAATAAAATACTCCCCTATACTTTGGGAAACTAACTAATTAGGTTTATTACATGTTTGATCACGTAAAAAGAGATTGGCTCTCTAATGTTCGTGGCGATGTGCTTGCTGGTATTGTTGTGGCGCTTGCCCTAATACCTGAAGCGATTGCCTTTTCTATTATTGCCGGTGTTGATCCAAAAGTAGGTTTATACGCCTCATTTTGTATTGCGGTTATTATTGCCTTTGTAGGCGGACGTCCTGGCATGATATCGGCGGCCACCGGTGCAATGGCACTGTTAATGGTGACGCTAGTTAAAGACCATGGTTTGGAATACTTACTGGTTGCTACCTTACTTACCGGTGTACTACAAATATTTGCAGGCTTTTTAAAGCTCGGTGAATTAATGCGCTTTGTATCGCGCTCTGTTGTAACAGGGTTTGTAAACGCGCTGGCGATTTTAATATTTATGGCGCAGTTACCTGAGCTGACTAATGTTACTTGGCATGTTTATGCGATGACCGCAGCGGGCTTAGGTATTATTTACTTATTCCCATATATTCCAACTATTGGCAAAATACTTCCCTCTCCTTTAGTGTGTATTGTTGTTATTACACTGGTTTCAATATTTTTGGGTCTTGATATAAGAACCGTTGGCGACATGGGCGAACTGCCAGACACTCTACCTATATTCTTATGGCCCGATGTACCGCTAACACTCGAAACACTGCAAATTGTTTTACCGTATTCAATTGGTCTTGCTGTTGTGGGCTTACTTGAATCAATGATGACCGCCACTATTGTTGATGACTTAACCGATACAACAAGCGATCGTAATAAAGAATGTAAAGGCCAAGGTATTGCTAATATTGGCGCAGGTTTATTTGGTGGTATGGCGGGTTGCGCTATGATTGGACAGTCAATCATCAATGTTAAATCGGGTGGTCGCGGCAGGCTTTCTACCTTTATTGCAGGCTCATTTTTAATCATTATGGTGGTGTTTTTAGATGAGTGGCTGCAGTTAATTCCTATGGCAGCCCTAGTCGCGGTAATGATTATGGTATCGATTGGTACGTTTTCGTGGACATCTGTTAAGGATTTAAAAAAGAACCCGCTTTCATCAAACGTAGTGATGATTTCCACCGTTATTGTGGTTGTTGCCACGCATAACCTAGCCATTGGCGTTTTAGTTGGTGTGTTGTTAGCTACGTTGTTTTTTGCCAATAAAATTGGTCGCTTTATGGTGGTTAAAACCAAGCATGATGAAAGCAACGATAAAATAACCTATGAAGTCGTTGGCCAAGTGTTTTTTGCCTCAGCTGAGCAATTTATTGCATCGTTCGATTTTAAAAATGCGGTTTCTAACGTGGTCATTGATTTAACCCATGCACATTTTTGGGATATAACTGGTGTATCGTCACTCGACAAGGTGGTTATTAAATTTAGGCGTGAAGGCGCAACGGTTAATATTATTGGTATGAATAGCGCAACCGAAACTGTAATTGATAAATTTGGTGTGCATAACAACCCTGAAGAAGTCGAAAAACTACTTGGCGGACATTAAGGAGAATGCAATGACTAAAATAATTACCTATGTAGATGGCTCAGCCATTACTAAAAATGTAACCGACGCTGCTATTTGGGCTTCAAAAAAGCTAAATAAACCAATTAGCTTTGTGCATACAATTGAAAAAACGCAGCGAACAAATGTTGGTGACTACTCTGGTAGCATTGGGCTTGGTGCACAGTCAACATTACTTGATGAAATGACTAAGCTTGACGAACAACGCTGCAAAGTAAGTTTAAAAATGGCTGACGAATTATTAAATTCAGTAAGTGAGCATGCTAAATCGGCAGGTGTTACTAATTTTGAACTAATTAAGCGCCACGGTGATTTGCTCGATACCGTTATAGACTTAAAAGACGACACACGTCTTATTGTTATTGGCCAAAATGGTGCTGGACATAGTAATAGCTTTGCGGTGCTGGGCTCTCATATAGAAACCTTAGTGCGTAATGCAACACAACCTATTTTGCTTATTCCAAAAACATTTAAACAACCTAAATCATTTATGATTGCGTATGACGGCCGCGAAACAGCCGACAAAGCGCTACAACAAGTGATTGATGGCGGCTTATTACATGGTTTGCATTGTCATTTAGTGAGTATTAAAAATAACGAAAAAGACCTTGAAGAAAAATTTGTTAACGCACAGCACAAGCTTATCAGTATGGACTTTGAAGTGTCGGCAAGCTTTTTAGAGGGCAATATTTTTGACTCGTTAATGCAATATAAAGAGCAAAATAATGTAGAGCTAATTGTAATGGGTGCGTTTGGGCACTCTAAATTAAGGCAGTTTTTTGTGGGCAGTAACACCATTAAAATGCTCGAATACAGCGATGTGCCTGTGGTTATTTTAAAATAAGTAGCTATTTTAAATAAGTTTAAACCAGTCTCAAAAACCTAAAATCACTTAACTGATTTTAGGTTTTTGTTTTTGGCCTAGCTTCAAGCTTTTCAAATAAAAACTGAATAAACGACGTAACCTTTTGAGCCACAAACTTTCTATGCTGCTCTGGCATAAATGAGCGCACGGCACGTTTGCCAAATGTTTCCATTATTTCTCGTTTACCGAGTTTGTCTTGTATTGCCAGCTCGCCTTCGTGAAAAGGTGAAGCATCTATTGAGTTTGTATTTATCATTTTGCTCGTAATTCGTGTGCGTATTTCATGGGATAAATTTAACCCAATACACAATGAATGATAATGGGTGTTTTATTGACTGATAATGCACAAAACAATGACAATACTTGCACCCTCTTAGTGCCAGGCGCGCACCAACATATAACAAAATAGGTTTTATCCTCACTCTAAAAACACATTAAATACTATTTAAACAATAACTTAAAAAACTGGCTGTATTTTTGCAAACACTCTATTAACAAGCCCGTTTTACTTACGGCAAAAATTTAGGTTGTGAGCACAATAGCTATTAGCAACCATCGGCAAAGAAGCCCGCACACAGTTATGCATATTGCGTATTTGTGGCGGGCTTTTTTGTTATTTGTATTTAAACCGTCACTTTAAGGAATGCCCTATGCAAACCTCGCAAAAAATACTCATTATTGGTAATGGTATGGTCGGACACCACTTTGTTGAGCAAATGCGCCAAAGCGATGCCAACGCAGACATTACTGTACTTTGCGGAGAAGCAAATCTTGCATACGATCGCGTGTACTTATCAAGTGTATTTGATGGCAAAACCGCCGCCGATTTAGCACTTACCACTCACGACAACTACAAACAGCTTAATATTAATGTGCATACCAGCCAGTGGGTTGAAGGCATTGATAGAACAGCAAAAATAGTGACCACATTAACAGGTGAGCAATACCCGTACGACAAACTTATACTTGCAACAGGTTCATTTCCGTTTGTGCCGCCTATAAAAGGTAACGACCAACCCCATTGTTTGGTGTATCGCACATTAGAAGATTTAGAACAAATAAAAGCCAGTGCCGCTGTAAGTAAAAGCGGTGTTGTTATTGGTGGTGGTTTGTTGGGGCTTGAAGCCGCAAACGCCATTAAGCAACTAGGGCTTGATACCCACGTAGTTGAATTTGCGCCACAACTTATGGCTGTTCAACTTGATGGACAAGGCGGTACGCTACTAAAAAATAAAATAGAAAAACTTGGCGTAACGGTACACACATCAAAAGCAACCAGCGAAATAGTAAAAGGCGAAACCAGTCGCTTTAGATTAAATTTTTCGGATGAGTCATTTTTAGAAACAGACCTAATTTTGTTCTCTGCCGGTATTCGCCCGTATGATCAGCTAGGTAAAATTGCTGATTTAGAACTCGGTGAACGCGGCGGTATTATCATTAATAATCAATGCCAAACGTCAGATCCTGATATTTTAGCCATTGGTGAATGTGCCCTGTGGGACAAAAAACTATTTGGCTTAGTTGCACCGGGTTACAACATGGCGCGCGTTGCAGCGAGCCAATTAAGTGGTGGCGAGCTTGAGTTTTTAGGTGCCGACATGAGCACAAAACTTAAGTTATTAGGTGTAGAAGTAGGCTCAATTGGCGACGCTCATGCAAAAACGCCAGACTGTAAAGAACTTATATATCAAGATGCTATTCGCGGCTGTTATAAAAAAATCATACTAAGTGAGAAAGGCGATAAATTACTGGGCGCTGTACTAGTTGGCGATACCAGAGATTACGATACTTTATTACAGTACATGCTTAACGACATGGACTTACCAGAAAACCCTGAGTGTTTAATTTTACCAGACAGCGGCGGCGCGCCGTCGTTATCGGGCAGTGCCCTACCCGACACCGCCACTATTTGTTCGTGTCACAATGTGAGTAAAGGCGACATTGTAGGTGCAATTGATGGCGGCTCATGCGATTTAGACTCGGTAAAATCATGCACTAAAGCAGCAAGCGGCTGTGGTGGTTGTGCGGCATTATTAAAATCTGTTGTTGATAACGAATTAGCAAGCCGTGGTGTTGAAGTAAACAACCATGTATGTGAGCACTTTGCGTATTCACGCCAAGAACTACTGCACATGGTAAAAGTAGAAAGCATTAAAAGCTTTGATGACTTACTAACTAAACATGGCAGCGGTCATGGCTGTGAAATATGTAAACCTGCCATTGGCTCTATTTTAGCCTCAACATGGAACGACTTTATTTTAGAGCCTGCCCATGTTGGCTTACAAGACACTAACGATACGTACCTAGCAAATATGCAAAAAGATGGTTCGTACTCTGTAGTACCGCGTATTGCTGGTGGCGAAATAACCCCCGACAAACTCATTGTAATTGGACAAGTAGCAAAAGACTTTAACCTATACTGTAAAGTCACTGGTGGTCAACGTATTGATTTATTTGGTGCGCGCTTAGAAGAGCTTCCTGTTATTTGGGAGCGACTTATAGAAGCTGGATTTGAGACCGGTCATGCTTATGGTAAGTCTCTTAGAACCGTTAAATCATGCGTGGGTAGTACGTGGTGTCGTTATGGTGTGCAAGACAGCGTTGGACACGCAATAGAAATAGAAAACCGCTACAAAGGGTTACGTGCACCGCATAAATTTAAAATGGCGGTATCGGGTTGTACCCGCGAATGCGCCGAAGCACAAAGTAAAGATATTGGCATTATAGCTACCGAAAACGGCTGGAACTTATACGTGTGTGGTAATGGCGGTATGCGCCCTCGCCATGCTGATTTATTTGCGACCGATTTAGACACGCCAACACTGATTAAATACATTGACCGCGTGATTATGTTTTACATTAAAACAGCTGACAAATTACAGCGTACGTCGGTATGGATGGAAAACCTTGAAGGCGGTTTAGACTACCTTAAAAGCGTAGTCATTGACGACAGCTTAGGCATTTGCGACGAACTAGAAGCGCAAATGGAATTAATTACGCAAACCTATGCGTGTGAGTGGAAAAAAGCGATTGAAAGCCCAGATGCAGCCAAACGATTCCGCCAGTTTGTTAACAGCCCCGAAACCGATGACAACATTTTATTTGTGCAAGAACGTAACCAAATTCGCCCAGCTACAGAAGCCGAAAAACGTGAGCAACGTAATACACAAAACCGTATTCCAGTAATGGAAGTTGAAGAGGAGCAAGCTGATGTCTTGGCATAATATTGGAACAATCGACAACCTAGTGGCTAATAGCGGCGTATGCGCATTAGTTAATAATCAGCAAGTGGCTATTTATTACATTCCACAAAATCCAACGGCTGTGTTTGCCATTAGCAACTACGACCCGATTGGCAAAGCCAATGTATTATCGCGTGGCATTATTGGCTCAATCGACAATAAATTAGTTGTTGCATCGCCTTTATATAAGCAACACTTTTGCCTAGAAACAGGCGAATGTTTAGAAGCAGAAGCAATACACTTACCGATTTTTAATGCAAAAATTGAAGACGGCAGTGTATTTATAAGCTCTGAACCAAAAGTTACAACAGCTGTGGCTTAGGGGAATGTTATGAGTGTACTGTCTTATTTTTCGGGTATTGAAAACGTGTGGCTAAATAAGCTTGTTACTAAGCTAACAAGCTCAAATAGTCGCAGCCTCAAAAGCGGCAACGTTTATATAATTGGTGCGGGCCCAGGAGACGCTGAGCTAATTACAGTAAAAGCGCAGCGATTAATACAAACAGCCGATGTTGTTTTATACGATTGGTTAGTAAGCGATGATTTATTAAAAACGCTTCCTAAAAAAGCACAGCGAGTATTTGTAGGTAAACGTGCTGGTAAGCATTCGATGACCCAAGCTAACATTAGCGAACTACTGGTTAAATACGCGCAACAAGGCTTAAACGTAGTGCGTTTAAAAGGCGGCGATCCGAGTATATTTGCACGTATTAACGAAGAAGCCGATGCACTTACCAAGCATAATATTAATTTTGCTATTGTGCCGGGTGTCACAACGGCTTGTGCTACTTCTGCTTATACGGGTATTCCGCTCACTGCACGCGATGTAGCCCGTAGTGTTACATTTTTAACGGCGCAGTTTGCCGATCCTAACAAGCAACCTCATTGGCAAAATTACGCGTTTATGCCTGCAAACAACAACCCCACTTTAGTGGTTTATATGGGACTTTCGCGCTTACAAACACTAAGCAACGGTTTGCAATCAGTGGGTTGGCCAAGTAATACACCCATCGCACTAATAGAGAATGCCACTACCACTAAGCAAAAGGTAATTACCAGTACGCTTGAACTAATAGTAAATGAGCATGCTAAACACAACCTTCAAGGCCCTACCCTAATTATGATTGGCCAAGTAATAAATCATAAAATGGCTGTTAGTCCTGAGTTACTAAACAGTATAAATGTTAACGCATGACGTAAAATGAATAATGCACTTTTCGCGCTTACTACCTCCCCAGGAGTAGGCGCTTTTTTTGTTTTTAATTTGGGTTCAAGTTGTGTGCAATAACATACTTAAATGCACCAAATAAGTTAAAAGTAATGGTAAGTTAAATTATAGAAACAAAGTGAAAAACAAAAATAACACTTTAAGCAATTGTATTAGCTTGATTTTAAATTCAATGATGAAATTTATTAATGATTGGAACAGTGGTTGCACTTTAAAAACAAAAAAGTGTGGAATAATACCAATGGCGACAAGCAATCCTCTCACAAAACAGTTTTTATTAGCGGCTAAGTATCAAGAAATACACGCGCTAAAGCAATTACAAAACAGTTGTGCCTCGCTTACTAAATTAGGCGATTTTGTACATCAGTTACAAAAAGAACGTGCAATGAGTAATATATTTTTGGCCTCAAATCGCGAGCGATTTAAAACCCAATTACAAGAACAAATCCCTTTAAGCAGCAGCGCACAAACTGCATTTTATGATTCTCTTAAACAAACATTTATAAACGACAACGCCGATACTGGTCATACTCGGTTATTTAATTTAATTACCTATAGCCTGCAAACACTTGACGCATTGCCCGAATTACGCAATCAAATAGCACAACAAAACATTAGTGCAGTGCATGCTACGCAGTCGTTCACTCAGTTAATTGCTAGTTTACTCAATATTATTTTAGAGGCAGCAGATGGCGCAAGCGATCCTAAAATAACGCGTTTATTAGTTGCATTTTTTAACTTTATGCAAGGTAAAGAGTATGCAGGACAAGAGCGTGCCTGTGGTGCACAAGCATTTGCCGCGAGTAAATTTACCACTGAGCAAAAACAACAACTCGCGCATTTTGTACAAGAGCAAAACCACAGTTTTGACTTTTTTAATGAGTACGCCGATGCGCACCTTTTAAAATGCTTCGCCTCGTTAACAACACATCAGGTTAATAATCAGGTAGAGCAACTTAGAAGTTTGCTGCAAAAACTCGATGACGAGAATGCTCAACCGCTCTCGCAACTAAGCGAAGTATGGTATGAAGTAACCACTACGCGCATAGATATAATGCACAAAATTGAACAAAACATAGCAGATCAATTAATTGATACCGCAGCAATGCAAATAGCCTGTGCTCAACGTAGTTTAAATACAAATAAGCAAGTACTTAACAATATGGCAGAGCAGCACATAGCCCCGACTTTTGGGCAATTAGCCATTAAGCAACCAGAGCCAGAAGTAAGCCAAAATATAGCGGCCGATAAGCTCAATAGTAATAAAAGTATGTACGATTTAATTATCGAGCAAAGCCAGCATATTAAACAAATAAACCAAGCGTTACTTGACGCTAAAAAAGTTATTAGTGAGCAAAAGGTTATTCACCAAGCCAAGTACATACTTATTGAGCAGTTAAAGCTCACCGAAGAGCAAGCCCATAAACAGCTACAAAAACAAGCAATGGATACGCATAAAACCTTATTTAGCGTAGCGCAAAAAATTGTACAACTGAGCGATTAAATATGCTGTTTTTACTTGGGCATGTTGCTCTTTAGTAAGAACACTACCCTAAATAATAGTTATTTATTAAGTTACAAATTTCACACCCAGATTGAGTTTTGCCTTATTTTAAAATTGATTCATAACCTGCTGACTACAATAAGGTAAAACTCTAATTTGACGTCTATTTATAATGCAAATTATTCAACGTATTCAAAATAATCAACTACAATAAGTTAATCATTTGTTGCATCTCATTTTAATGAGGCATATTTAATACTGTTGTAGGAGTTTGAATGCCCAATGTAGAGAGTTATATAGAAGGTGTATTATTAATAGATGAGCAGCAGTTAACAACTTCTCTTGATAATGACATTCAAACAAACATAGAAAACATTGCTGAGCTAATTTTAAACATTTTTGATGCGAGCTCATTTTCTATTGTTGCTAATCTGCCTGCAGGTGTCGTTGAGCTATATAAATCAGGTTCAGAAATAGCAGTAGCTAAAGAGCAACTATCTGATGATATTTTTAATGAATCGATTATTGAGCATGACCTTAAAATATTTAGAGTTATATCGCCTATTATTTTTCCCTCAGGTCTTAAGTTTGGATGGTTGATATTCGAGCGAGCAAGTGATTCACAACTTACAGAAAAAGAAAAATCAATTTTAAATAGTTTACAAAAAAACTTTGTACATCAGTTGGTCCAACGTAAAAACTTATTAGATAAAATAAACAGTGCTAAGTTTAACTCAACAATTTGCGAGCAAAACAAAGAAGACGAAACTGAAAAAGATCGCTTAATTAAAAAATTACAAAAAATGAGCGATGAACTTGATGAATTTACCAGTATTGCTTCACACGATCTCAAGTCACCATTAAATGCTATAAAACGTTTATTAGAATGGGTTTATGATGATTGCAAAGATTTACTCCCTCAAGAGCACCTAGAAAATTTTCAGCTTGTGCTCAGCCGAGCTAATAGAATGCAAGTACTGCTAGAAGATTTACTAAGCTACTCGAGAATAAATAGCTGTGATTCAACTCGTGCAAACATATCTTTAGAAAGTCTTTACCAAGATATAGAACAAATTTTAGAAGTTCCTCAAACTGTCACTGTAGATATACACGCCAATAACGAAGTACTCGATATACCACTGTTCCCTTTTAAAACTGTTTTTCAAAATCTTATTAGTAATGCAATAAAACATAACAATAAAGAGCACTCGGTTATCGATATTTCACTTATCCCCTCTAATCAATATTACATTATTGAAATAAAAGATAATGGTCCAGGAATTGACCCTAAGTATTTTTCACTCATATTTAAGTTATTTCAGACATTGCAATCTCGAGATGATGTTGAAGGGAGCGGCATCGGACTCTGTATTGCCAATAAGCTCATTATCAATTATGGGGGCAAAATTGAAGTAGCCTCCGATGGAAAGCTTGGCAGTACATTTACTATTTTTTGGCCCAAAGTTTAACTATGAAATTATCAATTATAAACGAGTATAATTTAGCTGCTCTTAGAAGGAACGTATGAATATATTAATTGTTGATGATGACTTAGTTGATCGCAAATTAATTAAAAAGATGCTTATTTCTGATGGCTCTCACCATCATGATATAACCGAAGTAACGTGCGTATCCGAGGGCTTGAAAGCCATTGAAAACAAGCACTTTGATATAATACTACTCGATTATAATATGCCGAAAGAAGATGGCATTGAAATGCTAATTGAAATGCGTGCAAAGCCTAAACTCGGTAACACCGCAATTATCATGATTAGTTCCTCAGAGAATTCAGCTTTAGCTATTGAGTGTATAGAAGCCGGCGCTCAAGACTTTTTACCAAAAGGTGATATAACGAGGGATAGTTTAAATAAAGCGCTTATATATGCCAAAAAACGCTTCGAAGCAGAACAACGTATGCACAATAGTTATCTTGCTGTAAAGCATATGGCAGAACGGGATCAGCTTACTGGTTTGTCTAACCGATATCATTTTGAAGAAATACTAAAAGTAATGATAGCTAACAATAAACGTGCAAAAAACTGCGTAGCGTTACTTGCTTTAGATTTAGATAACTTTAAAAATATTAATGATACGCTTGGCCATAGTGTCGGCGACGAAATTTTAATACAAACAGTAGAAAGAATTCATAGTTGCCTGAGACAAAATGAAGGATTTGCACGCTTAGGAGGCGATGAATTTGCAGTTATAATAGGTGGAATTTGCAATATTAATCAAATAGGTATGATAGCAAATAGAATACTAGCTGAAGTGTCTAAACCCTTTTTGCATGAAGGTAGAACTTTAAATTGCAGTGTTAGTATAGGAAGTGCTTTATACCCAAACGATGCGACTGAATCGCATGAACTGCTAAAATGTGCTGACATTGCAATGTATCGCTCAAAGCAAAGTGGTAAAAGTAGAATTAGCTTTTACAAAGAGCAATATCAATATGAATTTAGTCGCCGGGTAGATATTCAAAATAGTATAAAAGAGCACATAGAGGAAAAAAGCTTTAGATTATTTTATCAACCTGTTTACTGTTCTAAAACACAAATGATGACAGGTGTTGAAGCACTGGTCCGTTGGCCAAATACAACCATTCATTATACCCCTGATGAGTTTATTCCTATTGCTGAAGAGTGTCGTTTAATTGATCCACTTGGAAAATGGATAATTGCGAGCGCTTTAGAGCAGTTATCTTTATGGCAGCAAAGCTATGAAACGCCGTTAACACTATCTATTAATATTTCACCTATTCAGCTACAAAAAAAGATTTTAGAGACCTATTTATTAGAGACAATCAAAACATACAACTTAAAAACCAGCAGTATTATTCTTGAAATAACAGAAACAGCTTTTATGGAAAATAGTAAAGAAGTGATTGAGATATTAACTTCTTTGTCTAACAAGGGATTTAGAATTGCTTTGGACGATTTTGGTATGGGGTACTCATCCATATCTCATCTAATATCTTACCCTATTGATATAGTAAAATTAGACAAAAGCATGCAGTCGTTGGATGGAGAAAATAATAAGCGATTAAAAATAATCGAGAGTTTATCTTTAATGCTAAAAAAATTAGATTTTTCTGTGGTAGCTGAAGGAATCGAAACGAAAGCCCAACATCAGCTATGTAAAAAACTAAACATAGACTACTTGCAAGGTTTTCTATTTTCAAAACCTATGCCTGCAAACGAGATTAACTTGATACTCGATGACTATTGTAAAAAAATCATCCTTAAATAAATAGGTTATTTTGAGCCTCTGTAAAATTGAAGCTTAAATCAGACACCTATATAACTTTAAGCTAAAAACCTTTGGTTTGAGCCACATACTCAAACTAAAGGCTCTTCAATTGGCACAGCCTAATGGGTTAAAACTTAAAATACCTACAAATCAGCTGTATTTATCTAAATGCTGACCAATAACAGCCATCACTTTTTCTTTTAACTCTGCTGCCTGAAAACTTCCTTTTACAAGGTAACCTTTAACAAAGTCGTGTGACATTATAATCTTTTTTTCTTCTTCTCTTTCAGATGAGCTAAACATCATAACTACACACGAGCTTATCTCTATCATTTTTCTGAGTTTAGAGAACTCCTCTAAAAATTGAATGCCATTAACTTTTGGCATATTAATGTCTAAAAATATAAGAATTGGAGGAAATCCATCAGGGTACTTTATTCTATTCGATTCATAATTTTCGAGAAATTCTAACGCTTCTTGACCGTCTTTTTTTTCATAAATCGTAAGCTCTAACTTGGCTTCTTTTATTAGCCTTTTCAGAATATACCGGTCAACTTCGTTGTCATCGACAATTAATATAGGAGGTTTAATTTTTGTCATATTAGCTTATCCAATGGTATTACTATTTTAAATGTTGTGCCTTTATCAGAGCTTTGCAGTGATATTTCACCGTTTAAGTACTCAATATGTTTTTAACCAACGCCATCCCTAAACCAGAGCCCGTACTCGTCTGTGCATGAAATCGCTTAAACATATCAAACACCTCACCTTGATGCTTTTGTGGTATTCCCATTCCGTTATCTGTAACAGTAATAAAAAACGTCTCTTGCTCATTGAAAATATCACAGCGGACATAAGGAGAGTCTTTATTTCTGTCGTAATACTTCAACCCGTTTGAAATTAAGTTTTCAATAATTTGAGCAAAACGCGCTTTTTCTGACTTTATAGGTACTGATAGATTAATTGTTGTCTCAAGCGTACAAGGATTATCTTTCATAAGCCAAGTGAGTCGCTCTTTCATATCAATAATCAACTGATTAAAGTCAATTACATCTCTATCTTCACTACCAATTTCAGCTTTAGCTAATAGTAAAATATCGACAACAAGTGTCTCTAACTTTTCCATTTGTTGATAGATAACCAATGCATTTCGACTTGCCTCTTCAGTATCTCCTGCTTTTATATCTTCAATAACAAAATGCGCTAGGGATTTAGCCCCTGACAACGGTGATTTCAGGTCATGGGAAGCCCGATAAGCAAACTGTGCAAGTTCGTCATTTGCTTGCTGCAGGGAAGCTGTTTGGCTGTTTATAATCTCTTTGAGTTCAATACTGTTTTCAATATTTAAAAGATCATTTTTAATCCGCTGCCTCGCCGCGATAACGAGTGCTTTTAATTCACCCGACGTTTTTATATCAAGCTCATCATCTAGATTAATATTGCTTTCAGGTTTACTTGATAAGAGCAGAGTAAGATTTCGAATAGAGCTGGATATAGTACGAGAAAGGTAACTTATAAAAATAATATTAAAAAAGGATATGACGATAACAAGTGGGATTAACGTCATTAGTATAAACGATACTGTTTTTCTGATTGGTTCTTCAAACATCTCAGAGTGTTTGTTAAAGCTGACAAGTGCAACATTAAGGTTTAGTAAAAAATCATCTCTACTGATCTCACCTTTTTTATACTGAGTAACTGACAGTAGTGTTTTATCCGCAATTTCTATATCTTTTTCACAAATTGTTAAAGTTTGCTCTGTGTTAATAAATTTCATAACAGCATAATTTAATGGATTTATTTCTTCAATACACTCAATTGGTTGCTGCCTAATTAACAATATATCTGACTCAATGGTATTTATATCTATGGGGAGATCATTTTCTATTTTTTTAACTGACTTGGTAAGTTGATGAGTATATTTTAAGTGAAGAAAATTAAGCTGGTGAAACTTAGCCCCTTTAGCTATTTCAAAAGCTGAGTAAACAGTAATACTTACCTCTGCAGCTGTTAAAATCACAATAAGCATCAGTTTTCTGGAGATATTCATATACGATACCTATTTTAGCTACTAACCCAACAGTTTTTTAATAACACTATAATAAGTATAGTATTTATAACATTAGGTATAGCAGGTTTTATCTTTTTTACTAGGTCCTCTATAAATAATAATTTATGCTTAACTTTGTTCGCTTTTAATAAAAAAATCCTTTATTAGTTTTTTGCCACTATAAAGCAAACTTGGGTAATATTACGCCTCTAAAAGTGCTGGTGCATTGGCAAATACACCAGCAGCTAAATACAAACTTTGTTAAGTCATCCCATATTTAAAAAGTGTATTAACATGCAGCATTTTTTGAATGAAAAATATAGGCTCGTGTGTGGTCGTACACTAGGTTAAAAGTAAAAGCATAAAGGGTTATAAAAAAAGTTACGCCGATATCCATTATTAATGCTTCCCATAAGCCTACGTTTAAAATGCTCGCCATTACGGGAATAGTAAAAACAAGTAACCCGCCTTGAAATAAAATCACGTGAAAAATACGGAATAATACAGATCGTTGCTCTTTTGCACCGGTAGCTACTTTGTCAAAAAACCAATTAAAAACAAAATTCCAACACATCGCAATCGTTGCAATTATAATCATAGTGCCCGATAAAGCCGATATTGCATGCTCTGTAAATACAGCCAAACCAATAATCGACAGCGTTACCGCTAATACTTCAAACAAAACAGCCTGAAACATCCTCTCTAGCGACCCCATTTTTGCATCCATAATTAACCCCTTTTACGCCAAATAATTAAAGAAAATAATAGTGACATAATTTAATTATTTGCAAAGTTAGTAGCCATCACTTTTAGTGATAAGATGAGCAAATAAGTACTCACCTTTAAGTTGAATGATATGTATAGTTTTGAGCAACTAAAAATTTTTGTAACCGTGGTAGAAACAGGATCTTTTTCGGCAACAGCCCGAAAGCTTAACCGTGCACAATCGGGAATTAGCCAAGCTATTTCTAATCTTGAAATAGCGATTAATCAAACATTGTTTACGCGTAATAAAAATATACCCAGCTTAACGATTAGCGGTAAGGCATTGTTACCTGTCGCATACTCTATACTTCATCAGCAAAAATATTTTGACCAAAAAGTGGATGCATTAGCAAAAAATTATGAGCATGAGGTAATTATAGCTATTGATGAAAGCCTAAATAATCAAGATATTTTAAAAGTGATTACCCCACTTGCTGATCAGTTCCCGATTACTAATTTCGAAATAATATCGACAACAACTGACGATGTAGAAAACTTAGTAAAAATAGGAAAAGCACAACTAGGTATCATTTATAGTGATGGGGAACTAAAAGTTGATATGGATTTTTTTCTATTGGGTCAAGCTCGATTTTTAACGATTTCATCACCAGAACACCCGCTTGCAAAGCTAAAGGCTGTAACAAGCAATGATTTAAAAGCCCATAGGCAATGTGTTCATCGCAGCCTTAGCCAAAAAGAGTTATGGTTTAGCTACGCAATTAGCTCTAGGATTTGGTACGCAAATACACATCAAACCCTTATCGACTTAGTAGTTCAGAGTATTGGTTGGGCGCTTGTACCCGAGTTTGCTATTAAGAAGTATATAAACCAAGCTGAAGTGATAACGCTACCCGTTACTCATGAACAAGGCGGTTGGCTTACTCCTGTGGGATGCGTTGTTTCAAGAAGCCAATCAACAGGACCTGTTCTTCAAAGTTTAATAAATAGGTTGCAGCAACACTTTTTAAAGAGTGATAGCGCGGGAATAGAACAGTTTTAAACTGCTTTATTCACTTTCAATAGCAAGCTTCTTCTTTAGCTTTTCTTGCCACTCTACAGCAAGCTCTGGCAAAGTTAATGCTTCTAAAAGTATGTCTTCATAACCTACGTATTTTTTATCAAAAAATGCCTGGAACAGTTTTTTAACTGATATGTCGTGCGAGGCTTTCTTCTCGATAACAACACTATCACCCGTTTTTGCAACGCCTTGCTCTAGTACCCTAAAATAAACGCCAGTGCAGTAATACTGCGTAAACAGCTTAAGACTGTTTTTATTATTAAGGGCGATAGCAAGTTTAAAACAAGGCACACGAGGCTGGCTTACTTCAAGCAGTGCAGTACCAATTCGAATATGGTCACCTATGTGTATATTCGCTTCATCAAGGTCAGAAATCGTGAAGTTTTCGCCAAAGGCACCTACAGCTAAATCATCATTCTCGAGGGTTTGTTTCCAATAATCATAATGATTGTGCGAAAACGCATAAACCGCTTTATCAACCCCGCCGTGATTAACTAAATCAGCTTGCTCATCTCCTATTATATTTAGCTTTTCAATAACAACAGGTTCGTTAGTTGGCGTTTTAAAAATACCGGTTTTAACCTCTTTGCCGTTATACACTACCGTTTTTATTTTAGAGATATTAGTAGAGATTATTTTCATTAAGACTCCCACCTACCCATCGCTTGTTTGTCACTTTGTTTAAACTCAACCCAATTTGATGAGTCTTTAAAGTGCTCTTTTTTCCAAAACGTGGCGTGGTTTTTTAAATAATCCATAATAAATTGTGCGCCTTCGAACGCGGCTTGGCGATGGCGGGACGTTACGCCTACAAATACAATTTGCTCGCCAAGTGCTATGTAACCAACGCGGTGAATAATACATATTCGCGCCAGTTGCCAGCGAGTTTGTGCTTGCTCTGCAATAGATTGAAGCAGTTGCTCGGTCATACCAGGGTAGTGTTCAAGCTCAAGTGCAATAACGTTATCGCCACTGCTGAACTCTCTTACCAAACCTGTGAAGGTAACAACAGCGCCATCGCTTTTATTATTACTACAAAGCGTATTGTGCTCGTCACCTACATTAAAATCATCGGTTTGTACTTGAATATGTATGCTCATTAGCCACCTGTAACCGGCGGGAAAAAGGCAAGCTCATCCCCTGCTCTCACTATTTCGTCGCTTGATGACATAGCTTGGTTAAGCGCTGCAAGTAGCTCACGCTCCTCCAGCCACGGTTGCCAATGCGGGTATTGGCTCACTAATCTTAATTTAAGCTCTGAAATAGTAAGCGGCTGCGTAATCTCAAGACTTAATTTACTGCACTTTAACCGCTCTTTTAGTTGCCCAAAAAACAATAGCTCTACTTTCCCGGCGCTAGATATTGCATCGTTTGGATTATTAATCGCGTTGCCAACTGCCATTTTTGCCCCCTGCTTTTTGAGTAACGCGCATGCCGCTAATTTCCATTAATGGGTCGGCTGCTTTACACATATCAAACAAAGTAAGGCTAGCCACAGATACCGCTGTTAACGCTTCCATTTCAACCCCCGTTTTACCGGCAAGTTTGCAGTAGCTGGTTATTTTAATTTGGCTATTTGCTTCATCAAGTTCAAAATCAACAGCGACTTTACTAAGTGCAAGCGGATGACAAAGCGGAATTAAATCAGCGCATTTTTTAGCGCCTTGAATACCTGCAATGCGTGCCACGCCTAGCACATCGCCCTTTTTGTTTTGATTAAGCATTACTTGTTCAAAGGCAAGCTTACTCATGCTAATAAATGCTTCAGCTGAGGCATCGCGCAAGGTTACGTCTTTGAGCGATACATCAACCATATTAGCTTGGCCGTTTTCGTCAACGTGGCTTAACATACTATTGCTCACGCGATTCACACTTTTTACCAATGGTAATGTGCGGTACAAAGTTACACGGTTTATGCATTGAGTTAAGTTGATCTTTTATTATGCCTGTCCACGCAGTTTTACATGCACCTGTAGAGCCTGGCATGCAAAAAATAACGGTGTTGTTAGCAAGTCCTGCCAATGCACGAGATTGAATAGTAGAGTTACCAATTTCGCCGTACGATATGTGCCTAAATAGCTCACCAAAACCGTCTACGCTTTTATCAAACAGCGGCGAAAATGCCTCTGGTGTTGAATCGCGCTCAGTAAAACCTGTACCGCCAGTCACTAAAATAGCGTGAATGGTGTCATCGGCTATCCACTGCGATGCCACTGCACGCATTTGGTAAACGTCATCTTTAACTATGTCTTTATCAGCTAAGTGATGACCAGCTTCAGTTAGCGCTTTAATTAAGTAATGACCTGAGGTGTCAGTAATTTCATCGCGTGTATCGCTTACCGTCATTACGGCAATGTTTAATGCTATTTGTGACTCAGTTGTGTGACTCATAATGTTCTTCTTAATTGATTAATGCTTTGGTCAAAATGCTCATTTACAGCTTTAAATTGCGCCGGTGTATTGGTGTTTATTAATGCGTGCGCTTTATTACATAAAAGCGTTTGCACACCAATGCTTTGGGTAAACTGTTTTATTGATTTATGACTGTTAGCGTTTGTGAGTATGTGTTTTAAATGATTTTTTACACTGCTTGTATTACGAATATACAGCGGTAGTGGTTCATTTTCAAAGTGCCAAGCATGTATTTGTGACTGATTTAATTGATTGCTCACACTTTGTACGTTATTTGTCTGAGAAGCCAGCACTATTGTGCTTAACAAACTACTCGTAAGTAGAGGCATATCTACCGCAGTAATAAGTAAGTCGTGCTCAGTGGCTATTAATGTGGAATAAATTCCGCCAAGGGGTCCACTATTTGGGTATATATCTTTAACGTACTTTTCTGAGGGATAATCGCTCGGTGAATAATGGTTCAATGACTTGACTGGATTTGTAACGTTGCGACTTATAAGTATGTTTTTAGCGCCTACGTCTTTTAATAAATCACACGCATTGTGCAATAGCGTTTTGTTTTTTAAAACTAAATCGGCTTTGTCTGTGCCCATTCTTGATGACTTACCACCAGCAAGCACAACGCCTGTAAAATCTCGCTTAGCTTTTACTTCCATATTAACCACCTAACATGGCTAAGTGAGTTGTCGCACCTGTTAAGCGTTTATCTAGCTCATGGCTTATTTCTTTATTGCCCATAGCAGCTCGAATTGCCTTTACGGTCGCTGCAGTATCGTCCTCGTTGAGTAGTTCGCGTAAATCTATACCTTGCTCGGCAAACAAGCATAAGTGTAATTTACCCAGCGCCGACACCCTTAAGCGATTACAGCTTTTACAAAAATCTTTGCTGTAAGGCATTATTAAACCAATACGACCATCGTAATCAGGATGACAAAATTCCTCAGCGGGTCCGTTTAGTTTCCCCCTAACGACTTGTAACCAGCCTTGGGCGAGTAATTGGGCTTTAACCGTTTGCCCACTTAAGTGGTTTTCTTCAAAAAAGGTGGCGCCGTCACCGGTTTCCATTAATTCTATAAAGCGCACTGTAACTTTGTGGTGTTTTACCCACGCTAAAAAATCCTTCAATTGGTTTTTATTAAACTGCTTTGCAAGCACTGCATTTATTTTTATGTCTTTTATGCCCAGCTCTACCGCGCGCTCAATCCCTTTTAAAATAAGGGTAAGTTTGTCGTGCCCTGTTATGAGTTTAAACATACTCGGATTTAAACTATCAATACTGACATTAAGCGCATCAAGCCCGGCTTCTGCAAATTCATCAATTTTCTTTAATAAATTAAACCCGTTGGTAGTAATGGCTACTTTTTCTATGCCAGGCGTATTTTTACAGAGTTTTATAATATCGGTGACGTCGTTTCGCAAGCACGGTTCACCACCTGTAATGCGTACTTTTTTTGTGCCAAGTTGCGCAAACGCATTTACTAAGGTGCTAATTTCGTTTTTATTTAAAAAATTACGCGGCGTATCGCACTGATAGCCGTTTGGTAAACAATAACTACAACTAAAATTACATACATCGGTTATTGAGAGGCGCAAATAGTTAAACTGCCGACCAAATTGATCATTAAGCATATGCTTCCTTTTTTTCTTTACATTTTAACCGCAACATTAATACTGTTCGCTTTTTGCGTAGCATGTTGCTTAATTAATTGACTTAATTGTGTTTTACACGAACCACAGTTCGTTCCACATTTAAGTTCAGACCCCAATTGCTCGACGGTGTTTGCACCGTTTTTAATGGCGTTTATAATTGGCTGCTCTCTTACTTTAAAGCAGCTACACACTTGCACGCCTTGGGTAAATTCTTCATCGGGGGTTGCATAAAGCAAAGACTGTAAATGTGTAAAGGTCAGTAATGGCTCTGCAAACAAATGGTTTATCCACTCAAGTGATATTTCTTTTTGCTCATTAGAAATAACACCAACAAACGCTAATTGATCGTTTTGAATACACTGCACATGCATGGCTTTTGCCGTATTCATAGCCGACCACTGCCCTTGTAAACCAGTTAAGGTTTGGCAGTAATACAGTAAATCACTTTGTGGCTCATTAAGCGCCAATTGGTAATTAAAGCAATTACTTGCATTAACTTTGAGCCAAAAATCACTGTTTATAACAAGTTCGTTTTTAGCAAACAGCTGCATATATTGCACAAAGGGTGCTTTAACTATATTAACGGCGCCATGTTTACACTCAGCCTGACCAGATAGAGGGTCAACTACCGATTGATACAACTCACTTACTGTTGCTGACGATGCAAATTGCTTATTCCAATGAATAGGCATAAAGCATTCACCTTTTCGCACCGAATCGGTTACTTTTGCATGCGCGGTAACCTGCCCTGTTTGGGCAATCGCGCTTATTAAATCGTTTTGTTTAATTGCTAATTTACTGGCATCAAGCGGATTAATTTCAATATACGGGCGTGTAATATGCGATGAAAGCGCAGTGCTTTTACCCGTGCGGCTCATGGTATGCCATTGGTCGCGTACACGTCCTGAGTTCATTACAAACGGATAATCACTTGATGTTTGTTGCACAGGTAGTTGCGGCGTTATAGGTATAAAACGCGCCTTTTTATCAGCGGTGCTAAATTGGTTATTTGTAAAAACCTGACCGTTTTTATAAGGCTGATTTTTAACAACAGGCCACATAATGGGTTTTAAGTTATCGTACTGGCTTTTTGTGAGCCCAACTAAACCAGAGAGGTTTAATAATCGGCTGCCGTTATTTTCAAAGTCGGTTAATTGTGCCCATTCTTCAAAAATGCCACTTGGGTCTGTAAAATCAAAACCTTCAAAGCCCATTTTTTTAGCGACTTCGCACATAATTTGCCAATCGTTTTTAGCTCCCGAATAAGGCGCTACTAACGGGCGCTGCCTTGATATTCTGCGCTCTGAGTTAGTTACTGTGCCGTTTTTTTCGCCCCATCCGGTTGATGGAAAAGCAACATCGGCAAATTTTAACGTATCACTTTTTGCAATACAGTCAGATACAACCACCAGCTCGCAGGTCTCTAATGCCTTTTTAATAGCGGCGTTATTAGGCAAACTTACCATTGGGTTTGTTGCCATTACCCACACTGCTTTTATTTTACCTGCGGCTATTTCATCAAACATATCAATAGCATTACTGCCTGCTTTTTTAGCAATAGTTGGCGAGAGCCAAAAACGTTGTACAAGTGATTGATGCGCTTCGCTTTCAATATCTAAATGCGCCGCTAACTGATTAGCCAAACCACCTACTTCGCGCCCGCCCATCGCATTGGGTTGCCCAGTAATTGAAAACGGACCACTGCCTGGCTTAAGTAATTTACCTGAGGCTAAATGCGCATTAATAATGGCGTTGCATTTATCTACACCCGAGCTTGACTGATTTATACCCATTGAATAAAAGCTAATCGCACTTGGGCTGTTAGCAAATAGCGCGTAAAACTCAGTAACTTGCTCAATTGCTATATCGCAAAAGTCGCTAACTGCCTCACAGCTCCACTTTTGTGCCTCTTGCAGTGCGCTTTCAAAGCCGTTTGTGTGCTGAGCAATAAATTGCGTATCGAGGTGGTTATGCTCATTTAAATAATTAAGTAAACCGTTATAAAGCGCAGCGTCACTGCCTGGTTTTATATTTAAAAATGTGTCGGCAAGCTCAGCGGTGTCAGTTTTTCGCGGGTCAATAACGACTACTTTCATATTTGGGTTAAGCTGCTTTGCACGCTCCATTCGCTGATACAAAACCGGGTGAGTCCATGCGGCATTAGAGCCAATTAAAATAAGTAGCTCAGTTTGCTCTAAATCCTCATAGGTACACGGCACTACGTCTTCACCAAAAGCGCGTTTATAACCTGCCACAGCAGATGACATACACAGGCGCGAATTTGTATCAATATTGCCTGAGCCTATGTAGCCTTTCATTAATTTATTAGCGATGTAGTAATCTTCAGTAAGTAACTGCCCTGACACATAAAATGCCACCGCATCAGGTCCGTGCTTTTGTATTATGTCATTAAATTTATTGGCAACATGGTCGGTGGCATCATCCCACGTAACGGCTTGGTTATTAATAAGAGGCGACGTTAAGCGATTATCACTGCCTGTGGTGTCGAGCAAATGGGTGCCTTTTACACATAAACGACCAAAGTTTGCGGGGTGCTCTCGCATACCTTCAAGCTTGGTTGGCACATTATTAAAAAGTGAAATATCAACACCGCACCCTACACCACAGTAAGCACATGTTGTTTGTTTTAAACTGGTTTTATTTATAGTTGGTGACGTGTTTGCGGTTGTCATACTACTGCTCTCTTTTAGTGTGCTTTAATTTATGCAGGCTGTTTTACAGGCTCATTAAGGGTAACTACGTTAATAGTGTTACTTGCTTTAGCAAGCACGCTGTTTATTACGTTTTGAACGAGCTTTTCACACCCTCCACAACCTGTACTGGCTTTGGTGCTTTGCTGCACACTTGCCAAATCTATGCAGCCGTTAGAAACTGATTGTTCAATGGTGTGTTTGGTTACTTTATGACACGCGCAAATAATGGCTTCATCAGGCAAGTCATCGGCGCTTAGCTCTGCTATGTCGCCGGCAAGGGGCATAATGAGGGCTTCGGGAGCGGTGGTAAGTTCAATGTCGTTTAAATGATATTGCAGCAAATTGTCGTAATCGCTGGTATCGCCAACAAGTACCGCGCCAATCAGCTTATTACTTTGTGAATTTGTGACTATTTTTTTATAAATACCATTGGCTTGGTCTTCAAAATAATAGCTTATTGCGCCTTCGCTGCGTGCATGCGCATCGCCGATAGAGCCTACTTCAACACCCATTAATTTAAGCTTGGTGCTCATATCGGCACCGCTAAATTCATCGGCTTTATTGTCTAAGCCAGTACTTTGTAAACTACCTTGCTGCGTATCTTGTAAAATATGACCAACTGCTATTTTAGCCATGGCGTAACCAGGTGCCACTAAGCCAAAAATAAAATTATTCCACAGTGCACATTCACCAATAGCGTATATGTTTTTATCGCTCGTTTGGCAGTGGTTATTAATTACAATACCGCCGCGCTCGCCTAACTCTAAATTAAACTCGCGGGCCAAATTATCATAAGGGCGAATACCCGCCGAAAATACAATCATGTCGGTTTCAAGGGTTTTACCGCCTTTAAAACACATTTTGTAACGGCAACTTTCACCTTCTACTATTTCCTCAGTTGCTACCGATGTATGCACAGTAACGCCCAAGTCTGTAATTTTGTTTTTTAGTAGCCGACCGCCACCAGCATCAACTTGTACACCCATAAGTTGCGGTGCAAATTCTATTACGTGAGTATGCAGACCCAATTGCTTTAATGCGTTTGCAGCCTCAAGCCCCAGTAAACCGCCACCAATTACCACGCCTACTTTGCTGCCGTGGGCTGAATTTTTTATTGCGTGTAAATCGTTAATGGTGCGATAAACAAGGCAATGCTCGCGATCTTTACCCGGTATAGGCGGTACAAATGGGAATGAACCTGTAGCAAGCACAAGTTTGTCGTATTCAAACAACTCCCCTTTAGCGGTCGTTACAGTTTGCATATCACGATTTATATCAACCACTTTAGAATGAGTATGAAAGCGTACTTGCCAATCGTCATAGGTTTTATTGCATGTAAGTGCGAGGTCGTCTGCGGTTTTGCCTTTAAAAAAAGAGGATAGTTGTACACGGTCATACGCTAAACGGTCTTCACCACTAAGTACCGTAATTTCAAATTGCTCATCAGCTTGATTTTGAGAAACTAGCTGCTGCACAAAATGGTGCCCGACCATTCCGTTTCCTACCACTACAACACGCTGCTTGCTTAGCATTTACCCACCTTAAAATGATATCTACTTTAGTGATTGACTAAAACTGACATCGAATAATTTGTTATAGGTTTGTTATAGCAATATGTAAGCCAAATATATAAGCACTTAAAATCAGTAGGTTGCCTACATTGGTGCAGAGGTGGAAAGCATAAAGCCCCACAAGATGGTGCAATTGCACCATCTTGTGTCGCTATAAATTACAAGTGAATATTAGAAGATAAAGAGGGTTAAAATTTAGCGCTCATCCATACCCACAATTTTTGAGTATCGACTTTATTAGCAGCAGTATCGCCCGCTGAGTAATCAGCGTATTTAACACCCACTGCGTATTGTTTATTAATAGGTTTAACGTATTGTACGTTTAGTTCAGTACCCAAATCGTCAACCCCATTTGATTGCTCATTAGCATCAAAACTGTGATAAGCCACCAGCCATTTTCCGTCAAACGCTTTACCGTTTAAGCTTATGTAAGTGTCGTCCAAGCCTTGTGCGGGTGTATTTAAAAACGTATCTGTCCAACCATTAAATTTATGTAACGTGGCAAGCGGTGTTGCAAACCCGTAATCGCCATTGTCAGAGCCAAGTGACTCTATGCCGACTTTTAAAGTTACTGTTTTTATGCCCAACCCATTTAAATCCACAGCGCCTTCAAGTGCATAGTAATCAGCATCAAAATCACTCACGCTTGTTGAGGCAGACTGCGTTGCATACTCCGCTTTGTAATAAAATTTTATATCGTTTAGGGTTTTATTACCGTTAAAAGAAACGCCATAAGTATCTAAACTGTCGTCTTGTAGTGCATCGTCACTTAATAAGTAACTGTATAAAACCACTTTACCGTAGTCTGTTTTAAAGCTTGCATTAATTAGATGATCGGACGATTTAATGTCTTTATCGTCAGCAAATATGCGGTTACGCTTATTTAAATAACTGTACTGTAAATCTATGTTATTAAATGCGTAATTAATGGTTGCTGCATCAAAGGTTTGCCTGTCTTGGCGCCAACCTACGTGCCCAACAAAACGCTGCCCATCAAGGGCTATTACTTGGCGTCCTACTTTTAGCGATAGACCATCGCGGGCATATTTAACAAAACCTTGATCTATCTCAGTGTTTTCTGGGTCTGCAATAACAGAGTAATTAGTATTTTTCCCCACCGTATTGTTGTAATCATCTACGCCCAATAGGCTGCGAGTATCTTCTACTTCAATTAGGGCTGAAAAACCATTCACCTCATCTGTTTGATGCGTTAAGCGGGTTCTAAGTGTTAAGCCGCTTGCATCTTTTAGAGCATTTTCTTGATCAACGCTTTCAAAACGCAGTCTAAAATCAAGATCAGTTTGCGAAGCTTGGCTTATTGAAGGCGCAGTGAAGCAACCCAGTATAAAAATAATAGGTAAGTTGTTCTTGTAATTAAGCATTTTGGTTCTCTAAGTTTTAATTATTAATACACATACCAAAGCAATAAATAAACACAGCGAAATACATTTCCACACCATAACTGGATCGCGTTTCATTATTGAACTTTTATTAGCGGTACTTTCTAAATAAGGATTAGGTTTGTTGATATCGTTTATAAACTCAGAAAAAGCTTGGTATCTGAGCTCAGGTTTAGGGGCAAGCGCCTTCATAAGGGCTTGATCTAACCAAAACGGAATATCGGCTCTGTATTTACGAATACTTGTGTAATGCCAATGGGTGTAATCTTTTGGCGCTACGTGGTTAAGTGGCAGTGGTTTATAAGGCAATTTTGAGCACAATAACTCATATGCAATCACGCCAAGTGAAAACAAATCACTTTTAAAATCGGCGTGCATAGTAATAAGTGTTTCGGGTGCGGTGTAGTCGGCAGTACCTTGCGGGCAATCATCCGCAATTTGTTTAACCGACTCGTCCATAGCCGCAACACTTACTGTGCCGTAATCTATGAGCGTTACTTTACCGTGCGCATCTATCATTACATTATCGAGTTTTAAATCGCGATGTACCATATCGAGTCGCTGAAACGCCCTTAGTGCATGTACTATTTGTTCAATAATACTGCGTACTTGGGTTATTTCTGGGTGCGGCACGTCGTGCTTCCAATCACTGAGTGTTTGCCCGTCCATGTACTCACAAATATGATACAAAAAACGACTCTGCGATTGCGTACTCAGTACTTTCATCACGTTTAAATGATTTATGCGTTGCCCTACCCAGCCTTCTCTTATAAAGCCTTGAAGGTAGTGCACATCGTCTTCAAAATTAACCGAAGGTGCTTTTAAAACCACTGGCGGTATATCGGGCGCTTGTTGCACTAAATAAATGTGTGAGCGACTACTGGCATGTAATTTACGAATAACCGTGTAGTCATCAATTTTTTGCCCAACATTAAGCGCTGGTGGAATTTTTCGTCGTGTTAGCGAATGGTAAAGTTCATCTAACTTTTGCTCGGCAATATTTTCTACTTTTACCAGTAAACAACTTACGTTGTCGTCACTGCCTCGTGCTAATGCAAGTTCGGTAATTGCTTTAGCTGCATTTTCTAAATTAGTGTACTCGTTAATTAATTTAGCTATATCACTACTTGGGAGCACATCGTGTACGCCATCGCAGGTTAATATATAAATATCGTCTGCTTTTAGGTCAACTTCGTATACATCTATTTCTTGATGAAGTTGTGCGCCAAGTGCACGCGTTAGCGTATCGTTTACTTTGTGATCCCGTGTTATTGCCTCTATTTTATTTCCTCGCAAGCGAGTAATACGCGTATCACCTAAGTGAAATATATAACCCGTTGCCGACTTTAAAATAAGTGCTGTAAAAGTCGTCATCCAATCGGCTTGGCGCTGACCAAGGTGATTGTAATTAACCGATTGCGAATAAAGCCACTGATTTAAACTTGCTAACACCTTCGACACTGACTTTTTAACCGCCCAACTTTCGGGGGTATTTAAATACTCATTTATAAAATGAGTAACCGAAAGTTGAGACGCTTGTTTAGCATTTTTTGCTGATGAACACCCATCGGCTAAGCAGGCAATAACGCCTTTAGACTCTTTTTCTTGCGCTTTGGTATTAAGAGCTGCAAACGCATCTTGGTTTTCTGCTTTTAACCCTTTAGCACTGTGCCCGCCAAATGAAACGTTGAGTTCATTTTTTAGCGATTTAGCGTGGAGTGTTTCATCAAACATAGTCAATAATGCCTTAAGTCACTGAAATAAGTTCAACGGTGCCGTCTTCATTTACTTCGGTAATATGGCCATCTGGTTCTTTCATAAAAAACAGTGCAGCTAGACCAAGTAATGCACTACCCGCAATAATGAAAAAGAAAGTTTGATAATCAACAAGTGACAATGCCGTTAAGTACACTACTGCACCTACATTACCGTAAGCGCCTGTCATACCAGCTATTTGCCCAGTTAAACGGCGCTTAATTAGCGGTACTGCCGCAAATACAGCACCTTCACCAGCTTGCACAAAGAACGAACACGCCATAGCTGCAACAACTGCAAGCCATAAAGGCCAAGATGCATCAACCAAGCCCATTACAAAATAACCAACAGCAAGACCCGTTGTAAGTACAATAAGGGTAATACGACGACCTAATTTATCTGAAATCCAACCGCCACCTGGACGAGATGCTAAGTTCATAAATGCATAAGCAGAGGCTAAAATACCCGCGTACACCATATCAAGCGCAAACACATCCATAAAAAACAGCGGTAACATAGATACAACCGCAAGTTCAGAACCAAAGGTTGTGAAATATAAAATATTTAAAACAGCCACTTGCTTAAATTCATAACGATGAGACTCAGGTACAGGCTCTTTAAAAATATGACCATTTACGTCAAAGGTTTTATACACTTCGTAAATATAAAGCAGAACTAAAAAAGCATACACGGCAAGTACAAAGTTAGCCGAAATTAGGTTAGCACCGGTTGGTGAAAGCTTCCAAGTAAGTAATGCTAGTGCACCATACATAGGAATTTTCATAATAAGCAGTAATACAAAGTCTCCTTTACTGGTAACTTCCATTGCGCCTACTTTTTTAGGTTTAAAGTATGTACCGCCTTTTGGCGTATCGGTTACATTTAAATACCAAATAACACCAAATATAACGCTTAATACACCGGTTAAACCTACTGCGTAACGCCAACCATCTTCGCCACCAAACATAAGTGCAATAATTGGCAATAACATAGCCGCTGCTGCTGAACCAAAGTTACCCCAGCCGCCATAAATACCTTCTGCTATGCCCAGCTCGTTAGCAGGAAACCATTCACTCACCATACGAATGCCCACAACAAAGCCAGCACCAATAAAGCCTAGCGCAAAACGCGCTATAGCGGCTTGTTCAAATGTGGTTGCCTTAGCAAACATAAAACACGGAATACTACAGGTAATAAGTAGCGCCGCATAAACAATCCGGGGACCAAATTTATCGGTCAGCATACCCACCACAACACGGGCAGGAATAGTTAACGCTACATTTAAAATTAGTAATGTTTTAACTTGTGCCATGGTAATACCAAGCGAGCCCGCAATTGCACCCAATAAAGGAGCATGGTTAAACCATACAAAAAATGACACAAAAAAGACCATCCAACTCAGATGTAATACTTTCATTTTTCCTTTAAAGGATATTAAGTTAAATCCAGAACTCGGTTGCATGTTTATTTCCTC
The DNA here is from genome assembly GCF_030407615.1 of Pseudoalteromonas sp. APC 3355. Taxonomy (NCBI): domain Bacteria; kingdom Pseudomonadati; phylum Pseudomonadota; class Gammaproteobacteria; order Alteromonadales; family Pseudoalteromonadaceae; genus Pseudoalteromonas; species Pseudoalteromonas sp. APC 3355. The sequence continues at coordinate 23,079 of NZ_JASDDB010000001.1, read as the reverse complement.
GTAAACGTATTATTGTTTTATAAATGCCCCACTCTTTTATATGAGTAGCAGCCCAAACTTTGTTAAATTTTAGTTAACCCAATACAGCAATTACTGAGCCACTAATTAAAAACTATATATTTCAGATGGTTATATGCATTTATTATTTTAATGCGTTATAGTTGCACTATATGAGTGAGGGGATATGGGCTGTTACAGTGCAAATAAAAAGCGTTACTACTTGCTCTAGGATTTAACAAATTGGTATTGTTCAAAAAAAGTATGAGATGTTTAAAAATGCAAAAAGCACCGTTAACGTACCAACAGCAACTACGCTATTCTCGGCACATTATGCTGCCGCAGCTTGATATAGACGGACAAGAGAAGCTATGGCAATCGCATGCTTTAATTGTTGGTGTAGGTGGGCTTGGATGTGCGGTAGGTCAATACTTAGCGGCATCTGGCGTTGGCACGCTCACCTTAGTTGATAACGATGAAATAGACGTAACCAACCTACAAAGGCAAATACTGTATAAAGAAAGCGATATTGGTAGCTCAAAATGCAGTGCTGCAAAAAAACAGCTTAACGCACTTAATAGTGAAATAGATATAAACACCATTGAGGCATTTTTTGATGTAAATACCTCTACAGAACAGCTATTTAATAACATTGATATAGTGATTGATTGCTCAGATAACCTAGCAACACGTAATGCACTTAATAGCGCCTGTTTTAAAGCTAAAGTTCCGCTGGTGTCAGGCTCTGCAATACGTATGGAAGGACAAGTCGCCTGTTTTACTATGGATGAAAACAGCCACTGTTATGGCTGTTTATCACAATTTTTTAGTGAACAAACGCAAAGCTGCTCAGAATCCGGTGTGCTCTCTCCTATTGTGGGGCTAATAGGCAGTATTCAGGCTACTGAAGCGCTAAAAATACTTGCTGGTTTGCCAAGTGGTTTAAGCGAGCACTTATTGCTGGTGGATGGTTTAAGCATGGAGTTTAATCGTTTTAAAATAGCTAAAAATAGTCAATGTGCGGTGTGCAGCATTTAGTTATTCTAGATCACTGATTGTTGTATAAAGCACATCGCCCACTTTAAAGTCGTTTTTGTCCCACACTCGTCTTGAAGCCAAGCAATACAAAGTTTGCCCATCTACATTAAGCGTTAACTGCCACTTATTATTAATAAGCTCAGCCTGAGTTAATACCGACCTTAAAACATTACTGTGCGTTGTTTGCTCAGGCTTTAACGCACTAAACGACATTTGCTCACTTTCTATAATTAGCTTATTACTGCTATCGACAAGTGCAGGAAGCACAAAAAGCGGTTGCTCACTTTGCTGTAATTGCAGTTGATATAGCCCGTAGTCTTCATCAAATTTAACCACATCGTAATTAATTAAGCTCAGCGGTGTTTGCCTGTCGTTTGCGTAAATAGTTTTTGCAACGTGCGCACTTGCACCTTGGTTTATCACCTTACCTTTATCAAGCTGAATAAGGGTATCGCAGCAAAATAGCAGCTCTTTTAATGAGTGACTTACTATTATAAATTTAATATTAAACTTAACGGCTAACTCATTGAGTTTAGTGAGCGTTTTAAAACGCAATGACCAATCAAGCGCACTAAAAGGCTCATCGAGCATTATAAATTTTTGACCGGCAAGCAAAGTGCGCGCAAATACTACACGCTGGCGCTCGCCACCCGATAAGCTTTGTACATCACGATTTAGTAAATCTTGTAATTCAAGTGTTTTAACAACGTATTGAAGCGTTAAGCTGGTTTGCTTATTTCCGCAGTGTTTTTGTGTAAACGCTAAATTACCTGCCACATCTAAATGAGGAAACAACGGACACGATTGCAACTGAAGCGTTATACCGCGTTTATCACTTGGCAACTCATGCACTGGCTGATTATCAATATGAACACTTTTTGCAGGCTCTAAACCACTAATACAACGCAGTAATGTTGACTTACCAGAGCCTGAAGGCCCGTAAACACCGAGTACATTAAACGACTCAAGCTCAAGGTTTATATCTAAATCAAAATTATTGAGTGCTTTAAAAAGGCTTAACTTAATCATTTTATTGCTTAACCCCTACAATGCTTTTATTAAACTTAAATAACAGCACTAAACAGGCAAACGAAATAGCCAGTAAAATAAGTGAAAGCTGATGCGCCGCCGTATAATTTAACGATTCAACATGGTCATAAAGCGCAATAGACACCACCTGTGTTTGCCCCTGAATATTACCGCCAATCATTAGTACCAAACCAAATTCACCCAATGTATGCGCAAAACCTAAAGCAAACGCGCTACCAATACTGGGTTTTAAAAGCGGGATAATTAAATGCACAAAGCGTTTAAACGGGCTCAACCCAAGCGCAATGGCAGCTTCGTTATAGGTTTGATTAATATGTTTAAACCCAGCCACAAGCGGCTGCATTACAAAAGGCAGTGAATAAAAAAGCGAGCCGATAACCACGCCCTGAAAACTAAACGCAAGCTGCGTACCCGTTAGCCAAAACCAAAACTGCCCAAAAGCGTGATCAGGCGAAAATAAAACAAGTAAGTAAAACCCTAATAACGTAGGCGGTAGCACTAAAGGCATTGCAATTAATGCCTCTAAAAATGGTTTAAATTTACCGTTATAGCCAGCGAGCTTGTATGCCAGTGGAATACAAAAAACAAGAAGGAGCACTGCGGTTATAAAGGCAAGTTTTATAGTTAACCACAGCGCGGTTAAATCACTTTGAAGCATTGTTGTCCTTTATTCTGTAACCTAATTCAATTAACTGCTGCTGCGTAGCTTCTGCCATTAAAAATTGCATAAGTTGCTTAGCGCTAGCATGCTTTTTAGTCGAGCTAATAATAACGCCTTGTTGAATTATATCGGGATATTGATTGGTAGGCAGCACGGTATAATCTAAATATTTTTGATCTTGCGTGTTACTGTAAGCCGCCTTTAGGGATGAAACAGCCACCAGCCCTACTCCTACATTACCACTTTGCACAAACTGAAACGCATGTGTAATGTTATTCCCGTACACATAATTTATTGGTTTTTTAAAATGGTTACTAGCGTAGTGCTCTGAGGCACGCCCGTATGGTGAAAAACGCGGATTAGCAATGGCTACTTTATCATTTACTTTTTCAGCTTTGGGTTGCCACAAAGCAAGTTCGCCTAACGCGTAAGTGATTAAGCTGCTTTGCTCGGCATAGCCTTCTTTAATAAGCGATTGCGGGCGAAAATCGTCAGCCGATAAAAACACATCAAATGGCGCGCCATGCACTATTTGCGAATATAAAACACCGCTAGAAGCGGCTGATATTTTCACGTCAACATTAGGTAATGGGGATTTTTTTAGTAGGGTTTCCAATACAGTTTTAAAATTACTCGCTACGGCTACTTGCAGCGTTTCTTTTGCGTTTACGCTGCACGAAAGCATGCATATCACACACAAAAAATAACCCAACCATGTATTGTAAAGCTTTGACATTATAAGTATTGTTTCAAAATAAAATGATTTAAGTAAGCAATATATATGAACGATGTTTGCAATGCACCCGGTTTATTACCAATTGAAACTGCAATACAAAATATACTTGGCACAATAACGCCAGTTAAAGACGTTGAAACCATTTCTATAATGCAAAGTGTTAATCGCGTTTTAGCAAGCGATGTTAAGTCAACTATAAACGTACCCGCTCATAACAACTCTGCAATGGATGGCTATGCGCTGTGTATTTCAGATAAAAGCTTAACCTACACACAAGTAGGTAGTGTGTTTGCGGGGCAAGTTTTTGAAGGAACACTTACCCCTGGTCAATGCGTAAGAATAATGACCGGCGCTGCCATTGCACCTGGCGCTAACGGCGTTGTAATGCAAGAAAACGCCTCGGTTGATGGCGATAAAATTACGTTTACTGCGCAACCAGAGTTAAATGAAAACGTGCGTTTTGCTGGCGAAGATATTGCAATCGACGATGTTATTTTAAAAGCAGGGGATAAATTAAAAGCCGTTGATGTGGGATTACTGGCATCTTTAGGAATTGCCAATATAGATGTGGTAAGAACCCTAAAAATAGCCGTGCTTTCTACAGGCGATGAGCTAATAGAACCTGGTCAGCCGCTTAAACAAGGCGCTATTTTTGAAAGCAACCGCGCTGTTATTATTAGTGCGCTACAACAAAAAAATATCGATGTGATTGATTTAGGAATAATCCCTGATGACAAAGAACTCATCACTAATGCATTTTTGAAAGCGAACGAACTTGCCGATGCCGTAATAAGCTCAGGCGGTGTATCGGTTGGTGAAGCCGACTTTACAAAAGAAGTGCTCAACGAAATTGGCGAAATTCACTTTTGGAAAATAGCCATGAAACCAGGTAAACCTTTTGCCTTTGGTAAACTAGCTAACAGTTACTTTTTTGGCTTGCCAGGTAACCCTGTGTCGGCTGCTGTTACGTTTAATCAGTTAGTAGAGCCTGCACTGCAAAAGCTGTCGGGACTTGGTGAAGTAAATCCTAAAATGCGCTTTAACGCGGTTACTACATCCGTTATTAAAAAGCGCCCAGGAAGAGCCGACTTTCAGCGCGGTACAGCAACAATTAACGAGCAAGGTGACTTAGTGGTTGCCCCGTTTAATAAACAGGGCTCGGGTGTACTTTCGTCGCTTAGTAAAGCTAACTGTTTAATTGTAGTGCCGGCGCAAAGCGGCAATATCGAAAAAGGCGCAACAGTAAGTATTGAGTTGCTATAAAGCCTAAAATGCTACAGCTAACTGTACAATTTAGCTGTAGCAATGCTGCAAACCTTAAAATATTTTTATATTTAATGTTTGAATTAAACAATTTAACTTTTCGCTACGCCCTACAAACTCTTCTTTGCTTAATCTATTAACGCACTTCAGCGCGTTTTTAGTTGCAAAGTATCTATCATAACTTAGGCTTCTTTCGCATTTAACACTATACGTTGAGGGCCAAGAGCCACCTGCCCCCGTTGCTATGCCAACAACGTTACATGTAGCGTCTATATACTGCTCCCATGCTTTTATTTGTGCTTTAACTGCATCAACTTGGTAATCATCAGTTAGTTGTGGGTAAATTTCATCCATCATTTTACTGATTTTAGTTTTATATCTATTGCCCTCTAAATTATAAATATTGCCGGTGTGCATTGCACCGCCTTCTGGCCAACCATCAGCGCTTTGTGCAAATGCGCCAAATGATGAAATAGCAAAAGCAAACCCAATAATAATTTTATTCATTTTAAATCCTTTTAATAGTTACCAGATACCTGAAAAAAAACGCTCATAAAAAATGCCGCTGAGCTTAGCTGAGCGGCATTATATTATTCAATAAGCTTCTAAAGAGGTCTATTTAAAAGCCAAATATTTTTAAGTGGAAAAACTTAGTCGCCACTGTATTTATAAATATCACAGCTAGAATGACAGGAATAAACGTTGAAAGTGAAAAGTTAACGTACTTTTCCATCAAGCTTCCCGCATAATTAGGCGAACCTAAGCTTAGCTCTTGCGTTAAGCGTGCTTTTTTCCAGCGATACATTACAAACAAACACACCATTAAGCCATTAAGCGGTAAAATTGTGTCGTAAAATACATCAACAATAATATCAAAAAAGCTCTTATTAACGCCGCCATAACTGGTGAACGAAGTAAGGCTGTCAATCATACCAAACGACATTGTACATAAAATAGTAAGTACACCGGTTGAAAGTGTAAGGATGCCCAATGCTTTTTTACGGCTAATACCTTTGCGGTCACTTAGTGTTGCTGTCGGTACTTCTACTATTGAAACAAGTGAGGTAATTGCTGCAAAAAAGACTAATAAGAAGAACGAGAACGCAACAATAGACGCACCCACATAGCCAATATCATTTTGCAGTGCTAATAATATTTTAGGTAGGTATACAAAAATCATCGATACAGACGAGTCAGAAAGTGCCGCAGGGTCTGTATTTGGATCAAAACTAAATATAGCCGGTAGCACCATTAAACCAGCTACAAACGCAACGAGTGAGTCAGTAATCGCAACCATTTTAGCGCTACTTACAATGTCATCCTTTTTAGAAATATACGACGCGTAAGTCATTAGGATGCCCATGCCCAAAGATAGCGAGAAAAACGCTTGGCTTAATGCGCCATTTAAGACACTTGCATTCATTTTAGAAAAATCAGGAATAATATAGTATTTAACCCCGGCCATTGCGTTATCAAGCGTTAATACATAAATAACGAGGGCAAGCAGCATAACCAATAAGGCGGGCATTAAAAACTTAGCGGCTTTTTCTATGCCCTGCTTAACACCGCCTAATAAAATTAAGTTGACCATAATAACCACAACGGCCATATAACCAAACACAGTGTAACTATTGATAAAAACACCAAAGTGGCCGGGATCTGCTAATAAATCTAAATTACCTAGGCCTGTTTGCGTTAAATAGCCAAAAATCCAAACAGTAATTACCATATAAAATACAGCAATCATAAATGGCGTAAGCACCGCTAAAAAGCCTGCAAACTTCCATTTTTTATCGTTATTAGATAATAGCTTATACGAGCCAAGTGGATCTTTTTGAGCGTTACGACCCATTGCCATTTCAGCCATCATGACTGGTAAACAAATGAATACGACAAATAAAGCGTAAATTAATAAAAATGCGCCGCCGCCATTTTTAGTAGCAGAAACCGGAAAGCCAACTAAATTACCAATACCAACAGCCGAACCTGCCGCCGCTAATATGAATCCGAGACGGGAACTAAATCGTTCTCTATTTTCGCTCATGCTTGAAACCTTTTTATTATTTTGTATATTTCAGCGACTCTACCAGTGTTACACAGAGATTTTCAAGCAATTACAGTGTAAAAATAAAATCGATGTGTAAACCTGTGTAAATACGCTTTTAATTCACCAATTTTCAACGCTGTGGTAGTATTGCGTTAATCAAATTTAACAATTTTTATGAGATTACTTATGTTGTACATGATTCATTCAACAGACGTTGAAAATAGCTTAGAGCTCAGAAAAGCAGCACGCCCTGCACATTTAGCGCGCCTTAGTGAGCTTGATTCTCAAAATCGTTTACTTACCGCAGGTCCGTTTCCGGCAGTCGATAGTGAAGATCCTCAAGAAGCAGGTTTTACCGGTTCATTAGTTGTAGCTGAGTTTGAGTCAATTGAAGCCGCTCGAGAATGGGCAGCAGCTGACCCTTACGTTGCCGCTGGCATCTATGAAAATACAGTTGTTAAACCTTTCAAAAAAGTGTTCCCTGCTTAAAAGTGTATTAAACCCTAAGAGCGTGCGTTGCACTGTAATTCAGGGTTTGTTCACAAGATTTTAATTAAAATTACTGAGATAAAAGCGAATTTAGCGTTTTTACTTGAATTTTAGTAACTTAGTTAATTAAACTAAGTGGGTCTGGTCTAGGAGTTTTCCATTATGCGCGTATTATTAAGCCTCGGTTTTATTGCTTGTGTTAGCTTAGCTAACTTTGCTCAAGCAGCGACGGCCACCCAAGCATCTCATGCTGAGGTGGACAAAAAGAAAGCCGTAATACTTGCAAAGAAAACAATAGGCGGTAAGACCTTAAAAATTACCGAAAAAACAGATTTTTATACCGTACGAATACTCAAATCTGACGGCCACGTCGTTGATTTACATATAAATAAAAAAACCGGCGAAGTGAAAAAGGATTAACAAATGCGAATTTTAGTTATTGAAGACGATTTACATTTAGCAGATAACCTACGTAATGCTTTAGAAAAAGAACGTTACAGCGTGGATTTATGCCACGATGGTGAAGCAGGTCTTTTCCACATTACAGAATACCCGCTTGATATGGCCGTAGTTGATTTAGGTTTACCTAAAATAGACGGTATTGAGCTAATCAATAAAGCACGAGCACAAGGCATTACTATTCCTATTTTAATCTTAACAGCGCGCGATCGCTGGCAGGATAAAGTAGAAGGTTTAGATGCAGGTGCTGATGACTACCTTACCAAACCATTTCATGTTGAAGAACTTATTGCACGTTGTAATGCATTAATTCGTCGCAGTGCTGGTAAAGCAAATCCAGAAATGACTGCGGGCCCAATTAAAATTCATACACGTTCACAACAAGTATGGGTTGATGATAAAGAGCTTAGCCTTACAGCTTACGAATATAAAGTACTTGAATACTTAATGGTAAATCCGCAAAAAGTAATTTCTAAATCAGAACTTACTGAGCATATTTACGACCAAGATTTCGACCTTGATTCAAACGTAATTGAAGTATTTGTACTACGTTTGCGTAAAAAGCTTGACCCTGATGGCGTGCTAAACCCAGTAGAGACACTACGTGGGCGTGGTTACAGGCTTAAAAGCCAGTGGTAATACCGCAAATATCGTTAAAAATAAGGCAAGGATTTATCCTTGTCTTTGTTTTATTAGTCGCGCTCCCTATCTTATTTTATTCAATTGGCAAAGCGTATTACGCTTCACTTGTTGATGCGACTGAAAAAACTCTCGAAGCACAGCTTTACTCGCTAATATCTGAAGTCGACTTTACTGAGCATGGTATTATTATGCCCAGCACTATATTAGCGCCTGAGTTAAACAGATTAAATTCAGATACCTACGCTATGATTTACCGCGATGATGATCCTGTTTGGAACTCAGAATCGGCTGTAAACTTAAACTATGTTCCTCAACAAATAGAAACCAAAGCCGGTGCTGCCGATTTCAGGCGCGTGGAGTATAATAACACCGCGTACTGGCAACTTAGCCTGACTGTAATTTTAAATAACATAGATCAATCAGAACAAGCTCGCTTTATATTAGTTAAACGTAATGACGCTCTACTTCGTTTAATGGATGGTTTTAAGCAAACCCTTGTAGATTGGATGTTTATAATGGGCATTGCAATTGCAGGCTTGATGGCGATTGGTTTTATTTGGAGCGCTCGCCCACTCCAACGACTCGATAAAGAAATAAAAGCAATTGAATCGGGTGATATTCAAGAAATTAAAGGCCTCTACCCTGTAGAACTGCAAACAATAAAAGCAGACCTAAATTTGCTACTTGAGTCGCAACAACGCCAAAAAGAGCGCTACAGAGCCTCATTAAGCGACCTTGCTCATGCACTTAAAACACCGCTTGCGGTACTTAAATCAAGTCCATTGGCAAACGATGCCGATGCACAAGAACAACTCGACCGAATTAATGTGATGATCGAGCACCAATTAAAGCGTGCTGCAACCGGCGCATCAGACACTTGGAAAAAACAAACACCTATTAAGCCAGTACTCGATTCAATACTCAGTGCTATGGCAAAAGTGTACCGTGATAAAGATATTATTTTTACCTGCACCGTAACCGAAAAAGATTACTTTTTAGGTGACCAAACAGATTTAATGGAATTACTTGGCAACCTGATTGATAACGCCTGTAAAGCGTGTCGCTCACAAGTAGCAATACAAGTTATTCAAAGTAAAACTTTGTGTATTGGAATTAGCGATGATGGCCCTGGCGTACCAGAGGACAAACGTGAATCTTTACTTACACGTGGTACTCGCCTCGATACATACGAAAGCGGACACGGCGTAGGGATGGCAATTGTATCTGACTTGGTTAAGTCCTATCGCGGTACACTTACCATTACAGAAGCTGATAACTTAGGCGGCGCTCAATTTATTTTAGAGTTTAATTACAATGACAAAAAGTAACTATTTATTAAAACTAACTGCCATTGTGTTATTAGCTTCAAGCCAATACAGCTTTGCAGATGAGGCATGTACTTTAGCCGCTAAAGCAACAACCGATGAAGCTAAGCGATATATTCAATGCCTAGATAGCCAAATTGATAAAGCAAAACAAGCACAAGGCAGTTGGATACAAAAGCGTAAATATGAGCTAACTAAATCACAAGAAAGCACAGGCAATACGCAAGTGCTGCCGTTATTTATGCGCAGCATTAAAAATAATGAAAAGTACCTTGAGAGCGCCTGCCAATGGCGCTACTTAATAAAACTTCCTAATGCGACAACCGCAGCCATTAGCTATAAACTGTGTGAAATTGAGCTTATAAATCAATTTACAGAATCACTAAAACACCCATTTTGACGTAACTTAAGCACACTAAACTAGTTATACCAACCTGCATAAATCTTTGATCAATTTAACGAATTAAATTGCACTATAACGTCGTTAAAAATTTTTTATTTAGAACAACTAGATACAAAAATTTTTGCCTAGTTCTAGCGTAATTTTCTTAACGTTAAATAGACCTCGTATATAAGCAGATTGGTATTACGTTTCACTACTAGTTCCCTTTAGTCTACTTGACAATTTATTCATATCAAAACAAACTACCTACTAGTAGATTGCTAAAAACTAATGGATAAACAGATGACTAAACCAGTAATTATTATAGGTGGCGGGCTTGCTGGTTTATACAGTGCGTATAAATTACAACTACTTAATATTGAGTACTTATTATTAGAGGCTAAATCGCAATTGGGTGGCCGAATTTTTGCCGCGCAATCACCAATAAATAACGATGTTAGTTTTGATTTGGGTCCTACGTGGATATTTCCCCACCAACCAAATATTCAAGCGCTAATAAAGTCACTCAACTTAAATATATTTGAGCAATACAATAAAGGTGATGTGTTATATCAAGCACCTAACGCCAAGCAACCTCAACAAATTGCAGGTGCTGGAGATATGCAACTATTTAGACTCAAACACAGCATGAATACCTTAATAACTGCCTTATACGAGCAACTTAATCCTGATTCAGTGCTATTAGAACACAATGTCACTGAGCTTAAAAAAGGTGATAATAACTGGCAAATTACGGTTAATCACTTAGGCAATATAAAGCACTTTACTACTGGTAAATTAATTTCAGCAATTCCTCCTCGTATGGTTACAACGCATTTAACACCTGAACTATGGGCGACTCCAACACTCATAAACCGCCTTAGTAGCGTACCTACATGGATGGCAGGACAAGCCAAGTTTATAGCTACTTTTGAACATGCATTTTGGCGTGATAAAAACTTATCTGGGCAATGCTTTAGCCGCGTAGGCCCTATGGTCGAAATTCACGATGCCAGTGCTGAGGATAGTAATTACGCCGCATTATTTGGCTTTATAGGTGTCCCCTACTTATCACGAAACCAAGTAACTCAAGAGCAATTAATTCAAGCCTGTGCCCAACAGCTCAGCTACTTTTATGGTAAGGATGCTGAAAAGGCAACCGGATACTTTATTAAAGACTGGGCAGAGGATAAATTTGTAGCTAATAGAGACGATCAAACTCAGCCTTCACGGCACCCAGAATTTGATTTTTCAAACTTGGAAGAGCAATTAAGTAACCTCAACATTCATTTTGTAGCGAGTGAGTTTGCAAAACAAGAAGCAGGATATTTAGAAGGCGCAATAAACGCTGTGGATGACGCTATTAAATCGTTTGTTAATTAATAGCCTTGTATTTACTGATAATTTAACCATCAAGGGTTTTAATTTTACAGCCCTTGATGGTTATAAATGTTAGTTATTTTTAGTAACGTCTTCACCACTGCCCAGTAAAGTGGCAACCCACTTGCCCTCTGCACTGGCTTCTAGGGCTATTTTTACAATCATTGTTAATGGTACAGATAAAAGCATACCCACAGTACCTAATAACCAGCCCCAAAATATTAATGATAAAAACACCACTAACGTTGAAAGACCCAGCCCTTTACCCAAAAATTTAGGCTCTACAATATTACCCATTACCGTATTTATTGTTAAATATCCTGCAGCAACAAGTCCTGCCACTAACGGGCCTTGAGTAATAAGGGCAAGTAATACAGCTGGTACAGCCGCAATAATTGAACCTATATTTGGAATGTAATTGAACATAAATGCCAACACGCCCCAAAGCACAAAGTAGTCAACGTCTAAAATCCATAAGTAAAACGCAGCAATAATACCCGTCCCTAAACTTACTAGCGTTTTAATTGCCAAGTATGAATTAATAGATTCTAAAAAGCGGTCAATTTGCTTCATTTTACTATCAGGGTCTTCAAGTGCCATGTGTATTTTTTTGCTCAGCATTGGCCCTTCAAACAGCATAAAAACAACCGTTAAAATAATTAAAAACATGTTTGCCATTACGCCACCTAACCCAGTGAGCATATTAGTGGCCACATCAACCATTTTGCCAGGGTCGAACATATTAATTAACTGATCTTTATTGATCAGTATGTTGTATTGAGATGCTAAATCGACCAGCCATACAAATTCTTCTTTAAGTTGTGTTTTATACTCAGGAAGCTGCTGAGAAAAATCGTTGATAGATTGCCCTACAAGCCCGCCAAGGCTTACCCCCAAGCCAACTATAATCAGCACGACCAACATAACAGCAATGCTTTTAGGAATTTTGTAGCGCGCAAAAAACTTAATAAGCGGATTACAAATAATGGCAATAAATGCCGCCAAAATAAACGGAATAATAATTACACTCGCCGCTTTTATCCCCGCGAGTACGACCACTAAGGAAGCAAAAACTATTAAGCTTTTATTTACTCCAGTTAAACTTGCCAATTTATTAATCCTTTTATTAACTATATCGTCCCAGTGTAAGGCAAAAGGTAATTAAATGAAATAATTACGAAGTGATCATAAAAGCCTGTTTTACGTATAAATTTGCAAAGCTGTTTGCTAGCGAGTATGTTTTTTAATCACTTGCTTCTATTTTATTGTAAGGATGAATAATGCATATATTTATAACTGGCGCGACCGGATTAATTGGTAAGCACTTAAGCCCTTTTTTACTTCATCATAATACTGTTACTGTACTTAGCCGCAATCCAACTAAAGCAAACGTATTATTAGGCCACAAAGTTAAAGCCGTAAGTGACATTAGTGATGTTGACTTTAACACTGTTGATATCGTTATTAATCTCGCTGGCGAGCCGATTGTAAATAAACGCTGGAGCGACAAACAAAAGCAAATAATACGAAACAGTCGTATTGATATTACACAGCAAATTAGTGAAGCTATTAAAGCCTGTAGTACTGCTCCGCATACTTTTATATCTGGCAGTGCAATTGGTTTTTATGGTCGACAAAATAGTAATCCTATTGATGAAACTTTTGAAAGCCCACACGATGAATTTAGCCACCAGCTTTGTAAAGACTGGGAAAATGCAGCACTACTCGCCCAATCAGAACAAACCAGAGTATGCCTTTTGCGAACGGGTATTGTTTTAGCTAAAAAAGGAGGTGCACTTGGAAAAATGTTGCCTGCTTTTAAATTGTGTTTAGGCGGCCCGATTGGTAATGGCGAGCAAGGCATGTCGTGGATACACATAGACGATATGATTCAGCTAATACTCTTTATTATTAAACACCCAGAAATATCAGGCCCTGTTAACGCAACAGCCCCCAACCCTGTAAGCAATGCTCAATTTAGTAAAAGCTTAGGCGAGGCGCTCTCTCGACCTGCATTTATCACTATGCCAACCCAAGTACTTACACTATTAATGGGTGAAATGTCAGACTTACTAACAACGGGGCAATTTGTAGTCCCTAAAAAGGCACTAATTCATAATTATCGTTTTCATCATCCTGATATAAAATCGGCTTTAGAGAGCTTGGTTTAGCGGGCGTTAATATTCGTTCAGTTAAAATCCTTTTCAAATTAGATACATGGGTAAATCACTACTTTTTACCCATATTGACCTTTAAACATTAATACATAATAATCAGCAAGTTTTCCACGCCAACCACGCCTATCTTTAATAAAAGAGAATCTTAAATGCTACACCTGCCTACTGTGATCAGTCTCTCTTTTATTCTTAACGTATTAATAGGCTTGTTTTTTTTATCCGTACATAACTTTAAAAAACAAACATCATTTTTATTATTTGGCCTAGCGTGTATTACCTTTGCATTTGCCGAGTTACTTGCCTGTTTAAAGTTAGTAATAGACGCGCCTTTTATTACCCACTATTTGGCTGATATTTTTATATTACTAAGTCCATTGTTAATTATTATTGGGTTAAATAAATATAAGCACAGTAAGGCACTAAACTTAAAACCTCTGTATTGTCTCCTTGGATCAACGGGGGTTGCTTTATTACCCATATATTCAGACCCTGCAGGGCAAATGCTGACAAGCTTAATTATTTCGGTTTTATACCTATATTCCGCATATATTATTAAGCAGATGAACTTTGTAGCCACTTTGCAAAAAAAAGCGCTGATAGTTTGTTTTTCAATTCACAGCATTTTAATGCTTATACAAACAACACTGTTGGCAATATCTATTTTTAGTACTAATTCGCCAAACTACATAGAGCCACTGCAACTTATCTTAAGTAGTCATTTAATTTTAGCCACTTGTAGCGCACTAATATTGCCATACCTGCTGGCTTCTAATACAGAGCATACACTTTCAAGCCTTGCTAACACCGATACTTTAAGCCAATTACTTAATCGCCGTGGCTTTTTTACAAAAAGTAAAGAAGCACTAAGTGATCCTAAAAATATAGACAAAAATGTGTCTGTTATTTTGCTCGATATTGACTTTTTTAAACGTGTAAACGATCAGTTTGGTCACGAAGCGGGCGACCAAGCAATTAAGTGGATATCTCACTTTATTAAAGAGCAATTTTTAAATGTAGGTATTAGTGCCAGAATTGGCGGAGAAGAATTTGCCATTTTACTACCTGATTACACACTTAGTGCAGCAAAACGTGATGCTGAGCTATTAAGAAAGAATATAAGCACTCAAGCTTTTTATCATGAAAATCAGCATATAAAACTTTCCGTAAGCGCTGGGGTAAGTAATGCAATTAATGGGAATGCAACTATAAAAGAGCTGCTCGCTTATGCCGATAAACGCCTTTACTTAGCTAAAGAAACAGGCCGAGACAAAGTAGTAACCTTTGATGAAAAAAGCTTACTCACGAAAAGTTAATTGCTTTTAAGTGACTTATAAGCGCATTAAAAACAACTATATTTACACTACCATATTTTATCTAGCTAACACCTATCCATAAAAAAAGCCCTTCATTAGAAGGGCTTTGGTATACACACAATAAAGTTAATAAACTACTTACAAGACAGCGTAGCCTCGTCCGCTTTATTTGGCACAAACTGAATATTAGCTACAGAAATTGATGCTTTACCATTGCTGTGCAAGCTAAATGGGCTTGTAAGGCTTGCAAAATTAACACCCTTATCAGCAAAACAACCTAAATCGATTGATACTGACTGCCATTTATTTTCAATAGTTTTATCAACGACGTTTGCTAAATCAATGCTTGCACCACACTCACCAGAACAAGTCATAGCAAGGGCTACATCGCTCGTTAGTGCTTCGTTTAATTTAATATCAAAGCTAATCACACTGTTTGCTTCAACGTAGGCAATGGTATCTTCTGCAAAGCTTGTTACTATTTCAGCACTGGCTTTTTCTGCACCACTGAAGTTAAATTGGCGCGCGTCTTCTTGTACTGTTTTGTCCTCAGTACGGTATTTAATTGCACCAAATTCATGGGTACTACTCGATACATCTAAAAGCTCATCGCCCGATTTTAACAATAAGCGCCATGGTGCTACAGGTGCACCAACAAGTATATCCATACTTGTAAGCCCTGAGTTATCAAGTTTAGAGTCTTCATCAAGGTCGTCAGCTAGCACGTTTTTATCGCCATACGTTAAACCAAAACCATAAGGAAGTAATGGATCGTAATTTTCATCGCCTTTATTAACCGCAGTTTGTACCGCCGATTTAGGCCAAGAAAACGATAGCTTACCTTTAAAGTTATTTTGGATGGTGCCGTCTGCCGCTTTTAATAAAACATCAGCAATACCCGCACCTTCTGTACCAGGTAACCATGCAGCTACAAACGCATCAGATGCGTTAAGTTCGCTGTTCACCCACATAGGTCGACCTGAAATAAACACAGATACAACAGGGATACCTTGCTCTTTTAGCGAGCTTAAAAGTGCTAATGACTTTTTATTTCCGCGCTCAAACTCAAGGTTATCTTTATCGCCGTGCCCTTCTGCGTAAGGTTCTTCACCAAATACGACAATGGCAACATCAGGACGTTGTTCAAACGTACCATCAGCACTTAAAGTAACACTTCCACCTGCTGCAGATATTTGCTCTTCAAGCCCTTTGTAAATTGACGTTGCTCCAGGGAAGTCTGCATTTTTGTTATTGGTTCCCTGCCACGTAATACTCCAACCACCAGACTGTTTGCCTATGTTATCGGCACCATCACCAGCAACAAGTACGCGTTGATTAGCTGCGATAGGTAATAGGTTATTTTTATTTTTAAGTAATACAAGCGATTCGCGCACAGCTTGACGTGCTACTTCGCGATGCGCTTGCGCGCCAATAAGCTCTGTTTTACCCGAGTAAAGACGCTTAGCCGGACTTGGTTTATCAAATAACCCAGCGCGAAGTTTTACGCGTAAAATACGTGCAACCGCATCATCAATGCGGCTCATACTTATTTTACCTGCATTTACTTGTGCAATTGTATTTTCATATAGCGGCTTCCACGCGCCTGTTGGCACCATAAAAATATCAAGGCCAGCATTTACCGCTTCTGGGCAGCTTTCGTTAGTACAGCCTTTAATTTGCCCATGGCCGTTCCAATCTCCCACTACAAAACCATCAAAACCCATACGTGTTTTTAATACATCTGTAAGTAAGTATTTATTGCCGTGATTTTTAACGCCATTCCAGCTATTAAAAGACGCCATAACAGATTGACTACCCGCCGACAAACCACCTACGTAACCTTGAGCATGAATATCAAATAGCGATTGCTCGCTGTCTATATTATTTCCCTGATCATCCCCATCAACAGTGCCGCCATCGCCAATAAAATGCTTAACCGTGCTAATAACGCGCTTATCACTTAAAAAGTCGCCATCGGCTTTACCTTGCAATCCATTTACAATCGCTGCTGAGTAATCGTGAACAATTTTTGGATCCTCAGAATAGCCTTCGTACGTTCTGCCCCATCGGTCGTCTCGTACTACTGCTACAGTAGGTGCAAATACCCAATCTATTCCCGTAGCCATTACTTCTACTGCGGTAATAGACGCTATTTGCTCTATTAAATCTGGGTTATTAGCCGCACCTAAACCAATATTATGTGGAAAAAGTGTCGCGCCAATTACGTTATTATGACCATGTACTGCATCGGTGCCCCACATAGTTGGAATTTTGCTGCCATCCACTGAGTCATCAATAGATGCTTGATACATTTTTTCTGCAAGTGCAACCCAATCCTCTGGCGTTGCATGCTTATCGCCATTAGGAAAAGCACCACCGCCATTAAGGTAAGAGCCAAAACCATATTTACGCATGTCTTCAACGGTAATATCACGAATTTCTGGTTGAATCATTTGCGCTACTTTTTGCTCAAGCGTCATATTTTCTAAAAACGTGACAATTTGAGCTTCAATAGCTGGGTCTTTTTTCACTGCAATTGAAAGCTTTGGCCAAATTTTCTCAAGCTCTGATTGCGCTTCAACATTTACTTTTTCAACATTGCTTTCGTTAGTACATCCGCTTAGTGCAGTAACACTTCCTACTAACGTTGCAATTGCTAATGCATTAAGTTTAAAAGTCGTTTTCATTATGATGGCTCCTTCACTAATACTGGTTTGCTGCCTCGTAGGCCGTAAAAAACAATGAATATGTAACATAAAATAGGTAAAACATACGAAAGTTGAACACCCACACTATCAGCAAGCGCACCTTGTAAAAGTGGCACTATTGCACCACCTACAATCGCCAAACACAAAATACCAGAGCCTTGAGCGGTATGCTTACCAAGTCCATTTAACGCTAAACTAAAAATAGTTGGGAACATAATAGAATTAAATAAACCAACCAATAGTATTGACCACATTGCTAATTGACCCGATGTGCTCATGGCAATAATGACTAAAATGATAGCCATGGTTGCGTTAAAGCCAAGTACTTTACCTGCGGGTAGTTTTTGCATTACAGCGGCACCAATAAAACGCCCAACCATAGCACCACCAAAATAATAAGTGATGTAATGAGCTGCAACATTCTCTTTTAGCCCTGCTATATTTTCTTGTGCTAAAAAGCTTACTAAAAAGCTACCAATTGCCACTTCGGCGCCTACATACATAAATATACCCACAGCACCTAATACAAGATGGCGATACTGCCAAGCACTGCCTTCAATTGCTTCTGATTTTTCGGCTTCTGCTTTTTGCTCGCTCATAATGTCTGGTAATTTAAGCCAAGCAAAAATACCGGCTAGTAAAATAAGCATTGCAGCTAAAAGGAGGTAAGGAAGTTGAACTGACTCTGCATTTTGAGCCGGTGTTAAAAAGGCTTCTGACGCTGAGTCTAGAATTAACAGAGCACCAAATGATGGCGCAACAGTGGTACCTAATGCATTAAAAGCTTGGGTAAGCGTAAGTCGAGACGACGCAGTTTTTGGTGAGCCCAACAAACTTACGTAAGGATTAGCAGATACTTGCAATAACGTTATACCGCTGGCAAGTACAAATAAAGCGAATAAAAATACAGGATAACTATGTAAAGACGCTGCTGGGTAAAATAATATACACCCGACTGCTGCAATTAATAATCCAATCACGATGCCTTTTTTATATCCCACCTTTTTAACTATATAACCACTTGGAAGTGACATTAAAAAGTAAGCGCCAAAAAAGCAAAATTGAACCAACATGGCTTGTACATACGTTAAGTTAAATACGGCTTTTAAGTGTGGGATTAAAATATCATTTAAGCAGGTTATAAATCCCCACATAAAAAACAATGTTGTTAAAGAAGTTAATGCAAAACTGTAATTTTTATCCTGATAGTTTTGCGACTGTGTGTGTGTTGTCACTGGTGCTGAACTTGCCATGTGTTCTCCGTATTTTATTATTATAAATCTATTCTTAAGCTGCTCTGTTTTAGTTTTCAGCTGTCTTTAAACCATCCAGAAGCATTAAAGGGTTGACCTAAGAATTAATAAACACTAACCTTAAATGTAAGCGCTTTCATATGCAATTAAATACGAACAAGCTGTATATTTCAACACTTTTTATTTTTTGTACCACGCATACAGCATTAATTAAGCAAAAACACAGAGCTGATTTCTCTGTAAATGACTAACAAAAGGTTTGTTATTAATGACAAAATTATCACTACCACCCCATTCACCGCTTTTATCTAAAAACTTTGTATACGGTGTGGCCACGGCTTCTTTTCAAATAGAAGGCGGATCACAAGATCGCCTCCCATGTATTTGGGACTCTTTTTGCGATACGCCCAATAAAATAGTCGATAGCTCAAACGGTCATACCGCGTGCGATCACTATAACCTTTGGCGTGATGATATAGACCTTATTGAGTCCCTTGGCGTAGATGCTTACAGGCTTTCTATTTCATGGCCGCGCGTGATGACCCAAGACGCAAAGTTAAATCCTGTAGGCGTGAAGTTTTATACTGATATTTTAGATGAGCTAAAACGTCGCAATATTAAAGCCTTTGTTACTTTGTACCACTGGGATTTACCGCAACACCTTGAAGATGAAGGCGGTTGGCTTAACAGACAAACAGCTTACGCTTTTGAACATTACGTAAATTTAATTACTAAAGCCTTTGGCGATCGCGTTCACTCTTATGCCACATTGAATGAACCATTTTGTAGTGCGTTTTTAGGTTACGAAATTGGTATTCATGCCCCAGGTAAAGTGGGTAAAGAATATGGCCGTAAAGCAGCGCACCATTTATTATTAGCCCACGGACTCGCTATGAGCGTATTAAAGAAAAACTCGCCTAATACATTAAATGGCATAGTGCTTAACTTTACGCCGTGTTATAGCCTTACTCAAAGTGATGAAGACTTAAAAGCCACTGCATTTGCAGACGACTATCTTAATCAGTGGTATATAAAACCAATAATTGATGCCCAATATCCTGATATAATTAATCAATTACCATTGAACCATCAGCCTGAAATTCTTGAGGGCGATATGGAACTAATTTCTCAATCTATTGATTACTTAGGTATTAATTTTTATACCCGCCAAGTTTATAAAGCGCACCCTACTGACATTTATGAGCCTATTGCACCTACAGGCCCGCTAACTGATATGGGGTGGGAAATTTACCCGCAATCGTTCACTGACTTGCTCGTATCGCTTAATAAAACATACACCTTACCGCCTATTTATATAACCGAAAATGGTGCAGCAATGCCCGATACGTATAATAATGGTGAAGTTAACGACTTAGACCGTTTAAGTTATTATAATACTCATTTAAACGCGGTTCATAATGCAATTGAACAAGGTGTTGTTATACATGGCTACTTTGCTTGGAGCCTAATGGATAACTTTGAATGGGCAGAAGGCTATTTAAAACGTTTTGGTATTGTGTATGTAGATTATAAAACCCAGCAACGCACTATTAAAAACAGTGGCTTAGCTTATAAAGAACTCATCTCTAAAAGATAAGAGCATACCCATAACTAAAAACAAGTATAAAGCGGGATAAATAATCATGGTCAGTGTAAAAGAAAAAATAGCGTATGGCTTAGGCGACACCGCCAGTAATATTATTTTTCAAACAGTTATGATGTTTTTAATGCTGTACTACACAGACGTAGTGGGTTTATCACCCGCTGTTGTCGGTACTATGTTTTTAGCAGTACGTATTTTTGATGCCGTAACCGACCCATTAATGGGCAACCTTGCTGACAAAACACATACGCGCTGGGGGCACTTTCGCCCCTACTTACTTTGGCTTTCACTTCCTTTTGCCATTATTAGTATTTTAGCGTTTACTACGCCTGATTTAGAAGGCACCGATAAAATAATTTACGCCTTTACTACTTACACACTACTTATGGTGGCTTACACCGCTATCAATATTCCTTATTGTGCATTGGGCGGTGTACTTACTGCAGATGTTAAAGAGCGCGTGACTATTCAGTCTTACCGCTTTGTATTTGGTATGTTAGGCGGCGTAATAGTAGCGGGTTGTACTATGCCAATGGTTGAGTACTTTGGCCAAGGCGATGCAGCTAAGGGCTATCAATACACCATGACTGCAATGAGCATTTTAGGCTTTGTACTGTTTTTACTTTGTTTTTTAGGCACAAAAGAGCGTATACAACAGCCAAAAGAGCAAAACATTCCTTTTGCTCAAAGTGTTAAAGCATTAATTAAAAACGATCAATGGCGAACACTTTGCTTAGCTGCGTTTTTTTTACTTACCGGTCAAGTATTAAGGCTTACGCTTGCTGTTTACTACGTAAAATACTATTTAGGTCGAGACGATTTAATCACCTTATTTATGACACTAGGCGTTGCAGCAAGCATGCTAGGGTGTGCTTTAGCTCAACCGCTTGCAAAGCGCTTTTGTAAGATAAAAGCCTATATAAGCTTACAAGTTATTGCTGCCGCTATTTGTGGTTTTAGTTACTTTATTAGTAAAGATCAATTAGTACTCGCATTTACTGCCTTTATTTTATGGAAATTCTTTTTAGATATGGCAACCCCGTTGTTGTGGGCAAAAATGGCCGACACCATAGATTATGGGCATGAAAAAACAGGTGTACGCATTACGGGTTTAGTTTATTCAGGCGTTATATTTTTTATTAAAATGGGCGTGGCGGTAGGCGGCGCAATTGCAGGCTGGTTATTATCTTTTTACAGTTATCAGGCCGATGCAGTACAAACGCTTGATACCCAACACGGTATTTTACTGTCATTCACTGTACTACCTGCTTTTGGCTCATTATTTGTTGCCTACATAATGAAAAAATATACACTGACTAATCAGGTTGTTGAAAATATTCAATCTAAACTAACAACTAGTTAAGATATATACTCTAAGGTATTATTTAGCCGAAGTAGTTAAGGATAAGCGAGTGAACAAATAACATGGCAACAATTTATCAAGTTTCAGAGCTTGCGGGCGTATCGTTAGCCACCGTTTCTCGCGTGATGAACAAAAATACCCGTGTAAGCGATAAAACCAAACAAAAAGTGCTTGATGCCATGGAGCAGCTTGGCTACAAGCCTAACTCAATAGCGCAATCTTTAGCCTCTAACTGTACTAACAGTGTTGGTATTTTAGTGTCTGAGTTACATGGTCCTTTCTTTGCCCAAATGATGGCTGGTATTGAGTCGGAGCTTCGAGCTGCGGGTAAACACGTTATTATTACCACCGGGCACAGTGAAGAAGACAAAGAACAAGAAGGCATTGAGTTTTTAATTAGCAGACGCTGCGATGCTATTATTTTGCACGTAGAAGCCGTTTCAGACGACTACCTAATAAAACTAAGTAAAGGCTCTACGCCCGTTTATTTAATGAGCCGTTACGTAGAGCAATTAAAAGATAACTGTATCAGTTTAGATAATCAATTAGGTGGCTACCTAGCCACTAAATCGATATTAAATCAAGGCCATACACAAATAGCGTACATTGCAGGTCCGCAGTTTAAAGCCGATGCTTTTAACCGCTTAGAGGGTCATAAACAAGCACTCACAGAGGCTGATATTAAATTTGATCCTGCGCTTTATTATATTGGGGACTTTAACGAAACCGGTGGTAGTAAAGGCTTAAAACATTTTATTGATGAAAAGCTCAGCTTTACTGCACTAGTGTGCGCCAATGACGAAATGGCTTCCGGTGCTATGAAATATGCTCGAGAGCACGGTTATAATTTACCAAACGATTTATCGATTGTTGGATTTGATAACGTTATTTTTGCAAACTACCTGTACCCTACACTCACGACCATAGATAATCCGGTCGGAAAAATGGGCGAAATGGCTGCTAAATTAGTGCTTAAAGATGTTTATCAAAATAAAAACCTTGTTATAAATCGCTTTTTTGAACCTACTTTAATGCAGCGCGATTCATCTGCACCACTTATCAAGTAAAAACTAAAAGCGAATACTAATTTTGGTACAGAAAAAGCGGCTAAATGCTTAATGCCAGTCAGTTAAGCTGACTGGCATCTTTCTTTTTATGGGGATACTTAGATGGTTTTGGCTTAACCCATCGGG